>NZ_SLVH01000001.1:0-1001381 GCF_004342335.1 Rhizobium sp. PP-F2F-G48 | reverse complement strand
CACGATCCTGTTCTCTACAAGAAGCGCCACAAAATCGAGAACATGTTCGGCAGGCTCAAGGACTGGCGGCGCATTCACACCCGCTACGACCGCTGTGCACATACCTTCTTCTCGAGCATCTGCATCGCAGCCGCTGTTATCTTCTGGCTGTGAATTTTATGAGTCCTGAGCCTAGTGCAATGCCAAAAAAGGAAAGCCGTCATCTCGGACAGGTGCGCGACAAATCGATTGAAAGTGATGAGGCCTTCGCTATTCTTCGATTAGCGTACTCGAACGGACGCAATCGAATTTCCTGGGGAGGAGACTGAACGACATGATCACAAAAAACTGCATGGCAGGCGCCCTCTTGGTGAGCGCCACCTTCTTGTCAAACCCCGCGCAAGCGGAAGATCTTGTCTTCACGCTGAAGAACGGTACGCAATCGGTTCTCACGCGATTCTACACGTCACCCGTCGGCGTCAGCGACTGGGAGAGGGACGTCTTCGGAGAGCAGGTGCTCAGTCCTGGCGAGACGATCGAACTGACGATCGCGGACGGACGCGACGTTTGCGACTACGACATGCGGTTCGAGTTCGAGGAGGGGTCAGACTTGGCGACGACTGAAGACAAGCAAAACCTGTGCGAGATGGGATCCTATACCATTCACGAATAGCGGACGCCGTTGTGCCGAAAGATGCCGGAATCAACAATAGTGGAAGCAGCCAGACAGACGTTGGGCTTTAGAGTGAGCTGGCTGCTCCAACTGTCGTCATGGGAACGCCATTGCCGAGATCGTTGTTGGCGTACTTGATCACGAGGATACTAAGGACGGATGCTAGCATCCCGACGAAAATCATTCTCATAGCGTGATCCTTTGCGCACGGTCTGCGCTTGAAAAGAGATGGTACGGCGCCATTGCCAGCGATCCTTTATCAGCGATCTTCAGTCGAAATCGCCGATCCGACCATGCTGCTCAAGAACGAGGGCTGGGCCGGCTTCGCCAATCGCTGTGTTGCCCCGCCTTGAGACGACTGCCGTGCCCGCATGTCCGCGTGCAAGACGACTGGCCAAAGCGCGGGCTTCATCGGCGGTCTTGATGCTCAATGGTCGATCGGATAGCGAAATCTCGCCTTCGCGATCGTCGAAGACCAGGACTTCAAAACTTTCCAATGTTCCCGGCATCTCGGTCTCCGCAGTGTTCGGCCGGTTAACGCCGATGTCCGCAAGCAGTTCCGTCTGCTTCTCCATCGTGCAGATTTCTCTGAAAAACGCGTGCCGCTGGATCTCGCGAGCCGAGTGCCTGCATCCGCTTCTCGTATCCTCTTCGCCTCCCCAACGGTTTCGAGAATAGCAATCCCCGCCTCCATCCTTGTCGAACGAAAGCAACAGAAAGAAGGCCGCACCATGAGAAACAAGCAAACCGCGCATTGATGAAATGCACGGCGCGAGGTCACTATCGAAGCGGACAGGACGAGGAATTCAGGACGAGGAAAACCGATGCTTGCCCTGGAGACCGACGCCTCCAATCGGCCACCCCTCGCCGGAAACCATATCCTTTTTACTGGTAGTGGCGGATCAAGCCGACAAGCTTTCCCTGAACCTTGACCCGGTCCGGTCCGAAAATCCGCGTCTCATAGGCCGGGTTGGCCGCCTCCAGAGCGACAGAGGCTCCCTTGCGGCGGAAGCGTTTCAAGGTCGCCTCTTCGTCATCGACCAAGGCCACGACGATCTCGCCCGGGCTGGCGCTGTTCGCACTCCGGATGATGACGGTATCGCCATCGAGAATGCCCGCTTCGATCATCGAGTCCCCCCGAACTTCCAACGCATAATGCTCGCCACTGCCGAGCATGAAAGCGGGAACGGCAATGTCATGCGTGTTGTTCTGGATAGCGGAAATCGGCACGCCGGCAGCAATCCGACCCATGACAGGAACGGAGACGCTGTTATCGTTTCCGACGCCAATGGCAGCCTTCGCCGGTGTTTCCGGGACAGAGGACGGGCGACTTCCCTGAATGACGCTCGGTGAAAACCCCCGCTTCGGCGGTGTCGACGCGAGATAGGCGTCCGGCAGCTTGATCACCTCGAGCGCCCGCGCCCTGTTTGGCAAGCGCCGGATAAAGCCACGCTCTTCGAGCGCCGTGATCAGCCGATGGATGCCGGACTTGGAGGCCAGTTCCAGAGCATCCTTCATCTCGTCGAACGATGGCGGAACACCCGATTCCTTCATGCGCTCATGAATGAAAATCAACAATTCCTGTTGCTTGCGGGTCAGCATGATCAAACGACTCCAAAGTCACGAAACAAAGCAAGAACAGTGTTATATGTTCCTCATGTGTTCTGCAAGTGCCATTCCGCCGAAGTGAACCGTTCATCGACGAAAAGGCGAATTCGTTCAGATGCGTTGCTTGCGGCGAGGTCCTTTCCGAAAGGACAGACCTTGAGATCAGCGTTCATCGCTCCGGCAATAAGAAACGCCGTCGCAAGCAGGCTCGCAACGGCGAAAAGGCTATTTGACACTCGGTGTCCAAGACGGAATCAGAACGGAATGTCGTCATCCAGATCGCGCGAGAAGCCACCGCTCGCCCCGCCGGTGCTGCCGCCCGAACGACCGCCGGACGACTGGGCCGGACGATCGAAATCGTCGCCATAGTTCGGTCCGCTGCCCCCGCCGTAATCCGAACTCCCACGGTTTCCACCACCACTACCGCCGCCGCCGTCACGGCCATCCAGCATGGTCAGCGTCGAATTGAAGCCCTGAAGCACCACTTCGGTGGAATAGCGGTCGTTGCCGTCCTTGTCCTGCCATTTGCGTGTCTGCAAGGCGCCTTCGAGATAAAGCTTGGCGCCCTTCTTCACATATTGTTCGACGACCTTGCACAGGCCCTCGTTGAAAACGACGACCGTATGCCACTCGGTCTTCTCGCGTCGCTCGCCCGAATTTCGGTCGCGCCAGCTTTCGGACGTGGCGATGCGCAGGTTCGCGATCGGCTTTCCGTCCTGCGTCCGCCGGATTTCCGGGTCCGCCCCGACATTTCCGATGAGGATCACCTTGTTTACGCTACCAGCCATCTCTTTGTCCTGTCTCCTGAAAGCGGCCCAACGTCCCGCAATGTGCGCAAAGCCTACGCTGTTGGATCTGGCTTTTCGCCCTCGACCCGCGGCAATCCACAACAGTTTGCAAATTTGTTCTTTATTTGTTCTAATTCTTCGTTATGATCCTGTCAACCATGCACGCGCCGGGCTTCCGATGCTCAACGAGCCTGCCCGGACCGGGACGTTCGAATTGCGGTTTCGCCCGAGGCCGGGTCGACATATGAAGTATTGATCTTAAGTAAGGGCTTCGTCCCCATACAGAGCGTTTGACCATGAGCGAATTCAAGACCATCTCGATCCGCGGTGCGCGGGAGCACAATCTCAAGGGTATCGACCTCGATCTCCCGCGCAACAAACTGATCGTGATGACCGGCCTTTCCGGGTCGGGAAAATCGTCGCTCGCCTTCGACACGATCTATGCGGAAGGGCAGAGGCGCTACGTCGAGAGCCTGTCGGCCTATGCGCGCCAGTTTCTGGAGATGATGCAGAAGCCGGATGTGGACCTGATCGAAGGTCTTTCGCCCGCAATTTCGATCGAACAGAAGACGACGTCGAAGAACCCCCGCTCGACCGTGGGAACGGTGACGGAGATCTACGACTATATGCGCCTTCTTTTCGCGCGCGTCGGTGTCCCCTATTCGCCGGCGACCGGGCTGCCAATCGAGAGCCAGACGGTGAGCCAGATGGTTGACCGTATCCTTGCGATGGAGGAAGGCGCTCGCCTGTACATCCTCGCGCCGATGATCCGGGGCCGTAAGGGCGAGTACAAGAAAGAACTCGCGGAGCTGATGAAAAAGGGCTTTCAGCGCGTCAAGGTCGATGGCCAGTTCTACGAGATCGCCGATGTCCCCGCGCTCGACAAGAAATACAAGCACGATATCGATGTGGTGGTCGATCGCCTGGTCGTGCGCGGCGATATTGCTGCGCGGCTGGCCGACAGTCTGGAAACATCGCTCAGGCTGGCCGATGGTCTTGCGATAGCCGAATTTGCCGACAAGCCTCTGCCCGAGAAGGAGACCTCGGCCGGCGGCTCCGCGAACAAATCGCTCAACGAGACGCATGAGCGGGTGCTGTTTTCGGAGAAATTCGCCTGCCCCGTCTCCGGCTTCACGATTTCCGAGATCGAACCGCGGCTGTTTTCCTTCAACAATCCGTTCGGTGCCTGCTCCACCTGCGACGGCCTCGGCAGTCAGCAGAAGATCGACGAGGCCCTCATCGTTCCGGAACACGATCGGACCCTGAAAAACGGGGCGATCGCCCCCTGGGCCAAATCGTCGTCGCCTTACTACAATCAAACGCTGGAAGCGCTCGGCAAGGCGTTCGGCTTCAAGCTGAGCAGCACCTGGGCGGATCTGTCGGATGCTGCGAAAAAGGCGATCCTGCGCGGGACGGACGAAAAGATCGTGTTCCAGTATGCGGATGGCGCACGCTCGTACAACACCACGAAGACGTTCGAAGGGATCGTCCCCAACCTCGAACGGCGCTGGAAAGAAACCGAATCGGCCTGGGCGCGCGAGGAGATCGAGCGTTACATGTCGGCAGCCCCCTGCCCGGCCTGCAAAGGTTTCCGGCTGAAGCCCGAGGCGCTGGCCGTCAAGATCGACCGGCTTCAAATCGGCGAGGTGACGAACATGTCGATCCGCGTCGCGCGGGATTGGTTCGAGGATCTGCCCGCCCGCCTAACGGAGAAGCAGAACGAGATTGCCGTTCGGATCCTGAAGGAGATTCGCGATCGCCTGCGCTTCCTGAACGATGTCGGGCTGGATTACCTCAGTCTTTCGCGAAATTCCGGTACCTTGTCGGGCGGCGAAAGCCAGCGCATCCGGCTCGCCTCGCAGATCGGATCGGGCCTGACGGGCGTGCTCTACGTGCTGGACGAGCCGTCGATCGGCCTGCATCAGCGTGACAATGCGCGCCTTCTCGATACGCTGCGGCATCTGCGCGACATTGGAAATACCGTCATCGTGGTCGAGCACGACGAAGACGCGATTCTGACGGCCGACTATGTTGTCGATATCGGTCCGGCTGCCGGCATTCATGGCGGCCAGGTCGTGGCTTCCGGCACGCCGCAGGAGATCATCGATCACCCTACTTCTCTGACAGGCAAATATCTCTCGGGCGACCTTTCTGTCTCGGTGCCTGCCGAGCGGCGCAAGCCGAAGAAGAAAAAGGAACTGACCGTCGTCGGTGCCCGCGGCAACAATCTGAAGAATGTCACGGCGTCCATCCCGCTCGGGGTCTTCACCGCCGTGACGGGCGTCTCCGGTGGCGGCAAGTCCACCTTTCTCATCGAAACGCTCTACAAATCGGCGGCGCGACGGGTGATGGGCGCGCGCGAAATTCCGGCCGATCACGACCGCATCGACGGGTTCGAACATATCGACAAGGTCATCGATATCGACCAGTCGCCGATCGGCCGGACGCCGCGCTCGAACCCTGCCACTTATACCGGCGCCTTTACGCCCATCCGGGATTGGTTTTCGGGGCTGCCGGAGGCAAAGGCCCGGGGCTACCAGCCCGGACGCTTCTCGTTCAATGTGAAGGGCGGTCGCTGCGAGGCCTGTCAGGGGGATGGCGTCATCAAGATCGAGATGCACTTCCTCCCGGATGTCTACGTCACCTGCGATGTCTGCCATGGGAAACGCTACAATCGCGAAACCCTGGATGTGACCTTCAAGGGCAAGTCGATCGCGGACGTACTGGACATGACGGTCGAGGAAGGCGTCGAGTTCTTTGCAGCCGTGCCGGCGGTGCGCGACAAGCTCGTAACGCTCAACGAGGTCGGGCTCGGCTACATCAAGGTCGGTCAGCAGGCCAACACGCTGTCGGGCGGCGAAGCGCAGCGCGTCAAGCTGGCCAAGGAACTGTCCAAGCGCTCGACCGGGCGCACGCTCTATATTCTCGATGAGCCGACGACGGGGCTGCATTTCCATGATGTGGCGAAGCTGCTGGAACTGCTGCACGAACTCGTCAACCAGGGCAATTCCGTCGTCGTGATCGAGCACAATCTGGAGGTCATCAAGACCGCCGACTGGATACTCGATTTCGGTCCGGAGGGCGGCGATGGTGGCGGGCAGGTCGTGGCCGAGGGCACGCCGGAGCAGATCGTCAAGGAGAAGCGGTCGCATACCGGCCATTTCCTGAAGGAGTTGCTGGAGCGTCGTCCCGTCCGCAAAGCTGTCGCGGCCGAGTAATCCGCGAGGCAGGGAATTGGGCGAAGGAAGAGGGATTAGGCGATGAGTTGGCATCATGAACGGTAAGATGGGTAAGGTCCGTGTCGGCATCGGCGGCTGGACGTTCGATCCTTGGGAAGGGACGTTCTATCCCGAGGGGCTTGCGAAAAAGCGGCAGCTGGAGTTTGCCGGCAAGGCGCTGCAGGTGATCGAGGTCAACGGGACCTATTACAGCTCGCAAAAGCCGGAGACGTTTGCGAAATGGGCGTCGGAGGTTCCGGATGATTTCGTCTTCACGCTGAAGGCGAGCCGCTTTGCGACCAACAAGAAGGTGCTGGCGGATGCCGGGGAGTCGATTGCCCGTTTCCTCGGGCAGGGCCTGACCGAACTCGGCGCCAAGCTCGGGCCGATCCTCTGGCAGTTCATGCCGACGAAGAAGTTCGATGCTGCCGATTTCGAGGCTTTTCTGGCGCTTCTGCCGGAAAAGCAGGACGGGCTTGCCCTGCGGCACGCCATCGAGGTGCGCCACATCTCGTTTCAGACCCCGGAATTCGTCGATATGGCGCGACGGCACAACGTCGCCATCGTCTGCGCCGATCACGCGGAATATCCGCTGCTCGCGGACGTAAGCGCTGATTTCGTCTATGCACGTCTGCAGACGGGCAGCGACGATATCGAGACCTGCTACGACGAAAAGCGCCTCTCCCAATGGCAGGCCCGCCTCGAAACCTGGAGATCCGGCGGTGTTGCGGAAGGATTGCCCTTGCTGGCCGATCCCCTGCCACACCATCCGCGAGACGTCTTCGCCTTCTTCATACACGAGGGCAAGGTCAACGCACCCAGGGGCGCGATCGAATTGCAGAAACGTTTCGCTTAGCAGGAAGAGATCCGGCTGCGAGCCTATGTCTTGTCAGCGTTTTCGCTGCTTGTCTGAGCGCTATGGTCTGACCGCTATGGTCTGTGCGGCAGCGGCCTGATCGCACGGAGCAGGTCTTCGGCCGTCATCCCCTCGCCCGCCGTTTGCCCGGCAGCGCCGTGACGCCAAACGGCGCTGGCCGCGGCTTCGAAGGCGGGCATGCCCTGCGCCATATGCGCGCCGATCATGCCGGCGAGTACATCGCCCGAGCCGGCCGTTGCGAGCCAGGGCGGGGCGTTCGCGTTGATCGCGACCCGGCCATCCGGGGCGGCGATGCCGGTATCCGAGCCCTTGAGGACGATGACAGCATTGCTGCGCCGGGCCGCCTCTGTCGCGCGATCAATCTTGGAGAGCGTCTCGTCCGACCCGAGATCCGGGAAAAGACGGGCGAATTCACCGTCATGCGGGGTCAGGACGAGACGAACCGGGCCTTGGAAAGCCGCGAAAAGAGCCTGCGGATCCTCGCGAAAGGCGGTGATGCCATCCGCGTCGAGTACCAGCGATCGCTCGCAGAGGCCTGCAACGATCATCCGGGCCCGCTCGGCATCGCCAAAGCCCGGCCCGAGCACGAAGGCGTTGAGGCGCTCGTCGTCGAGGAGATCGTGCAGCATCGCCTCGCTATCGACGGGCTTCAGCATGACCGCCGTCAGATGCGCGGCAAGCGTCGGCATCGCCTCCGATGACGCGACCATCGTGACGAGACCGGCACCCGAGGAGAGGCCCGCCGTCGCGCTCATCCGCGCAGCGCCGCTGCTGTTCGCCGGACCGGAGAAGACGACGAGATGCCCCCGACGGTACTTGTGCGCCGACGGATCGAGCGCCTTCACGGCATCCGCCCAAAGCGCCGGCGTATTCTCCGCAATCGCACGCCGATGCGCTTGCAGGATTCGCCTGGGGATGCCGATATCGACAACCTCGAGCGCGCCGCAGGCGGACCGTCCCGGCAGGAGAATATGTCCTGGCTTGCGGGTCATGAACGTGACCGTATGCGACGCCTGAAAGCACGCCCCGAGCACGTTGCCGGATCTCCCATCGATCCCGGATGGCAGATCGATCGCGACGACCGGCAGTCCCGCAGAGGTAACCGCCTTCATCAAATCGGCGACCTCAGCCGAAACGGCACGCGAGAGTCCCGCGCCGAACAGACCGTCGATGACGACATCGCCCGTGCTGGGGACATAGTCGGCGATGGCCTGGCCGGCGACGGAGAGGTGCGCGAAAGCGGTGGCGGCATCTCCGCTGGAGCGTGAGGCGCCTTGCAGGAGAAACACCGCAACGCTTGCGCCGCTGTCGGCCAGCGCTTCCGCAGCGACGAGCCCATCGCCGCCGTTGTTGCCGGGGCCGCAGAGGCAGACGAAGCGGATCGCATCGGGATAATGCCGCAGCGCGGCGGCGGCGACCGCGTAGCCCGCGGCGCGCATCAAGCCGAAGGATGAGAGGCCGGATGCGGCGGCCGCCGCGTCCACCTTTCCCATGTCCTCCGGGGTCACGATCCAGGTTGCCATGCTCGTCTCGAAACCCATCTTGCCACCTCCGCAAAAATGCGTGATCCTGCTCTTACACTGCAGAGGCGAAAGCTGGAAATCAAGCGTCTCACAGGAATGCGTGTTGACCAATTCCTGAGCATCTGCATATATTTGGCGCTCAAATATCATGCTGAAACCGGTCAAATTCGTCTCGCAGTGCATCAAATTGCCGTAAACCGCTCGCATTTCACAAGAAATAGGCATTCTCCTGCAATACTGGCGCGGAACGAGAAAAACCGCTTCCGATCCACGCACACCAAAGGCAAATGCGTCGAGATTTTGAAGACATGGCATGCTAAATGCATATGGTGGGGCGAGCGGGGATTCCCCTGTTCCAACGGGAGAAGCGGAGAGACATTTTCTCATGAAAAAGGTCGAGGCGATCATCAAGCCATTCAAGCTGGATGAAGTGAAGGAGGCCCTTCAGGAAGTCGGGCTCCAGGGTATTACGGTGACGGAAGCCAAGGGTTTCGGACGGCAGAAGGGCCATACCGAACTCTATCGAGGCGCCGAATATGTCGTGGATTTTCTGCCTAAGGTGAAGGTCGAAGTGGTTCTCGCCGACGAGAATGCAGATGCCGTCATCGAGGCGATCCGCAAGGCCGCCCAGACAGGGCGGATCGGCGACGGCAAGATTTTCGTTTCGAACGTGGAAGAGGTCATCCGAATCCGCACGGGCGAAACCGGCGTCGACGCCATCTGATTTCACGCCGCCGCATTCGCGCGGCGGCCTATAACCGACAGGGAAGGACATCTCCGATATGACGACTGCGAGCGACATCCTCAAGCAGATCAAGGAAAACGACGTCAAGTTCGTCGACCTTCGATTCACCGATCCCAAGGGCAAGCTTCAGCACGTGACGATGGATGTGTCCTGCGTCGATGAAGACATGTTCGTCGATGGCGTCATGTTCGACGGCTCGTCCATTGGCGGCTGGAAGGCCATCAACGAGTCCGACATGGTGCTGATGCCGGATACGGCCACGGTGCATATGGACCCGTTCTTCGCCCAGTCCACCATGGTCGTGGTCTGCGACATCCTCGATCCGATCTCGGGCGAGGCCTACAATCGCGACCCGCGCGGAACGGCGAAGAAGGCGGAAGCCTATCTGAAGTCGTCCGGTATCGGCGACACCGTCTTCGTCGGCCCCGAGCCGGAGTTCTTCATTTTCGACGACGTCCGCTACAAGGCCGACCCCTACAATACCGGCTTCAAGCTCGATTCCTCAGAACTGCCGTCGAACGACGACACGGCCTACGACACCGGAAACCTTGGCCACCGTCCGCGCGTCAAGGGCGGCTACTTCCCCGTCCCGCCGATCGACAGCTGCCAGGACATGCGCTCGGAAATGCTCACCGTTCTGTCGGAAATGGGCGTGACGGTCGAGAAGCAGCACCATGAAGTGGCGGCTGCGCAGCACGAACTCGGCGTGAAATTCGACACGCTGGTTCGCAGCGCCGACCAGATCCAGATCTACAAATACGTCGTGCACCAGGTTGCGAACGCCTACGGCAAGACGGCGACCTTCATGCCGAAGCCCATCTTCGGCGACAATGGCTCGGGCATGCATGTGCACCAGTCGATCTGGAAGGACGGCAAGCCGACCTTCGCCGGCGACGAATATGCCGGCCTTTCGGAAAACTGCCTGTTCTACATCGGCGGCATTATTCGCCACGCCAAGGCCATCAATGCCTTCACCAACCCGACGACCAACTCCTACAAGCGTCTGGTTCCGGGCTACGAGGCTCCTGTTCTGCTGGCCTATTCCGCCCGCAACCGCTCGGCCTCCTGCCGCATCCCCTTCGGCTCCGGCGCCAAGTCGAAGCGTGTCGAAGTCCGCTTCCCCGATCCGCTGGCAAATCCCTATCTGGCCTTCGCCTCCATGCTGATGGCCGGTCTCGATGGCATCCGCAACAAGATCCATCCCGGCAAGGCGATGGACAAGGATCTCTACGACCTGCCGGCCAAGGAACTGAAGAAGATCCCGACGGTCTGCGGCTCGCTTCGCGAAGCGCTCGAAAATCTCGATCGCGACCGGAAATTCCTCACGGCCGGCGGCGTCTTCGACGACGACCAGATCGACGCCTATATCGAACTGAAGATGGCGGAAGTCATGCGCTACGACATGACCCCGCACCCGGTCGAATTCGACATGTATTATTCGGGTTGATCCCACGTCAGACGAACGGAAAAGGCCGGCGCCGCAAGCGTCGGCCTTTTGCCGTTTCAGTGGTCGTTTCAGCCGCAACATTCCGTTTTAAGACGATGAGACTTTTTTAGGGTGTAATATTTTTGTGTTCACCCTTCGTCCCTTGATCTCGGAGCGTTTCCTCCCACATATTGAAGGAAAGGAATACGGTCATGATGAAACAGAGAGATGCAAAGTTCCAGATCGGTCAAGTGGTTCGCCACCGGCTTTTCCCGTTCCGTGGCGTGATCTTCGACGTTGATGCGGAATACGCGAACACGGAAGAATGGTGGAACGCCATTCCGGCCGAGGTGCGGCCTGATCGCGATCAGCCATTCTATCACCTGCTGGCGGAAAACGACGAGAGCGAATATGTCGCCTACGTCTCAGAGCAGAACCTGATGTCGGACGAGACGGGCACCCCCGTTCGTCACTCGCAGGTCGAAACGTTCTTCGACCCCGAAACCATCGGCCAGTACAAGCCGAAGGCGGTTGTTACGCACTGATCGGAACGAACGTCCCCTGTCTAGAGACAGAAAAGCCCGGATCGCAGGATCCGGGCTCAGACTGCTGACAAACCCTCGACACCCTTCCAATCGAGCGAGGATTCACGGAACGTCCCTGAATCGAAGCGTGAACGGATGGGAATCAAAGTCGCTGAATCGAATTCCAAAGGGACTTTGTCAGCAAGCTGAGCCCGGATCGCAGGATCCGGGCTTTTTGTTGGGCCATGATAGGCCGCTGATCAGTTCTGCTTGGCAGCCTTCTGGGCTTCCTCAAGCTTCTTGCGGGCATCTTCCGCTTTCTTCTGCATTTCTTCCTGCAGCAGACGCTGGCGTTCCTGCAGCTTAGACTGCTCGATCGGCTCGCCGTCGAAGACGCCGGTGAAGCCTTCGAGCGACATCTTGATCGGGTTCGGCGCGCGCTGGAAGTTGATCGACGTGAACACGACCTCGCTGCCCTTCTTCAGGCTGGCGATGACGGCGTCGGTCAGCGGCGCTTCGGCCACGCACTTGTCGGGCATGCAGATGGCGTAGTCGAGCTTGATCGGCTTGCCACCGTCGATCTGCACCTGAACGCCGGGCGGCAGCAGGCGCGCGGACGGCACCGAGACCTGAAGGATCTTGCGGTTGACCTTGCCCTGCACGCTGATGAGGCCGGCAGCGGTGACCAGCTGGCCATTATTGGCGGAGAGCAGGTTCTGTACGATGCAGACGTCGTTATCTTCCTGCTTGGTGCAGACTTTGAACCAGCCCTGCGGCGCGCGCTGGCCGGCCTGCTGCGCGAAAGACGCCGACGGCATTGCGGCAGCTGCTACGGCGCCGGCGAAAGCCGAAATTGCGACTTTCCTGGTAAGGGTGGGCTTGAAGGTCATAACGATATCCGTCTCCTGAATTCATCGTTTCTGCGGCTCGGATGCAGCGCTCTCTCGACAAGACGCGCAACATCACGTTCACGACAGGATCGGTTGCGATCGTTCTGCGCTCGACCCTGAACGGTCTCGAGAACCACAGAAGCACACCCGCTCATCCCGATGTCGCTTGCTCGTCCAATATCTGCGTGCTCGACATCCGCTTGCTCGACTGGGCGAGTGCTCGGCCGTCCGCTCCTCTGTTGGTCAATTGAGGCAATTGCATGACCCGTCCAGTGGCGGTTTCCTCTCCTAGCGCGTCACGCGTGCCTAATCCAGTCATGCCCGCCGAAAATTGCGTGCAAGCGCGTGAGATTTCGACCCGCGCTCCCCACATAACGGCCATTCTACCGGCGCAAGCTTCAAAAAAAGACCCGGCATGATAGGTTGGCGGGAATCGTTTCTGGATCCGCTCGCGTTCTTGCCGGGCCCGTCCGCATCGGAGAACCGCGTGCGCGCATTGTTTCTGGGCCTTGCCCTGTTCACCTCGCTGACGGCCGCTGGCCTTGCCAGCGCCGAACCCGTTCACGGCATTGCCATGCATGGGGCGCCCGCCCTGCCCGCCGGCTTCAAGAATTTTCCTTACGTCGATCCGCAGGTCAAAAAAGGCGGTCATATCTCCTATGGCGTGGTCGGGTCTTTCGACAATCTGAACCCGTTCATCCTGAAAAGCATGCGCACCACGGCGCGCGGCATGCTCGATCCGGAGTATGGCAATCTCGTCTATGACTCCCTCATGACGCGCTCGCGCGACGAGGCCTTCTCGCTCTACGGCCTGCTCGCGGAAACGGTGGAGTGGGACGAGGACCGCACCTTCATCCAGTTCAATATCAATCCGAAGGCGCGCTGGTCCGACGGCCAGCCGGTAACACCGGAGGATGTGATCTTCACCTTCGAGATCTTCCGCGACAAGGGCCGTGTGCCGTTCGCGTCGCGGCTCGACAAGGTCGCGAAGATGGAAAAAGTCGGAGACCGGAGCGTTCGCTTCACCTTCAACGAGAAGAGCGACCGCGAATTCCCGCTCCTCATCGCCATGACGCCGATCCTGCCGAAGCACGCCACCCCGGTCGAAACCTTCGACCAGACGACGCTGACGTTCCCGATCGGGTCGGGGCCTTACAAGGTGGCCTCCGTGACGCCGGGCGAGCGGATCGTCTACGAGCGCGACCCCAACTATTGGGCGAAGGACCTGCCCTCCAAGATCGGCCAGGACAATTACGACCGCATCTCGGTTGAGTATTTTCTCCAGGACAATTCGCTGTTCGAGGCCTTCAAGAAGGGCGAGATCGACATCTACCCGGAAGGCAGCCCCAATCGCTGGGCGCGCAGTTACGATTTCCCGGCCGTGCGCTCCGGAGAGGTCATCAAGGATACGTTCTCGCCGAAGACGCCCTCGGGCATGCTCGGCTTCGTGTTCAACACCCGTCGCGCGATGTTCGACAATCCGAAGCTGCGGCAGGGGCTCGCCCTCGTCTTCGATTTCGAATGGGTGAACAAGAACCTCTATGACGGCGCCTACACGCGCACGCAGAGCTACTGGCAGAATTCCGGCCTCTCCTATCTCGGCCAGCCAGCCGACGATCGTGAGCTGAACCTGCTTGGCGATATCCGCAACCGCATCCTGCCCGGCGTGCTCGACGGAACCTATCGCCTCCCCGTCACCGATGCGTCCGGACGCGACCGCAACGTCCTGCGCGAAGCCGTGACCCTGCTGCGCGAAGCCGGCTACACGATCCGCGACGGCCAGATGAAGAACGCCGACGGCCAGCAGCTCGCTTTCGAGATCATGACCCAGAACGAGGGACAGGAGAAGATGGCGCTGGCCTATCAGCGCTTCCTCGCTGCGGTCGGCATCCGCGCCGGCGTGCGCACGGTCGATGATTCGCAGTACCAGCAGCGCAGCCAGTCCTTCGACTACGACATCATCATCAAGTCGTTCCCCTCCTCCCTGTCGCCCGGCATCGAGCAGGTCGGTCGCTGGACCTCGCAGTCCCGGAACCGGGAGGGCAGTGACAACTTTGCCGGCGTCGCCGACAAGGATGTCGACACGCTGGTCAACAATATCCTGCAGGCGCGCTCGCAGGAGGATTTCACCGCCGCCGTCCGCGCCCACGACAGAATGCTCGTTTCGAACTTCTACGCGGTACCGCTTTACCATGTGGCGTCACAATGGGTCGGCCGCCACAAGCGCATCGGACGGCCGAACACCGTGCCGCTCTACGGCTACAGCCTTCCGACCTGGTGGGACGTCGATGCGCAGACGGTGACGGCATCGCCAGCCTCGCAGATGCCTGCCGGCCAACCCCCTCAGCAAGGGAAGGAATGAAAATGGAACACGTCACCGTCGACGTCGTCTCGGACGTCGTCTGCCCCTGGTGCTATCTCGGCAAGGCGCGGCTGGACAAAGCGATTGCGGAGCTTGCAAGCGAAATGCTGGTCACCGTCAACTGGCGTCCTTACCAGCTCAATCCGGATCTGCCGCCGGAGGGTGTCGATCACAAGGCACATCTGGCTGCAAAGCTCGGCGGGAGCGAGGCCGTGGCCCGGGCGCATGAAAACCTGACGGCGCTCGGCCGCGCCGATGGCGTCGCCTTCGACTTCGATGCCGTGACGATCTCCCCCAATACGCTCGACGCGCACAGGCTCGTCCGTTGGGCGCAGGCCGAGGGTGCGGACATTCAGGCGAATGTCGTGTCGGGCCTGTTTCGGGCCTATTTCGAGGAAGGCTGCAATCTTGGCGACCGCGAAACGCTGATCGATATCGCCGAGGCGGGTGGCCTCGATCGCGCCGTCGTCACCGCGCTCTTCGCCTCGAACGCGGATACGGCGGACGTCCAGACCGAGATCGAGGTGGCGCGCGACATGGGCGTGACCGGCGTCCCCTGCTTCATCATCGAGAGCAAATATGCCGTCATGGGCGCCCAGTCGGTGGAAGTCCTCACCGGCGCACTGCGGGACATCGCCCAGATGAAGAATCAAACCAACATCAACTGACGCCGTTCCCGGCAAAGGCGTGTCACGCGGTCCGACATAGACCGCATGAAACGTATTCGTAGGCCCCTTTATGCCTTGGCCCCTTTATCCCTTGGCGATGCCCGCAAGCTGCGTCATCAGCATGGCGGCGCCGGCAAGCCGCTTCTCGGGCGTCGGATAATCGCGCTGGAAGAAGATGCTCTGGTCCTGACGCACCTTGGCGAGCGTCCCCTGCTTGGCGATATAGCCGACGAGCCCCGCCGGGTTCGGGAAATCGCGGTTGCGGAAGTGCACCACGACGCCCTTCGGCCCGGCATCCAGTTTCTCGACATTGGCCGTCCGGCAGAGCGATTTGACGTAGACGATCTTCAGGAGGTGCTGCACCTCGATCGGCAGCGGCCCGAAACGGTCGATCAATTCCGCCCCGAACGCGTCGATATCGGCCAGTTCGGTGATCTCGCCGAGCCTGCGATAGAGCATCAGGCGAAGATGCAAATCCGGCACGTATTCGTCCGGAATCATCACCGGCGTCCCCACCGAGATCTGAGGCGACCAACCGCTATCGGTCACCTCGTCGTCGCCCTTGAGCTCCGCGACGGCTTCTTCCAGCATCTGCTGGTAGAGCTCGAAGCCGACCTCCTTGATGTGACCGGATTGTTCGTCGCCGAGCAGATTGCCCGCACCGCGGATATCGAGGTCGTGGCTCGCCAGCTGGAAACCGGCGCCGAGCGTGTCGAGCGACTGCAGAACCTTCAGCCGCCGTTCGGCCGGCCCCGTCAGCGTCTTGTTCACCGGCAGGGTGAACAGCGCGAAGGCGCGAACCTTCGATCGCCCGACCCGGCCGCGAAGCTGATAAAGCTGCGCCAGCCCGAACATGTCGGCCCGGTGCACGATCAGCGTATTCGCGCGAGGAACGTCGAGGCCGGATTCGACGATCGTGGTCGACAGAAGCACATCGTACCGCCCTTCGTAGAAGGCGTTCATGATGTCCTCGAGTTCGGTCGCCGCCATCTGACCGTGGGCGATGGCGACCTTCAGTTCCGGCACGTCGGACTGGAGGAAGGCCTGAACGTCGTCGAGATCGGCCAGCCGTGGGCAGACGTAGAAGCTCTGTCCGCCGCGGTAGTGCTCGCGCATCAGCGTTTCGCGGATCGTCAGGGCGTCGAACGGCGAGATGAACGTGCGCACGGCCATGCGATCGACGGGCGGCGTGGTAATCAGCGAGAGTTCCCGCACGCCGGTCAGGGCGAGCTGGAGCGTCCGCGGGATCGGCGTTGCCGACAGCGTCAGCACGTGGACGTCCGACTTCAACTCCTTCAGCCTTTCCTTGTGCTTCACGCCGAAATGCTGCTCCTCATCGATGATGAGGAGGCCGAGATTGGCGAAGTTGATGGCGCTTCCGAGCAGAGCGTGGGTTCCCACCACGATATCGGTTTTGCCGGCTGCGACCTCCTTCTTCGTCAGCGCCAGCTCCTTGGAGCCGACGAGGCGCGAGGCCTGCGCCAGGCGGATCGGCAGACCGCGGAAGCGCTCGGTGAAAGACTTGAAGTGCTGGCGGGCGAGAAGCGTGGTGGGCACGACGACCGCCACCTGCACGCCGTTCATCGCCGCGATGAAGGCGGCACGCAGCGCGACCTCGGTCTTGCCGAAGCCGACGTCGCCGCACACCAGCCGGTCCATGGGGCGACCGGCACCGAGATCGTCCCGGACGGCCTCGATCGAGGTCATCTGGTCCTCGGTCTCGTCATAGGGAAAGCGTGCCGCAAACTCGTCATAGATGCCTTCGGGCGTCGTCAGCACGGGTGCGCGCCGTGTCAGACGCTCGGCCGCGATGCGGATGAGGCCGCCGGCCATATCGAGAAGCCGCTTTTTCAGCTTGGCCTTGCGGGCCTGCCACGCCACGCCGCCCAGCTTGTCGAGGATGGCATCGCTCCCCTCCGAACCGTAGCGGGAGAGAAGGTCGATATTTTCGACCGGAAGATAGAGTTTGGCGTCGTCGGCATAGACGAGTTCGAGGCACGCATGCGGCGCCCCGGCCGCCTCGATGGTTCGCAGGCCCACGAAGCGTCCGATGCCGTGCTCGGCATGGACGACAATCGAACCCTCATCGAGGCCGGCCACTTCGGCGATGAAATCCGCGCCGCGCTTGCGGCGCTTGGAGCGGCGCACCATCCGGTCGCCGAGAATATCCTGCTCGCCGATGACGACGAGATCGCCGCTTTCAAAACCGCTTTCCAGGCTGAGGACGGCGGCGGCCGCCTCTCCGGCCTTCAGCTTGCCGACCTCGTTGAACGACGCGACCGGCTTGATGTTGCCGAGCCCATGCTCCGCAAGCACCTGTAGCAGGCGGTCGAGCGATCCGTCCGACCAGCCGGTCACCAGCACCTTGGCGCCCTTGGCGCGCTTGTCGGCGATGTATTTCACGGCCTGGTCGAACACGTTGATGCGTTCGCCCTCCGGCGCACTCTCGTTCGCGTTCTTCGCCCAGCGCACGCCCAGGCGCGCATCGATGGTCACGACTTTGCGGCCATCGCCTTCCGGCTCGGAGAAGGGCGACAGACGAATGGCGTTGCCACTCGTCAGGGCCGCGGAAAACTGATCGGTCGTCAGGTAAAGCTGCTCCGGCGGCACCGGCTTGTAGGGCGTGCCCTGCGATGCCTGGTTCTTGCCCTGCGTCCCTGTATCGCGCCGCGCGTCGTAATAGTCGTGAACGAGCTTGGAGCGTTCGGCCGCAGCCTCGCGCACGACATGGTCGGTGACGATCCGGAAACCCGGGAGATAATCGAAGACGCTGTCGAGATGATCGTAGAACAGCGGCAGCCAGTGCTCCATGCCGGCATAGCGCCGCCCTTCGGACACGGCCTGATACAGCGCATCGTCGCGTGTCGTCGCGCCGAACAGCGCGAGATAGCGCGTGCGGAAATGGCTGATCGTTTCCGGCGTCAGCGACACCTCGCTCATCGGGTTGAGATCGAGCGACCGCGCCTGCCCCGTCGTGCGCTGGCTTGCGGGATCGAAGGACCGGATCGTCTCCAGCGTGTCGCCGAAGAAATCCAGCCGCACCGGCTCCGCGCTGCCGGGAACGAAGACATCGAGAATGCCGCCGCGCACTGCATATTCGCCGACCTCGCGCACCGTTGCCACGCGCTCGAACCCGTTTCGCGACAGGAGCGCCGCCACGTCGTCCATGCGAATGTTCGCGCCCGGCCGGGCGGAAAAGGCGAGACCCTCGATCACGTCCTTCGCCGCCATCTTCTGCAGCGCCGCGTTGACGGTGACCAGCACGATGGCTGGATGCGGCTTTCGGGCATGCGCGATCAGTGCGCTCAGCGCAGACAGCCGCCGGGCAGAGACGTCGGCGCTCGGAGACACCCGGTCATAGGGAAGACAGTCCCAGCCCGGTAGGGTCAGAACGGGAATATCGGGCGCAGCAAAACCGAGCATCTGCTCGATATCGGCCAAGCGCTGCCCGTCGGACAGGATATAGGCGACCGGCCCTTCCGCGCGTGCGATCTCGGCCAGCAGCAGCGGCTCGACGCCGGCCGGCACCGGCCCGATGGTGATCTCGCGCGCAACGCCTGCAATCTTCTTCTTGTCGAATCCGGCAATCATTCAGAAGGTCCTGTGGCCGCCGGTCCCGTCTGCGGTTCGAAATCCGGGCGGTAGGCGGAGATGCGGGCAAAGAGCGGCGTGCGGAAATGATCGGGCAGGTCACGCTCGCCCAGAATCCATTTCACGAGGTCGTTGTCCTCCTCGGACATGATGCGCTCCAGTTCGTCGAGATCGCTATCCGGCAGATCGGCAAGCTCATTGTCGGCGAACTGCCCGAAGACGAGATCCATCTCGCGCAGCCCGCGATGCCACGCACGAAAGAGAATCTTGCGGCGGCGCAGATCGAGATCGGCACTGGTGCGGGTGATGCCTGTCATGGACTGTCCCTCTTGCGGCGGGTAACCGGTGCCGTGACCGTCGTTCGGGACGAGCGGAAATTGAGCCTTGCTGCCACGGTCCCGCCGCTCCTATAAACGCTGCACGCCGACTTGTCAGCCTTGCCAAAGTCCGTTTCGTCAAGTGAAGTTCCCCGATGCGCCCTGCCCTTCTCGACCCGCTTTTCGCCTCGCTCGATACGCTGCCCGGCGTTGGTCCCAAAGTCGGCGAATTCCTGGCCCGGCTTTTCAATCGGGAGAGCGTCGAGGACTGCCGGGTGGTGGATCTGCTCTTTCACGCGCCGCACTCGATCGTGGACCGCCGTCACCAGCCCGGCGTGGCACATGCGCTGGCCGGCGCCATCGTCACCATCAAGGGCCGGGTCGATCGTCACCTGCCGCCGCCGCCGGGTCGCTCCTCCATGCCCTATCGCGTCATGCTGCAGGACGATACGGGTGAGCTGGCGCTGACCTTCTTCAAGGTCAAGGGCAACTGGCTGGAGAAGCAACTGCCGATCGACGATATCGTCATCGTCTCGGGCAAGGTCGACTGGTTCAACGGTCGGGCCTCCATGGTGCATCCGGACCTGATGGTGCGCGAGGAAGACGCGGAGACCATGGCCCTCGTCGAGCCGGTGTACGGGCTGACGGCGGGGCTTTCGCCAAAAACCTTGCGGCGGACCGTCGAGGCTGCCCTCACCCGTCTACCGCACTTTCCCGAATGGCTGGACGAGGCGCTTCTCGACAAACAGGAATTTCTCACGGCGCGCGAGGCGTTCATCGCTCTTCACGAGCCGCGCGACGCGAGCGATATCGATCCACGCGCTCCCGCAAGGCGGCGCCTTGCCTATGACGAGTTCCTCGCCGGGCAGTTGTCGCTCTCGCTCGTTCGCCAGCGCCTTCGCGCGCTCCCGGGCACGCCGGTCAAGGCGACTGGCGCCCTCAACGTCCCCGTCATCTCCGCGCTGCCCTTCTCCCTGACCGGAAGCCAGACGGCAGCCGTTGCCGACATTCTCGCCGATATGGCACGGGAGGAGCGCATGCTGCGGCTTCTCCAGGGCGATGTCGGCTCGGGCAAGACGGCGGTCGCGCTGATGGCGATGCTGGCGGCCGTCGAAGCCGGCGGACAGGCGGCGCTGATGGCCCCGACAGAAATTCTCGCCCGCCAGCATTTCACGACGCTCAGCCGACTTGCGGGCCCCGCAGGCGTGAGGATCGACGTCCTCACCGGCCGGACCAAGAGCCGCGAGCGCGATGCGGTGCTCGATCGCCTGGCCTCGGGCGAGACCGATATCGTGATCGGCACGCATGCCCTGTTCCAGGACACCGTCGCCTTTCATCGCCTGCTGCTCGCCGTCGTCGATGAACAGCATCGCTTCGGCGTCCACCAGCGCCTCCGGCTGACGGCCAAGGGCGTGTCGCCGCATATGCTGGTGATGACCGCGACGCCGATCCCGCGCACGCTGGTACTTGCCGCCTTCGGCGATATGGACGTCTCCAAGCTCACCGAGAAGCCGGCGGGCCGCAAGCCGATCCAGACCGTCACGCTGCCGACGGAGCGGCTGGACGACGTCGTCGAACGCCTCCGCGCGGCCATCGAGGACGGCAAGAAGATCTACTGGATCTGCCCGCTGGTCGAAGAATCCGAGCTTTCGGATCTCATGTCAGCGGACGAGCGATTCAGGATCCTCGTCGCGCGCCTCGGACCCGTCGCCGGTCTCATCCATGGCCGCATGACCGGTCCCGACAAGGATGCGGCCATGCTCGCCTTCAAGAACGGCGAGACGCGGCTGCTCGTCGCCACGACCGTGGTCGAGGTCGGCGTCGACGTTCCCGACGCGACGATCATGGTGATCGAGCATGCGGAGCGCTTCGGCCTGGCGCAGCTCCACCAGTTGCGCGGTCGCGTCGGGCGCGGCGACGAGGCATCGAGCTGCATTCTGCTTTACAAGGGGCCCCTCAGCCAGACGGCGCATTCGCGCCTGTCGATCCTGCGCGATACCGAGGACGGCTTCGTGATCGCCGAAGAGGATCTGAAGCTGCGGGGCGAAGGCGAGCTGCTCGGCACGCGGCAATCGGGCACGCCCGGCTTTCGTATCGCGAGCCTCGAAGCGCACGCGGATCTTCTGGAGATTGCGCGCAAGGACGCCGCCTATGTCATCGAGCGCGATCCCGACCTGACGACGCCGCGCGGCGAAGCCTTGCGCACGCTTTTGTACCTTCACCGCCGTGACGAGGCGATCCGCTTTCTGCGGGCCGGTTGAGGATCAGGATTCGATCACGGCGGGCACAGGCTCGGAGACCTTGCGTCCCTTGCGCGTCGTGGCGACAGGCCCGCCTTCAGGCGGGGTGACCAGGCCGACCGAGATGACGAGCTTGGCCGCATCCTCGGCGCTCATGTCGAGCGGAACGATTTTCTCGCGCTGGACGAAGACGAGGAAGCCGGCGGTCGGCACCGGCGTCGGCGGCATGAAACAGGCCACCATGTCGCGTCCCATCGCATCGAATTTCGAGGCGATCTCGCCTTTCGCATCGGTGGAGATGAAGACCAGCGACCAGAGCCCGGCGCTCGGATACTCGATCAGGGCCGCCTTGTTGAAGGGCGTGCCCTGCTCTTTCAGCACCGTCTCGAAAATCTGCTTCAGGCTTTTATAAAGCCCGCGCACCAGCGGCGTGCGGTTCAGCACCTGCTCGCCGACATTGACGATCGATCGGCCGATGAGATTCTTGCCGAGAAATCCGATGATCGTGATCATGATCAGGGCAATCAGCAGGCCGAAACCGGGCACCGCGAAATTCAGATAACTGTCCGGATTGTAGCGCGCGGGAATATAGGGCTTCACCCAGCTGTCGGCCCAGCGCACGAAGCTCCAGGTCAGCCACAGGGTGATCGCGATCGGCGCGCAGATGACCAGCCCGGCGAGAAAGTTGTTTCGCAGCCGGGTGGCAAAGGAAATACGCGTCGGAGCTTCCGTCATGCTGATTCCATCGGCGCTGATGTGCAGCCGTCAGAGATGATATGGCGTTGCGGCCGGGCGGACAATGGCAAAAGCCGCAGTTGCAGCAGTTCATGCTGCAACTGCGCTCAGCCTCGGCTATTCGACCGTCACGGACTTTGCGAGATTGCGCGGCTGATCGACATCCGTGCCCATGAACACGGCGGTGTGGTAGGCCAGAAGCTGGATCGGCAGCGAGAAGATCATCGGCGCGATCAGCTCGTCGACGTTCGGCAGGACAATCGTGCTCATGGTTTCGAGCTTGGAGGCGCTCGCCCCCTGCTCGTCCGTGATGAAGATGATCCGCCCGCCGCGGGCGGCGACCTCCTGCATGTTCGAGATGGTTTTCTCGAAGAACCTGTCATGCGGCGCGATGACGATCACCGGCATGTTTTCGTCGATCAGCGCGATCGGCCCATGCTTCAGTTCGCCGGCGGCATAGCCTTCCGCATGGATATAGGAGATTTCCTTGAGTTTCAGCGCGCCTTCCATGGCGAGGGGAAAGCTGGTGCCGCGGCCGAGATACAGCACATCCCGGCATTTGGAGAGGTCCCGCGCCAGACTCTCCATCTTCGGCTGGATGGCGTTGAGCACCTTCGCCATGATCCGCGGCATTTCGGCGAGGTGCCGCACCAGAACGCGTTCCTGCTCGACGGAAATCACACCCCGGGCGCGTCCCGCCCCGATGGCGAGCGCGGCGAGCACCGCCAGCTGGCAGGTGAAGGCCTTGGTGGAGGCGACCCCGATCTCCGGCCCGGCGAGGATCGGAAAGACAGCGTCCGACGAGCGTGCGATGGTCGATTCGCGGGCGTTGACCACCGCGCCGATCGTCAGGCCCAGATCCTTGCAGTAGCGCAGAGAGGCGAGCGTGTCCGCGGTTTCCCCGGACTGCGAGATGAACAAGGCCGCCGCATCGGGCGACAGGGGAATGTCGCGATAGCGGAACTCGGAGGCGACATCGATTTCGACCGGCAGTCGCGCATAGCGTTCGAACCAGTATTTGCCGATGAGCCCGGCGAGATAGGCCGTGCCGCAGGCCGAGATGGCAAGGCTCGGGATGCGCGCGAAATCGATCGCCGAGGCAGCGGCGCTCACCCGGTTTTCGGTGAAATCGACATAGTGCCCGAGCGCGTGCGAAATGACCTCCGGCTGCTCGTAGATCTCCTTTTCCATGAAGTGCCGGTGATTGCCCTTGTCCACCATATAGGCAGCGGCGATCGACACCTGGCGCGGCCGCGTCACGCGGTTGCCGTCATGGTCGAGGATTTCGACGCCATCGGCGGTCAGCACCGCCCAGTCGCCGTCGTTGAGATAGGTGATCTCGTTGGTGAACGGCGCGAGCGCGATCGCGTCCGAGCCGAGAAACATCTCGTCCCGGCCATAACCGACCGCCAGCGGCGGGCCGGAACGGGCCGCGAGAATCGTGGCCGGCGTATCGGCGAACAGGACCGCCAGCGCGTAGGCGCCGGTGATGGAGCGCAGCATTGCCTGCATGGCCTGCTTCGCGTCCAGCCCGTCCCGTCGAAGCTTGGCGAGCAGCTGCGCGACGACTTCGGTGTCCGTCTGCGTGGAGAAGGTCGCGCCATCAGCGATCAGCGCGTCCTTGATCTCGGAAAAGTTCTCGATGATGCCGTTGTGCACGACGGCGACGCCATCGGTGAAATGCGGATGGGCGTTGTTCTCCGTCGGCGCGCCATGTGTCGCCCAGCGGGTGTGCGCAATGCCGATCATGCCGGGAAGCGGATCGCCGGCCAGCTTCGTTTCCAGGTTGAACAGCTTGCCCTCGGCCCGCCGCCGCTCGAGCTGGCCGTCATGGATCGTGGCGACGCCGGCCGAATCATAGCCGCGATATTCGAGCCGCTTGAGGGCACCGACCAGCCTCTCCGATACGGGCCGTGCTCCGACGATGCCGACGATGCCGCACATGAACTTCTCCGATATTGTTAGCCGCAGACCTCAAGGACCAAGGTGACTACCGTTTTTCTCGCGCGGAGCAACCGGCCCACCGTCACTTTCGGTATCAGCCGGTAACGCCGCCTCCAATCTGCCACGTGTTTCAGCCCTTGGGGCTTTTCGCGGCCTTTTCTGCCAGATACCGCTCCCGCAGCAGCTTCGCGCGGCCCGGCTTGATCGTCTGCCGTGCCCGACCGAAGGCCGCAGCGTCGTCCGGCACGTCGTCGGTGATGACACTGCCGGAGGCAACCAGAGCGCCATCGCCGATCGTGACGGGCGCCACCAGCGAGGAATTCGAACCGATGAAGGCCTTGGCGCCGATGCGGGTGACGTGCTTGTTCACGCCATCATAATTGCAGGTGACGGTACCGGCGCCGATATTGGTGTCGGCGCCGACGAAGGCATCGCCGATATAGGTCAGATGATTCACCTTGGCGCCCGCGCCGATCTCCGCCTTCTTGATCTCGCAGAAATTGCCGACCTTGGCGTGTTCCCCGAGATGCGCGCCCGGCCGAAGCCGTGCATAGGGACCGACGGTCGCGCCCGCAGAGACATGCGCGCCTTCGAGATGCGAGAAGGCATGAATGACGGCGTCGCGTTCCACGGTCACGCCCGGTCCGAAGACGACGTTGGGCTCGACGAGCACATCCTGCGCGAGCTGCGTATCATGGGACAGAAAGACGGTTTCGGGCGCGATCATCGAGACGCCGGAGATCATCAGCGCATGACGCCGGCGCGCCTGCCAGGCCGCTTCGATAACGGCCAGTTCCGCGCGGGTGTTGCACCCCATCAGTTCGGTCTCGGGCGCTTCGATCGCGATCGTCCGGGCGCCGGCCGCACGTGCCACTTCCACCGCGTCCGTCAGGTAGTATTCGCCCTTGGCATTGGCGTTGCCGATCGCGTCGAGAAAGTCGAGCGCCCGCCGGCCGTTCATCGCCATCAGCCCGCCATTGCAGTAGGTGATGGCCCGCTCGGTCTCGGAGGCGTCCTTCTCCTCGCGGATCGCCAGCAAGGTGTCGTTCTCGATGATCAGCCGCCCATAGCCGGTCGGTCGGTCGGTGTGAAAGCCGATGACGACCACATCTTCGCCGGCCGCCAGCCGCTCGCGCGCCGCCTTGAGAGGGCCGGCCGTGATCAGCGGCGTATCGCCGAAGACGACGAGGACGTCGTCATAGCCCTTGGCGATCGCCGCGCGCGCCGCGAGCACGGCATGCCCCGTCCCGAGGCGCTGCGTCTGCAGATGGGTGCTGACGGGCAGATCCGCCCGTTGTGCGGCGGCGGCGACCGCATCGGCATCGCGCCCCACGACCAGGGCGGCGGCCTCGATCCCGGCATCGGCGAGCGCCTCCATCACATGCGCGATCATCGCACGGCCGGCGACGGGATGAAGCACCTTGGAGATGGAGGACTTCATCCGTGTGCTCTCGCCGGCAGCGAGAACGACGGCCAAACAGGAGCGGGCTTCGGCGGTGCGGGTGTTGCTCATCGGTGTCTCCACTCTCGTCCGGCCGGGGCGCCGGGCCTATCGTCTGCCTCATAGAACAAAAGGGCCGGTTTTGCGAAGCGGATTTGCGCGCGTCGATCTCTGCCGCCCCTGTTGAAGGCTTCGTCGGATCGTCCCAACGATTGCCCGTTAACGCGATGAAAAGATCGCGATGCGATAAGCAGGACAGTTCGACAACTGAGCCGCGTTGAGGCGATCCATGGCATCCGTCGCGAAGGACATGCGCGCAGCGCCGGAGCGCCATTGGTTTCGGCTGAAGCGATCGGCGCCGGTTCTGGTGCTTGCCGCGGCCCTCCTCGTGCTGCCGCTTGCGCTCCTCACCACCATCCCCCAGCTCATCGGTCCGATGATGTGGGATCTCTACATCTATCTCGACGTGACCAACCGGATCGCCAGCGGCCAGATCCCCTCCGTCGATTTCTTCGCGCCGGTCGGTGCCCTTGGCTATTACCTCTTCGCGGGGCTGAACCGGCTCTTCCCCGAGGGGCACCCCTTGCTCGTGTCCGCCTGGTCGCTCCTCGCGGTTACCGCGCCGGTGATGGCCGTGATCCTGACGGACGTGCAGCGTCGCTCGACCGCGCTCGCCTTTGCCCTCGTCGCCCCGTTTCTCCTCTATTCCCTCCTGCCCTTCAACATCGGCAGCTTCTACCCCTATCCCGGTGCCGAGGGCTTCGGCATCTATAATCGGCAGGTTTGCCAGATCCTCTATGTGCTGTCGGCAGCCCTGGTCTTCGTCAAGGACGGCCGAAAGCTCTGCGGCATCGTGGCGGTCTCCATGCTCGCACTGTTCTTCACCAAGATCACAGGCATCGTCGCGGGCGCGATCCTGTGCACGATGGCGCTTCTGGCCGGGCGGCTCAGCCTGAGGCTTGCGGCGATCGCGGCGGGCATCTTCGCCGGGGTGCTCGTCGTGCTCGAACTCTCGACCGGTATCGTCTCCGCCTATCTCGCCGATATCCTCGCCCTCCTCGACCTCAACGATGAAACGCTTCTGCCGCGCCTGCTCCGGGCCGGCTCGATGAATATCGGCGTCTCGCTCGCCACGGCCGGGCTGTGCCTGGCGCTTCTCATCACCAATCTTTCCCTTGTCAGCCAGACGCTGCGCCGTGCATCCTCGCATCCCTCCGTCGAGTCGATCTCCGCACTTTTTGATCTGCCGTTCGTCTGGATTTCCGCATTCCTCCTTGCGGGCCTGTTCTTCGAAAGCCAGAACACCGGCAGCCAGCCGCTGATCTTCCTCTTTCCGCTTCTTCTCGCCGTCGCCGTCGATCAATTCCGCCGCCATGGGCCGACGGCTCGCTCCGGCGTCGTCGCCGTGCTGGCGCTCGCGGTGGTCCTTCCTCCGGCCCTTCTCGTCGTACAGAAGGCCAGCCGCGCCGCGGTCGGCATGCTGGGCACGGTGCGGCTCGACCACCAGAACCTGCGGACACTCGGCGCTTTTAAGATCCGACCGGAGTTTGCGGCGCGGGCCCGGCTGATGGAGACGATGTTCGTTGAAAACCGGAAGGCCTTCGATCAGCTTGCCGCCGCCGGAGAGCCGTTTTCCGTCCTGCTGTTCAGCGATTTCGACTTCCAGTGGGCCTGGCTCGAAAATGCCGATCGCGCCATCTCGGCCGTCCTCACCCTGGAAGCCCGAAAGGGCATCCGATTCGAAACGGTCATGTCCATCGACTTCGTCAATCCGTTCCCGTGGCTGATGGGCCGGCAGGCACCGCGCTCCATCGCGGTCGGTGCCGATCCGACACGGGCCGTCCCGCCCCCGGGCGCGGCGGAGGACGAGGCGATCCGCACGGTCGATCTCGCTCTGATGCCGACCTGCCCGGCAACGCCAACGCAGACGAGGCTGCTCGAACTCTACGCGCCGGCCCTTCTTCCCACGCACACCCGAATGACGCTGACGCCCTGCTATGAGGCCTTCATCCGCAATGGACTGGTTGCAACCGGGGCACGCGCGCCGGACTGACCGGAGGCGTCGTTCGACGGCCTTTGCAATTTCTCCTGAAATTGATTCCGATTTCGAAATTTATGCAGTAAGGAACGACACGGTTTGCCACGGGGCGAACGCGTGGTTTTTTCGGTTGAGGTGCGCAGTCTAATGTTGGAAATGCTGAGGAGAGGCGCCCAGACATGGGTCGTCAAGGGCCTGTTGATCGTTCTCGTCGCCTCGTTCGCCGTCTGGGGCGTCTCGTCCTCGATCGCGCCGAGTTCCGCCACGGCGGTCGTGACGGTTGGCGACGTCAAGGTTTCCCCAGCGGACTTCCGGCTTGCCTATGAGCGGCAACTGGCCCAGCTCTCGCGCCAGTTCGGCACCCGCCTGTCGCGCGACCAGGCCCGCGCCTTCGGCGTCGAGGCGCAGGTCTATTCGCAGCTCGTGGCCGGCGCGACGCTCGACCAGCTGTCGAGCGATATGAACCTCGGCCTGTCGCAGGATCGGCTGGCGACGCTGATCAGCCAGGACCCCGCCTTCCGCGCGGTCAACGGACAGTTCGATCGCACCATCTTCTCCAGCGTGCTGCGCAATGCCGGCCTGCGCGAAGTCGATTACATCACGAACCGCAGCCAGGTAGCGGTGCGCTCGCAGATCGTCGAGGCGCTGTCGGATGGCTTCAAGGCGCCCGCCGTTCTCACCGACGCGCTGAAGACATACCAGAACGAGACGCGCTCGGTCGATTACCTGCTGCTTTCCAATGCCAATGTCGATCCGATCAAAGCGCCTGCCGACGATGTCCTGGCGCCCTGGTTCGAGGAGCACAAGGCCGAATACCGCGCCCCCGAATTCCGCAAGATCTCCTATGTGAAGCTCGAGCCGACCGACATCGCCAATCCGGCAGGCGTCACCGACGACGAGCTGCGCGCCGACTACGAGAAGCGCAAGGCGAGCTTCAGCACGCCGGAAACGCGCACGGTCGAGCAGTTGACCTTCACGACCCGCGCCGATGCCGATGCCGCCGCCGCGAAGCTTGCTGCCGGCACGACGTTCGATGCGCTCGTGGCCGAGCAGGGCAAGACCTCGAGCGATGTTCTCTTGGGTGATTTCACGCGCGAGCGCGTGCCGGACGCAAAGCTCGGCGACGCCGCCTTTGCCGTGGCCGCGGATGGCGGGACCACGCCGGTGGTCGATGGCACTTTCGGCCCGGTCGTTCTGCGGGTGACCAATATCCGCCCCGCCGTCACCCGGCCGTTTGACGAGGTCAAGGAAGAGCTCCGCCAGGAGGTCGCCCTTGCCAATGCGAGCAACGAGATCACCGCGATCCACGACAAGTTCGAGGATGCGCGCATCTCCGGCGCGACGCTTCAGGATGCAGCGACCGAAAGCAATCTCAAGGCCGTCACCATTCCCGCAGTCGACGCCCGCGGCAACGACGCGCAGGGCGACAAGATCGCCGATCTGCCGCAGCCGCAGGAACTGTTGACCGAGGTCTTCAAGACCGATCCCGGCAGCGACACCCTGCCGATCAACCTCGGCCGAGACGGCTATGTCTGGTTCGAGGTCGAGGATGTGATGCCCGCTCGCGACCGGACGCTGGACGAATCGCGCGAGAAGGTCGTTGCCGACTGGACGGCCGAGCAGCAGCGGGCCGAACTGGCAAAGCGCGCCGCCGAACTGAAGGCGCGCGTCGAAAAGGGCGAGACCCTGCAGACCATCGCGACCGAACTCGGTATCGCCGTGGAGACGAAGACGGGCCTGCGGCGCACCGCTCAGGACGCCGCCCTGTCGCCTGCCGCCGTCACCGCAGCGTTCAGCGGCCCGAACGGCCTTGTGGCGAACGCAGCCGGCACGGATGGCGAAGGCCAGATCCTGCTGAAGGTCACGGCCGTCGACAACGCCGCTGGCGATGCTCTCGATCAGGACAACCGTCAGGTCGATGCGATCGCCCAGGCAAGCGGGGACGATATTCTCGACCAGATGGTGAGCGAGCTTCAGACCCGTTACGGCGTTTCGATCAACCAGCAGCTGGCCGAAGCGGCGCTGGCGCAACGATAGGCGGACGGAGCGTATGGCGGACCTCAAACCCTTCATCGCCAAAGCGGCGCTCGGTCAATCGCTTGACCGGGACGACGCACGGGCCGCCTTCGAGATCATCATGTCCGGCGCGGCGACGCCCTCGCAGATCGGCGGATTTCTGATGGCGCTTCGGGTGCGCGGCGAGACGGTCGATGAGATCGTCGGTGCGGTCGGCGCCATGCGCGCCCGCATGCTGACGGTGGACGCCCCGGCCGATGCGATCGATATCGTCGGCACGGGTGGAGATGGCGCGGGAACCTACAACATCTCGACGCTCGCCTCGCTGATCGTCGCAGGTGCAGGCGTTCCCGTCGCCAAGCATGGCAACCGCGCGCTGAGCTCGAAGTCGGGAACGGCGGATGCGCTCTCCTGCCTCGGTGTCAAGCTCGATATCGGTCCGGACGCCATCGCCCGCTGCATCCGCGATGCCGGTGTCGGCTTCATGTTCGCCCAGCAGCACCATTCGGCCATGCGCCATGTCGGGCCCACCCGGGTCGAACTCGGCACCCGCACGATCTTCAACCTGCTCGGCCCGCTGTCCAATCCGGCCGGCGTCGGCCGCCAGCTTGTCGGCGTGTTCTCGCCCCACTGGGTGGTGCCTGTGGCCGAAGTGCTGCGCGATCTCGGCTCCGTCAGCGTCTGGGTCGTCCACGGCGAGGGCCTCGATGAAATCACCACGACCGGCACGACACATGTTGCCGCGATCGAGAACGGGAAGATCCGCACCTTCGACCTCACTCCCGCCGATTTCGGCCTCCCGACAGTCGACCTCTCCGTCCTCAAGGGCGGCGACGGCGCGCACAATGCGAAGGCGCTGGCCGGGGTCCTCACCGGCGACGTCACGCCCTATCGCGATATCTCGCTCGCCAATGCCGCCGCCGCCCTGGTCATCTCCGGTCGGGCCGGCGCCTTGACCGAGGGAATGTCGATGGCGCGCGAAGCGCTCGAAACAGGTGCGGCCCATGCTGCGCTCGAAGCGCTGGTGCGCGTATCCAATGCTGCGGAGGCCTGACATGAGCGACATCCTGCACCGCATCGAACTCTACAAGCGCGAGGAAATCGCCGCCGCGAAAGCGCGTGTCTCGCTTGAGGACCTCAAGTCCATGAGCCTCGGCCAGGATGCCCCGCGCGGCTTCCTGAGAGCGCTGGAGGCAAAGCGGTCGGACGGCCGTTTCGGGCTCATCGCCGAGATCAAGAAGGCAAGCCCCAGCAAGGGCCTCATCCGCCCGGACTTCGATCCGCCGGCGCTTGCGACAGCATATGAGGCGGGCGGCGCGGCCTGCCTGTCGGTTCTGACGGATGGACCGAGCTTTCAGGGCGCGCCGGAATTTCTGACTGCCGCTCGCGCGGCCTGCAATCTGCCGGCACTGCGCAAGGATTTCATGTTCGAGACCTATCAGGTTCATGAAGCGCGCTCCTGGGGCGCCGACTGCATTCTCCTGATCATGGCGTCGCTCACGGACGACGATGCGCGCCGGCTGGAAGACTGCGCATTCGAGCTCGGCATGGACGTGCTGATCGAGGTCCATGACGAGCCGGAGACGGAGCGGGCCCTGCGGCTTTCCTCGCCTCTCATCGGCATCAACAATCGCAATCTAAAGACGTTCGAGGTGGACCTCGCCGTGTCCGAACGGCTCGCGCCGATGGTGCCGCGCGACCGGCATCTCGTCGGCGAAAGTGGCATCTTCACGCCGGCCGATTGCGCGCGCCTGAAGGTTGCCGGCATCGGCACGTTTCTGGTCGGCGAGAGCCTGATGCGGCAGGATGACGTGACCGCCGCCACCCGCCTCCTGCTCTCCGAGGCCGCACGGCAGGCGGCCGAGTGATGTCTGAAACGCCGCTCACCCATCTCGGCGAAACCGGCGAAGCCAGCATGGTGGACGTCGGCGACAAGAGCGAGACCGTCCGTATCGCCGTTGCCGAGGGCTATGTCCGCATGCAGCCGGAAACGCTGCGCATCATTCTGGCGGGCGACGCCAAGAAGGGCGACGTCATCGGGACCGCCCGCCTCGCCGGCATCATGGCGGCGAAGCAGACGGCTAATCTCATTCCGCTTTGCCATCCGCTGATGCTCAGCAAGGTTTCCGTCGACATCCGGCCCGACGAGGCCCTGCCCGGCCTGCGCATCGAGACGCTGGCCAAGCTCACCGGGCGCACAGGCGTCGAGATGGAAGCGTTGACGGCGGCAAGTATCGCCTGCCTGACGATCTACGATATGGCGAAGGCCGTCGACCGCGACATGGAAATTGGCGGCATCCGTCTATTGAAGAAGTCCGGTGGGCGCTCCGGCGACTATGCGCGCGAACGCGATAAGGCGGAGACCGCATGAGCCTGCTTCCGGTCGAGACCGCGCTGGAACGTCTCCTCTCGGCGGCCCGCCCGGTGACGGAGACCGAAACCGTTGCGATGGGTGACGCGCAGGGCCGTGTGCTCGCGCGCGACGTCGCCGCCCGCATCACCCATCCTCCGTTCGATTCCTCCGCCATGGATGGCTACGCGCTGCGCAGCGACGATATCGCAAAGGTCGGCTCTATCGTGACCGTCATCGGCGAGTCCGCTGCGGGCAACCGCTTTACGGGCACGGTTCTCTCGGGCCAAGCCGTGCGCATCTTCACCGGCGCACCGGTGCCGGACGGCGCGGATACCGTGCTGATCCAGGAGGATGCGGAACGGCTGGACGGCAACCGCATCCGGACCGGCTTCGTCCCCGTCAAAGGTCGCCATATCCGCCCGAAAGGCCAGGATTTCAGGCAGGGCGACGTCGTGCTGCATGCGGGCGAAAGGCTGGACGCCGGTCGTCTGACCTTGGCGGCTGGCATGAACCATGACCGTATCGAGGTCTACCGGCGCGTGCGCGTCGCCATTCTGGCGACCGGAGACGAACTGCTGCCACCCGGAAGCAGCACCATCGGTCCCGATCAGATCATTGCCTCCAACACGCTCGGCATTGCCGCCATCGCGCGGGAAAACGGCGCAGAGATCATCGATCTCGGCATCGTGCCGGACAGGCGGTCGAGCATCGAGGAACGCCTGACGGCTGCGCAGACGGCGGGTGCCGACATCCTCGTCACGCTCGGCGGCGCCTCCGTCGGCGATCATGATCTGGTGCAATCGACACTGGTCGGCGCGGGCATGGAGCTCGATTTCTGGCGCATCGCCATGCGTCCCGGCAAGCCGCTGATGGTCGGCCGCCTCGGCGACATGCAGGTGCTTGGCCTGCCCGGGAACCCGGTCTCGAGCCTCGTCTGCGGATTGCTCTTCCTGGAGCCGCTGGTCCTCGCCCTCGGTCATCTGCAGAGACGCGATCGCCTCGCATCCGCGATCACGGCCGGAGCGCTTCCAGCCAACGACAAGCGTCAGGACTACATCCGCGCGAAACTCGACCGCCTGCCCGACGGGCGCCTGTCGGCAACGGCCTTCGAGCGACAGGACTCCTCGATGATGCAGACTTTCGCGCAGTCCGATGCCCTGATCGTCAGGGCGCCGGCAGCCCCGGAAGCCGAGGCGGGATCGCTCTGCACGATCCTCCTGCTCCGCTAGCCGAAAGCCTGCAGCCAAGCCGCGCAGGACGGCGAGGATCTTTTCAAATCCGGCGCCCGCCCTATCTCCGTCGTCGGTAAGTATCAGTACCAAAGGGGATATCAGCATGAACCGAAACGGACTTTACGCCCTGCTGGGCGCTCTGGTCGTCCTTGTCATCGTCATGGGCGTCTACATCTACGACCGGGAGAAGGAACCGGAGGGCGTCGAACTCAAGATCGGCGAAAACGGCATCTCGGTTCAGGAAAAATAAAACGCTCCAGCGTGACACAAGGCTTACACATTAAAGCTTTATTCACCACTACAGCAGATACTCAGGATCAGGTGATCTGACTACGGATGAACTAGCAGGTTACAAGATCTCTGAGAACGAAAGGTCGGGCATCCCCCGGCCTTTTTGTTTGTCCTGCATTTGCCGGAATACGCGGTCCTATCGCTCGGGCGGGGCGACATCCAGCTTCGACACGAGGATCTTGTCGATCCGCCGGCTGTCCATATCGACCACCTCGAACCGGTAACCGAACGCCTCCGCGATGTCGCCCTCTTCGGGTGATTTGCGCAGTTCCTGCACGAGGAAGCCCGCAATGGTTTCGTAGCTGCCGTCCGAATCGATTTCGTCGATGCCGATGGTCAGGTGGATTTCATCGATCGGCGTCCGGCCGTCCACGAGATAGGATCCGTCCTCGCGCTGGCGGATCAAGGCATGTTCGATATCGTCGTAGTTCGACGGGAGCACGCCGACGATCGCTTCGAGAATATCGGCAATCGTGATGATGCCTTCGATGCTGCCATATTCGTCGACGATCATCGCCATGTTGATCCGCGACGACTTGAACGCCTCCAGCGCCTTCAGGCACGAGGCCGTTTCCGGGAGGGCATGCAGTTCCTTGACGAACGCCCTTATATCGAAGGCGCCGCGCGCCCCGACATTGAGGACTTCCTTCACGAGCACGGCACCGAGGATCTCTCCCGTCGCGGTGTCCATGACCGGGTAGCGGGAATGCGCGGTCTGTTCGATCTTGGCGCGCACGGCCTCCAGCGTGTCGTTCGCCTCGATGAAGCTGACCTCCGTGCGATGCGTCATGATCGATTTGACGTTGCGGTCTCCGAGCCGGATGATCCGGCGGAGCATTTCATGCTCGGATTTCTCGATGGCGCCGCTTTCGACACCCTCGGCCATGATGGCCTGAACCTCTTCTTCGGTCACCGCATCCTTGTTGCTGCTGATGCCGAAGACGCGCATGAACGTTTTTGCCGAACCTTCGAACAGGTAGACGACAGGCGAGACGACTTTGGACAGCACGGACATCGGCCGCGCCACGAACATGGCGATGCCTTCGGAGTTGCGCAGCGCCAGCTGTTTCGGAATGAGCTCGCCAATGACGACGGAGAGATAGGTGATGAGCGTGACCACCACGGCGACCGAGACCGTGCTTCCATAGGGGTTGATCCAGCGGATATCGTTGAGGACCGGCGCAAGCTTATCGGCGATCGTCGCGCCGCCATAGGCGCCGGCCAGCGTGCCGACGAGCGTGATGCCGACCTGGACGGTCGAGAGGAATTTGCCCGGATCTTCCGCCAGGTTCAGCGCCATCTCCGCCCGGACGTTTCCCTGTCGGGCCATTTGCCTCAGGAGCGGGCGGCTGACGGAAACGAGAGCCATTTCCGACATGGCAAAGAAGGCATTGATCAGAAGAAGGACGAAGATAACGAGCAGTTCGGACATGGATCCTCGAAAACCGATGCTCGACGCCCGGCAGGTTTGAGGGCGCACGTTCTCATCGTTTTCATGAAATAGGCGGAACAGCGCAATGCAGCAAGGCGGGATCGGCCAAGTTTTACCATTCCTGCAGGAACAGGCTCGGGATTGTCAGCCCGTGGCCGTTTCCGGCGCGTCGTCCATCGCAACGCGAACCCGCGCGCGCCCCACCCGGATGACCACTTCCATCGCTGCCCGCGCCCCGGCCTCGTCGCGCCGGCTGATCTGCTCGACGATGCGAATATGGTTGCGCGAGACGTCCTCGATGCCCTCGCGATCCGCGGCCGGCGAGCTGAGCTTGAAGATGCCGACCAGTGCCGCCTCGATCAGGCTGCCGACGCTACGCATGAAGGGATTGGCGGAAGCCTCGGCCACCGCAAGGTGGAAACGAAGATCGGCGACGGCCAGCGATTCGGGCGTATGCGCGGGATCGCCCATGGCGACGGCCAGCCGCATCATGTGGCTGATCTCGGCCTCGGTCGCATGGATAGCGGCAAGGGCTGCGGCGTGCGGCTCGAACGCCATGCGGACTTCGCTGATATGCGTCAGGAAGTCCTCGTCGATGCCGTTGTGAAAATGCCAGGTCAGAATGTCGCTGTCGAAGAGATTCCACTGATTGCGCGCCGTGACTCGCGTGCCGATTCGCGCGCGTGGGACGATCAGCCCCTTGGCGGCCAAGGTCTTCATGGCCTCGCGGAGAACGGTGCGCGATACCTTGAAGCGCAACGCCAGTTCCTGGTCGCCCGGCAGAATGGTGCCGACGGGGAATTCTCCCGAGATGATCGCGCGGCCGAGGACGTCGACGACCTGCGAGTGGCTCGTGCGTGTATCGACGCCGGTTATCAGTGTCTCCAGCGGACCCCGTCTCATGCTTCCCCCTCGTCCGACTCGGTACGCGTTCTGTCGCCACATTCCTCCCGGGCGACGGAAAAATCATATCATATGACAATATGAGTGTCTTGGAGAGAGAGGTGGAATTTTCATTTCATTTGCAAATGAAATGGAATTCAAAAGCAGTGTCGGTAAAACGCTGTGCTTGTCAACAGAGAGCTTAAAAAGCAGGGCCGCGTGAAGCGGCCCTGCGGATGTGCGGTGAGGAGGAGAGATCGCGACAGGCGATCCGCTGTTGCCCCTTATTGCGGCAGCTTGTCGTCAACGCCTTCGACGTAGAAGTTGAGGCCAAGCAGCGTTCCGTCGTCGGCGGTTTCGCCGTCTTTCAGCCACACGCTGCCGTCCTGCTTCTTCAGGGGACCGCTGAAGGGCTTGAGTTCGCCCGACTCGATTTTCTTCTGCGTCGCTTCCGCCATCGCCTTCACGTCGTCCGGCATGTTGGTATAGGGCGCCATTGTCAGGATGCCATCCTTCAGGCCGTCCCAGCTTGATGTGGTCGCCCACTTACCGTCGAGGAAGGCCTGCGTGCGCTTGATGTAATAGGCGCCCCACGTGTCCTTGATTGCGGTCAGCTGGGTCTTCGGGCCGGCTGCGATCATGTCGGAGGCCTGGCCGAACGCCTTGATGCCGCGTTCGGCTGCAACCTGCATCGGCGCCGTCGTGTCGGTGTGCTGCGTCAGCACATCGACGCCCTGGTCGATCAGCGCCTTGGCCGCATCGGCCTCCTTGCCCGGGTCGAACCAGGTGTTCGCCCACACGACCTTGATCTTGAAGTCGGGATTGACAGAGCGCGCGCCGATGACGAACGCATCGATGCCCATGACCACTTCCGGGATCGGGAACGACGCGATGTAGCCTGCGACACCCTTCTCGGAAATCTTTGCGGCGATCTGGCCCTGGATATAACGGCCTTCGTAGAAGCGGCTGTTATAGGTAGCGACGTTCGGGGCGGTCTTGTAGCCGGTCGCATGCTCGTACATGACCTTCGGGAACTTGGCGGCGACCTTGACCGTCGCATCCATGAAGCCGAACGACGTCGTGAAGATCAGGCCGCAGCCGGAGCGCGACAGGCGCTCGATGGCGCGTTCCGCATCCGGACCTTCCGGGACATTTTCGAGAAACTGTGTTTCGATCTTGTCGCCGAGCGCCTTTTCCAGCTCCTGACGACCGATGTCGTGCGCCTGCGTCCAGCCGCCGTCGGATTTGGAACCGACATAGACGAAGCAGATCTTGGCTTTTTCCTGGGCGCTTGCCGACACGGCAAAGCCGATGGCCGCCGTCGTGGCGACGAGAGCGAGGATAAGTTTCTTCATTTTTGACCTCTCATGTTGTCGAACAGGCATCCGCGGCCGATCGGATCAACGATCCGGCACGAAGGGCTTACCGAGTGAAGCCGGCGTATTGATCATCGTCATCCGGCGGTTCTGAGAGATGAGCACGAGGACGAGGATCGTTGCAAGGTACGGAAGCGCCGACAGCAGCTGCGAAGGCACATTGATGCCATTGCCCTGTGCATAAAGCTGGCTGATCGAGACCGCGCCGAACAAATAGCCGCCGGCGACCACCCGCCACGGCCGCCAGGAGGCAAACACCACTAGCGCGAGAGCGATCCAGCCGCGCCCGGCCGACATGTTCTCCACCCATTGCGGCGTGTAGACGAGCGACAGTTGCGCGCCGGCAAGCCCGGCACAGGCGCCGCCGAACATGACCGCGAGATAGCGCGTCCGGATGACGTTGATGCCGAGCGCGTGCGCCGAGGCATGGCTGTCGCCGACCGACCTGAGCTTCAGCCCGGCGCGACTGCGAAACAGAAACCAGTGAATGCCGGCGATGAGTGCGATCGACAGATAGAAGATCAGGTCTTGGCGAAACAGCACCCGGCCGAGGAACGGGATGTCGCTGAGGAGCGGAAACACGATCTGCGGCAGCTTGATGCCCGACTGGCCCGCATAGGGCTCGCCGATCTGTCCGGAAAGGCCGAGACCGAGAATGGTCAGCGCCAGACCCGTCGCGACCTGGTTTGCGACCAGCGTCAGCGTCAGGAAGCCGAAAAGCAGGGAGAAGAGAGCGCCGGACACGATGCCGGCGAGGATGCCGATGTAAGGCGAGCCGGTCGCCTGCGTCGCGGCAAAGGCACAGACCGCGCCCATGATCATCATGCCCTCGACGCCGAGATTGAGCACGCCCGAACGCTCCGTCACCAGTTCGCCCGCGGCGGCGATGACGAGCGGCGTCGCCGCCGTGATCACCGTGAGAAGGATGGCTTCGATGATACCCATATCAGTGCGCTCCCTCGGCCGACGATCCACCTGTTATCTGCCGCCAGACGATCCTCACGCGATACTGAATCAGCGTGTCGCAGGAGAGCACGAAGAACAGCAACAGACCCTGGAACACCCGCACGACCTTGTCGGACAGGCTGAGCGAGATCTGCGCCGCCTCGCCGCCAAGATAGGTGAGGCCGAGAACGAGCCCGGCAACGATGATCGCCAGCGGGTTCAACCGGCCGAGAAAGGCGACGATGATGGCGGTGAACCCATAGCCGGGCGAGATCACCGGCTGCAGCTTGCCGATGGCGCCGGAGACTTCGGAAATGCCGGCGAGCCCGGCAAAGGCGCCCGAAAGCAGCATCGAAAACCAGATCATCCGGCGCGAAGAGAAGCCGGCGAAGCGCCCTGCCCGCTCCGACTGGCCGAGCACCGTGATTTCGAAGCCCTTGAGCGTGAAGCGCATCATGAACCAGATGGCGAGCGCCGCGACGATGGCGAAGGCGAAGCCGTAATTCGCCCGGCCCGAGGCGAGCATCTCCGGCAGAATCGCTTCCGGCGCGAATTCGCGCGTCACGGGAAAATTGAACCCGCCGGGGTCGCGCCACGGGCCCCGCACGAGCCAATCGAGAAACAATTGTGCGACATAGACGAGCATCAGGCTCGTCAGGATCTCGTTCGTGTTCATGCGTGCCTTGAGAAAGGCCGGGATCGCGGCATAGAGCCCACCGCCGATCATGCCCATGACGAGCATCAGCGGCAGGACGAGAGCCGAATGCCATTCGTGGAACACGACGGGAATGATGGAGCCCGCCACGGCTCCCATGATGAACTGGCCCTCGGCGCCGATATTCCAGTTGTTGGACCGGTAGCAGACCGAAAGGCCGATAGCGATGAGGATCAGCGGTGCTGCCTTGATGGCAAGTTCGTGCAGCGACCAGACCTCGGTCAGCGGCTCGATGAAGAAGCTGTACAGCGCGAGGCCGGGGTCCTTGCCGAGAATCACGAACATGATCGCCCCGGCGACGATCGTCAGGCCCAGTGCGATCACCGGGGAGAGGAAGGCATAGAGAAGCGAGACCTTCGGTCGTTTTTCAAGCTCAATGCGCATGGGGTGTCTCTTTCACGGTCGCGGCAGCGGCGGCCTCGGACACGGTCGTCCCATGCATGCCCCCCATCAGCAGTCCGATCTTTTCGCGCGAGAGAGCCGCGGCCGGATAGAGATCGGAGAGCTTGCCTTCATTGATCACGGCGATTTCGGTGGCGACCTCGAAGATCTCGTCGAGATCCTGGCTGATGATCAGCACGGCCGATCCTGCCTTCGCCAGATCGACCAGCGCCTGGCGGATGCGGCTGGCGGCACCGGCATCCACGCCCCAGGTCGGCTGGTTGACGACGAGCACCGAGGGCTGACGGTCGAGTTCGCGTCCGACGATGAATTTCTGCAGGTTGCCGCCGGAGAGCGAGCCAGCGGGTGGATCCTCCCCGCTCTTGCGCACGTCCATCGCCTCGGAAATACGCTTTGCGGCCCGCTTGACAGCACCGCTGCGGATCAGCCCAAGCGCACCGCCGCCCAGGAACGCCTTGCGGTCCGAATAGTAGCGGGCGAGCACGAGATTGTCCGACAGCGGCAGGGCCGAGACCGCCGCATGTCCGTGACGTTCCTCCGGCACGAAGCCGGCGCCGAGCGCACGCCGCTGATTGATGCCCTGCCGTCCGACCGGTTTCTCGCGGATGAAGACGGCGTCGTTGTCAGCCGTCGGGTATTCGCCGGACAAGGCATCGAACAACTCGCCCTGCCCGTTCCCGGCAACGCCCGCGATCGCCAGCACCTCGCCGGCATGCACTTTCAGACAGATATCCTTGAGTGAGACGGCGAAGGGTGTGCGGGCCGCAGCTTTAAGATGCCGGGCTTCCAGTTGCACCCGGCCCTTGGTCGATGTCCCGGCCGCGCTGACATGCGCCACGTCGCTGCCCACCATCATGCGGGCGAGCGAGGCCGGCGTCTCCTGCCGCGGATCGCAGGCGCCGGTCACCTTGCCATGGCGCAGAACGGTCGCGCGGTCGCAAATGCGCTGCACCTCCTCCAGCCGGTGGCTGATATAGAGAACGGAACGCCCCTCGGCCTTGAGCTTTGCCAGCGTTTCGAACAGCCGGTCGGCCTCCTGCGGCGTCAGCACGGAGGTCGGCTCGTCGAGAATGATCAGCTGCGGGTTCTGCAGCAGCGCCCGGACGATCTCGATCCGCTGGCGCTCTCCGACCGAGAGATCGGCCACATGCGCCTTCGGATCGAGCGGCAGGCCGTAGCTGACCGAAAGGGCGGCGGCCTCGTCCGAAATTTTGCTCAGCGAGATGCCCGGATCCATCGAAAGGGCGATGTTCTCGGCGACCGTCAGCGCCTCGAACAGGGAGAAATGCTGGAACACCATACCGATGCCGAGGCGGCGCGCGGCGCTTGGGCTCGAGATGCGCACCGGCTGGCCCCGCCACGCGATCTGCCCGCTTGTGGGGCCGAGAACCCCGAACAGCATCTTGACGAGCGTCGACTTGCCCGCACCGTTTTCGCCAAGGAGAGCATGGATCTCACCAGGCCGGATATCGAGATCGATCCCGTCGCAGGCGGCGAATGTGCCGAACGTCTTCGTCAGCTTGTTGACCGACAGCAAGGTGCTGTCAGCTCCAGGCATTGCAACTGCCACGCCGTTCCTCTCCTCTCAAGCCGCGGATACCCAGGCGCCGTTCCGGCGTCTCAGGGAATCAGCAAAGTTGTTCCGCTCGTCTTTCTGGCTTCCAGATCCGCATGCGCCTTGCCGGCATCGTCAAGAGCATAGGTCTGGTTGATGTTGATCCGCACTTTGCCGCTCTGCACGACATCGAACAGCGCGTTCGCACAGGCCTCCAGCTGGGGCCGCGTCGAGGTATATGAATAGAGTGTCGGCCGAGTTGCAAACAGCGACCCCTTCTGGGAGAGGACGCCGATATTGAAGGCTTCGACGGCGCCCGACGAATTTCCGAAACTGACCCAGAGACCGCGCGGTTTCAGGCAGTCGAGCGAGGCGGGATAGGTGTCCTTGCCGACGGAATCATAGACCACATCGACACCCTTGCCGTGGGTGATGTCCTTGACCCGCGCCACGAAATCGTCTGTGCGGTAGTCGATCACATGGTCGTAGCCGTGCTCCAGCGCCATCGCGATCTTCTCGGGCGAGCCCGCCGTGCCGATGACCGTCGCACCCAGGGCCTTTGCCCACTGCCCGGCAATCTGCCCGACACCGCCGGCGGCGGCATGGAAAAGGAGAACCGTTCCGGGACCGACCGGAAACGTCTGGTTGAGGAGGTACTGCGCGGTCATGCCCTTGAGCATCATCGCGGCGGCCGTTTCCAGCGGAATATCGTCCGGCACCTTGATCAGCAACTGCTCGTCGATGTTGCGCTCGCTCGAATAGGCTCCATCGGCGCCGGCATAGGCGACCCTGTCGCCCGGGGAAAACAGCGAGACGCCATCGCCCACGGCCGTCACGATCCCCGCACCTTCCTTGCCCGGAATGAAGGGCAGGCTCGCCGCCTTGTAGAGACCGGTGCGGAAGTAGACGTCGATGAAATTGACGCCGATCGCCTCCTGCCGGATCTGCACCTCGCCGCGCGAGGGCGGCGGAACGGTCACGCCCTCGATCTTCAGGACGTCAGGACCGCCAAGCTCGCGGATCATGATTGCTCTTGCCATGGCCTGTTCCTTATTCGCGTCCGAGTTTGGGGAAGATCTGCAGGATGAAACCGATGACGTAGAGATAGACGCCGGTGCCGACAACGCCCCAGACCACCCAGGCGGGCGTCTCGAAATGCATCAGGAGCGCATAGGCACTCAGCACCGACCAGGCGGTGAAGACCGCAAGGTTGAGCGGCCGAAGCCGGCGCACGCGCACCGGATGGAGAAAGCTGATCGGCATGAAGGTGAGGAACACCGAGACGAAGACAACGATGGATGCGGCAAGCTCGCTCGCCTTCACGACGAAGAGCGTGAACACGACCATGTTCCAGACGACCGGGAAGCCGGAGAAGAAGTACTCGTCGGTCTTCATGCCCATGTCGGCATAGTAGATGGCGCTGGACATGACGATCGCCCCCGCCGCGACAAACGACCAGGGTTCGCCGATCATGCCGCTCTGGTAGAGCGCGAAGGCCGGCAAGAGAACGTAGGTGACGTAGTCGATGACGTTGTCGAGCGTGTCGCCCGACCAGTTCGGCAGAACCTCCTTGACCCGGACCTTGCGGGCGATCGGGCCGTCGATGCCATCGACGGCGAGCGCCAGCCCCAGCCACCAGAACATGTCGACGAAGCGATGCTCCGCCGCGGCGACGACGCCGAGGAAGGCCAGGAACGAACCGGACGCCGTGAGAACATGGACCGAAAAGGCCCGAATCTCGGCATAGGGAACCGGCTTGTAGTTAAAGAACTTCATCGGCAGACGAATCCTGTGCTGGCGCTACGCGTAAACTCGGTGGGCGACCCGAACATGGGAAAGGTCACGCCGCACCGCCTCTTCCGCCGCGACCTTGTCGCTGCCGCCGCGACCGTGTCGCCGCCAGCATGTCGGTAATATGCATCGTTTGCCACGCCCTGCCAGCAAAAACAGGCGATTGCCGAGCACCGATCGTAATCCTCTGTGGACATATCCGCCCCCTGCGGCAATGGCAACCATTCCAAAACGACGGCGCCGGCGCTAGATGTGGGCGTGTGTGGGGTCGACACTGGCGCTGCCGGGCCGCAAAGCCTTGAGGACCGCCAGCACAGGACCCCTGCGCGAGACGACCGTGCGGCGGCACGGCAAGCGGCGGAAACGGCGGCGGAAGAGGACCGAATCATGGATCATTACGACATCGCCATCGTCGGTGCCGGCCTTGCCGGGGCGCTGGCGGCACTCGCCCTTTCCCGTGACGGACGCAGCGTCGCCCTCGTGGCCCCCGCCGCCCCGCATGATCGACGCACGACCGCCCTGATGGACGAGGCGATCGGCTTCCTCGGAACGCTTGGCCTCGGCGAGGATGTCACGGCGCTTGGAGCGCCGCTCGCGACGCTGCGCATCATCGACGGGACGGATCGCCTCCTCCGAGCGCCCGTCGTCACCTTCCGAGCCGCAGAAATCGGGCTGGAGGCCTTCGGCTACAATCTTCCGAATGCACCCCTCCTCGATCGTCTGAACGAGCGAATCGCGGAGGCGCCGTCCATTGCACGCATCGAGGCACGGCTCGAAAGCCTGGCCGAAGATGCGACGATCTGCACGCTGAGATTGGCCGACGGTCGCGCGCTGACGGCATCTCTGGTGATCGGCGCCGATGGACGACGCTCGCTGGTTCGCGAGGCCCGCGGCATTGGGACCCGCAACTGGCGCTATCCCCAGACGGCGGTCGTGCTCAATTTCGCCCATGAACGCCCGCACGAAAACATTTCGACCGAGTTCCACACGCAGCAGGGCCCTTTCACGCAGGTCCCACTCCCCGGCAAACGCTCGAGCCTCGTCTGGGTGATGACCCCGGAGCAGGCGGCCGAGATGGTGACGCGGGAGCCGGCCGCTCTGTCGAGCGCGGTGGAAGAGCGGATGCAGTCCATGCTCGGCAAGGTCGCCGTGGACACCGAACCACAGGCTTTCCCGCTCTCCGGCATGGCCGCCACGCATTTCGGCAGAGGGCGGGTCATTCTCGTCGGCGAGGCCGCGCATGCGTTTCCGCCCATCGGCGCGCAGGGCTTGAACCTCAGCCTGCGCGATGTGATGACTCTCGTGTCCATGCTGGCGGAGCGGCCGGCCATCCCCGGGGATATCGGCGATCGCTACGACCGGCGCCGCCGTGCCGACATCCTCAGCCGGACGGTCAGCGTCGATCTGCTGAACCGCTCGTTGCTCACCGGCTTCCTGCCGGTGCAGATGCTGCGCACGGGCGGGCTCCAGGCCCTCTCGTCGGCCGGTGCCCTGCGCAGCCTTGTCATGCAGGAAGGCCTGCGGCCCGGCAGCGCGATCCGGACCATGTTCGGCGGGTTACGGGAAAAGATCGGCAGGCACCCCGCCTGATCCGATCAGATAGAGAAGTGCGGTGACGCTCAGCATCGACAGCGCCGTCGTGACGAGGATGGTGGCGGAAGCCCGCTCCTGCCAGACGCCGTACTGTTCGGCGATCACGAAAACATTCGTCGCCGTGGGAAGGGCCGCGAGCAGAACGGCCGCCTGCACCCAGATCGGGTCGAAATTGCCGATGGCGCTCAGGACGAGATACATCACGGCCGGGTGCAGCAGGAGCTTTACCGGAACGATATAGCTCAGTTCCACCGGCACCCGCTTCAGCGGTCTGAGCCCGAGCGTCACCCCCATGGCGAACAGCGCACAGGGCGCCGCCGTCGGCGCCAAAGCCTCGATCAGCCGCCGGATCGCGAGCGGCGGCTGCAGCTGGAATGCAGCGGCGCCGACGCCGATGACGGTCGCCAGAATGAAGGGATGCAGCAGGATCTTGCGCAGGACGGAAAAGGCGAGCCTTGCCGGGTTCTGCTTCTCGCTCCCCGCAATCGCCATCAGCGCCGGCGCCGTGATGAAATGCGCAACGTTCTCGACGGAGAAGATCAGCGCCACCGGCACAGCCGCCCGCTCTCCGAGGGCCAGAAGCGCAAGCCCCGGCCCCATATAGCCGATATTGCCATAGGCGCCAGCGAGCCCCTGCACCGTGGCTTCGGCCATGGACGTGCGGCGCAGCCACAGCGCGACGACGAACAGCAGGGTGAAGATGGAATAGGTCGCGGCGACGTCGGCGAGGATGAAATCGAATCGGGTCAATTCATGGATCGGCGTGCGGGAGATGAGCGTGAAGAAGAGCGAGGGCAGAGCGAGATAGAGAATATAGGCATTGAGCCACGCCATGCCTTCGAGGCCCGGCTTTGCCGAACCAGCCGCCCCCGTCGATCGCCGGCCGAGGAGATAAGCGGCGCCATAGCCGAGAAGAATGAGGCCGAAGAACGGTGCGACGAGGCTGAAGATATCGCTCATGTCATGATCCCGAAAGGGTGCCTGCCCGTCTCAACCGATCTGCATCAGCACCGGAAACGTCTGCTGGAACCAGATGGAAACGGTGCTGACCAGACCGAACAGAAAGGCAAGGCCGGTGACGATGAGAAGCACGCCCATGATCTTCTCGACCAGCCCGAGATGCCGGCGAAAGCGCGACAGGAACCCCATGAAGGCGCCCGAGAACGCGGCCGCGATCCAGAACGGAATGGCAAGGCCGAGCGAGTAGACGGCGAGAAGCGAGGCCCCCTCCGACACCGTGTCGCGCGCCGCGGCGACGCCGAGGATGGTCCCGAGCACCGGCCCGATGCAGGGCGTCCAGCCGAAACCGAAGGCGAGACCCATGATATAGGCGCCCGACAAGGTCGCCGGCTTGCCGCCGCCCTGGAAGCGGGCTTCGCGTCCGAGCAGGCCGATGCGCAGCAGCCCGAGAAAGTGCAGGCCCATGATGATCACCACGATGCCACCGATCCGCGAGAGCAGATCCATATGCTGGCGAAGCAGCAGCCCGACCGATGATGCGCCGATCCCCAGCGAGATGAAGACGGTGGAAAAGCCGAGCGTGAAGAGAAGCGCCGACGGCAGAACGGCCCGGCGCGTCGCCACGGCCGCCTGTCCGTTGCCGCCGCGAAACTGATCGACCGAAACCCCCGCCATGTAGCAGAGATAGGGCGGCACCAGGGGCAGCACGCAGGGCGACAGGAACGACAGTGCCCCGGCCAGCACCGCGGTCCAGATCGAGATATCGGCAATCGACACAGTCCGTCCCTTCGAAACCCTCGGGCCGCGGGGTTCGGCGCCACATATCCGCCCACCCCGCTTCGCCCACTCGCTTGACGCCTGTGTTATCGCGCGATGCCGCTCCCAGCAATGGCGCCTGACGTCGCATGTGAAGCCTGCGGTCGCTCGTGACGGACGCAATGCCGAACCTCGCCGGGCCGCAAAGGCCGCCATCCCGGCAGCCTCCTGTCGATCGTCCCTGCCGAGGCTGACCGTTGATCACGGAACCGCGTTTGCCCGTTGAGAATTACGCTGACGACGGAATTATGGGTTGACCGCAACCGCACGCCTATGCATATCTCCGCCAACTTTCGCCGGGCAAAACACCGACCGGCGCGGGAGCGCGTAGCTCAGTTGGTAGAGCAACGGACTTTTAATCTGTAGGTCCAGGGTTCGAATCCCTGCGCGCTCACCACCACTTTTTCCTATGTCCGACATTGTCGATGACGTCCGTCCCGAGTATTTCCGAAATCATGTCGGCGCGGATCTTGGCTGTCCGGTCCGTCCATGAATGGGAGAACCGTCGGGTCGTGAGGACGAGGTGAAAGCGGGACTCGACGTTACGTTTACGGCGATCCCGACAGGGCGTCCGTCCTCGAACACGTGACGTCATCAGCGTCCAGGGAATTGCGGCGTGAGCCCGCAGCTTGACCACGTCGGAACCGTCTTCAGGAAAATCCGGAAGCGGAACGAAACGGCATATTCCTAGTTGAAGCGGCGAAAGCGGGCTTTGACGGGAGAGATGTAATGCTGGATGCATGGAGACGACGGGGCCGAAAGGGCGCCGGACTGGACGATTACCAGGCGTTCATGCTGCGCGAGCTTCTGTTCTGGCTTGTCGGCGTTCCCGTTCCGATCGCGATGGTGATCGGCATGTTCGTCCTTTAGGCGACGAAAGACGTCAAGGACCGTTCTGTCGCCTTCGTTGCAACGCTCTCAAGCGGCGATGGTCAGCGCAAAAAACATCAGGAACGAGACGGCGCAGAGCGCCGCGATGACGACGATCAGCTCCTTCATCATGAAATCATACATGGTGCACCACCCTTTCTCGGCATGAGATGTATGATCGACATCCGTCAACGCAAGGGCTCACGCCCAGAGCCGCGCGCACCCTTTCGTGACCGCAACGGCCCGGATCGCGCATGCCGCACAGGCCTGGCTGCAGAGGAGACAGCTAGCGGACAGTTTCTCCCGGCATAGTCCTATCTGCGTCGAGGCCCATCTCCGGATGTCCGCTGGCGCGCTTATGTGTAAGACCTTGGAGTGCATGCCGCGACGACGCCTGTATCGCGCCATGCCCTTCCATCGACCGAGTGGACGCTGCAACGATGAAACCGACCTCCCTGCCCCTTGGCGTGATCCTGATTGCGTGCCTCGTTGCGACGGTTCTGACGATCGTCCTCGTGCCGCACCGGGGCGCCGCAGCACCCCGCGCCAATATCGAGTCCGTCCATCGGCTTTGATGGACACTGTCCTTCAGGCCATGTCCGGCACCCGTGCTGCCGGCGTCATTGGCAATCGGAGACGACGATCTCGCAATTCGGGCACTCGTCCGTCGCCATCTTTTCCGCCGCTTTCACGGTCGAGCCATAGCCGATGCCGTAGTTGACGCGGTCGCCGGCATAGGCGCCGCAGCGCTCGAACCAGACGGCCACCGTACACGCGTCGTTTCCGGCCGACTCGCACTCCCGCACGGCATTGCGCTCGGCTTCCTGGCGCGAACCTCCCCATCCCATGCCATATCCCGCCTCGCTGGCCGCCGTGCCTTGCGAATCGTTGACCGCAATCGCCCCGAAGGCGAAGGCGGACGAGACCGGACCGGCGACGAGGACGGTCGTTGCAATGGCCATGCGCAAAAATGTTTTCATGGATCTCCCCCGAGACAACCCTCTGGACGACCGTTCAGGTGGACGTCCAGCGTCCCCGCGGCAATCGCAGGGCCCCCGACGAAAAGCTACAGGACGTCGCGCGAGCCCACAATCGGTGGACCCCGGTCATCGGTCATTTTATGTGCGCGATAGCTAATGCTGTTGGTTAACGAGGAGGATGTTCTTCACGCCTCAACCTTCCCGAGCAGGCGATTGGTAGAGAAGAAGCCGCGGGTTACCTAAAAGATCATCGTCACGAACAGGGAGATGACGATGGCAGAATGCAGGGACGCAAACGGAGACACGTGGGAGATCTATTCGTCGAACGGCTGGCGCTGGCGGCGGACGGCGAGCAACTGCGTTATCGTCGGTGCATCGAGCGAGAGCTACGTCAACAAGTCGGATTGCGTCGCGAACGCACAGCGCAACGGCATGACGTGCAACCCTGTGTGAAAGCGGCGGGTGACTGACGCGCTGAAAGGCGTCGGACGAACCGGAGGTGAAGAGAGTCGGCGCCAGATCGGCGCCGGCCGTCATCCTACTCGCCGGCTTACTTGCCAGTCTACTTTCCGGCAAACGGATCGGCGAGGGCGGCCTCCGGACGGCTGATCGGGTACTTCGTGCCCGAAACTTTCGCCGCCATGTTCTTTGCGCCCGCCTGCTTCAGAAGCGTGCGGAACACCGGATGCATGCCGCCATCGACATAGGCGCTCATGGAAGAGGCGATCGGAACCGGCCCGCCGATCAGCGCATCGATCGCGCGATTCTCGTCCGCGATCTTTGCCAATGCCTGCGGCTCGATCCCCGGAGTTGCCTCCGGGCACGGCGCCAGCGGGTCCGTCGGCTCGCCGTTCAGGAAATTCCTGTCGAAGACATAGCGACCGCCGCACGCCGAGACCTTCGGCTGCCGCCGGGTGACCTCGAACGCGTCGTAGCCCTCCTTCAGGACGCGCCAGAAGGCGAGATTGGCATCGCCGCGATGCGCCGCCATGTTCGCAGCCGTCATGCGGAAGGGATAGGCCTGAACCTGAAAGCTCTCCTGATCGCCGTCGAGCGCCTTTGCGACGATCGCGTAGATCTCGCCGACGCCCTGATCGGTCATGGCGTAGCAGCCTGAGGACGAACAGGCGCCGTGCACCATCAGCGCTTCGCCCGTGTAGCCGAGCGCACTCTCGAGACGGTTGGGATAGCCCAGATTGAACGAAACGTAGAATTGCGAGTTCGGATTGAGCATGCCCTTGGTGACATGGTAAAAACCTTCCGGCGCATGCCGGTCGCCCGATTTGCGCTTCGGGCCAAGGTCGCCGGACCAGCGGCAGATCGGGTAACTCTTCAACAGCGCGTATTTGCCGCTGCGATCGACCTTCCAGATTTCCAGTTCGCTTTCCTGCTTGAAGATGCGCACCAGCACGGGGCTTTCGGCCTTCATGCCCCTCCGGGCCATCTCCGCCATCACCTTCGAAGACAGTTTTGGCGGCGCATCCGTCATGTCGAGCGCCATGCAGCCGCTCAACGCGATGCCCAACGCGGCGATCGCAGCGGTCTGGACGCAGGCCCGGCGAAGGGCTTTCAGGCTCGGAAATGCTGGCATAAGGCCTCTATCGATGACAATCGCGACGAAGTTGTGTCTGATCGGGGCCTGAAGCGCCCGATCCAGACACTCAGCTTTACAGGGTTAATCTTTCCTGAACCCGGTCGGGAAGGTCGCACCCCGAAAAAAGGGAGACGGGGCTGGATTATGCTGCACTGCACACTACCCTTCTCGCATGAGCGATCTGATCACATGGCTTGACCAATCTTTGCGCTGGGTGCCGGCCTGGGCGGTCAGCATCGTCCTGCTCGCGCTGCTGTTCGGCATCGGGGTCTTTTCCCATAGGGTCCTGTTCGAGATCGCAACACGGATCGCCGCGAAATACGATCTGTTCTGGCGGTCTTTCGTCGCGCGTTCGGAGCGTCCGACACGTCTCCTCGCCATCATGATCGCTCTCTCCTTCGGCGTGTCGATGGCGCCTCTGACCGACAATCAGGCCGAGACGCTGCACCATATCCTGCTGCTCGGCTTCATCCTCGTCGTCGCCTGGATCGCAAAGGTCACCCTGCATATCTGGACGACCGTCTATTTGCGCCGGTTCAAACTGGACGCGGAAGACAATCTCCTGGCGCGCAAGCATGTGACCCAGTCGCGGATCATGGAGCGCATCGCCGGCTTCGTCATCATCATCCTCGGCGTCGCCGCCTGCCTGATGACGTTCCCGGCCGTGCAGCAATATGGGGTGAGCCTGCTGGCCTCGGCGGGTGTCGCGGGCATCGTGCTCGGTCTCGCTTTGCAGCCTGTCCTCAAAAACCTCTTCGCGGGCATCCAGCTCGCGATCACCCAGCCCATCCGGCTCGACGACGCGCTTCTGATCGAAGGCGAATGGGGCAATGTGGAGGAGATCACCGCGACCTATGTCGTCGTCAAGATATGGGACTGGCGCCGCCTCGTCCTGCCGCTGAGCTATTTTATCGAAAAACCGTTCCAGAACTGGACGCGCGAGACCGCCGCCCTGATCGGCACGGTGATGGTCTATCTCGACTATAGTGTTCCGGTGGAGGCCATCCGCAAGGAGGCCGAAAAGATCGCGGCCGCATCCCCTCTCTGGGATGGGCAGGTCATCAATATCGCGGTGACGGATCTGAAACCCGAGACGGTCGAGATCCGCATCCTCTGCTCTGCCGCCAATGCCGCACGGGCCTTCGACCTGCGCTGCGAGATGCGCGAGAAGATCATCGGCTTTATCGCAGAGACATATCCAAGCGCCCTGCCCCACCTCCGGGCCGAGCTCAAGACGGCCGAAACGACCGGCAACATCGCAGTCAGCGCGCCCCGGCGTGCGCAGGCGTGAGGCAAGCGCGTCACTTCGCTGCGAGCGTGCCCACCGGAAGCGCGTAGGTGACCTTTCCTGCGGTCTCGAACTGCAGCGTCAACGGGATCGTGTCGCCCTGGCGAAACGGCTTTGCGACATCCATGAACATCAGATGCAGCCCGCCGCCGGCAAGCGTCACCGTCTGGCCGGCCGGAACCGGGATGCCGTCGAGCTTGCGCATGCGCATCACGTCGTTTTCCATCGTCATTTCGTGCAGCTCGACGCGGCCGGCGGCCGGGCTCTCCACGGAGACGAGCCTGTCGGCGGACGGACCCGCATTGACGATGGTCAGTCCTCCGCCACCGACCTTCGCCCCGGGGGGCATCGGCTTTGCCGTCCCGCCGGACAGCGTCAGCGCGCCCACCACGACCTGTTCGCCCGCGACCGCCGTCTCTGCGGACGTGGCCGGAAGAACGGCAAAGGCCAAGGGCGTCATGACCGAGAGGGCAGCCAGAAGGGTCTTCATCGAAGGCATATCGTCGTCTCCGTGGGCGCCCGCAGGGTGGCGGGCGGTTCGATCCTTCCTATCGCGGGCTCAGGATAAAGCAAGGATACAGACCGGCGGGATGCCGGCCGCCGCCCCGATTCTCCGCCATGCCAGCGGCGACGAAAATCTTGGTCGTTGCGACATTTTCCGCTTGCCAAGGATGGGCGATCCTTCTTATCTGAAGGCGATCTTGTTGGGAGAATCCAGCTTCGAGCTGGTGCCGAAGGAGCAACCGCCCCGGAAACTCTCAGGCCCACGAACCAGCAGGATGCCGGCAGGACTCTGGAGAGAAGCATTTCGCTCGCCGAAGGGATAACAATCTCAGGCACAGGAACAGAGGGGGCTCAATCGACGGCACGACTCCGTGCGCGTTGACACGAGCCGGCGCATGGCGCCAACCTGGAGACCGGATTTGGACGATCACACCGCCTTGAACGACGCCGCGTTGAAGCAAACGCCCTTGAACGCCCTGCATGTGGAACTGGGCGCCCGCATGGTCCCCTTCGCCGGCTACGACATGCCGGTGCAGTACCCCGCGGGCGTGCTGAAAGAGCATCTGCACACCCGCGCCGCCGCCGGCCTGTTCGATGTGTCCCACATGGGTCAGGTCGAACTGCGCGCCGCATCGGGCACGCTGGAAGACGCCGCTCTGGCGCTTGAAAGTCTCGTGCCCGTCGATGTGCTCGGCATCGCCGAGGGCCGTCAGCGTTATGCGCTGTTCACCGACGACACGGGCGGCATCCTCGACGACCTGATGATCGCGCGGCTTGCCGACCGGTTCCTCATCGTCGTCAACGCGGCCTGCAAGGACGCCGATTTCGCGCATCTGAAGGCGCATCTCGGCGATCGTTTCGAGCTGACATTGCTCGACGACCGCGCATTGCTCGCTCTGCAGGGACCGCGTGCGCAGGATGTTCTGGCCGAACTCTGGGCCGATGTCGCCGCCATGCGCTTCATGGATGTGGCCGAGGCGCTGATCCACGATGTTCCCTGCATCATTTCCCGCTCCGGCTATACCGGCGAAGACGGGTTCGAGATCTCCGTGCCGGCCGACAAGGCCGAGGATATCGCCCGCCGGCTGCTCGATCACCCCGACGTCCTGCCGATCGGCCTCGGTGCCCGTGACTCGCTGCGCCTCGAAGCCGGTCTCTGCCTCTACGGCAACGACATCGACACGACGACCTGTCCGATCGAAGCCGCGCTCGAATGGGCCATCCAGAAATCGCGCCGCACGGGCGGTGCCCGCAGCGGCGGCTTTCCGGGCGCGCAGTCCATTCTGGATGCAATGACGAATGGCGCGGCCATCCGCCGCGTCGGCCTGAAGCCGGAGGGCAAGGCACCGGTGCGCGGCGGCGCGACGCTCTATGCCGATGCGACCGGCACGACGGAAGTCGGCAAGGTCACCTCGGGAAGCTTCGGCCCGACCGTCGGCCATCCCGTCGCCATGGGCTATGTCGACACCCCGCTCGCGACGCCCGGAACCACTGTCTTTGCGGAACTGCGCGGCAAGTACATTGCCATGACCGTTTCCACCCTTCCCTTCATCACCCCCACTTACAAGCGCTGATCAGGAGCCGATCCCATGCTGAAATTCACCGACGAACATGAGTGGCTGCAGATCGACGGCGACATCGCCACGGTCGGCATCACCAAGCACGCCGCCGACCAGCTCGGCGACCTCGTCTTCGTGGAGCTTCCCGAAGACGGCACGGCGCTGACGAAGGGCGAAAGTGCCGCGACCGTGGAATCCGTCAAGGCCGCGTCCGACGTGTATTGTCCGCTGGACGGCGAGATCGTCGAGACCAACCCGGCCATCGTCGAAGATCCCGCGCTCGTCAACGGCGATCCCCAGGGCGCCGGCTGGTTCTTCAAGCTGAAACTCTCCGACCCCTCGGCCGCCAATGCGCTGCTCGACGAGGACGCCTATAAGGAGCTGATTGCCTGATGACGACGCCTGTGACCACGCCGGCCGATTTCACCTTCACGGATTATCAGCCCTACGATTTCGCCAACCGCCGCCATATCGGCCCCTCGCCGTCCGAAATGGACGCGATGCTGAAGGTGATCGGCTATCCCACCCTCGACGCCCTGATCGACGATACCGTTCCGGCGTCCATTCGCCAGAAGGCGCCGCTCGCCTGGGGCGCGGCGCTCACCGAACGCGAAGCGCTCGATACGCTGCGCGAAACGGCGAACATGAACAAGCCGCTCGTCTCACTGATCGGCCAGGGCTATTACGGCACCATCACGCCGCCGGTCGTCCAGCGCAATATCCTGGAAAACCCCGCCTGGTACACGGCCTACACGCCCTACCAGCCGGAAATCAGCCAGGGTCGCCTGGAAGCCCTGCTGAACTACCAGACCATGGTCTGCGACCTCACCGGCCTCGACGTCGCCAACTCCTCGCTGCTGGACGAAGCGACGGCGGCCGCCGAAGCCATGGCCATGGCGGAGCGCGTCTCGAAGTCCAAGCAGAAGACCTTCTTCGTGGATGAGAACTGCCACCCGCAGACCATCGCGCTCTTGCAGACCCGGGCCGAGCCGCTCGGCTGGACGATCCTCGTCGGCAATCCGTTCGAGGACCTGCAGTCGGCCGACGTCTTCGGTGCGATCTTCCAGTATCCCGGCACCTACGGCCATGTCAGCGACTTCACCGGCCTGATCTCGCGCCTGCACCAGACCGGCGCGATCGCCGTCGTCGCGGCCGATCCCATGGCGCTTGCTCTGTTGAAATCGCCCGGCGAAATGGGTGCCGACATCGCCATCGGTTCGACCCAGCGTTTTGGCGTTCCCGTCGGTTACGGCGGCCCGCATGCCGCCTACATGGCCGTCAAGGACACGCATAAGCGCTCCATGCCCGGGCGCCTCGTCGGCGTCTCGGTCGACAGCCGCGGCAACCGGGCCTATCGCCTGTCGCTGCAGACGCGCGAGCAGCACATCCGCCGTGAAAAGGCGACCTCCAACATCTGCACCGCGCAGGTGCTGCTCGCCGTGATGGCATCAATGTATGCCGTCTTCCACGGCCCCGAAGGCATCAAGGCGATCGCCCAGAGCATCCACCAGAAGACGGTGCGGCTTGCCAAGGGCCTCGAGGCACTCGGTTACGAGGTCGAGCCGGAAACCTTCTTCGACACGATCACGGTCGAGGTCGGCAAGCTGCAATCCGTCATCATGAAGGCGGCCGTGGCGGAAGGCGTCAATCTGCGCAAGATCGGCGAGACCCGCATCGGTATCAGCCTGGACGAGCGGTCGCGTCCGATCACGCTGCAATCCGTCTGGCGCGCCTTCGGTGGCGATTTCCAGGTGGCGCAGTTCGAGCCGGATTACCGCCTGCCCTCGTCGCTTCTGCGGCGCAGCGCCTATCTCACCCACCCGATCTTCCACATGAACCGGGCGGAAAGCGAGATGACCCGCTACATCCGCCGGCTGTCCGATCGCGACCTCGCGCTCGACCGCGCGATGATTCCGCTCGGCTCCTGCACGATGAAGCTGAATGCGACGGCGGAAATGCTGCCGATCACCTGGCCGGAATTTGCCGAGATCCATCCCTTCGTTCCCGCTGATCAGGCGCTCGGCTACAAGGCGATGATCGACGATCTCTCCGAGAAGCTCTGCGCCGTCACCGGCTACGATGCGATTTCCATGCAGCCGAACTCCGGTGCGCAGGGCGAATATGCCGGCCTGCTCACGATCCGCGCCTACCACCTCGCCAACGATGAGGGCCATCGCGACATCTGCCTCATCCCGACCTCCGCCCACGGCACCAATCCCGCCTCGGCACAGATGGTCGGAATGAAGGTCGTCGTCGTCAAGGTCAGCGCGAATGGTGATATCGATATGGACGATTTCCGTGCAAAAGCAGAGCAGTATGCCGATACGCTCGCCTGCTGCATGATCACCTATCCCTCGACGCACGGCGTGTTCGAAGAGAGCGTGCGCGAGGTCTGCGAGATCGTCCACAAGCATGGCGGTCAGGTCTATCTCGACGGCGCCAACATGAACGCCATGGTCGGCCTGTCCCGTCCGGGCGACATCGGCTCCGACGTCAGCCATCTCAACCTGCACAAGACCTTCTGCATCCCGCATGGCGGCGGCGGTCCGGGCATGGGGCCGATCGGCGTCAAGGCGCACCTCGCGCCCTACCTCCCGCGCGACCCGTCCAATCCGGACAGTGCCGGCACGGGTGCTGTTTCGGCTGCTCCCTTCGGCTCGGCATCCATCCTGCCGATTTCCTGGAGCTACTGCCTGATGATGGGTGGCGAAGGCCTGACGCAGGCGACCAAGGTCGCCATCCTCAACGCCAACTACATCGCCGCCCGGCTGAAGGGCGCCTATGACGTGCTCTACAAGTCGGCCAAGGGACGTGTCGCCCATGAATGCATCATCGACACGCGCCCGCTGGCCGAAAGTGCCGGTGTCACCGTCGACGATGTCGCCAAGCGCCTGATCGATTGCGGCTTCCACGCCCCGACCATGAGCTGGCCCGTGGCCGGCACGCTGATGGTCGAGCCGACGGAATCGGAGACCAAGGCCGAGATCGACCGCTTCTGCGACGCGATGCTGGCCATCCGCGAGGAAGCCCGCGCCGTCGAGGACGGCCGTCTCGACCGGACGAACAACCCGCTGAAGAACGCCCCGCACACGGTCGAAGACCTCGTCGGCGACTGGGATCGTCCCTATTCGCGCGAACAGGCCTGCTTCCCGCCCGGCGCCTTCCGGGTCGACAAGTACTGGTCGCCCGTCAACCGCGTCGACAACGTCTATGGCGACCGCAATCTGGTCTGCACCTGCCCGCCGCTCGAGGACTACGCCGAAGCCGCGGAATAGGACGCTCGCGGCGCCGCTTCCAGAAAGCGGCGCCGCGTCTTGCCCTAGACAAGGAATGACGTGTGCCTCATTCTCCGTCGCCCGTCCGCTAAGGGCGGCGTCTCGAGCGATATCTCAGGCAGAGGGCAGGCTAACGATGAAGCGGGCGCCCGTCCGATAGTCCGGGTCGAGCACGATCGTGCCACCATGGCTTTCGGCGATCCGTCTGGCGAGCGACAATCCGACGCCGGTTCCGGGATAGATGTCCTCGTTGCGGTGAAGCCGCTGGAAGATGTCGAAGATCCGATCGGCGTGCCGGGGATCGATGCCGACGCCATTGTCCGGAAACGCGATGTGGACGAGGCCACCCTCGCGCCACCCGTTGACGGTGAGTTCCGGCGTCACGCCTGCCCGGCGATATTTGATCGCGTTTCCGATGATGTTCTGGAACAGGCGCTTCAGAAGTTCGGCGTCGCCGATCACGTCCGGCAGGTCCTCGACCGTCACCCGTGCGCCGCTTTCCTCGATGTGGCTCTGCAAATTGCCCAGCGCGTCCTCGACGACGTCACGCAGCGCCACACGCTGGGGGCTGAAGATACGATCCGCGATCCGCGCATAGTCGAGCAGGCTATCGACCAGCTGGATCAGGCGCCGAGATTTTTCGCGCAGCTTGGACGCATAATCCGCAACATTGCCAAGATCGTTCGCCGCGATATCGTCGGCGATCATGTCGGCGAACATCGAGATCTGCCGCATCGGTGCCTTGAGGTCGTGGGAAACGCTGCTCGTGAACTGTCCAAGGGCTTCGTTCTTGCGTTGCAGCTCGAAACTCTGCTCGGCGATCCGCATCTGCTGCTGTTTCATCTCCGTGATATCGCGCCCCACGGTGACATATTCGCTGAGCTCCTTGCCCTCGAAGACGGCAAGGTTCGACCAGAGGATCCAGACATCGTCGCCCCCCGCCGTCCTGCGACGTTGTTCCCGCGTCGTTGCCGGCGCCTCCGGCGTCAACCCGAAAAGGATTTCCGCCAGCGGGTCGTCCTTAGCGATGAAATCGCGGCAGCGCCGCCCCACGACCTCATCCTGAGACAAGCCGATCAGAGCGGCAAAACGCTGGTTGACGAAGGTGTAGGTCAGATCCGGCGCGAGGCGGGTGATGAGATCGGGTATGGTTTCCACCAGCGTCGCATAATCCTGCCGCTGACGCTCCAGCGCCATTTCGATGCGCTTGAGATCGGTGACGTCGACGCGGATGGCGACGGTGTTGCCGTCGGCCGTGAGTGTGTTTTCGGCCCGCAGCCAGCGGCCATTGTTGTAGGAGAAGATCTCGGCCTTGCCATCGGCGCGTCGGAAAAGGTCGATCTGGCGCCGCACCCACGCCTTGGCTTCCGGAGAGCCCGATGGCGCCGGCGCCATGCCCTCTCCCGATGCGATGTCCAGCGCGATCTCGGCCACCGGCATGCCGATCCGCAGGCGCTCTCCGACAGGACCGAGCAGCGCGCGGTAGGCCCGGTTGCAGAGCAGCAGCCGTTCGTCCTTGTCGTAGATCGCAATCCCCTCGGCGATGACGTCGAGCGCGGTATCGACGGCGCGGGAAGACGACGCCATGTCCGGCAGTTCCTGATCAGGCAGCTCGGGGCGATCAGCGGTGGAGATGATGCGGATAAGACGCCCCTCTGCCTCCGCCTCGCCGCCAACGGCAATGGCTCGCGTTCTCCCCGCAAAACGGGAGCCGTCCGCGCGCGTGTAGTGGACGGAGCCCGAGCCTGCGCTGATCCCCTGCGCCTCGGAGACACGATGCAGCAAAACGGAAAAGGGTTGGCCGACCGGGAAAGCGAGTTCGAAGCCAAAAAGGATCGATGCGGCCGGATTTGCCGAGAGGATCACGCCCGCACGGTCCGTCACGACAACGGCGTCGGCAAGGTCGTTGTAGAGCGCCTCGAGAATGGTCCGGTCCGGGATCGGCAAGTGCAGCCTCTGCAGCTTTGATGGGCGAGGCGCGAGAGAGAAAACGTGACGCCGCGCCGGTTTACGATCGGCCCGGGATCATACGGAAAACCAATGCGGAGGCCAGTGCATCGCGGAAGCAAAGATGTCGCGAAAAATGACGATAACGCTGCAAGGCTCGGTCCAAGGCGTCCCGGACCGCCGCGTCATAAGGCGCCGCTCAGCTGACCCGAACGATGGCATCGCCTTTGGCGGCGAGTGCGGCGAGGTCCGCGGGCTTCAGTTCGACCGATTCGCCGCAACCGCAAGCCGATGTCTGGTTCGGATTGTTGAAGGTGAAGCCGGAGCGCATCTTCGTCACCTCGAAATCCATGCGGGTGCCGAGAAGATAGAGAACGGCCTCCGGCGCGACCCAGACACGGGCGCCGGCATGCTCGATCAGGTCGTCCTTCGCCTTCGGTTCGGTCACGAGATCGACGGCATATTCCATGCCGGCGCAGCCGCCCTTCTTGATGGAGAGCCGGATGCCCTTCGTGTCGCCGCCCGCATTCTCGACGATGGCGTTGACGCGCTGCGCAGCCGCGTCGGACAGGCTCATGACCGCAAAACCCATGGGAAGTCTCCTTGCAACAACCGGGTTCAAGGCCCGGTGCTTCGGATGTAAACGTGCTTCGGATGTGAATGTAAGACCCTATCGCCCGGCGATCAATACCAGCCGACGGCGACCTGTGCCTCCTCGGACATCCGGTCCGGCGTCCATGGCGGGTCGAAGGTCATCGAGACCTCGACGCCGGAAATGCCCTCGACGGCACCGACGGCATTCTCGACCCAGCCCGGCATTTCCCCCGCCACCGGGCAACCGGGCGCGGTCAGCGTCATCGCGATCTTCACCATGCGGTCGTCCTCGATGTCGATCTTGTAGATCAGCCCGAGCTCGTAGATATCGGCCGGAATTTCCGGGTCGTAGACGGTCTTCAGCGCCGAGATCACGTCGTCGGACAGACGCGCCAGCTCTTCCGGCGGAATGGCCGACGGAACGATCCCGTCGCGGGCGTCCTGCGTCTCGCCGGCAGTCTCGGCCTGGGTCTCAACAGTCATGCTCGTATCCTCACGCAAAGAATGTCCGCGCCTTTTCCAGCGCGGCGACCAGCACGTCGACTTCGGCGCGCGTGTTGTAAAGCCCGAACGAGGCCCGGCAGGTGGACGTCACCCCGAATCGCTTCAGCAGGGGCATGGCGCAATGCGTGCCCGCCCGCACCGCGACGCCGGCACGATCGATGACCGTGGAGACGTCGTGGGCGTGCACCCCTTCGATCTCGAAGGAGAAGATGCCGCCCTTGCCGGGCGCCTGCCCGATGATGCGCAGGGCGTTGACCGACTGGAGCCGTTCGGCCGCATAGGCGGCAAGATCCGCCTCGTGCCGCGCGATCCGGTCGCGACCCACGTTCTCCATGTAGTCGAGCGCGACGCCGAGGCCGATCGCCTGCACGATCGGCGGCGTGCCGGCCTCGAACCGGTGCGGCGGCTCGTTATAGGTGATGGCGTCTTCGCTGACCTCGATGATCATCTCGCCGCCGCCCATGAACGGCCGCATCTCCGCCAGCCGCTCCTTCTTGCCATAGAGCACGCCGATGCCAGACGGGCCGTAAAGCTTGTGGCCGGTCATGACATACCAGTCGCAATCGATATCCTGCACATCGACCGGCATGTGCACGGCCGCCTGGCTGCCATCGACCAGAACCGGAATGCCGCGCTCATGTGCAATCCGGCAGATTTCCTTCACATCGACGATCGTGCCGAGCGCGTTCGACATATGCGTGATCGCGACCAGTTTCGTCTTCGACGTCAGGCACCTGACGAAATCGTCGATATGAAACGCGCCCTGATCGTCCACCGGCGCCCAGACGAGCTTTGCGCCCTGCCGTTCGCGAATGAAATGCCAGGGCACGATGTTGGAGTGGTGCTCCATGATCGAGATCAGGATCTCGTCGTCGGCACCGAGCTTCGGCATGCCCCAACCGTAGGCGACCGTGTTGATCGCCTCGGTCGAGGACTTGGTGAACACGATCTCGTCCACGGACGGCGCATTCAAGAACCGCCGCACCGTCTCGCGCGACAGCTCATAGGCGTCCGTCGCGGCATTCGACAGGAAGTGCAGGCCGCGATGGACATTGGCATATTCATTGGCATAGGCGTGGCTGATCGCGTCGATGACCGCCTGCGGCTTCTGGGCCGACGCGCCATTGTCGAGATAGACGAGCGGCTTGCCGTAGACCGTCCGCGACAGGATCGGAAAATCCTGCCGTATCCGCTCGACGTCATATGCCTGTGTGGAGACCGTCTGGTCCATGATGCCTCTGCTTTCTGCCTCGATGCGAACGCTTGCCGGATACGGTCAGGCGTGCCGCGCCAGCCATTGCGCGATGATGAGCTCCAGCGGTTCGATCAGCGCCTCGTTCTCCAGTTCCTCGACGATCTCGTCCACGAACGCATTGACCAGCATGGCGCGCGCCCGGTTTTCAGGGATACCACGCGCCTGAAGATAATAGAGATGCGTCGGATTGAGGTCGATCACGGTTGCGCCGTGGCCGCATTGCACGTCGTCTGCAAAGATCTCGAGTTCGGGCTTTGCGGAAAAATCCGCATCGTCCGACAGGAGCAGCGTGTTGCACGCCATCTTCGCGTCCGTCTTCTGCGCGTCCTGCGCCACCCGGATCTGACCCTGAAACACGCCGCGGGCCTTGTCAAAAAGCACGTTGCGAATGATCTCGGTCGAGGTGGTGTTCGCCACGTCGTGGCCGAGCGTGAAGGTCACGTCCGTCAGCGTGTCGCCACCCATCAGGTTGATGCCGCGCAGCTTGAAGTCCGAGCCTTCGCCCGTCACCACGCCGTGCACTTCCTGGCGCACGAGCTTGCCGCCGGCATTGATGACGAACAGCCGGAAGGAGGCGTTTTCGCCGAGCTCGAAATTCAACTGTCCGAGATGCGTGTCCTCCTCGCCCTGCTGCTGCAGCAGAATCCATGTGACCTCGGCACCGTCCTCGATGATGAGATCGGAAACGGAGGAAACAAGGCTTGGCCGGCCGTCGACTGAGAGATGTCGCTCGATCACGGTTGCCTTGGACTTCGGGCCGAAGGTCACCGGAAAGCGGCTGTGGCTCTGCCCGGCGCTCTGCACGATCTGCAGCTCCAGCGGCTGTGCCAGAACGGTATCTTCCGGAATTTCGATCTCGAAACCATCGCGAACGAAGGTCCCGTTGATCCGGCCGATCGCATCTTCGGTGTTCCGCGCGACGAGATCGCCGGCCGCGGTGCCATCGAGCAGGCTATCGCCATAGCGCTTGACGATGACGCCATCGGGCGCCTGCCCGGCATCCGCCTGACCGTTGACGACGGTCAGGACGGCGGAGCCGACGGCCAGCGGCTCGACCGCTTCCGCGAAGGCAGAGCCATCATAGGCAGGGACGTTGCGCAGCAAGGCCCGCAGGTCCGTATAGTGCCAGGCTTCCAGCCGCCGCGTCGGCAGGCCGGCATCCTTCAGGTCGGAGAGCAGCGTATCGCGCGCCGAGAGAACGGCGCCGTCACCCGGCAGGTCGCTCAGCTGATGATTATACGCCTCCAGCAGCGCCGTTTCGGCCGCCGTCCGCGTGATCGTGTTCTGAATGTTCATGAGCAAACGCTCCTTCAAGCCGCCGCGCCGATGATGTCGGCATAGCCGTTGGCTTCCAGATCGAGCGCCAGCGACTTGTCGCCGGTTTTGATGACCTGGCCCTTGTAGAGAACATGAACCGTATCCGGAACGATGTATTCCAGCAGGCGCTGGTAGTGCGTGATGACGATCACGGCGCGATCCGGCGACCGCAGCGCGTTGACGCCATCGGACACGATCTTCAGCGCATCGATGTCGAGGCCCGAATCGGTCTCGTCGAGAATGCAGAGGCTCGGCGCCAGCAGCGCCATCTGCAGGATCTCGGCGCGCTTCTTCTCGCCACCGGAAAAGCCGACGTTCAGCGGACGCTTCAGCATATCCGGATTGATCTTCAGCTCGGCGGCGGCTTCCTTCACCCGGCGGATAAAGTCCGGGGTCTTCAGCTCTTCCTCGCCGCGATACTTCCGCTGCTCGTTCATCGCCACCTTGAGGAACTGCATGGTGGCAACGCCGGGGATTTCGACCGGATACTGGAAGGCGAGGAAAATCCCCTTCGCCGCGCGCTCGGACGCGTCAAGTTCCAGAATGCTCTCGCCGTTATAGAGGATGTCGCCCTCGGTGACTTCGTAGTCTTTGCGGCCCGAGAGAATGTAGGACAGCGTCGACTTCCCCGAGCCGTTCGGCCCCATGATGGCCGCCACTTCGCCGGCCTTAACGGTCAGGTTCAGCCCGCGAATGATCTCGGTGCCATCCTCGGCGATCCGGGCATGGAGGTTTCTGATTTCAAGCATTGGTTCACTCTTTCGTACGACGGTACCAACCTGTCATCCCAAGGTCGGTCGTTCCATTCAATTCATGTTCGCGGCGATGCCGTCCAGGCTGGTCAGCCCACAGACCCCTCCAGCGAAATCCCGATCAGCTTCTGCGCCTCGACCGCGAATTCCATTGGCAGTTCCTGGATGACCTCCTTGACGAAGCCGTTGACGATCAGGGCGATCGCCGCTTCTTCCGGAATGCCGCGCTGCAGGCAATAGAACAGCTGGTCCTCGGAGATCTTGGAGGTCGTGGCCTCGTGCTCGAACTGCGCCGTCGAGTTCTTCGCCTCGATATAGGGCACCGTATGCGCGCCGCAGCGGTCACCGATCAGGAGCGAGTCGCACTGCGTGAAGTTGCGGGCATTGGTCGCCTTGCGATGGGCAGAGACCTGACCGCGATAGGTGTTCTGCGACACGCCGGCCGCGATCCCCTTGGAAATGATGCGGCTCGACGTGTTCTTGCCGAGATGGATCATCTTCGTGCCACTGTCGATCTGCTGGTGGCCGTTGGAAACCGCGATCGAGTAGAACTCGCCCCGGCTGTCGTCGCCGCGCAGGATGCAGGACGGGTATTTCCAGGTGATGGCGGAGCCGGTCTCGACCTGCGTCCACGAGATCTTCGACCGGTCGCCGCGGCAATCGCCGCGCTTGGTGACGAAATTGTAGATGCCGCCCTTGCCGTCCTTGTCGCCCGGATACCAGTTCTGGACCGTCGAATATTTGATTTCGGCATCGTCGAGCGCCACGAGCTCCACCACGGCCGCATGCAGCTGGTTTTCGTCGCGCTGCGGCGCCGTGCAGCCTTCGAGGTAGGAGACGTAAGCACCTTCTTCCGCGATGATCAGCGTCCGCTCGAACTGGCCGGTGCCCTTCTCGTTGATGCGGAAATAGGTGGAAAGCTCCATCGGGCAGCGAACGCCCTTGGGAACGAAAACGAAGGAGCCGTCGGTGAACACCGCCGAATTCAGGGTCGCATAGTAATTGTCGGTCGTCGGCACCACAGTGCCCAGATATTTCTTCACGAGATCCGGGTGCTCGCGGATGGCTTCCGAGATCGACATGAAGATCACGCCGGCTTTCTTCAGCTCTTCCTTGAACGTCGTGACGACCGACACCGAATCGAACACGGCATCGACCGCGATCTTCGACGTCTTCACGCCGGCGAGCAGTTCCTGTTCGCGCAGGGGAATGCCGAGCTTCTCGTAGATCTTGAGGATTTCCGGATCGACATCATCGATGGATGTCGGGCCCGGCGTGCTCTTCGGCGCGGCATAGTAGGAAATCGCGTTGAAATCGATTTTCGGATAATTGACGCGCGCCCAATCCGGCTCGGTCAGCGTCAGCCAGCGGCGATACGCCTCCAGACGCCATTCGAGCATCCAGTCGGGCTCATCCTTCTTGGCGGAAATGAACCGAATGATCTCTTCGGACAGGCCGTTCGGGGCCTTGTCCATCTCGATCATCGATTCGAAACCATACTTGTACTGGTCAACGTCGATCAGCTTCACCTGATCGATTGTTTCCTGCACGGCAGCCATGTCATTCTCCCGTCTTGCCGGATGTCAAGGATCCGGCCCTCTGTGAGGCACGATCGTATCGTGCCGTTCATGTAATGGGTCGTTCGGGCAGTTTCACCCTGTTCGCACCCGCAAACTTAAGCTTTCACACGCTTTCTTCACGCCGCTGCGCTGTTGGAGCGCCGCCGCCCGGCTATGCGGGCGAAGATGTCGATCGTCCGGTCGATCTCCTCGGCCGTCGTGGTGGGGCCGATCGAGATACGCAGCGCACCGAGCGCCGGATCTTGCCCCATCGCCATCAGCACGTGGCTCTGCCCGACCTTGCCCGAGGAACAGGCCGATCCGGCGGAGAGGGCGACCCCCTCCAGATCGAAGGCGATCTGCCCCGTCTCGGCCTTGAGACCGGGAAGGCTGAAGAATGTGGTATTGCCGACGCGGGCGCTGTCAGCCCCATGGATGAGCACGTCGGGCGCAGCACTCCGCATGCCCGTTTCCAGCCGGTCGCGCAAGGCCGTCACATCGGAGAGGTACCCGTCGAGCGCGTCCTTTGCCCCACGCGCGGCCGCTCCGAAGCCGGCAAGGGCGGCGGGGTTCTCGGTGCCGGAGCGATGCCCCTTCTCCTGCCCGCCACCATGGATGAGCGCGCGCGGCATCAGCACTTCGCCGCGGGCAACGAGCGCGCCAGCCCCTTTCGGCCCGCCGATCTTGTGCGAGGCGAGAATGAGGAAATCCGCACCCAGCGCCGCAATCGACACCGGCATGCGCCCGACCGCCTGAACGGCATCGACCACCAGCAGGCCGCCCGCAGCCTTCACGCGCGCAGCCACTTCCGCAATCGGCTGGATCACGCCCGTCTCGTTGTTGACGAGCATGACGGCCACCATCGGAATGCCGTCCTCTTTCGGATGAACCAAGAGCGCCCGGTCGAGCGAATCGAGATCGACCGTTCCAGCCGGCGTGACCGAAAGTTCCAGCACACGATCCCTTTGAAAGCGGCCACCCTCGCGCACGGCCGGATGCTCGATGGCCGACACATAGAGGCGCCCGATACGAAGCGGTGTCCGGCCCATGCGGAAATCCGACGTGAGCACCATGTTGGCCGCTTCCGTTGCGCCGCTCGTAAAGGTGATGCAGGCAGGCTCGGCGTCGCAGAGCGCGGCCACGTCCCGGCGCGCGGCCTCGATCACCGACTTCAGACGGCGCCCCTCCGCATGGACCGACGAGCCGTTTCCGGTCAGGTCGAACGCGGACAGGAACGCATCGCGCGCAGCGGCCGAAATCGGCGCCGTGGCGTTCCAGTCCATGTAGATCCGCGTCATGGCCATGTCGACCGTCCGTGTCCTCTCCCGCGCCTGCATTCCGCGGGCCGGGAGCTGTTCTTGCCAAATGCGCATGCCAGCCCATCTAAACCGAAGCAGGCACCGCATTTTCCTTGAAGTTTTCGCTACGCTTGCCGTAAGAGACGACACCTGCACGCACGCCGTGCCAAGTTTTGAATGGTTCTAAACTGTTTTAGAAAAGCTGAGTGCTTTCGTCAAGACTGCTCGGCCGTCTTATCCGCAACTTGGAACCATGCTCACGCCGGAGACCCAATGCCCGAAGTCATTTTCAACGGACCCGCTGGCCGACTGGAAGGCCGTTATCAGCCTTCCAAGCAGAAGAATGCCCCGATTGCGATCGTTCTGCACCCCCACCCCCAGTTCGGCGGGACGATGAACAATCAGATCGTCTACCAACTCTTCTATATGTTCCAGAAGCGCGGCTTCACCACGCTGCGGTTCAACTTCCGCTCCATCGGCCGCAGCCAGGGTGAATTTGACCATGGCGCGGGCGAACTGTCCGATGCCGCCTCGGCGCTCGACTGGGTGCAGAGCATGCATCCCGACTCGAAGAGCTGCTGGGTCGCCGGCTATTCGTTCGGCTCCTGGATCGGCATGCAGCTTCTCATGCGTCGCCCGGAGATCGAGGGGTTCATCTCGGTCGCCCCGCAGCCCAACACCTACGACTTCTCGTTTCTGGCGCCCTGCCCTTCCTCCGGCCTGATCATCAACGGCGATGTCGACAAGGTCGCGCCGGAAAAGGACGTCAACACGCTGGTGGAAAAGCTCAAGACCCAGAAGGGCATCCTCATCACCCACCGCACCGTGCCCGGCGCCAACCACTTCTTCAACGGTCAGGTCAATACCCTCATGGGCGAGTGCGAAGACTACCTCGACCGCCGCCTGAACGGCGAACTCACGCCGGAACCGGCGGCCAAGCGCATCCGCTAGACCGCTTGAGCAGGGGCCGCGATTGGCCTAAAGTCAACGGATGGAGCGTGCGCGATGACCAAGCATACCATCACCTTGACGGAGCCGATCGCAAACCTGCTCGATCGCCAGATGAGCTTGAACGGACACCGCTCCGTCAGCGATTATGTCGCGGATCTCGTGACCCGCGATGCCGCGACGCAGGAAAGCGCGACGGCAGAGCTGAAAGCCATGCTGGAATCGGCAAAGCAAAGCGGCACCAGCAGCCGCGATCTTCATGAAATTCTACGGGAAGCGCGAGCCAGACTATCGTGACAGGTCGCATCCGGTTCACCCGGAACGCCGAAGACGATATTTTCAATATCTACGAGTACACCGCGAAAACACATGGCGCGCGACAGCTCGAGAAATACGAGATGGCACTGAAGGCAGCGTTCGAGGTGCTGGAGGCCAATCCCGAAATCGGCGTCGATCGCAGCGCTCTGCGTCCGGGCACGCGAAGATACCTGTTCGAGAGCCATGCGATCTATTACGAAGTGGATAGGTCCGACATCCTCGTTCTCCGTATCCTCAACGTGAAACAGGACCCCGGCCGTCATCTGTGAGGAGTTAGGACGCCCCCGCTCACCTCTTCTAGCACCCCGGTCGTTCCCGGAAACGTCAGCGGCAGCCCGCGCAGCGACCGCACTGCGAGATAGGCCCACGCCTCTGCCTCCATTGCCCCGCCATCCAGCCCCACCGCATCGGACGACACGACGCGGGCGCCGCTTCGTCCAGCCAGTGCCGAAAATTCCTGCATGATGACAGGATTGAGCCGGCCTCCACCCGAGACGACATAGGTCTGCGGCCGGGCCGGAAGATGCGTCGCACAGCGCAGGATCGCAGCACCTGTCACATGAGCAAGCGTGCGGGCGCCGTCCTCCAGCGAAACCTCGCCCTTCACAGGCGGCGCAAAATCGCTGCGATCCAGCGAACGGCGGAGATTGTCGGTGAAGAACCGGTGGTCCAGATAGCGGGCTGCAAGCTCCGGCACCACGACGCCCGCCGCCGCAATAACACCGCCCGCATCGAACGATCCGCCGTCATGCGCCTCGATCCACTGGTCGATCAGCATGTTGCCGGGGCCGCTGTCGAAGGCTGAGAGCGCGCCATCCCCGCCGACGAAGGTGAGATTGGAAATCCCGCCGATATTGACGAAGACGACGGGCGTTTCGAGATCTCCGGGAAGATTGGCCGCAAGCGCCTGGTGATAGACAGGAATGAGCGGCGCGCCCTGCCCGCCGGCCCTCATGTCGGCGGCCCGCATGTCGTGCACGACATCGACCCCCGTTTCCGCGGCCAGCAGAACCCCGTCGCCGATCTGGACGGTCAAGCCTTCATCCGGCCGGTGCAGCACCGTTTGGCCATGAAAGCCGATCACGTCGATATCGCCAGGCTTCAGACCGTTGGCATGTAGAAAGTCATGGACGGCGACCGCGTGCAGGAGCGTCAGATCCCGCTCGATCCGCACGAGATCGCCCGGCCGCTCGCCGCGGTCGCGGATCGGCGCTGCCATGACGAGCGCCGCCTTCAGCCGTGCGCGAAAACCGCTGTCATAGGCGAGCCCATGCGACGGGCCGCGCCGGACGACGGCTTCGCCGTCGGTTTCCAGGAGCGCGAGATCGATTCCGTCCATGCTGGTGCCGCTCATCAGCCCGATCGCCGTCATGATCCGCGCCATACCGTCCGTCTCCTGCCCGATTCGCAGTCTGCGAAGGCTTTCAACATTCATGCCCGAGACGGATGCACTTCGCAAAAAACAATGCTAAAGGCCCGGCTTCAGCCAGATCGAAGAGTTCATGTCCATGTCCAGGTTCAAGTCCGATTTCCTCCGCACCCTCGACGAGCGCGGCTTTCTCCACCAGCTCTCCGACGAGAGCGGCTTGGATGCGCTGTTCCAGAAAGAGGTCGTGACGGCCTATATCGGTTACGATCCCACCGCATCGAGCCTGCATGTCGGCCATCTCACCCAGATCATGATGCTGCACTGGTTGCAGGAAACCGGTCACCGGCCGCTCTCGCTGATGGGCGGCGGCACCGGCATGGTGGGCGATCCCTCCTTCAAGGAGGAAGCCCGCAAGCTGATGACGGTGGAAACCATCGAGGAGAACATCGCCTCCATCAAGCGCTGCTTTGCCAATTACATCGACTACAACAAGCCCGAAAATGCGGGCCTGATGATCAACAATGCCGAATGGCTGCGCCCGCTGAATTATCTCGAATTCCTGCGCGATGTCGGCCGGCATTTCTCCGTCAACCGCATGCTCTCCTTCGATAGCGTCAAGACAAGGCTCGACCGCGAGCAGTCGCTGTCCTTCCTCGAATTCAACTACATGATCCTGCAGGCCTATGATTTCGTCGAACTGGCCAAGCGATACGATTGCCGCCTGCAGATGGGCGGCTCGGACCAGTGGGGCAACATCGTCAACGGCATCGACCTCGGCCACCGCATGGGCACACAGCAGCTCTACGCGCTGACCTCGCCCCTGCTCACCACCTCGTCCGGCGCGAAGATGGGCAAGTCCGCCTCCGGCGCGATCTGGTTGAATGCCGAACTGCTGCCCGTCTATGATTTCTGGCAGTACTGGCGCAACACGGAAGATGCCGATGTCGGCCGCTTCCTGAAATTGTTCACGACGCTGCCGATGGACGAGATCGCCAGGCTGACGGCGCTCGGCGGGGCCGAGATCAACGAAGCCAAAAAGACCTTGGCAACGGAAGTCACCGCGATCCTGCACGGCCGCACAGCCGCAGAGGCCGCCGCCGAAACCGCGCGCAAGACGTTCGAGGAAGGGGCGCTCGCCGAGGACCTGCCCTCGGTCTCCATTCCCGCAGCCGAGCTCGAGGCCGGCCTCGGCCTGCTGACGCTCATCGTCCGGTCCGGCCTTGCCGCCTCCAACGGCGAAGCCCGCCGCCACGTCCAGGGCGGCGCCGTCCGCATCAACGACGTCGCGATCTCCGATGAACGCACATCCATCGGTACGGACGAACTGACCAAGGACGGCGTGATCAAGCTCTCCCTCGGCAAGAAGAAACACATCCTCATCCGCCCCGCGTGAGGGCGTCATATTTATAAGGCATTCCGCATATAGATCCGATATCAGGAATAGTTCTGATTTCGGATCTTACGATGCGCATCCATCTGCTCCAGGTGATCGTCTTTTTCATCATCTCGGTCGCTCCGGCCCAAGCCGCAGAAAGCCTCGGCACGGGCCTGAGGAGGATCGAGTTTACCGATCCGGTCGGGCACGGTTCCATTGATGCCGTCGCGTTCTATCCCGCCGCGGAAGCGACGGGTTCGACGCATCCCGGCCCTTTCGAGGTTGCCGCATCGAAGGGCGTTTCCATTGCCAGCGGACGATACCCGTTGTTTCTCATGTCTCACGGAAGCCTCGGGAGCCTGTGGGGAAACCACGATCTCGCGACGTTTCTGACCCGACATGGCGCCATCGTCGTCAGCGTTACCCATCCAGGCGATAATTTTCGGGACGCCAGCAGGGTCGGTTCATCGCTTGCCGTGTTCGGGCGCGCCATGCAGATTTCAGCGGCGCTGACCGCCGCATTGAACGACCCGTTCCTCGCTCAGCATATCGATCCCGGCCGTATCGGCTTCGTGGGATTCTCTGCCGGAGGAACGACGGGATTGATCCTTGCCGGAGCAAAACCGGATTTCGCGCGTCTTGCAGCCTATTGCAAGGGCCGCACGCAGGATCGGGTTGTCTGCGAAGCGCGAGGACAAATCCGTCGCGAGCGACCCGATATCGGACCGGTCCCCGACGACCGAATCCGCTCGTTCGCGCTTCTGGCACCGCTCAGCGTCGTCTTTTCGCCCGAAGCTCTCAGGCCCGTCACGGCCCCGCTTTCCGTCTTCGTCGGCGACAAGGATGAGGAACTGTCTCCCCGGGACAATGCCTTGGATCTCGCGCGAGATCTAGGAGACCGGGCCGAGTTGCACGTCATCGAAAATGCCGGTCATTTCACGTTTCTGGCACCGTGCACGGCAGAGTTCATGCGCGAAATGCCGGCCCTCTGCACAGACCGTCCCGAAATCGACCGTGTCGCCCTGCATCGAAGCGTCAATGCCGATATCGCACGTTTCTTCGACAGCACTTTGGGAAGGCCGCCGCAATAGCTGCGCGCCAGGCCTTTAGGAATGCCGCCTCAGTTGAACTCGAAAATGTTCCGGAACACGCCCGGCGCAATGAGCGACAGGGGATTGATCGTGAGGCTCGGTTTGGCGAAGGAGCCGGTCAGCTTGAAGGTGATGCCGAGCAGGCCCCGATCGCGACCGTTTCCGAGCAGCGTGCCGATCAGGGGCAGTTCGCTGAAGAGACGGTTGAGGCCGTAGGCCGGCATGAAGGTGCCGGTCATGTCGATCTTGCCGTTGGCGTCGCGCACCACACCCTGGAACGTCGCGCCGACGTCGTTGCCGCGCACGACGCCGTTGTCGAGCGCGATCTGGCCTCCATCGAGCGCGAGATTGGCAAAGCCCCGCTCGAACTTCACCGAACTCAGGTCGATGTCCTTCTTAACGGCCTCTCTCAGGCTCTGACCGTTGGATCCCGACGGCGAGGACACCATCGACTGCAGGCGCTGTTCGTTGACGAGCGCGAACTTGCGCAGGTCGAGCGTGCCGCGCCACGAGTTGCCGCCCCGATCCCGCAGCTTCAGGTTCAGCAGGCCGCCGCGCATATTGGCGTAGATGTCGGCGAACCGGGCGAGCGCGCCGGCGTCCCCGCTGGTGAGCTGGACGATATTGTCGGCGCCGGACGATACGAGATCGCCGACGACGGCCTGCCCGGTCGAGGTCACCGCCTTCAGCTTGAGCCCTTCGATCGCACGGCCGCGGGCCGTGTAGGACAGATCGACATTCGAGAGCGCCTCGGAATGAAATCCCTGCACGCTCTTCAGCGACGCATCGATCGAGACCCGCTTGGCGGCCGCCTGGGACACGTCGCCCTTCGTATCCGGGGATTTCAGGCCGTCGATGACGGATCGGATATCGGCCGAGCTGCCGTTGACGGTCACGCCATAGCCGCTCTTCTGCCGCTTGACCGAAACGGCAAAATCGTCGCCGGCCGCAAGACGTACGGAAGAGAGGTCGGCCGCCGCCAGCCCTGCCTTGTCGATGGTGAGCGATCCGCCGGCCCCGAAACCTTCGCCGGAAATCTTGAAGTCGCTGATCGAGGTCACCCCGTCTTTCGTGACGGCCGACAGGCTCGACGTCGCGGCCACGCCACGCCCCTTGCTCCAGCCGATCCATGGCAGGGAGAGGCTGGCGTTTTCGAGATCCACCTTGACCAGCTGCCGGTCGCCCTCCTGCAGGTCCACGTCCAGCCCGATGGGGCCATCCACGATCCCGTTCAGTCCGGGCGCGAACTTCGCAAGCGCCCCGTCCGGCAGGGTTCCGGACACGGTGCGGCTGCGCTTGACCGGGCTGTTCGCCCCGATCGGCTCCACCGCGTCGAGATTCATCGTCACGCCATCGACCGCTGCCTTCGCATCGAGAACGGCGTGCTGGGGATCGATGCGCAGCGTGCCGTTAATGTCGGAGATCGTGCGGCCGGCCATGGCCGGTTTCAGCGAAACGCCATCGAGGCGCATCTCGGCCTGCCATTCCGGCGGCGGCGGATGCTGGTCGCGGGCAAGGCCGAAGCGGGCGCCGACATTCGCGGTCATCGGGCCCGAAAAGTCGTCGGCCTTGAACGGGGTCTTCTGCAGGGCCTCCAGCGGGCGGTAGCTGACGAGTTCGGCGATCGCGTCCGCCTGCCCGGTCACCTGCAGCTTCAGCTCCGCCATCAGCGGTTTGGCGTAGGTGTTCGGGAGGATCAGGTTGCCGTTGTTGACCGCGACCGTTCGCCCGGACGGGAAATAGGCGGTCCCGCTGTTGATATCCACTTCGGCGCGTTCGCCGCGCAGCGTGAAATGCCCGGTGGCGTCGCGCAGCGGCGGGATATCGCCGGCGATGTTGACGCGCGCACCGTCGATGCCGAAATCGATCGTCAGCTCGCCAGCCCCCAGCTCGACCGGCCCCGCCGTCTGGGCGAGACGGCCCTCCTCGATCGCCACTTCGATCCTGCCGTTGTTGACCGTGCCGCCGAAGATGTTCGAGATGACCCAGGCCCGCGCCTTCTTGCCCACCCACCATGGCCAGAGCTGCTTGATGCCGGCCGTCTGCATATCCGTGGTCAGGCCCGCGAAATTGATCTGCGGCGAGGTGCTGGAAAACGCGATCGACAGGGAGCCGGCAAATGTGCCGAGCTTGCTGGAGACCGTCAGCTCGCGAAACAGCAGAGCATGCCGCTCGGATTGGAAATCGCCCGCGACCTTGGCGTCGAAGGTCAGCGGCGGTTCGTTGACGTCGATGGGCGCGGACGTTCCGCCCTGGACCAGCACATCGATGCTGAAACCCTTCGGGAGGGCAAGGGACAGAGGGTCGGACGGCGGCGTGCCTTCCGCAAGCGTCGCGGCCGGCGCCATGGATGCAGCACTCGCGGAATCGATGTCGCGCACCGCGCCGCTGAACGGAAAGACCGACTTGCCCAGCCGGACGGTCGATGGCTTGACCTCGATGCTGCCCCGACCGAAATCATAAGCGAGATTGACGTCGGACGGCAGAAGTTCGGACTGCAGCCCGCTTGCAACGAAGACGCCCTGGTCGAGAGCGCCGGACATGGTGAGTTCCGGCGCGATGCCCTCACCGGCACGCACGGCCGTCAGATTGACGGATGCCTTCGTATCCAGCCCGAACGGCGGTTCGGTCTTGGTTTCCGCGCGATAGAGCAGCGCCGAGGTCGGCAGACCGGTCAGGGCGCCGCCGAGCCGGACGATCCGCCCCTTGTCGCTGTCGGCCGTCAATTGCAGGGCCGTCGAGGTTCCGTCGATCGCCGCGTCGCCGCGAATCGTCATCGATCCGTTTTCGGCACGGGCGAAATCGAGGGAGTGGACATCGAGTTTCACGACGCGGTTGCGTGGGCCAGACAGCGGCAGCATCACATCTGCGATCCGCACCACCTGCGTGCCGCTGCGGGCGATCAGGCTCGAGATCGTGTCCATCTGGGCAAAGATGGCCTCCATCGCCCCGCTGACATCGGCAATGCGGACGCGCGTCAGGTCGAGCGGCTTGCCCTGGGGCAGGATCGCCGGCGCCAGACGGGCGCCTTCGGCCTCGATGCGGGACACGGAGACCCTGCCCGACAGCAGCGAGAGTGGATCGAGCTCGATGAAAACGGACTCGGTCGTCAGCAGTTGTTCGCCGGAGGCGCTTCGCTTCAGCGAAACGTCCTGCGCCTTCAGCGCCAGCGCCCCCTCGCCGGTCAGGCGCACCACGGTGCTGGAGACATCGACATGATAGGCATCGCCGAGCGCGTTGTTCAGCGCCATCTGGGCGCGCGTGTTCAGAATGCGATCGATTCCGCCGGCTTCCACCGCGACCACCAGTCCGGCGACCAGCAGAATCAGGACGCAACCGAGGCCGAGGAGACCTTGCAGGCATCGGCGCGGCCAGCGACGACGGGTGGTGGCATGCAGGATGCAGGGATCGTGCGCCTGGGCCGATGGCAGCGAATGCAACGCAACGATATCCTCCTTGCGGAAGACGGTCTTCTCACCCCGTATCTCAATCATGAGCGGTGTCGGCCTCTGCAAAGGTCGAAAAATGCATCTGTCGGCAAAATCCCGTGGCTCGAGGCGTAAGCCTATTCTAACAAATCAGTGGGGCCACCGCCCTCATCCTGCCTCTCGGCGGACGATGCGGCAACCCGGCGTCGAGCGCTTTCGCTATGAACCCGTCCGTGCGCGTCGATGACCAGGATGAAGCAGGCGAGCCGTCGATCCGCCGTCGATGATCGGTCATGATCCCGGAGGGATGACGACATGCTGCCTTGCACCATATAAGTGAGGCGACAAATGGTCGAAACGACATCGGCGATGAAAAAACGCTGACGATCCGATGAGCATAGGCGATTAAAAACAGGAGCCACCATGACCGTCATCTCCACAGGTGCAAAAGCGCCGGACTTCACCCTGCCGCGCGATGGCGGCGGAACCGTCTCTCTTGCCGAACAGGCAGGTCGCCACGTCGTCCTCTTCTTCTACCCGAAAGACGACACGTCCGGATGCACCGCCGAATCGATCGCCTTCACAGCGAACATCAAGGCATTCGAGGCGGCAAATGCGGTGGTCATCGGCATGTCGCCCGATTCGGCGAAGAAGCACGACAAGTTCGTCGCCAAGCACGACCTCGCCGTCATCCTCGCGGCAGACGAGGAGAAGACGACGCTCGAAGCCTATGGCGTCTGGACCGAGAAAAGCATGTACGGCAAGAAATATATGGGTGTGGAACGCACCACCGTGCTGATCGGCCCGGACGGCATCGTCACGCGCGTCTGGGAGAAGGTGAAGGTACCAGGCCACGTGGACGAGGTCCTCGCTGCCGTTCAGGCTGCCGCGGCGTGACGGACGGGTCGATGTCGGACCCGACCGCGGCGGGTGCCCTCGCCGGCGACGGCGGCAACGGGTCGCTCGCCATGCGATCGCTGCGCGACGGGGCGGCTCTCGCCATCCGCGCCTCCGATCTCGACCTCAAGGCAGACCTCGCGCAGGAGGCCGCTCGACGCTGGAGCGAGCGGCGCCTGTCGCTGCGCTCGCCGCTGGACACGAGCGTCCCCGCCCGCCCCGGTCGGCCCGCAAAGCCGGAGCTTATTCCGCCACAGCGTGTGCCGCGGCGCGCGCTGACGACGCTGCGCGGGCGCATCGCGCTTCTGCATGCGATCGCGCATATCGAACTGAATGCCGTCGATCTCGCGCTGGATATCGTCGCCCGATTTGCGACCGAGCGCGTGCCGAACTCCTTCTTCGATGGCTGGATGCGTGTGGCCTATGAGGAGGCCAAGCATTTCCGGCTGGTGCGAAACCGGCTGCGCGACCTCGGCGCGGACTATGGCGATCTTCCGGCCCATGACGGGCTGTGGCAGGCGGCGCACGATACCCGCAACGACCTGACCGCGCGCCTCGCCGTCGTCCCCCTGATCCTCGAAGCGCGCGGCCTCGATGTGACGCCGGCTCTGCAGGAGAAGATGCGCCAGTCCGGCGATGCGGCGAGCGCCGCGGTGCTCGACATCATCTACGAGGACGAGAAGGGCCACGTGGCCGTCGGTGCCAAATGGTTTCGTTTCCTGTGCGCCCGCGAGGGCAAGGACCCCGCCCGCGCCTTTCAGGATCTCGTGCGCGCCAACTTCCGCGGCCCCTTGAAGGCTCCGTTCAACGATGTCGCGCGGGCCGAAGCGGGACTGACGCCCTCGTTCTATCGCTCGATGACGGCCTCGGTGAACATCTGAGGTGGCGTCGGGCCACCGCGGTCGCAAGCAAATATTAACCTTAACAGGGTCTACTCTCCCCACAGCAAGTGCATGCGGCGGGAGTGTTTTGTGTCTCAGAGTTCGGGAAGCCCGATATTCGGCAAGCGCAAGGAACAGCCCATCCTGATCCTCGCCCGCGGCGAAAAAGTCCATCACATGACGGTTCGCCCCTGGATGACCGCCGTCGGCGTCTCCATCGGCACTCTCTTCGCCATCGGCTATCTCGCCTCGACCTCCTACCTCGTTCTGCGCGACGATCTCATCGGCGGCACCATGGCGCGCCAGGCGCGCATGCAGCACGATTACGAGGATCGCATCTCTGCCCTCAGGGCGCAGGTCGATCGCGTCACCAGCCGGCAGCTTCTCGACCAACAGGTCGTGGAGGAAAAGGTCGAAAAACTTCTCCAGCAGCAGCAGGCCCTGACCTCGCGCCATGGCAAGCTCGGCTCCCTCATCGAGCGTGCCGAGGACTCCGGCCTTGCCGATCCCGGCAAGGACAAGGACGAGACCGAAAAACATGCGGATGCGACCGGCGGCATCCAGGCCATCGAGCGCCTGATGGGCCTTGCCGCAAAGACCGCGCCGAAGGGACCCGCCCTTGCCTATGCCGCGCCGTTTTCGCGCAGCGATCCGCGCGGCGGCGACACGATCACCGACCGCGCCGATCGGCTTTTCTCGCGCGTCACCCATTCCCTGAAGGACATCGAGCGCGGGCAGAAGGACCGGATCGCCTCGCTGACCTCCGGCGCCATCAGCGCGACGGATGCCATCGAGACGATCGTCGCACGCACCGGCCTTTCCGTCACGCCGGAGGCCGAGCAGGCCCGTGCGACGGGTGATACCGCCGGTCAGATGACGGAAACGGGCGATACCGGAATGGGTGGGCCCTATGTGGCTCCGGAAGCGACGGATATGTTCGACCGCCAGTTGGTCGAACTCGATACGGCGCTCGTTCGGCTGGAGCAGGTGCGCGGCGAGGTGCGCAAGCTGCCCTTCAGCAACCCGGCCCCGCAGAGCGACATCACCAGCCGGTTCGGCAATCGCATGGACCCCTTCCTCGGTCGGCTCGCGCTGCATGCCGGAATCGACTTCCGCGTTGCCATCGGCACCAGCGTCCGCTCGACGGCACCGGGCAAGGTCGTGGTCGCCGGCCGCAATGGCGGCTATGGCAACATGGTCGAGATCGATCACGGAAATGGCGTCAATACCCGATACGGCCATCTCTCGACCGTTCTGGTCAATGTCGGCGACGTGGTGAAGGCGGGAGAAGCGATCGGCCGCTCCGGCAATACGGGCCGCTCGACGGGCCCGCACCTCCATTACGAGGTCCGCCTGCATGGCGATGCGGTCGATCCCATGCGCTTCCTGAACGCCGGGATGAAGCTCAGCAGCTATATCGACTGAACCTCTTCCAAAACCGCATTTCAAACCCATATCAAGCGTGTTCGAGACGGATTTCCCGCCTCGGAGCGTCTCGATCGCCGCAAAGCGCCAGTTTTCTTGACTTTCCGCAAGCTTGGGCCTATGAGCGCCCACGACGGACCTCGAGAGCGCGGCCCGCGGCACCAGAGTTCGTTTGAACCGGAACGGAAACAGATTTCCCTTTGACCACGTTTGCTGATCTTGGCCTGAGCCAAAAAGTTCTCTCCGCCGTTACCGATGCGGGCTACACGATCCCGACGCCCATCCAGGCGAACGCCATTCCGCCGGCGCTGATGCGCCGCGATATCCTGGGGATCGCGCAGACGGGAACGGGCAAAACGGCCTCGTTCGTGCTGCCGATGCTGACGCTGCTGGAAAAGGGCCGCGCCCGCGCCCGCATGCCGCGCACCCTGATCCTCGAGCCGACGCGGGAACTCGCCGCACAGGTCGCCGAGAATTTCGAGAAATACGGCAAGAACCATAAGCTCAACATCGCGCTCCTCATCGGCGGCGTCTCGTTCGACGAACAGGACCGCAAGCTGGAACGCGGCGCTGACGTGCTGATCTGCACGCCCGGCCGCCTGCTCGACCATTGCGAGCGCGGCAAGCTGCTGATGACCGGCGTCGAGATCCTCGTGATCGATGAAGCCGACCGCATGCTGGACATGGGCTTCATTCCCGATATCGAACGCATCGCCAAGCTCATTCCCTTCACGCGCCAGACCCTGTTCTTCTCGGCCACCATGCCGCCGGAAATCCAGAAGCTGGCCGACCGCTTCCTGCAGAACCCCGAGCGGATCGAGGTTGCCCCGCCCTCCTCGACCGCCAAGACCGTGACGCAGCGTTTCGTCGCCACCCACGGCAAGGATTACGAGAAGCGCGCCATCCTGCGCGATCTCATCCGCTCGCAGGACGAACTCAAGAACGCGATCATCTTCTGCAATCGCAAGCTCGACGTCGCCGATCTCTTCCGCTCGCTCAGCCGCCATGGCTTTTCCGTCGGGGCGCTTCACGGCGACATGGACCAGAGCTCGCGCACCAAGATGCTTGCGGGCTTCAAGGACAACCAGATCACGCTTCTGGTCGCCTCGGACGTCGCCGCCCGCGGCCTCGACATCCCGGATGTGAGCCACGTCTTCAATTTCGACGTTCCGATCCATGCCGAAGACTATGTTCACCGGATCGGTCGGACCGGTCGTGCGGGACGTTCCGGTGCCGCCTTCACGCTGGTCAGCCGTCGCGATCTGAAAGCGTCCGATGCGATCGAAAAGCTGATCGGCCAGAAGATCGAATGGCACAATGGCGGTCTCGATGACCTGCCGGCGCCGATGGAAAGCACGGACACCGGTCGCTCCGAGAAGAAGGGCGGCCGTGACGGCAAGCGTCGTGGACGCGAGCGGGAGCGTGATCACGCTCCCCGCCACGTCGTGGACCACAATCCCGATGCACCCCGCCCCTACGGCACGAAGCCGGACGGCTACAGCGCTGAAAGCTACAAGCCGGATGCGGTGAAAGCCGACGGCGTCAAGGCCGACAGTCACAAGTCCGACATCAAGACAGACGATACTCCGATCGAAACCGTATCGGCGCAGCCAAGGATTGAACCCGTGAGAGCAGAACGCAAGGCAGACCCGAAGCCGCAGAATGCCGGCCCCCGGAACCACCGCCCGGCTTCGCCTGCCAACGACGACAATCGCGACCGGCGCAATCGCTACCGTCGCGATCACGACGACGGCCCGACCCCGGTCGGCTTCGGCGACGAGATCCCGGCCTTCATGCTGGTTGCCGGCAAGGCCTGATCCACAGTCACCGCATTGCGAAAGCGCGGCGTGTTCGAGGAACCGCCGCGCTTTTTGCGTTCTGCACATCCCGTCGCCAGCCGTTCGGGCCCGCCTCTGCGCGCCGAAAGCCTTGGAGGAGTTCCGCTTTGTCCCTCTCGCACACGGCCGCTCCCGGCATCGACTTCCCCGGCGTCGGCTGCGGTCTCGCGATCCTGCGCGACAACCGCATCCTGCTCTGCCGCCGATTGAAGGCGCCCGAGCGCGGGCACTGGACCATCACCGGCGGCAAGGTCGACATGATGGAGGACAGCCGGTCTGCGGCGCGTCGCGAGGGTATCGAGGAAAGCGGGCTCGTCATCGGCGATGCCATCGATTTCCTCTGCGTCAGCGAGCAGGTGCTCGAAGAGGACCGGCAGCATTGGATCTCGCTGATCTACGTGACATCCGACACGCAGGGCGATCCGCAGGAGACCGAGCCGGACAAGCTGGCCGATATCGGCTGGTACGATCTCGACGCCCTGCCCGCGCCGCTCTCCCGCTTCGCGGCCGATGCGATCGCAGCGATTCTTGCCGCACATCTCGATCTACGTGGCTGATCGCACCGCGGCGTCATAGGCAAGCCGGGCCCAGCGGGTCATCTCGTCTGGATCGTCGAGCGCGACATCGGGAATGGACCAGTAGGGCATGAACACCGGCTTCTTGCCGGCCTTCCCTTCGTAGCTCCATTGGTGTGCACCCGCAGCCTGAAACAGAGGCGCGGTCTCGCGGTCGGCCTTCAGCATCAGTTCGCTGTTGAGATCGATCGCCACGATCAGGCCGTTGCGATAGATGCCCTTGCCGCCGAACATGCGTTTGATGGTCACCGGTCCAAGACCGGAGAACAGATCCTCGATCGCGTCCGCGTCCATCGACTACCCCCTCAACACGCCGCCAGCTGCCGCGATCGCGTCCGGCGTGTCAAGATCGAGATGCGCCGCCGGGCCGATATCGACATCGACGACCGGCAGGTTGCCGTTCTCGATCACATGCCGGGCGCCGACATCGCCTTCGAGCCTGCGGAGCGCGGGAAAGAGCGCGCGCGGAAGGATCACCGGATTGCCCCGCTTGCCGCCATAGACGGCCCGCACCACGGCTTCCCCGCCGTCCTCGCTCCCATGCGCCTCAAAGGCCGAGATCAGCCGGCGGAGGTCGTCGGCGGTCACCCCGGGCATATCCGCCAGAAGCACCAGCATCCCGTCCGCCTCCGCCCCGATGCTGTCGAGACCCGTGATCAGCGACGAGGCCATGCCGGAGGCGAAATCGTCGTTCTGTGCAAAAACGAGGTCGAGGCCGGACAGCGCGTCGCGAATGTCCGCCTCCCGATGCCCCGTCACCACCGTGACCGGCGCAGCGCTCGCGGCAAGCGCGATCTCCGTCGTCCGGCGCACGAGCGGCACGCCATCGAACTCCGCCAACAGCTTGTGATGCCCCGCGGCCCCCATGCGGCTCGCCTGCCCGGCGGCCAGAACCACGGACCGGACAATCAGACGGGGCCTGGCCGTCTCCTCGCTGCCATCGACTTTGCTGCGCGCGCGCGGCCGCGGCCGGGTCGGAATCTCCGCCAGCAATCCCCCGACGCCCATGCCCGTGATCTCCGTTGCGCCGACCGTCTCGCCGGCGATAAGCCGGTCGAGCACCCAGTCGAAGCCGTTCTCCTTCGGGCTGCGCGCACAACCCGGCGCTCCGATGATCCTGACATCGCCGATGGTGCCGAGCACGAGGAGATTGCCCGGATCGACCGGCATGCCGACATGATCGACCGTGCCTCCGGCCAGGCGGATGGCCGCGGGAATGACGTCGTCTGCATCCGTGACGGCAGATGCCCCGAAGACGATCACCAGTTTTGGTCGTTTCCCAAGTTCAGCTCCGGGTTTGGCCCCGGGTTCGGTCCCGGGCTCGTCGATGGCCCGACGGATCGCATCGGCAACCGCATCTTCCCGGTGCGCCACGCGACTCTCGCGTATCAGGCAGCTTCCGGATCGTCGCAGTCGATCGTCCAGCACGCGGCGCGTCTTGTCCATCACCTGCGGTTTCAGCGACGGCAGCGTCGTGGCGATGAGCGAGACCGCGTGCGCGAGAAACGGTTTGACGGCAAACGCGGGCGCTTCTCCGAGAATCGCCGCGGCCTCCTCGGCCCGCCGGCGGTTTACCGCGAGCGGAATGATCTTGATCGTCGCGACCATGTCCCCGGCGCGCACCGCCACATGATCGGCAAGACAGGCGAGCGTCATGGCCGGATCGACGCGGTTGAAACCATCGACACGCGCGCGCGTCGCGACGAACAGGCCATCGACCGCTGCATGCAGGTTGAGGCGACCGGTCGAGGCCGGCGACAATGTCATATGATCCGGCGCGATCCTTGTTGCGATCAGCGTTGCCGCCTCGTCCTCGCCGATATCCTCGGCGTCGAGACGCGCCACCACGATCTCGCCCATCCCGATGGCGGAGAGAGCCTCGATATCGGCGGCGCCAAGAGACCGCCCCTTGGCAAGGCGCCGATCGGGAAGCGCCACCGCATGGGCAAGCACCGAGCCTTCCGCCTCGGCGAGCGGCACAGGACCGAACCTCATGCCTCGACCGTCCCGGCGCGTTCGGGCGCTAGCAGCGCACTGTCCGAAGCCGGCCGCGCGCGCAGCGACTGGATCACGTCGGCGAGAATGGAAACCGCAATCTCGGCCGGCGTCGCCGCTCCGATGGAAAGGCCGATGGGGGCGGAGATACGGGCAATCGCTTCGGGCGCGAGGCCAAGCGCCTGAAGGCGCTCGACCCGCCGCCCATGCGTCTTGCGGCTGCCGAGCGCGCCCACATAGAAACAGCCTGCCTCGATCGCTGCCTTCAGCGCGGTATCGTCGAGCTTCGGATCATGCGTGACGGCGACGAGCGCGGTATAGGCGTCGAGCGGTCGCTCGGGCAGCACGTCCTCCGGCCAGTCCGCCGCGAGATCGACGCCGGCGAACCGCTCGGGCGTCGCAAAGGCCGTTCGCGGGTCGATGACGAGGGTGGAAAAGCCTGCGATCTCGGCCATCGGCACCAGCGCCTGGGCAATATGCACGGCCCCGATGATGACGAGGCGCGGCGGCGGCCGATAGATGTTGATGAACGCCAGCCCATCGGCCGAAAGCTTGGGGAACCCCGAGGCAAAGGCCGCCCGGACATCCTCAGGTCCGCTCTCACCCTCGCCGAAAACCGTCGCGCGACCCGTCGCAAGCTCGGTGCTGGACGCGGCGGCCTGTCGGGCAGAGCGCAGATCATGAAGCCGGCTAAGGGACGACAGGTCCAGTCCGGCGTCGAGCTTCTGGACGAGAACCCGTATCTGCCCACCGCAGGACAAACCGACCTGCCAGGCCGTCTCGTCCGCCACGCCGAACGACAGCACCCGTGCCGCGCCCGATGCGATGATATCCACCGCTTCGGCGACGACGGCGCCCTCGACGCAACCGCCGGAAACCGAGCCGTCGAAATTGCCGTCCGCGTCGATGACGAGATGGCTGCCGATCGGCCGTGGCGCCGACCCCCAGGTCTCGATCACGGTGGCGAGCGCAACCGCCCGACCCTCCCGGGACCAAACCTGCGCGAGGTGGAGCGGATCATGCGCGTCTGCATCGATTGTCATGGAAATGTCCCTGATCGTGGAACCGGCGCAAGGGTGAACCACGCCGCTGCCGCATGACGCTTTATATAGGACGTGCGTCCCGGTTTTCAGCCTCGGAGTCTTTGATCGATCGACCGAAGAGACCGACGCTTGCCGGCAAGACGGCGAAAACATGGGCATCTCGGACGTGGACTTGCGGTTTTCCTTTGACGCGGGTTCCCGGATTGCCGAACATGCGGGAAGGCGGGCTTTCCTGGCCTCGATCCGAAGTCCGAGATACGGTCGAAGCCGTCGATATGCCGTCCGTCTCCTCCGTAACGTCGAAAGTCCCATGTTCCGCGTCCTCTCCGTTCTCCTGCCCGTTGTCACACTTGCTGCTGCGAATGCATCCGGGGCCACCGCCGCCGGGCTGAAGGTGGGCGTCGTCGCGCCGGTCGAAGGCCCCCTCGCGCTGCTCGGCCGACAGGTCCTCGAAGGCGCGCGGTTTCAGGCCGAGGCGCGCGGCTCGGAGGTCGTTGCCATTCCCGAAACCTGCGAGGCCGGCGATGCGGAAGCCCTGAAAGCCGCCGTCGCGGCGGCCGCGGCCGAAGCGCTGGTCGGCTTCCTGTGCACGGAAAGCCTTGAGGCGATCCTGCCGACCCTTGGCGGCACCGGCGTTCCCGCCATCAGCCTCAGCGTCCGCTCCGATGTCCTGATGGAGGACGTCCGCAAGAACGGATGGCCGTTCTACCGGCTGGTGCCGAGTGCCCGCAAGGAAACCGAAAAGCTCGCCAGCGTCATCCTCGAAGGCTGGAAGGGCGAGCCCCTCGCCTTGATCGATGACGGCACGATCCATGGGCGCGACCTCGTGGAAGGTGTGCGTTCCGCCCTGGCCGAGACCGGCCTGACGCCGGTGTTTTCAGACACTTACCGCCCGGCCCAGGAACAGCAGGTCAGCCTCGTGCGCCGCCTCGGCCGCAGCGGAGCGACCCATGTCCTGATCGGCGGCGACCGGAGCGATGTCGCGATCATCGCCCGTGATGCCGCCAGCGAGACGCTGGCGCTGACGCTGCTGGGCGGCGAAGCGCTCGATGCGGCCGACCAGCCGGTTCCCCTGGCGGACGGCGTCCTTGCGGTCACGCTTCCGGAGGCAGAGACCTTGCCGGAAGCCGCGCCGACCGCGGCGGCAATGCGTGCCGCCAATCTCGTGCCCGAGGGCTACACCCTTCCCGCTTTCGCCGCGATCGGCCTGTTGGAGCAGGCCAAGGATCGCGCGCTGAAGGACGGAACGCCGCTCGCCGATGCGCTTGAGAAAGCGCCTTATCCGACGGTTCTCGGCACGATCCGGTTCGACGCCGGACACGAGCGCGCCGACAATCCCTACAGGCTGATGGTCTGGCGGCAGGGGCGCTTCGTCGATGCGCCGCTGCCGACCGAATGAGATGGCGGAGATGACGTTTCGCCGCGGACCCCTCAACGCCTTGACCGATGTCCCCGGGCTGACCGTCGGCCACGCGCAGGACGAGAGCCTGAAGTCCGGGGTCACGGCGATCCTCTGCGATCCCCCGGCCGTCGCCGCCGTGTCGATCATGGGCGGTTCGCCCGGCACGCGCGAAACCGATCTCCTGGAGCCCCACAACAGCGTGCAGACCGTGGACGCGCTCTGCCTCTCCGGCGGCTCGGCCTTCGGCCTCGATGCGGCGTCGGGCGTGCAGGCCGCCTTGCGCGCCATGGGCCGCGGGCTGAAGGTCGGGCCGGCCATCGTGCCGATCGTCCCCGCCGCCATCCTGTTCGACCTCAACAATGGCGGGGACAAGAATTGGGGGACCTATGGCCCCTATCGCGATCTCGGCTTCACCGCCGCCATGGCCGCCACGCGTGAGATGGCCACGGGCAGCGTCGGCGCCGGCACGGGCGCCGCCACCGCAACGCTCAAGGGCGGCCTCGGCACGGCCTCCACCGTTCTCGCAAACGGCATCACGGTGGGCGCGCTCGCCGCCGTCAACCCGCTCGGCTCGGCGACCATCGGCGATACCGCCTGCTTCTGGGCCGCCCCCTTCGAGCTGGAGGGAGAGTTCGGCGGCCTTGGTCTGCCCATGCCCATGCCGGCAAACGCGACGGCCGTTCGCACCAAGCTCGACGCCATCGCGCCGATGGCCAACACGACCATCGCCGTCATCGCCACCGATGTCGCGCTCTCCAAGGCCGAAGCCAAGCGTCTGGCGGTCGCGGCGCATGACGGGTTCTCCCGCGCGCTCTGGCCATCGCACACGCCGCTCGATGGCGATCTGGTCTTTGCCGTTTCCACAGGCCGGCGACCGGGAAATCTCGATCCGGCGGCGTTTCTGGACCTCTGCGCCGCCGCCGCCTCCACCATGGCGCGGGCGATCGCGCGCGGCGTCCACGACGCGACACCGGCTGCAGGCGACCTGCGCCCCTGCTGGCGCGATCTTGCGTCTGTCTCGACCTGACGAGAACGCAGGATCGCTCCCGACATTGCCGGTCCCCCCGACCAATGCTACTGCAGTCAGCATTCGAGCCGGAATCGGCCTGAAGAGCGATGATGCCGGGTTTCTCCTCGTCTTGATCGCGAGGCTCACGCATCCCGGAGATTTCAGCATGCCGCGTCCCATTCGTATCGCCCCTTCCATCCTCGCCTCCGATTTCGCGCGGCTCGGCGAAGAGGTCCGGGACGTCGTGGCCGCCGGCGCCGACTGGGTCCACCTCGATGTGATGGACGGGCATTTCGTTCCGAACATCACCTTCGGCCCGGATGTGGTGAAAGCGCTGCGTCCGGTGACCGACGCCACCTTCGACTGCCACCTGATGATCTCCCCGGCCGATCCCTATCTCGAAGCCTTCGCCAAGGCCGGTTGCGACAGCATCACCGTTCATGCCGAAGCCGGACCGCACCTGCACCGCTCGCTGCAGACCATCCGCAATCTGGGCAAGAAGGCCGGCGTCGCCATCAATCCGGCTACGCCGGAGGCGACGATCGAGTATCTGCTGGATACGGTGGACCTTGTCCTGGTCATGACCGTCAATCCCGGTTTCGGCGGCCAGAAATTCGTGGTCCCCACGCTCGACAAGATCCGCCGCGTCCGCGACCTCATCGGCGACCGCCCGATCGACATCGAGGTCGATGGCGGCATCACGGAAGCGACGATCGCAACGGCCGCCAAGGCCGGGGCCAACGTCTTCGTCGCGGGATCCGCGATCTATGGCGGCGGCTCGCCGGACGCCTATCGCGCGGCCATCGACAGGCTGCGCGCGCTCGCGGAAAGCGGTCGCGGATGAGCGGAAACGGCAGCCCTGCGCGGCTGCCGCCGCTGCCGGCAGAACATACTGCGCCTCAAGGCCTCGGCGCCTGGGTCGCCGCCCGGCTGCAGGCGGGCTGGCGCGGCGCGAGGGACAGACTGCCTCTCGCACCGGTCTGGGGCGTGCTGATGGCGCTCTGCGCTTTCACCGCCCTGTTCCTGCAGGGGCGCGTCGGCACCGGCCAGATCGCGGCGATCCTCCTTCTCTTTTTTGCCGGCGGCATGCTCGCCTTCCCCATCACGGTTTTCCTCGCGCAGGGCCTTGCGCTCGGTCGCCGCGCCGAGACGCGTTTTGCCGGCAGCTTTCTGTGCCTGACGCTGTCGACGATCGTCGTCACCGCCATCCTCTTCGCCTTGCAGTACCGCTTGTTCTTCGCGCGGTGGCATGCACCCTTCGCCACGCGGATCTGGTTCTATCAGTTCGCCTTTACAGGTGCGGGCGCGATTTACCAGTTCATCGTCATGGGCATTCGCCTCTATATGCCGCTCGGCCTTCCCGCCCTCCTCGGCATGAGCCTCTGGCTGACGCGCGTTCAGCGTTGAGCTTGCAGGACATCTTTGATAGAGGCTCGGCCAACGATATCCGAGAGAAAGCTGACAGCCGATGATCCCCCGCTATTCCCGTCCGGAAATGGTCGCCATCTGGTCGCCCGAAACCAAGTTCCGCATCTGGTTCGAAATCGAGGCCCATGCCTGCGACGCGCTGGCCGACCTCGGCGTCATCCCCAAGGAGGCCGCCCGCACCATCTGGGAAAAAGGCGGCGCTGCCACCTTCGACGTCGACCGGATCGACGAAATCGAGGCCGTCACCAAGCATGACGTCATCGCCTTCCTCACGCATCTCGCCGAAATCGTCGGCCCCGACGCGCGTTTCGTTCACCAGGGCATGACCTCGTCGGACGTGCTCGACACCTGCTTCAGCGTCCAGCTCGTCAAGGCGACGGACCTGCTTCTGGCCGATATGGACCGCCTGCTGGAGGCGCTGAAGCGCCGCGCCTTCGAGCACAAGGACACCGTCACCATCGGCCGATCGCATGGCATTCATGCCGAGCCCACCACCTTCGGCGTCAAGCTGGCGCTCGCCTATGCCGAGTTCGAGCGTTGCCGCGCCCGCCTCGTCGCCGCCCGCGAGGAAATCGCGACCTGCGCCATCTCGGGTGCCGTCGGCACCTTCGCCAATATCGACCCACGCGTCGAGGAGCATGTCGCCGCCGCCCTCGGCCTGAAGCCCGAGCCGGTCTCCACGCAGGTCATCCCGCGCGATCGCCACGCCATGTACTTTTCCATCCTCGGCGTCATCGCGTCCTCGGTGGAGCGTGTCGCAACCGAGATCCGCCATCTTCAGCGCACCGAAGTGCTGGAAGCCGAGGAGTATTTCTCTCCGGGCCAGAAGGGCTCGTCGGCCATGCCGCACAAGCGCAACCCCGTTTTGACCGAGAACCTGACCGGTCTTGCCCGCATGGTCCGCGCCTTCTCCATCCCGGCCATGGAAAACGTGGCGCTCTGGCACGAGCGCGACATCTCGCACTCCTCGGTCGAGCGCATGATCGGCCCGGATGCGACGGTCACGCTCGATTTTGCCCTCGCGCGCCTGACCAACGTCATCGACAAGCTGCTGGTCTATCCCGACAACATGATGGGCAATCTCAACAAGTTCCGCGGCCTCGTCCACTCGCAGCGCGTCCTTCTGGCCCTGACGCAGGCGGGCGCCTCGCGCGAGGATGCCTACCGCCTCGTCCAGCGCAATGCGATGCGGGTCTGGGAACAGGGCAAGGACTTCCTAGAAGAACTGCTCGCCGACGAAGAGGTCCGCGGCTACCTGCCGGAGACCGACATTCGCGAGAAATTCGACCTCGGCTATCACACGAAGCATGTCGATACGATCTTCCGCCGCGTATTTGGCTGACCTGACGCGACAGCGTGCCAAAACTGACGGAAACGGTCGTGTTCGATAGAATGCGACCGTTTCCAACAAGGCTTTCGTGACGGTTTCTCCCTATTTTGTAACTCTACGCGAACTTAGAGGGCAAGGGAGCAAACCAGCAATGCCGGCACAATCGGGTATGGAACGCGAGACGCGCTCCCGCTTCAAACTGATGGGGCGCGTCACCTGCCGGGACAAGGCCAGCAGCGCCACGGTGGTGGATCTCTCGGATGCGGGCATGAGCCTGCAACTGACCTACGACATCCAGGCGACGCAAGGGCAGAGCGTCGTGTTCGAAACCGAGGAACTCGGTCGGCTGAACGGCTCGGTCCAGTGGGCGCGCGGCAATCAGATCGGCGTTCGTCTGAACACCTCGTCGAACACGACCGCGAAAATCGCGTCCTTCTACAAATTTTTCCGCTGAGCCCGGCTGCAGCCAGGACCCTCCCGGATGTCAGGAACCTCAGGGGTCTTGACAAGAACGGCGTGCCGCCTCACATCGCGACATCATGAAAGCCTCGGAAGCAGACATTCTCATCGTCCCCGGATACACCAATTCCGGCCCCGATCACTGGCAGACCCGCTGGGAAGGCAAGCTCGCCTCCGCACGCCGCGTCGAGCAGGCGGAATGGGTGAAGCCCGTCCGCGAGGACTGGGTGGAGCGGATGAACGAGGAGATCGCGGCCGCGACCAAGCCGGTGGTCATCGTCGCCCATTCTCTCGGTGTGGCGACCGCGGTCCACGCGATTTCCAAGGAGAACCAGCACAAGATCGCCGGTGCCTTCTTCGTCGCGCCGCCGGACGTCGAAAACCCGAACATTCGTCCGAAACACCTGATGACGTTCGGACCCTACCCGCGCGATCCGCTTCCCTTCCCGTCGATGATCGTCGCCAGCCGCAACGACCATTTTGGATCTTATGAGCATGCCCGCGATATCGCCAATGCCTGGGGCTCGATCCTCGTGGATGCGGGCGAATCGGGACACCTCAACGCCGAATCCGGTCATGGCCCGTGGCCGGAGGGAACCATGGTCTTCGCCCAGTTCCTCAGCCGCCTCAAGCCGCCGCTGCCCAGTAGCTGAAGTCTTGACTTACCCCACCAACTGGGTGAAGCCTGATGACCGGTGGAGTGCTTGAGAGCGAGCCTGTCGAGGGCGCCGCTTCCCGAGCGGGGCGGACCTGGATGTGACGAGCGAACCAAGCAACGGGCAGTGCGAGGGCAGCGGCGAGGCTCAAGACAGGCTGCCGCCGGACGATATTGCCCGCCGGCTCAGGCTCGCGCTCGATGTGTCCAAGATCGGCGTTTTCGATGCCGATCTCGAAACCGGCCGCGTGAAGCGGGATGCCGTCCTCATGCAGATCTTCGGCTACGGCGATGAGGCTTACGAAGACGAGGGCGATGTCCTTGAACGGACCCTTCATCCTGAGGATCGCGATCGGACATGGGTGACGATCGACGCGGGCATCGCGTCGGGCGAGCCCTTCTACAACGCCTTTCGCATCATTCGGCCCGATGGTGAGGTCCGTTACATCCGGTCTCGATCCGTCACCTTCAGCGACAGCAAGGGCCATCGTCGCCTGCTCGGCGCCAACTGGGACGCGACCGACGACGTCACGCTCCAGCAGAATCTCGAGCAGGCACGCGCACTGGCGGAATCCCGCTATACGGCGCTGGAAAGCGCCTGGCGCGAAATCGAACGCCGGGCTCTGCAGGACCAGCTGACTGGGCTCTCGAACCGTCACGCACTGCTTCTTCACCTCGACAAACTCTGTTCCGAGCCCGAACCTCACATCCATCCCCGCCCCTGTCCCCGCCCCTGTCCCCGCCACGCCGTCTTGCAGATCGACCTCTCCCGCTTCAAGGAGATCAACGATACGCTCGGGCACCAGGCAGGCGATGCCGCGATCCTCTGCGTTGCCGGTCGGCTGGAGGCTCTGCGCGAAGAGAAGGAATGCCTCGCCCGCATCGGCGGCAACGAGTTCGCGCTGGTGCTGGACGCCGGCGACAGATCGGAGAACGCAGCGCATCTGGCGACGAAGATCGTGCAAAGCCTCGAACAGCCGATTCCGTGCGAGGGGCACCTCTTTCGCTGCGGCGTCAGCGTCGGGCTCGCCTGGACCAGCGACGATGTCGACGGCCCCCAGGCACTGATCAACGCGGCAACAGCCCTTTCCGCGGCCAAGGCGCGCAAGGGCGGCGGCACGGTCCTCTTCACGGAGGAACTCGACGGCCGCAACCGCGCGATCCGGCAGACGGCGGACGATATCCTGCGCGGGATCGACGAGGATGCCTTCATCCCGTTCTATCAGCTGCAGTTCGATGCAAAAACACTCGATGTCTGCGGCGCGGAGGCTCTCGCCCGTTGGCGGCATCCCTCGCAGGGGATCCTCACCCCGGACCGCTTCTTGAAGATCGCCGAAGACATCGACGTCATGTGGCGCATCGACCGGTCTCTGGCGGAAAAAGCCTGCGCCGACTTCCTGCGCTGGCGGAACAACGGCAGCGGTGTGGACCGCCTCTCGATCAACGTCTCCGTCCGCCGTCTCATCGATCCGCACCTGATCGCGGCCTTTCCGACCAAGGATCTGCCGAAAGGCACCTTCGTCTTCGAAATGCTCGAATCGATTTGTCTGGACGTGCTCGACGACGACATGGCAAAAGCCATCGATCGCATTCGCAGAGCCGGCATCGCGATCGAGATCGACGATTTCGGCACCGGCCACGCGTCCGTCCTCGGTCTCACGACGCTGCAGCCGAAGCGCCTGAAGATCGATCGCGCCTTGATCGCCCCGATGACGCGTGGCGACCGGCATCGTCGGCTCATCGCCGCGATCATCGAGATGGGGCATGCCCTGGATATCGAGATCATAGCCGAAGGTGTGGAGACCACGGCGCAGGTCCAGCTTCTGCAGGACATGGGCTGCGACGTGCTGCAAGGCTTCGCCCTCGCCCGCCCCATGGACGCTGAAGCGGTCGAGGCTTTCCTGCGGGCACGAAAGAGGGCGCGGCGGCCGTCGCTGTGAGCGACGCCCCTCGCCGTCCACCCCGCGTTTCCGCCGCGCCATGTCCCCGACGCAGGCCTGCATTGCCATTCGCATGCCCTCGTTTCGCAGCCCGGAGACGAGACGCCGATTGTGAAACGGTTTCTTTTCCGCTATGGACCCGGGAGAAAATCCTGCCCGAACTGCATCAACGAAAGGGCGCATCTTCCAGCGCCCGCAACAATAAGAGACAGAGTCTATGAACCGTCGCCGCCGAATCTATGAAGGCAAGGCCAAGATCCTTTATGAAGGCCCGGAGCCAGGCACGCTGATCCAGTTCTTCAAGGACGATGCCACGGCTTTCAACAAGAAGAAGCATGACATCATCGACGGCAAGGGCGTGCTGAACAACCGTATTTCCGAATACATCTTCACGCATCTGAACCGTATCGGCATCCCGACGCACTTCATCCGCCGCCTGAACATGCGCGAGCAGCTGATCAAGGAAGTGGAGATCATTCCGCTCGAGATCGTCGTGCGCAACGTCGCGGCCGGCTCCCTGTCCAAGCGCCTCGGCATCGAGGAAGGCACTGTGCTGCCCCGCTCGATCATCGAGTTTTACTACAAGGCCGATGCGCTCGACGACCCCATGGTCTCCGAAGAACACATCACGGCTTTCGGCTGGGCGAGCCCGCAGGAACTCGACGACGTGATGGCGCTTGCCATTCGCGTCAACGACTTCCTGACCGGCCTGTTTCTCGGCGTCGGCATCCAGCTGGTCGATTTCAAGATCGAGTGCGGACGTCTGTTCGAAGGCGACATGATGCGCATCATTCTCGCTGACGAGATCTCGCCGGACAGCTGCCGCCTCTGGGACGTCGAAACCAAGGAAAAGATGGACAAGGATCGGTTCCGCCGTGACATGGGCGGCCTGGTCGAGGCCTATCAGGAAGTCGCCCGCCGGCTCGGCATCATGAACGAGAACGAGCCGCCGCGCGGTTCGGGTCCGGTTCTGGTCAAGTAAGCCGCCAGAGCCCGAGAGCATCCAGTTTCGAGGAAGACGAAAAGTGATCACCGCACGCGTAACCGTAACGCTCAAGAACGGCGTACTCGACCCGCAGGGCAAGGCAATCGAAGGCGCCCTCGGCGCCCTCGGTTTTGACGGCGTCGGCCAGGTTCGCCAGGGCAAGGTGTTCGACCTCAAGGTCGACACCAACGACCGAGCGAAAGCCGAAACCGACGTAAAAGCCATGTGCGATAAGCTGTTGGCAAACACCGTGATCGAGAACTATACTATCTCCCTCGACTGAAGGTTGCGGGAGAGTGGCATGACGAACGTCACGAACGAACTGATGTACGAACTCCTGAAGCGGATGAATGGCGATATATCGCACATCAGACATGCCGTAACGGAGCTGAAGAGCGAGATGCAGAGCATGCGTGGCACACTCGTCTCGGTTCAGCAGGACATTCACAACATCTACGGGGTTCTCGGACGCCACGAGACCCGTCTCGACCGCATTGAAAACCGCCTCGAGCTGCGCGAGCTCGCCGAGGCACAGTCAAGGTTCGATCCGCATCCATGAAGTCCGCCGTCGTTCAGCTCCCCGGTCTCAATCGCGACCGTGACATGATCACCGCCCTGACCATGATTTCCGGCAAGCCGCCGGTCACCGTCTGGCAGACGGAAACCGAAATTCCGGATGTCGATCTCATCGTCATTCCCGGCGGTTTCTCCTATGGCGATTACCTGCGTTGCGGCGCCATTGCCGCCCGCATGCCGGTCATGCAGGCGATCAAGGCCAAGGCGGAACAGGGTGTGCGCGTTCTCGGCGTCTGCAACGGCTTCCAGATCCTGCTCGAAGCCGGCCTGCTGCCAGGTGCGTTGATGCGCAACGCCTCGCTGAAGTTCGTCTGCAAAGAGATCAAGCTTGAGGTCGTCAACGCCTCGACGGACTTCACCCGCGCCTATGCGGAAGGCCAGATCATCCGCTGCCCGGTTGCCCATCACGATGGCAACTATTTCGCCGATGCCGAGACGCTGAACGCGATCGAGGGCAACGGCCAGGTCGTTTTCCGCTATGCGGCCGGCACCAATCCGAACGGTTCGATGAACGATATCGCCGCCGTCACCAACGCCCGCGGCAATGTGCTCGGCATGATGCCGCACCCGGAAAATCTGATCGAAGCGGCCCATGGCGGCTCGGACGGTCGTGCCCTGTTCGCCTCGGCTCTCGACGTCATCGCGGCCTGATTCCCGGCCGCGATCCCTTCCGTCACTGCTGCCGGACGATCCGGCCCATTTCCGAGACCCAGCGATGAATCCTGCCTGCCTGTCCTCCATCGCTGCCGCCATCGCGGCGCTCCTCTCCGGCTGCCAGTCGGCACCTGCACCCGCGCCGGTGCGCAATGTCGCAGCACTGCCGACGATGGAGCGCATCGCGCTCAGCGCCAATGCCTGCTGGTTCAAGTCGGGCGATGCCGCCTTCAAGCCCTATCGCCTCGCACCGGAACTCAATTCCTTCTCGGGCCGCCCGCGCATCCTGCTCGTCAAGCGCAACAATCCGGAAGCACGCCCTCTCGCGGTCATCCAGGCTGAAGGCCATCCGGCCAAGGTCGACGCCTTCGGCCCCTTGTTCAGCGAACCGGTCGGCACCCGTATGACGGGCGACATCAAGCGTTGGATGGCCGGCGACAAAGGCTGCTGAGCGCACGATCGCGCGCTTCGAGCCATTTCCACGGCGGGTAACGTCTCGGCGTAGTCCATAGGGGCGCCGCTGCCCCGTTTCTGTCTGGCAGACTGTCGGCTTGTACGGAACCGTGCGAGCGAATCCTCACGCTGCCTGAAAGCCATCTACTTGATGAAAGCCGACCTCTCGAGCTCCGCGCGAATATCCCAGCGCGTCAGGCCGATATCGTTCAGCTGATCGTCCGTCAGATCCCTGAGCACCAGCCGCCCCGCGCGTTTCATCCGCCAATGAGCGAGCCTTTCCCACAAACGCGCGAAAATTCCGGGTCCGACCGGTCCCGTGGCGGACAGCATGTCGCCGCTCGAGCGGAACAACCGTTCGCGCTCAAAACCGTCTGGGTACATTGTATCAATTGTATTGTTATAGCTCTGGGATACCATGATCACGATCCTCGGATGGCGGAAACTCTGGTGTTGAGCAATAGATACAATTGACAAATACAATCAGACAATGTCATTATTGTCACCATGACAAACTGGCTTCCCGACCTCTCCGCTGGAGAAGGACCGCTCTATCTCAAGCTCGCGCAGTCCATCGAGGCTGCGATCGACAGCGGCGCTTTGCCGCCCGGTGAAAAGCTTCCGGCCCAACGCAATCTGGCCTTCGATATCGGCGTCACGCTCGGCACGGTCAGCCGCGCGTATGCTCTCGTGCATGAACGCGGCCTCGTTGCGGGGGAAGTCGGGCGGGGAACCTATGTCCGCGAGCGAAAGGCACACACCGATACGCCCACGGGAGGGATCAGATCCTTAGCCGGCACACAGCCTTTCGAGGCGCCGGTCGGCAAGCTGCGATTCGATGCGACCGGGGCGCCCCATGTCGGACAGGCCGCCGCGATCGAGGCGATCCTGACAAAGGTCGCGGCCGATCACCCGACGGAGATCTCGGATTACACCCGCTCGGCACCGGGCCATTGGCAGGAGGCGGGCGCCCTCTGGATGGCGCGCGCCGGCTGGACGCCCGAGACCGAGGGCATCGTCGTCACGCAGGGCGCCCATGCCGCCATTGTTTCCGTCGTCACGGCGGTGACGGCACCGGGGGATCGGATCCTGTTTGAAAACCTCACCTACAGCCAGGTCGCCCGGGCGCTGAGCCTCATGGGCCGGCGCATCCTTGCCGGGGAAACCGACGCGCAGGGGCTCGTGCCGGACGATTTCGAGCGCATCTGCCAGCAGCAGCATCCGGCTGTCGTCTTTCTCATGCCGACCCTCCAGAACCCGACCCTTGCCGCGATGGACCGGGCACGCCGCGAGACGATTGCCAACCTCGCCCGGCGCTATAATGTTCTCGTGATCGAGGACGATATCTACGGCGTCCTGTTGAACGACACGCAGCCGATGCTCGCCTCTCTGGCTCCGGAACGGACCTTCGTCATCTCCGGCCTGTCGAAATCCGTGTCGCCCGGCGTGCGCGGCGGCTGGGTGTCCTGCCCGCCGCATTTCGCCGCCCGGGTCAAGATCGCCCACAAGATGCTCACCGGCGGCACGGCTTTTCTGCTTGCGGAATGCGCCGCGAGACTTGTTCTCTCGGGTGAGGCGAAGGCGATCCGGACCCGCGTCGTCGCAGAACTCCAGGCGCGGGAAACACTGGCGCGCGCGATTTTCGAGGGGCATACCTTCCGCTCCCTGCCCCAGATCCCTTTCCTCTGGCTGCAATTGCCGGAGCCCTGGCTGTCCGGAACGTTCAAGGCAGCCGCTTTCGACGCAGGCGTCCTCATCGACGGCGAGGACGAGTTCAAGGCCGGGCGCTCCGACAAGGTGCATCATCGGGCGCGCATCGCCTTCTCCAATCATGGCAGCGACGACATCCGGCGAGGTTTTCAGCTCCTCCGGAACGTTCTCGACGGCGGCGTCGCCGGCTACGACAGCGCCAGCTAAGCCGCATGCGCCCTTCGCGCGCATGCGCCTCGGCCACCGGGCCCGAGACGGCTCCGCAGGACAACGTCTGACCGGCGGGCCGGCCTTCAAAAACAGGATCTGGAAAAACCGCATTTCCCTCCATCCCACGTCATTCCCATGGCATTTTCCTATCGCGCGACGGGCGGGCTTCGGCTAAGAACCGGCCAACGTCTCAGGGAACTTGCACATGGCCATCTCAAATGCCCGCCCGATCACGCCGGACCTCATTGCCTCCCACGGCCTGAAGCCGGATGAATACCAGCGCATCCTGGATCTGATCGGCCGCGAGCCGAGCTTTACCGAACTCGGCATCTTCTCGGCCATGTGGAACGAGCACTGCTCGTACAAGTCCTCCAAGAAGTGGCTGAAGACGCTGCCGACCAAGGGTCCGCGTGTCATTCAGGGTCCAGGCGAAAATGCCGGTGTCGTTGATATCGACGATGGCGACTGCGTCGTCTTCAAGATGGAAAGCCACAACCATCCCTCCTTCATCGAGCCCTATCAGGGCGCGGCCACCGGCGTCGGCGGCATTCTGCGCGACGTGTTCACCATGGGGGCCCGGCCGATCGCCGCCATGAATGCGCTGCGTTTCGGCGCGCCGGATCATCCGAAGACCCGCCATCTTGTGTCCGGCGTCGTGGCCGGCGTCGGCGGCTACGGCAATTCCTTCGGCGTTCCCACGGTCGGCGGCGAGGTCGAGTTCGATGCGCGCTACAACGGCAACATTCTCGTCAACGCGTTCGCGGCGGGCCTTGCCAAGACCGACGCGATCTTCCTGTCGGAAGCCAAGGGCGTCGGCCTGCCCGTCGTCTATCTCGGTGCCAAGACCGGTCGCGACGGCGTCGGCGGCGCGACGATGGCCTCGGCCGAATTCGACGAATCGATCGAGGAGAAGCGCCCGACCGTCCAGGTCGGCGACCCCTTCACTGAAAAATGCCTGCTCGAAGCCTGCCTTGAGCTGATGAAGACCGGCGCCGTGATCGCTATTCAGGACATGGGTGCCGCCGGCCTCACCTGCTCGGCCGTCGAAATGGGCGCCAAGGGCGACCTCGGCATCGAGCTGATCCTCGACCAGGTGCCGGTGCGCGAAGAGCGGATGACGGCCTATGAAATGATGCTGTCGGAAAGCCAGGAGCGCATGCTCATGGTGCTCGAACCCTCCAAGGAAGAGGTCGCCAAGGCGATCTTCGTCAAATGGGGTCTGGACTTCGCCATCGTCGGCAAGACCACGAACGATCTGCGTTTCCGGGTTCTGCACCAGGGCGAGGAAGTCGCCAACCTGCCGATCAAGGAACTGGGCGACGAAGCGCCGGAATACGACCGCCCCTGGACGCCGGCCAAGGTTCAAGCCCCGCTGGCCGCAAACGACATTCCCCAGGCCGATATCGCCGACGCCCTGCTCAAGCTCGTCGGGTCGCCGAACAATGCCTCGCGCCGGTGGGTTTACGAGCAATATGACACGCTGATCCAGGGCAACTCGCTGCAGCTGCCGGGCGGCGATGCCGGCGTTGTCCGCGTCGAGGGCCACGCGACCAAGGCGCTCGCCTTCTCCTCCGACGTCACGCCCCGCTATGTCGAAGCCGATGCGTTCGAAGGCGGCAAGCAGGCGGTGGCCGAATGCTGGCGCAACATGACCGCGACCGGCGCACTGCCGCTCGCCGCCACCGACAACCTCAATTTCGGCAATCCGGAAAAGCCCGAGATCATGAGCCAGCTGGTTCATGCCATCAAGGGCATCGGCGAAGCCTGCCTCGCGCTCGATTTCCCGATCGTGTCCGGCAATGTCTCGCTTTACAACGAGACGCACGGCCAGGCGATCCTGCCGACCCCGACCATTGCCGGCGTCGGCCTCATCGACGACTGGTCGAAGATGGCGCGCATCCGCTTTGCGGCCGAAGGCGAGACGATCCTCCTCGTCGGCGCGCCGGTCGAACTCGGCACGCATATCGCCCAGTCGGTCTATATGCGCGACATCCACGGCCGCACCGATGGCCCGCCGCCGTCTGTCGATCTGGCACTTGAGCGCAAGTCCGGCGATCTGGTCCGCGAACTCATCCGTGATCGCCTCGTCACGGCGGTGCATGACTGCTCGTCCGGCGGCCTGGCGCTTGCCATCGCCGAAATGGCCATCGCCTCCGATATCGGCGCCGTGATCGACGCCGTCGACGGCCGCGATCCGATCCCCGTCTTCTTCGGAGAGGACCAGGCCCGCTATGTCGTCACGGTGAAGGCCGACGATGTCGAGGAGATCCAGAGAATCGCGGAAGTTCGCGGCGTCCACGCCCCCGTCATCGGCAAGACCGGCGGCGCGACGGTCACGCTCGGCGCTGCCCGCGCCGTTCCGATCGAGAGATTGCAAAAGGCGTATGAATCGTGGTTCCCTGACTTCATGTCCGGCGAATTGCCGGCGACCGAATAAGCCGAAAGCCGACCCGAGGGTCGAGCAGGCACGGGAACAAGGAGGACACCAGATGGCGATGAAACCGGGCGATATCGAGGACATGATCAAGACCGGCATTCCCGGTGCGCAGGTCACCATCCGCGATCTTGCCGGCGACGGCGATCATTACGCGGCCGAAGTCGTGGCCGAAGCCTTCCGCGGCAAGAGCCGCGTGCAGCAGCACCAGATGGTCTACAACGCGCTCCAGGGCAATATGGGCGGCGTGCTCCACGCGCTGGCTCTGCAAACCTCGGTTCCGGAGTAAGCCGATGGCAGGGCTCATGAAGCTTCTGATGTCGGGCGTCGTCGACGGGGTCTTGAAGGAAATCCTGAAGAAGAGCGGCACGACCACGACGAAGCGCAGGAGACGGCAGGCCCGCACGCCGACCGGCATGGTCACGGAGCTCGTCAAGGATGCGATCGTCAAGGCCGTGGCACCGAAGAAACAGGTGAGCCGCAAGCGCACCACCGCGGCGCGCAGCAAACAGAAGCGGGTCTGACGGATCGGCGGCGGAGACTGCAGCTTGAGGCAGGGACGGGCTCGACCGGTTATGCGGAGGTCCCATCCTTTTTTCGCCGAGACGGGTGAAAAGCGCGTGGCGGCATGCTATGTGAAGGCTTGTCGACACCCGTCCTTGAAACGGGACAGAGAAGGAATTCCAGAATGAGCGGTATCAACGATTTCATCGACAATGAGGTCAAGACCAACGACATCGTGCTCTTCATGAAGGGCACCCCGCAGTTTCCGCAATGCGGCTTCTCCGGACAAGTCGTCCAGATCCTCGATTACCTCGGCGTCGATTACAAGGGCGTCAACGTGCTGGCGGATGCAGACCTTCGTCAGGGCATCAAGGATTATTCGAACTGGCCGACGGTGCCCCAGCTCTACATCAAGGGCGAGTTCATCGGCGGATGCGATATCGTCCGCGAGATGTTCCAGGCCGGCGAGCTCCAGACCCACCTCCAGGAAAACGGCGTCGAGGTCAAAGCCTCGGCCTGATCCCGCCTTCTCCGGAAGACCTCCGATCCCCGGCCGAGCGCCGGGGTCGTTGTTTTGAGGGCATTGCCGCGAAATCGGCGCTTTTACGGTAAGCTCGCCTTCGACACGGTCTGCGTGTGGTCGCGGACGGTCATTCGTCACCGATCTGTTGCCGGATTGCGCTATCGAAGGCGTGGGGGCCGCTATATGTTATGTGTCGGGTCCCGAATCACGCGTTGACCCCTCCTCACAAACAGACCGGGACAGCAGCGATGCCTCCCATCATCGCCGGTTTCCGGCAGATTTCGTTGAAAAGCGCTATGGGCTGTCGATCTCGGGATTGACCCCGGGATCAGACTTGATCCCCGGGATTGCGTCTGATCCCCGGGATCATCTGCGACCTATGGCTGAACATCCGGCCGATGCGTGGCGCTGCCGCGTGCGCCTGTCGGATCGCCTGCCGCGAAGCGGCGGGATGGAAGGACTTTTGAGAATGACGTCCACAACCGAGCCCGTAGCCGCGGAACCCGCCATCGCGATGCCGTTGTCGAAGGGCCAGTTCATCGCCATCATGGCCATGCTGATGTCGATCAATGCCGTGTCGATCGACATGATGCTGCCCGGCCTGCAGCAGATCGGCCAGAGCCTCGGCGTCGCCGACGAGAACAGCCGCCAGTTCGTCATCACCTCCTATCTGATCGGCATGGGCAGCGCCCAGCTGTTCTTCGGGCCGCTGTCGGACAGGTTCGGGCGGAAGATACCGCTGATCGCCGGCCTGCTCATCTACGCGCTCTGCGCCTTCGCCATCGTCTTCGTGCCGAGCTTCGGCGCCCTGCTCGCACTGCGCTTCGTGCAGGGCCTGGGCGCTGCCGCCACTCGCGTCATCAGCGTCTCCATCGTCCGCGATATCTATGGCGGGCGCATGATGGCCGAGGTCATGTCACTCGTCATGATGGTTTTCATGGTCGTGCCGGTCATCGCGCCGAGCATCGGCCAGCTCGTCATGCTCTTTGCCGAATGGCACATGATCTTTCTGGTCATCTCCGTCTATGCCTTCGTCGCCACCGTGCTGGTCGTGATCTACCTTCCCGAAACGCTGGCGACGGATCGCCGCCGGCCGTTCACGATCAAGGGCATTTCCGCCTCTTTCGCCATCGTTCTCGGCAACCGCACGGCGCTCTGTTATGCGCTCTCGATCTCCTTCATCTTCGGCGCGCTGTTCGGCTTCATCAATTCGGCCCAGCAGGTCATGGTCGGCGTTTTCGGCCTCGGCAACTACTTCCCGCTGGTCTTTGCCTGTTTCGCAGGCCTGATGGCGGTGGCCTCCTTCACCAATTCGCGCCTCGTCGGCCGCTATGGCATGCACCGGGTGTCCCATATCGCGCTTCTGCTCTTCGTCGTCGCCAGCGCCTTCTGGGCGCTGTTTTCCGCCGCCGGCTTCCTGCCGTTCTGGCTGTTCGCCATCCTCTATGGCAGCGCGATGTTCCAGTTCGGCCTGATCGGCGCCAATTTCAACGCCATGGCGATGGAGCCGCTTGGCCATGTCGCCGGCACCGCGTCTTCCGTCATCGGCTTCATGCAGACCATCGGCGGCGCGCTGATCGGCGCCATGATCGGGCAGGCCTTCGACGGCACGGTGACGCCGCTGGCCTTCGGCTTCCTCGCCGTCGCGATCATCGGCCTCTTCTTCGTGCTTCTGGCCGAGCGGGGACGCCTGTTTTCCTCCGATCACCACCACCCCGCCGGCTGAGCCGCAACCGCCTTTGAAATCGAGATCCGTATGTCCACCTCAACCACGCCGCCTCTGCCGCAAGGCTCGCAACGCATCGGGCTCGGCTTCCGCGAATTCGTCGTCACCATCGCCCTGATGACGGCGAGCATCGCCGTCGCGATCGACAGCATGCTGCCCGCCCTGCCGCACATCGCCAGCTCGCTCAACGTGCCCAATCCGAACGACGCGCAGCTCGTCATCGCCGTCTATTTCTTCGGCTTCGGCTTTGCCCAGCTCGTCTTCGGCAGCCTGGCGGATGCGTTCGGCCGACGCACGATCCTGCTGCTCGGCCTTGCCATCTTCACGGTCACGACCTTCGCCGCCGCCTGGACGGAAAGTTTTACCGCCCTCCTCGCCTTCCGCTTCGCGCAGGGCGTCGGCGGCGCGGCGATCCGCATCACCACCACCGCCATCACGCGCGACTGCTTCGACGGCCGCGAGATGGCGCGGGTGATGTCCTACATCATGATCGTCTTCATGCTGGTGCCGATCCTCGCGCCGTCCTTCGGCCAGGCCGTGCTCACCTATGCCGATTGGCACTGGATCTTCATCCTGCTCGGCGTCATCGGCGCCATCCTGTTCGTCTGGGCGAGCATGCGCATGCGCGAATCCCTGCCCGTCTCGGAACGGCTGCCGCTGTCGGTCGCCGCGATCTCGGGCGGCTTCCGCACGGTGCTCACCAACCGCATCACCTGCGGCTACATGCTCGGCCTCACCCTGTTCACGGCGGTCATCTGCACCTTCATCGTCACGGTGCAGCAGATCTTCGGAACGGTCTACGGCCTCGGCGACTGGCTGCCGATCGCCTTTGCCGGCACGGCCTCCGGCATCGCGGTCGCCAACTTCGTCAACGGCTATTTCGTTCGCCGCTTCGGCATGCGCCGCATTTCCCACGCCTGCATGATCGTCTTCACGGCGCTCGGGGTGCTGGGCGTCGGCGTCGCGCTGTTCGGCACGCCATCCTTCCTCTTCACCTATCTCATGCTCAGCATCATGCTGATGTTCTTCGCCGTGATCACGACCAACTTCACCGCCATCTGCCTGGAACCGATGGGCCATATCGCGGGAACGGCGACCGCCGTGACCGGCTTCGTCTCGACCACCGGCGGCGCGCTCCTTGGCGGCATGATCGGGCAGATGTTCGATGGCACGGTGCGCCCGCTCTTCGTCGGCTTCGCCCTTTTCGGCATCTTCACCATCCTCGCCGTGCTCTGGGCCGAACGCGGCCAGCTCTTCACCCACCCGGGCGACGAACCGGAGATGGAACCCGGCATGGGCGGCCACTGACCGACAACCACGGAGACGGAATCGAAAAGGGCGACCCGGTGGCCGCCCTTTTGTCATTCAATCCCTGGTGACACGCCTCAGATCGTGAAAACCTCCTGCCGCAGCAGGTGCCAGCTCGCTTCGTCGGACGCGACCAGCAGGCCGCCGTCGAGGTGCTGCGGCTGGTAGCGCGCGCCATCGAAACGACGCACATAGGCGCCCGCCTCTTCCGCAATCAGGCAGCCGGCCAGATGATCCCACGGCATCAGCTTCTGATACATGAGGAAGTGGAAATGCCCGGCGGAAAAGGCGCGGTATTCGTGCGCGGCACAGCGATAGCTGGTCGCAATCCGCACGCTCGCCATATTGCCCATGATGGTCCGGCGCGCATCCGGCGCATAGAAACCGGTGGAGGCGCAGCCGACGAGATCGGCCAGCGTCGTCGGTGCCGGGGTCACCGAAAGCTGGTCCTGCGATCCGTCCGCGCGGCACAACCAGGCGCCTGCGCCCTTCTCGGCGATCACCCAGTCGTTGCCCATGGGATCGTAGATGATCCCCGCAATCGTCTCGCCGCCGGCAACCACGCTCGCCATGACGCCGAAGAGCGGCATGCCCGCGGCGTAGTTGAACGTCCCGTCGATCGGATCGACGATGACGGCGAGATCGGCACCGGCAAGCTTGTCGAGGAGCGCCGGATCGGCGGAGACGGACTCTTCCCCGATGAACAGCGCGCCGGGCACGACATCGCCGATGCGCGCCTTGATCAACCGCTCCGCCGCCTCGTCCGCCTCGGTGACGAGGTCGATCGCCTCGGTCTTCATCCGCACGTCGCCGCTCGAAAGGTTGCGGAAGCGCGGCATGATTTCGACCGCGGCGGCCTCCTGCAGCAGGTTGGCCAGTCCGGCAATGTCGATCTCGCGGGTCATGAAAGCGGTTCCACTGTCTGGGGTTTCTGGGTCGTCAGGGATTGGAAGTCGAAGAGTTTCGGGTCGAGCAGATGCGATGGATTGGCATGGCCGAGCGCGCGCAGCATCGTGTCCTTGCGGCCGGGCATGCGCGCCTCGATGTCGGCCAGCATCGCCTTCATCGCATTGCGTTCCAGCCCGTCCTGCGAGCCGCAGAGGTCGCAGGGAATGATCGGAAACTGCATGGCGGCGGCGAATTTCGCAAGATCGTCCTCCGCCGCATAGGCGAGAGGACGCAGCACCGTCAGGTCGCCCTCGTCGTTGACGAGTTTGGCCGGCATCGTCGCCAGCCGCCCGCCATGGAAGAAGTTCATGAAGAAGGTCTCGAGAATATCTTCGCGATGATGGCCGAGAACGAGCGCGTCGCAGCCCTCCTCCCGCGCGATCCGGTAGAGATTGCCGCGCCGCAGACGGGAGCAAAGCGCGCAATAGGTCCCGCCTGCCGGCACCTTCTCCTTCACGATCGAATAGGTGTCGCGATACTCGATCCGGTGCGCCACGCCGATCGAGGCCAGATAGTCCGGCAGGATATGCTTTGGAAAGTTCGGCTGTCCCTGATCCAGATTGCAGGCGATCAGCTCGACCGGCAGCAGGCCGCGCCATTTGAGGTCGATCAGCAGCGCCAGCAGGCTGTAGCTGTCCTTGCCGCCGGAAACGCCGATCAGCCACCGCTTCTGCCCGTTCAGCATGCCGAAATCGTCGATCGCCTGGCGGACGTTGCGCAAGAGCCGCTTGCGCAGCTTGTTGAAGCTGACGCTGTCCGGCATGCCGCGGAAGATCGCCGGCAGCTCTGCCGGAGAAGCGGTCTGCGAAGGCGCGTCGTCGCTCAGCAGCAGGGATTGAGGTGTCATCAGGAGGCTTTCCGGCAGGCGCATTCCGAGGCGCATTCCGAGGCGAATGCCGACGGCCACGCGCAGACAGTTGGATGGCCCTGCCATGCCCGCCCCGCGTGGCAAGATCAAGACAAATCGAACGCGGGCCGCCTCAGGCGCCGAACACCGACCATCCGGTGCGGTTTGCAAGCATCTCCAGCGCCGCCGAGCCGAGCTGCGAATTGCCGTTCTCGTTCAGCCCCGGCGACCAGACGGCGACCGAGGCCTTGCCCGGCGCCACCGCCATGATGCCGCCGCCGACACCGCTCTTGCCGGGAAGGCCGACATGATAGGCGAAGTCGCCGGAGCCGTCATAATGACCGCAGGTCAGCATCAGCGCGTTGATGCGCCGCGCCCGCTGGCGTGAGACGATCGAATGACCGGTTCCCGGCTGCTGCCCGTTATTGGCAAGGAAGAGCCCGGCCTTGGCCAGCTGGACGCAGGTCATGGCAATGGCGCAATGGTGAAAATAGACGCCGAGCACATGCTCCACCGGATGATCGAGCTTGCCGAAGGATCGCATGAAATTGGCGAGGGCCGCATTGCGAAAGCCCGTCGCGGCTTCGGACTTCGCCACCTGCGGATCGATCGAGATATCCTCGTCATCGGCGAGCATCCGCATGAACCGCAGGATCTCGCCGATCACCTCCCGCGGCGTATGGCCGGCGAGAATGAGGTCGCTGATGGTGATGGCGCCCGCATTGATGAAGGGATTGCGCGGCTTTCCGCCCTCGTGCTCCAGCTGCACGATCGAGTTGAAGGCGGTACCGGACGGCTCGCGCCCCACGCGGCTCCACAGGCGCTCGCCATGCTTGCCGAGCGCCAGGGTCAGCGTAAACACCTTGGAGATACTCTGGATCGAAAAGGGGATCGCAGCATCGCCGACGGAAAACACCGTGCCATCGACCGTGACGATCGCCATGCCAAAACGCTCAGGATCGATTCGCGCGAGCTGGGGGATGTAATCCGCAACCTTGCCCTCGCCCCGCCGCGGCTCGATGGCGGCGTAGATGTCGTCGAGAACCGATTGGAGATCGAGAGTGTCCGTATCCGACATGGGGTCCTCACGTCGTTGCATGACCGTTTCCGCATGAAAAAAGCCGCCCCGAATGGAGCGGCTTTTTCCCGAATGTGCAAGGCCGAAGCCTGGCCGAAAGCTTATCGCGAATAGAATTCGACGACGAGGTTCGGTTCCATGATGACGGCGTAAGGCACGTCGGCAAGGAACGGAATACGCGCGAAGGTCGCAACCATCTTGTTGTGATCGACTTCGACGTAGTCGGGAACGTCACGCTCGGCGAGGCCGACAGCTTCCAGAACGGACACGAGCTGCTTGGACCTTTCGCGAACTTCGATCACGTCGCCGACCTTGCAGCGATACGAACCGATGTTGACGCGAACGCCGTTGACCGTGACGTGGCCGTGGTTGACGAACTGACGGGCAGCAAAGACCGTGGGCACGAACTTGGCGCGGTACACGATCGCATCGAGACGCGATTCGAGCAGACCGATCAGGTTCTCCGAGGTGTCGCCCTTGCGGCGGTTGGCTTCGTCGTAGATCGCGCGGAACTGCTTCTCGCGGATATCGCCATAGTAGCCCTTGAGCTTCTGCTTGGCGCGCAGCTGGACACCGAAGTCCGAGAGCTTGGACTTGCGACGCTGGCCGTGCTGGCCGGGGCCGTATTCGCGGCGGTTCACCGGGGACTTCGGACGACCCCAGATGTTCTCGCCCATACGGCGATCGATTTTGTACTTGGACGATTCGCGCTTGCTCATCGCATTTCCTTTCAGAACGTTGCACCCGCCTGTTGCCAGACAGGATGAAGGAAACACGCCCTCCTCTGAACCGCTTGCGCCGTTCTGACAGGTATCTCACATTACGCTAACGGAGACGCCACGGGACATGTCAAATAAAACACCGGGCTTTGCGGCCCGGCGTTGTCGCGGTGTTTAGGGACAAGTCATGGAATTGTCAACATCAGAGTGCGTTGAGCGGGCAACGCTTTTCCTGTATATGAGAGACCATCAAAGGACGAACGATGCAGATTACCTTGAACATCGATGACGACGTGTTCGAGACCGCCAGAAAGGTTGCCGAACGCCAGAGCCGCCCGGTCGCCAGCGTGATCTCCGAAATGGCGCGTCTGGGTATGGCGAACGATAAAGCCGCTGCGTTGGAACATATCCGGCAGATTCAGGAAGAGATGGACGAGGAGGAGGTCCGCCGGGCCAGTGATTTTTCTGCTGGACGTCAACCTCCTGATCGCGCTGGCCGATGAGAAGCATGCCCATCATGACCTCGTGGAGGAGTGGTTCGCCACACAGGTCCTGGACGGCTGGGCGACATGCCCCATCACGGAAAACGGCCTGATCCGCATTCTTTCAAACGCCGCCTACAGCAACACAGTGCGCCACTGCGCCGCAGCGCAAGCCGCCCTTTCATCGCTCCGTTTGCGGGGAAACCATCAATTCTGGTCAGACGATATCAGCCTGACGGATCGCGCCATCTTCAATCTGAAGGGCCTGTCCTCCAAAGACAGCACCGACACCGATCTCCCCGGCCTCCCAGCATCGAAGGGCGGCACGCTGGCGACCTTCGACCGGCGCCTGTCGAGGCAGGCCGTCATCGGTGGCGCGGACGCTTTTCACCTTACCCCACCTGACCCCTACTCCGCAGCGCTCCGCTCATCCATGTCGAGCGCGGCATTCGGGTCGCCCGGCGCCGTCTCTGCGTTCAGATCGGGAAACGCGACGATCCGCCGGCCCGAGGCATCGCCATGCACGACGACCAGGCCCTGCTCCTCGAAATAGCCGAGCAGGCGGCGGGCCCGTCTGGCCGAATGCGTTCCATAGGCGCGCGCGATCATCAGGTCGGACGGGCACGCGAGTCCGCGCAAAGCCGCCTGCGCGACATTCAGGAACACGCCCTGCAGATCTTCCGTCACCTGCCGCGACAGGTCGAGCGCCGTCTTCCACGCCTCGGTCGAGGCGGTGTCGGCATCGACGCCGGAACGGCTGATCGCCATCTTGCGGCGGAAGGCGGAGAGGGACAGAGCCGCACCCGGCACCCGGCGTATGCGGCAGCGCACGAGAAAATCCTGGAAGAGCTCGGCATCGGCCCGAAAGGCCGCACCGGGATGATCGAGGATTTCGGCAAGGATCTGGTCGAGCAGCGCCTCCCGGTCGGCAGGCGGCATGTCCGGCTGCTGCGGCCGCACCTCGGCGGGTGCGACCGGGTCCGGGCGGGGACGCGAGAGTTCGGCGAGAATATCGGTCGCCGGCCGGGGTGCGGGCGCGGCGCGGCGCGTCAGCGGCCGGGTCAGTTCGTCCGGATCGGGCGTGAAGATCAGGTCTTCCACGTCCGCCAGCGCCTCCGGCAGCGGCGTCAGCATCGGGCTCGTGGACCGCGCCGAGGTCTCCACCGTGCCGATCGTCACCGGCAGCGGCCGACGCGACAAAGCCGGCCCGAGCGCCACGAACGAGCCGCGCTTCAGGTCACGGAACATCTCCGCCGTCCGCCGATCCATGCCAAGAAGGTCAGCGGCGCGCGCCATGTCGATATCGAGAAAGGTGCGTCCCATCAGGAAGTTGGAGGCTTCCGCCGCCACGTTCTTGGCAAGCTTTGCCAGCCGCTGGGTCGCAATCACGCCGGCGAGACCGCGCTTGCGGCCACGGCACATGAGGTTGGTCATGGCGCCGAGCGAGAGCTTGCGCACCTCCTCCGTCACGTCTCCGCCGACCGAGGGCGCAAAAAGCTGCGCCTCATCGACCACGACAAGGATCGGATACCAGAACTCGCGGTCGGCATCGAACAGCGCGTTGAGGAAAAGACCGGCCGTGCGCATCTGCTGCTCGATATCGAGCCCTTCGAGCGACAGCACGCAGGAGACGCGATGCTGGCGGATGCGCGAGGCGATGCCGACAAGCTCGGCTTCTGTCCGCTCGCCCTCGACGACGACATGGCCGAACCTGTCGGCCAGCGTCACGAAGTCGCCTTCGGGATCGATGATGCACTGCTGCACCCAGGGCGCGGACTGCTCGAGAAGACGGCGGAGCAGATGCGACTTGCCGGAGCCGGAATTGCCCTGCACCAGAAGGCGCGTCGCCAGCAGTTCCTCGATATCGAGCGGTACGGACTTGCCGTCCAGCGCCGTCCCCATGTCGATGCCGACCTTCATGAAACCCTCGTTCTCGTCTGGAATGCCGCGCCGCCACGCTGCCAGCCTTCAGGCCTATCAGATTTTCCCCCGCCCCGCGCCCTTCATCGGGCGCAACCCACAGCTAAAGCGGCGGCGACACCGTCAGCCCGAACCCCTGCATCAGGCGTCGGGAGGGAAAATCCGGCGTTCCCGATGTGAAGATCGCGGGATCGATGCCCGTCAGCGGCACGTCGCTTTCGGTGGCCGGCACCAGCCGGCGGGTCTGCCGGGCGATCGCCTCTGCCGGATCGAGCCAATCGACCGGCCAGGGCGCGAGCTTGCGGAAGAGGTTCGCCATGAAGGGATAATGCGTGCAGGCGAGCACGACGATATCGGTGCGGCGCCCGTCAACCTCCCGAAAACAGGGCGCGATTTCCGCCAGCACGGCCGCGTCGTCGAGCGTCTCGCCGCGGATATAGGCCTCCGCCATGGCTGCCAGGGGCTGCGACCCCACCAGCTGGACATCGCACTGTGCGGCAAATGACTGGATCAGGGCGCGCGTATAGGCGCGCTTCACCGTGCCGGGGGTGGCGAGCACGGAGACCATGCCGGATCGGGTCCGCTCCGCGGCCGGCTTGATCGCAGGAACGGTGCCGACGAAGCGCATCTGCGGAAAGGCCGCGCGCAGATCCGCGCCCACCAGCGTGAACGCCGTGTTGCAGGCGACGATGCAGACCTCCGGATCGTGCTCCGCCAAGAGGGTGCCGAACAGGCCGATGATGCGCGCCTTCAGCGCCGCCTCGTCCGTCCAGCCGCCATAGGGAAAGCCGGCATCGTCCGCGACATAGACGAAGTGCCGTTCCGGCATCAGCACGCGCGCCTCGCGCAGAACCGTCAGCCCGCCGATACCGCTGTCGAAGACGAGGACCGGCTTCATGTCAGGCGTCGCTCTCGTCTGGCGTCGTCGTTTCCGGCACGGCCGGCCGGCCGGCGCCGCTGCGTCCGTCGGCAGGCGCGCCCGCGCCGCGCGGCGTTTCCCGCGTAAACCGGTCGAGCGAGGAGATGACGCCGCGAATGACGCGGATTTCCGTGGCGCTGAAGCTCGGCCGCGTCAGCACGGCGCGCAGGTTGTCGACCAGCTTCGGACGCTTGGCGAGCGGCCGGAAGTAACCCCGCGCGTCGAGCGCCTCTTCCACATGGTCGAACAGCCCCTGCAGGTCCGTCTTCGTTGCCGGCTGCTGCGGCAGGGCCTGAAAGGATGTCTGCTCCTCCGACACCATGGACGTCTTCATCCACTCGTAGGACATCAGGAGAACGGCTTGCGCAAGATTGAGCGAGGCGAAGGCCGGATTGACCGGAAAGGTCACGATCTCGTCGGCCAGCGCGATCTCCTCATTGGTCAGGCCCGTGCGCTCGCGCCCGAAGAGGATGCCGGTCTTCTCGCCGCGGACGAAACGACCACGCAACGTCTCGGCCGCGACACCGGGCGCGCGCACCGGTTTGTAGCCGTAACGGTCGCGCGCCGTCGTCGCATAGACGAAATTGAGGTCGGCAACCGCCTCCTCCGTGGTCCCGTAGAGCTTGGCCTGGTTGATGACATGGTCGGCGCGGCTGGCGGCCGCCTGCGCCTTCTCGCTCGGCCAGCCGTCGCGCGGATTGACGAGGCGCAGCTCGGCCAGCCCGAAATTCGCCATCGCCCGCGCCACCATGCCGATGTTCTCGCCGAGCTGCGGATGAACCAGAATGATCGCCGGTCCTTCCGCCAGAAGCGGGCGCTCGCTGTTCGTGCCTGCCATATCGTCCTCATTCAAAGCTGTGCGGACTTGGCCAACGGTCAGACGGTCCACGGCCTTACCGCCGGCCGTCGGTGTCGCGTCGTCCCGCACCCGTCCAAGATCGCCGCTACGTCGCATAGATCGGCAGATTTTGAAAGACGCCGGCTACTGAGCGCCCTGCGCGGCGATGGCCACGAGTTCCGCCTTCAGCGACCCCTGCTCGCCGCCCCGCAGGATATCGTCGATCACGGGTTTTCCGTTTTCCTCGACGACGATGAAGTGCAGTTCGGCGGGCTTGCGCTCGCCTGGGTCCTCGAGGCAGGAAATATTGTCGAAGGTCACGGCGACATCGGCCCGGGCACCCTCAGGCGCCGCCGGCACGATCTTCACGTCCTTCAGCGAGCAGCTGTCCTGACCGCTTACGATCGGATCGTAGTCGAGCGGCGAATCGCCATCCTCGAAGGCCGGGAAACGCGTGGCATCCGTGTAGACGCGCGCGAAATCCTGGCTGTAGATCCGCTTCAGGCGCTCCTCGTCGAAATAATCCCGCGGCTCCCCGACCGGATTTTCCGACCAGCCGTTCTGGGCCTCCGTCATGATTTCCTTCACGGGCGCCGTGACATCGGCCGCCTGTGCCGCGGTGGCCGCCAAAGTCGTTGCCAGAGCGCCCGATCCGGCCATGGCAAGAAGGGTGAAGACAAGGGTTCGTTTCACGCAGGGCTCTCCTGATGCGTCCCCGGACCATCGCGCGGGGGTGTCTGTGGCGCGTCCCCCGCTTGCGGCGCCGGCTCCAGTCGCGAGAGTGTCCGCGCGATCATTTCCAGCCCGACGAGGGACGATTGCCGCGATAGGCGGAAATGACGGCGCTTGCGCGGCAGGGATGTGCGCCTGGTCAAAAATAAAGCGCCGCCCTTCGCCTCGATCCGATCGACGGCCGCAAGCGCCTCCGCAACGAGCGGGGCCATCCGCCCGGATCGAAGCCGATCGCCGCCCGTCTCCCCTTCCGGACCGCCTGCCGCGGCCAGCCCACCGGCAAAAGTTCGCGCCCAGTAGGTCGCCGCCATCAGGGTCATCAGCGTCTGGCGCACGACGCCCGGCCGGGTGACGAGCTGCCAGGAAGAGCCGAGCGGCCGCACGACCGAGGAGAGCTCCGCATAGGCCCGCTCCAGCGCCTGCGACCGGTGAATGAGATCGAAGCTGCTGCGCCCCTCGGCGGCGTCGGTGAGCAAACGCCGCAGCGCCGCACACCACCGCCCCAACGCCTCCCCCGCCAGCGCCTCCGTGCGCGCGGGAAAGACGAGGAACGCGACCACGAGCCCGGCAAAGGAGCCGATCATCGTTTCCTCCAGCCGCAGCACCAGCACATCCAAGGTCAGGCTGCCGATCAGGCTGTAGACCAGTGCCAGGACGATCGACACGAAGAAGGTCATGGCCGCGTAGGACACCGCCAGAAGATAGAAGGCGAGGAAGACGCAGAGAGCGGCCAGACTCAGAATGACCGGCGTCATCGTCTGCAGCAGGCTCGCCGCGACGAGGCCGACCGTGATGCCGAAGAAGGTTCCGACCGACCGCTGAACGGCGCGCATCGCCGTGTCTCCGCGCGAGCGCGTGTTGGTGAAGACGAGAAAGGCCGAAAGCACGGCCCAGAACCATCGCTCCCGCGACAGCATCAGCCCGAACACCATCGCGATTGCCGAGGCCAGCGTGATCTGGATCGCGCTCCGCACCGCGGGATTGGCGAGCGAGACGTCCGGCCACGTCGCCGCGCCGGCGTTCACAGGGCCCGGCTTTGCCGAGAGGGAAATGTCGGGTGCCGAGACAAGCTGCGACACCGCGACCGCAAGCCGCCGGCGCACCGCATCGAGCGACAGGCAGGCATCGACGGTCTCCTGCAGAGTGACGTCATCCGCCGCCGCGCGCATCGCTTTGCGGGCCAGCCGCTCGACCGTCTCCCGCGTGCCCCCGCGCAGTGCGGCAACGAGGCGCGCGGGCGGAACGGCCTGGCGGGAGAGAACCACGAGGCTTTCGGCGGCCACATGCAGTTCGAACAGGCAGACCGTGACCGCGCTGCGGCGGGGATCGTCCCGTTCCGCATCGTGTCGCCCGTCCGTTTCCGGCCGCGCCGGCACGAAGCTCTCGGCCATCAGCACCGCATCTTTCAGCCGCTCGACCTGCCCGTCCATTGGCCCCTCCATGCCTCGGGCCATCGTCCGCAGGTGGCGGTCTTCGATGCCGCCGGCGGTGGCCGAGATCTGCGAGAGAATGCGATCGACCCGCGTTTCCACCGCGGCCACGGCCCGGCCGAGATCGACCCGCCAGTCGTCGGCCAGAACGAAACGGCGGACGCCCTGCCCGACCAGAAGCGCCGTCAACGGCCCGATCGCCACCAGCGGCAGGTCGCCGAGCGCAGGCTTGAGATAGGCGCCGATGAAAAAGGACATGAAGGCGAACATGCCGAGCGCGAAACCGCGCGGCCCGAAGGCGCGCGCACAGGTCGCGACGAAGATCAGCACGAGGAAGACGAGATCCGAGACAGATCGCGTGCCCTCCAGAAGGGCCGCGAGCGCCACGACGCCGAGACAGACGCCGCAGCCGAGAAGCCGCGTCACGAACTGATCGCGCATCGTGGCGTCCTTGACCGAAAGGCCGCTCTGGATCGACAGCGTGATGGCCAGCGCGTAGGCCGCCTTGGGAAGCGGAAACCAGAGCATGTGCAGCGCCGCGAGAAGACCGACGGACAGGCAGACGCTCAGCGTCACCCGCAGGCCGGTTCGCAGCCGCGAAAATGCCGGGTCGTTGGCCAGCAGCCGGTCACGAAGGGAGGAGACGTCCACGGCCATGTGCACTCAACCCGATCCACTGTTTTCAAACGATAAGATTGCAAAACCCGCACATGTTTACCGTGCAGCCCCCTGCCTGAGGCCTTTGCCTTCGGCCTTGCCAATGCTATAGCGCCAGCTATCGTCCGTTCCGCAAACGGGGGCATTCACACACCGAGCCCCATTCCAAGCTACGAGGCACGCTTTTATGACCAAGATCAAGGTTGCCAATCCCGTCGTCGAACTCGACGGCGACGAGATGACCCGCATCATCTGGCAGTTCATCAAGGACAAGCTGATCCACCCCTATCTGGACATCGACCTCGAATACTACGATCTCGGGATGGAAAACCGCGATGCGACCGACGACAAGGTCACGATCGACGCTGCCAACGCCATCAAGAAGCACGGCGTCGGCGTCAAGTGCGCGACGATCACGCCGGACGAAGCCCGCGTCGAGGAATTCGGCCTGAAGACCATGTGGAAGTCGCCGAACGGCACGATCCGCAACATCCTGGGCGGCGTCATCTTCCGCGAGCCCATCATCTGCAAGAACGTGCCGCGCCTCGTGCCCGGCTGGACCAAGCCGATCATCGTCGGCCGCCACGCCTTCGGCGACCAGTATCGCGCAACCGATTTCAAGTTCCCCGGCAAGGGCAAGCTGACCATGAAGTTCGTCGGCGACGACGGCACGGTCATCGAGCGCGACGTCTATGACGCTCCGGCCGCCGGCGTGGCCATGGGCATGTACAACCTCGACGAATCGATCACCGATTTCGCCCGCGCATCGCTCAACTACGGCCTGCAGCGCGGCGTTCCGGTCTATCTCTCGACCAAGAACACCATCCTCAAGGTCTATGACGGCCGCTTCAAGGACATCTTCCAGCATGTCTTCGAAACGGAATTCGCAACGAAGTTCAAGGAAGCCAAGATCTGGTACGAACATCGCCTGATCGACGACATGGTCGCCTCGGCGCTGAAATGGTCGGGCGGCTATGTCTGGGCCTGCAAGAACTATGACGGCGACGTCCAGTCCGACATCGTGGCGCAGGGTTTTGGCTCGCTCGGCCTGATGACCTCGGTTCTAATGACGCCGGATGGCCAGACGGTGGAAGCCGAAGCCGCGCACGGCACGGTCACGCGCCACTACCGCCAGCACCAGAAGGGCGAGGAAACCTCGACCAATTCGATCGCCTCGATCTTCGCCTGGACACGCGGCCTCGCCCATCGCGCCAAGCTCGACGGCAATGCCGAGCTGACGAAGTTCGCCGACACGCTGGAGCGCGTCTGCATCGAGACCGTCGAAGACGGCTACATGACCAAGGACCTCGCGCTTCTCATCGGCCCCGACCAGCCCTGGCTCTCCACCACGGGCTTCCTCGACAAGATCGACGAGAACCTCGGCAAGGCCATGGCGGCCTGATACGGCCCCGATCGACGACCACGACATCGAACCCGGCTTCACCGCCGGGTTCTTTCGTTTCGGCCCCCCGGTATTTCCAGCGGACACGTCCGACAAGCGTCCGAAGCGGTTTTGCGGAAAAACGACGACGGGAGCGTTTTTGCGGTTCGAAGAAAAGCCGAAGCGTTTTAACATGCTCCGAAGCGCGCGACACCGCGCAGGACGCAAACGCGAGATCCCGATGACCGACACGACGAAGCCGACGATTCGCCCGCTCGCGCCACAGGACCGAGCCCAGTGGGAGCCGATGTGGCGCGCCTATCTCGCCTTTTACGAGACAAGCCTGCCGCCCACGCAATACGACCTCACATGGCAACGGCTCCAGGATGCGACCGAGCCGATGCATGCGCTCGGAGCCTTTGCCGCCGACGGTCGCCTGATCGGCCTCGCGCATGTGATCTTCCACCGGTCCTGCTGGCTGCCGGACTGGACGTGCTACCTCCAGGACCTCTTTGTCGATGCCGCCACCCGCGGCTCCGGCACGGGCGCCGCCCTCATCGAAGCCACCGCCGACCTCGCCCGCCAAAAACAGGCCGGCCGCCTCTACTGGCTGACCCAGGAAACCAACACCCCCGCCCGCCGCCTCTACGACCACATCGCCGCCGCCTCGGGCTTCGTGCAGTACCGGAAGCCTTTGTAAAGCGCGCGCTCAGAGGCGCAAAACGCCGCCCCGGATCGTGACGCCGCCCTGTTCGGACAATGCTGTGACGTGGGGCAGGAACGTCTGAAAGGTCGCGCGGTACCTTTAAGACCGATCGAGAACGATCTGTCGGCTTTACTGAAGCCTTCGCTGTCGCACTCGGAAAAAGCGTCCGGAGACGCGGCCTCCGTCTTGAGCACTCGTTTCAGACAAGAGGCTCGCTCAAGGCAGGGCCACCGAGAGGCCGAGATTATAGAGGGCGCAGGAACAGCGCCCCCTTGTGCCTCCTCGATCAGGCCGCCGCCGCGATATCCGCAATGGCTTGCGCGACGGCTTCGATGGCGTCTGCGGCGAGCGTGCCGTCGGGGCCGCCGGCCTGGGCCATGTCGGGACGGCCGCCGCCGCCCTTGCCGCCGAGGGCGGCCGCGGCGATGCGGACGAGATCGACGGCGCTGTGGGCCTTGACGAGATCTTCCGTGACGCCGATGACCGCGCTGGCCTTGCCGTCGTCGGCCACGCCGATGAAGGCGACGATGCCCGAGCCGAGGCTCTTCTTGCCGTCGTCGGCCAGGCCCTTCAGATCCTTCGGATCGACGCCGGTGACGACCTTGCCGAGGAACTTGATGCCGCCGATCTCGCGTACGGCATCGGCGGAGCCCGAGGCGCCGCCGCCACCGAGCGCAAGCTTGCGCCGCGCGTCGGCCAGTTCCCGCTCGAGCTTGCGTCGCTCGTCCATCAGGCTTTCGACCCGGCCGATGACGTCGCCGGGCTGAACCTTGAGCGTGGAGGCCAGCGTCTTGACGCGTTCGTCCTGCTCGGAGAGATAGCCGAGCGCCGAGACGCCGGTCAGCGCCTCGATGCGGCGCACGCCGGAGCCGACCGCACTCTCGCCGAGGATCCGCACGAGCCCGATTTCGCCGGTCGCGCCCACATGCGTGCCGCCGCAGAGCTCGACCGAATAGGGCCGGCCGGCCTTGCCGCCGCGCACGCCCTGCCCCATCGACACCACGCGCACCTCGTCGCCATATTTTTCGCCGAACAGCGCCATCGCACCCTCGGCGATCGCGTCATCGACGCTCATCAGCCGGGTCGTGACAGCCGTATTCTGGACGATGATCTCGTTGGCCATATCCTCGACGATCTTCAACTCCTCGGCCGTCATGGGCTTGGGGTGCGATACGTCGAAGCGCAGGCGCTCGGGCGCGACCAGCGAGCCCTTCTGCGCGACATGGGTGCCGAGCACCTCGCGCAGCGCCTCGTGCAGCAGATGCGTCGCCGAGTGATTGGCGCGAAGCCGCCCGCGGCGGGTGTGATCGACGGTCAACGCGACCGCGTCGCCGGCCCTGATCGTGCCCTCGTCCACCGTCGCGGTATGGACGAAGACGCCCTCGCCGCGCTTCTGCGTGTCGGTCACGCTGAGACGTGCCCCATCGGCGGTGATGACGCCGGTATCGCCCATCTGGCCACCGGATTCGCCATAGAACGGCGTCTGGTTGACGACGATCTGAACGCTTTCTCCGGCAGACGCGGTCTCGATCAGCGCCCCGCCCCGCACCAGCGCCTGCACGACGCCTTCGGCCGTCTCGGTGTCGTAACCCAGAAATTCGGTCGCGCCGAACCGATCCTTGAGTTCGTACCAGATCGTCTCGGTCGCGGTATCGCCGGATCCCGACCAGCTGGCCCGCGCCTCGGCCTTCTGCCGCTGCATCGCATCGGTGAAGCCGGTGAGATCGACGCCGATGCCGCGGCCGCGCAGCGCGTCCTGGGTCAGGTCGAGCGGGAAGCCATAGGTGTCGTAGAGCTTGAACGCGGTTTCCCCGTCGAGCGTGTCGCCCTTGTCGAGCGTCGCCGTCGCATCGGCGAGCAGCCCGAGGCCGCGATCGAGCGTCTTGCGGAAACGGGTTTCCTCGAGCTTCAGCGTCTCCGAGATCAGCGATTCCGCGCGCACCAGTTCCGGATAGGCGCGACCCATCTCGCCGACCAGCGCCGGCAGCAGCTTCCACATCAGCGGCTCGCGCGCGCCGAGAAGCTCGGCATGACGCATGGCGCGGCGCATGATGCGGCGGAGCACATAGCCACGCCCCTCGTTCGAGGGCAGCACGCCATCGGCGATCAGGAAGGCGGAGGAGCGCAGATGATCGGCGATGACCCGGTGGCTGGCGCGCCGGTCGCCCTCGGCCTTGACGCCGGTCGCTTCCTCGGAGGCCGAGATCAGCGCGCGGAACAGGTCGATGTCGTAATTGTCGTGCTTGCCCTGCAGCAGCGCCGCGACGCGCTCCAGCCCCATGCCGGTGTCGATCGAGGGCCGCGGCAGATCGAGACGCTCCTCCTTCGTCACCTGCTCGTACTGCATGAAGACGAGGTTCCAGATCTCGATGAAGCGGTCGCCATCCTCGTCCGGCGAGCCCGGAGGTCCGCCCCAGATATGGTCGCCATGGTCGTAGAAGATTTCCGAGCAGGGGCCGCACGGGCCGGTATCGCCCATGGCCCAGAAATTGTCGCTGGTCGGGATGCGGATGATCCGGTCTTCGGAAAGGCCGGCGATCTTCTTCCAGAGCCCGAAGGCCTCGTCGTCGGTGTGATAGACCGTCACCAGCAGGCGCTTGGCATCGATGCCGAACTCCTTGGTGATCAGGTTCCAGGCAAGCTCGATCGCGCGTTCCTTGAAATAATCGCCGAACGAGAAATTGCCGAGCATTTCGAAAAACGTGTGGTGGCGCGCGGTATAGCCGACATTGTCGAGATCGTTATGCTTGCCGCCGGCGCGCACGCATTTCTGCGCGGTGGTCGCCGTGGAATAGGGGCGCTGCTCCAGACCCGTGAACACGTTCTTGAACTGCACCATGCCGGCATTGGTGAACATCAGCGTCGGATCGTTGCGCGGAACGAGCGGGCTCGACGGCACGACGGTGTGGCCGTTCGTCTTGAAATAGTCGAGGAAAGTCGACCGGATCTCGTTTACGCCGCTCATGTCTGGTCCTTCGTCCCTGCGCACCCAGGCAGCTGTTGACGAGCGGCTCCGGGCGATATCGATGGTTCACGTCTCCGCAAGGCAACCTCCATCGAAACAGGGCGCTTGCGCGAACCCGAGGCTTTTATCGCTCGCGCAAATGCCTGTCCAGCCGCATGTCCCGCAACGTTCCGATCCCGCGGACAATCTCCCGCTTTTTGCAGAGCGCCCCGCCGCAAAACCGCCTCCACCGTGCGAAGCGCCTCCACCATGCGATGCGCCTCCATCATGCGATGAGAATATCGCAGACAGCAAAACGGCCGCTCCGGATGGAAGCGGCCGAATAAGATCCCGACGATCGGCCGAAACCGTCACGAGAGGACATCGGAGAGGCTTGCCGATCGAACCGGCGCCTCCCCCAAGACGTTCTAGCCGAGCGCGGCGTCGTCGCCATCGCTGTCCGGCTCCGGACCGCCATCTTCCAGAAACTTTTCGGCGATCAGGCCTGCGTTCTGGCGCAGCGACTGCTCGATCTCGCGCGCCGTTTCCGGATTGTCGCGGAGATAGGCCTTGGCGTTTTCACGACCCTGCCCGAGGCGCTGGCTGTTATAGGAGAACCAGGCGCCCGACTTCTCGACGATTCCCGCCTTGACGCCGAGATCGACCAGCTCGCCGGTCTTGGAGACCCCTTCGCCATACATGATGTCGAATTCGACCTGCTTGAAGGGCGGCGCCATCTTGTTCTTGACGACCTTGACCTTGGTCTGGTTGCCGATGACCTCGTCCCGCTCCTTGACCGCGCCGATGCGGCGGATGTCGAGACGGACGGAGGCATAGAATTTCAGCGCGTTGCCGCCCGTCGTCGTCTCGGGCGAGCCGAACATGACGCCGATCTTCATGCGGATCTGGTTGATGAAGATCACCATGCACTTCGACTTGGAGATCGACGCCGTCAGCTTGCGCAGCGCCTGGCTCATCAGGCGCGCCTGCAGGCCGGGAAGGCTGTCGCCCATCTCGCCTTCGATTTCCGCCCGCGGCGTCAGCGCCGCGACCGAGTCGATGACGAGCACGTCGATCGCGCCGGACCGCACCAGCGTATCGGTGATCTCGAGCGCCTGCTCGCCGGTATCCGGCTGCGAGATCAACAGGTTTTCAAGATCGACGCCGAGCTTGCGGGCATAGACCGGATCGAGCGCATGTTCCGCATCCACGAAGGCGCATATGCCGCCCGTCTTCTGTGCCTCGGCAATGGTCTGCAGCGCCATCGTCGTCTTGCCCGAGCTTTCCGGGCCGTAGATCTCGATGATGCGCCCCTTGGGCAGGCCGCCGATGCCGAGCGCGATATCCAGGCCGAGAGACCCCGTCGAAACGGTCTCGATCTCGACGATGCTGTCTTTTCCACCGAGCTTCATGATCGATCCCTTGCCGAACGACCGTTCGATCTGGGAGAGTGCTGCTTCCAGCGCCTTGCTTTTGTCCACCGATTTGTCCTCTACGAGCCGCAAAGAGTTCTGAGCCATTTCATCCACCTTTAGGTTATCGGGTCAATCGAGGCAATGAACCCGCCGCTGTCCTGTATGTACCCTTTTTGTTCTCATTCCGCAAGAGGCCTTCAACACATTGACGCAACAATCGAATTCGATCCTTGTTCTCCGGATGTTCTCAACCCTCCATGTCCTTGATGCAGAAACATGTTCCGCGACCGTCCGCCTTGCGAATCGGTTCCCGGGCGGCCTGAAACGGGGAGAAACAAAATGAAGACCGTGGTCGTTTTCGGCGGCGCGCATATCGATCGTCGCGGCCGCATCGCCACGGCGACGACGCTGGGCGCCAGCCATCCCGGACACTGGTTCGAGGAAGCGGGCGGCGGCGGCTTCAATGCCGCCCGGGGCCTGGCACGGCTCGGCCTGTCCGTCAGCATGGTCGCGCCGCGCGGCGGCGATGCGGAAGGAGAAACGGTCGCGCGGGCGGCGGAGGACGCCGGTGTCGTCGATCGGTCTTTCACCTTCCTCGACCGGCGCACGCCGAGCTACACCGCAATCCTCGAGGCCGACGGAAACCTGGTCGTCGCCCTCGCCGACATGGACCTCTACACGCTGTTTTCGCCCCGCCGGCTGCGCCAGAGGGCGCTGCGGGATCTGGTGGAGGCCGCGCATCTCGTGCTCGTGGATGCGAACCTGCCGGCGGAGACGCTGCAGGCGGCCTTGCGGATGGCGAAGGCGGCCGGCGCGTCCACGGCGGCCATCGCCATCTCCCCGGCGAAGGTCGGCCGGCTCAGGCCGGCCTTTCCGCACCTCGATTGTCTGTTTCTGAACGAGGCCGAGGCGGCGGCGATCGGCGGTGAGAAGAGCGTGACGGCCGAGGGCTGGCCGGCGATCCTGCGCGCGGCCGGCATTGCCGGCGGCGTGGTCACGCGCGGCGGACGCGCGGCCGTCGCCTTTGCGGGGACGACGATCGCCACCGTGCGCCCACCCGAGATCGATGCCCTCGGGGACGTCACCGGCGCCGGAGATGCGCTCGCAGCGGGCTTTCTCGACGCCTGGATGCAAGGTGCGGATCTCGGCGCCTGCCTGCGGGCGGGCGTTGCCGCCGCCGCCATCACGGTTCGCTCGCCGCTGGCGGTCGCCGACGATCTCTCGCCGGAGCGGCTGGCGCAGCAATTGCGCCTTGTGTCTCCGGCCGAAATCCTGTTTTCACAGGCCCATCATCGCAGTGCCGAAAAGGACGCCCCATGACACGCCCCATCTCGCACGATCTCCCGATCGCCTATTCCGCCGAGGTCGCCGCCGCCAAGGCCCGCGGCTCGGCCATCGTCGCGCTGGAATCGACCATCATCACCCATGGCATGCCCTATCCCGGCAATCTCGACATGGCCCGCAGCGTCGAGGCGATCATCCGCGACCAGGGCGCCGTTCCCGCCACCATCGCCGTCATCGACGGCACGCTGCATATCGGGCTCGATGCCGAGCGGCTGGAGGCGCTGGCCCAGACACGCGGGGCCATGAAAGTCTCGCGCGCCGACCTCGCCTTCGCCATCGCCGAGCGCCGCACCGGCGCGACGACGGTGGCCGCCACCATGATCGCCGCGGCGCGCGCCGGTATCCGCGTCTTTGCGACCGGCGGTATCGGCGGCGTGCATCGCAAGGCGGAGGAAACCTTCGACATCTCGGCCGACCTCGAAGAGCTCGCCCGCACCGGCGTCATCGTTGTCTGCGCCGGCGCCAAAGCCATCCTCGACGTCCCGAAGACGCTCGAAGTGCTGGAGACCCGCGGCGTGCCCGTGGTCACCTATGACAGCGAGATCTTTCCGGCCTTCTGGTCGCGCGACTCGGGGCTGAAGAGCCCGCTGATGCTGAACAGCCCGGCCGCGATCGCCAATTTCCAGCGGATGCGCGACCGGCTCGGCATCGACGGCGGCATGCTGATCGCCAATCCGGTGCCGGAAGACAGCGAGATCCCGCGTGACGAGATGGAGATCTATATCGCCCGCGCGCTGGACAATGCCGATCGCGACAAGATAATCGGCAAGGCCGTGACGCCCTATCTCCTGCAGAGCATCTTCGAGCTGACGGATGGCCGGAGCCTCGAAACCAATATCGCCCTGGTCGAAAACAATGCCCGCCTCGCCGCGGAAATCGCCGTCGCGATGATGTGAACGGGCGCTGTGCGTGCAGGCCGGGCGGCGCCATAGGCCGTTCGGCCGGCACCACATGATTTGGTGCAGCCCTCACCTCTCGGCCCTCACCTTTCGGCGGCGTCGAACAGTCCGGAGAGGCTCCAGGGCGTATCCCCCTGCTGATTGGCGATATCGTCCACCGTCCAGCCGCCATGCTCCTTCACCAGCGTATAATAGAGCGTCACCGGCCCGCCGTTTTCGAACCGCACCTCCAGCTCGGCTCTGTCGCCGAGGACGATCGGCGGACTGATCGTCAGATGACGCGCGCGGCCGTCATTGCCGGAGATGACGGGATCGAAGTCGATCGCGCCGACCTCGCCATCCGGTGTGCGGTCGCGGTCCGCCTGGAAGCGGGCGTTGAGCGCATCCGAAAAGAACGGCGTGTAGGGCGAAGGCGCCTCGGCGTCCGTCTCGTCCGGGTCGTAGCGGTAGAGTGCCTTGATCAGCGCTTCGGGCGTCGGATAGGGCGCCGCAAAGCTCGGCACGGCCGACATCAGCGTCAGGAGCACGCCGAGGAAAAGCAGGACGAGACGCATCGACTTCTCCCGATCATCGCCGGCCACCCTTGACCGACGTCGCATCATTCCCGAGACCGCATTGCGAGAAGCCTTGCGGCCCGATCAGCTGTCCAGCATTTCGCGGACGGCCACGGCCAGTTGCTTCAGCGAGAACGGTTTCGGCAGGAAGCCGAATTTCGCATCCGCCGGCAGGTTCCGCGCAAAGGCATCCTCGGCATAGCCGGACACGAAGATGAACTTGAGATCGGGATAAGTCTTGCGCAGCTCGCGCAGCAGCGACGGCCCGTCCATTTCGGGCATGACGACGTCGGAGACGACGATGTCGACCATGCCGTTCAGCTCTTCCATCACCTCAAGCGCCTCGACGCCGGACCCCGCCTCGTAGACCTTGTATCCCCGCGTTTCGAGCATGCGCTTGCCGCCGCGGCGCACCGCCTCCTCGTCCTCGACGAGCAGAACGATGGCGCTGTCGCCGGTGAGGTCCGTCGGCTCCTCGGCCTTTGCCGGCGTCGAGGTGGCGAGCGTCAGAGGCTGGTCGAGCGCAACCGGCGCGCCGGAGGCAGGCAGCACCTCCTCGATGAAGCGCGGCAGCAGGATACGGAACGTCGTGCCCTTGCCGACCTCGGACTCGGGATAGATGAAACCGCCCGATTGCTTGACGATGCCGTAGACCATGGAAAGGCCGAGGCCCGTGCCCTTGCCGACCTCCTTGGTGGTGAAGAACGGCTCGAAGATCTTGTCGACGATTTCGGGGGCGATGCCGGTTCCCTCGTCACTGACCTCGACGATCACGAAATCCTCCGCCGGAAGCTCGCGCCGGTTCAAGGCCGCCGCCTCCTCCGCCGGTAGATTGCGCGTGCGGATCGTGATCACGCCACCCTTGGGCATGGCATCGCGGGCGTTGACGGCCAGGTTGATCAGCACCTGCTCGAACTGGCCGAGATCGGTGCGGACCGGCCAGAGATCGCGGCCATACTCGACCTCGAGCTTCACATGCGTGCCCGTCATGCGATCGACCAGCATGCGCAGATCGCCGATGACGTCGGTCATGTTGAGGACGGTCGGGCGCATGGTCTGCTTGCGCGAGAAAGCCAGCAGCTGGCGCACCAGCACCGCGGCGCGGTTGGCGTTCCGCTTGATCTCCATCAGGTCGGCAAAGCTGGCGTCGGAGGGACGCGCCGACAGAAGAAGGTGATCGGAGGATAGCAGGATGGCGGTAAGCACGTTGTTGAAGTCGTGCGCGATGCCGCCGGCCAGCGTCCCCACCGCGTTCATCTTCTGCGTCTGCGCCATCTGTGTTTCGAGCGCCTTCTGCTCGGTGATCTCCACCGCATAGACGATGGCCGCCTCTTCGGGCGCCTGCTCGCTCTGGTCGATCACGGCATTGACGTAGAAGCGGAAGAACCGCTGCTCGTCGGTCGGATGCGGCAGGTCGAGGGGCGCGATATCGCTCTGCCGGTCCTTGGCTGCGGCCAGCGCTTCCTGCAGGCGGCCGCGCTCCGAGGTGCGCGCCACGCTCTCCAGCAGCGCGCCGCGCTCCATGTCGTCCTGCGACACCACGCCCGAGAAGAGTTTTAGGAATGGCGCGTTGGTGCGCAGGATCCGTCCGTTGCCGTCGACGGAGGCGATCGCCATCGGCGTATTGTTGAAGAAGCGCGTGAAGCGGATGGCCGCGAGCGAGGCGGAGGGATCGGCTTCCTCGTCCACCGTGCGGGCCAGCACGATCGTCCGGCTTTCGCCCGGCGCGCCGTCGCGGGCCGACGAGACGCGGTGCACCATGCGCACGGCAAAACTCTGCCCGTTGGCGCGGCGAAGGTCGAGATCGAGGGTCTTCGTCTTGCGAAGGCCGGGATCCGCCTGCACCGACTGCACCAGCGCCAGGCCCTCGCCGGCCACGAGATCCGCGATCGTCATGGAGCCGGGCTGGAATTTCGTGAGGTCGAGGCCCAGCCAGTCGGCCAGCGTCGCATTGATATAGAAGATCTCGCCCTTCTTGCCGGCGGAGAAGAATCCGGCCGGCGCATGGTCGAGATAGTCGATCGCGTTCTGAAGCTCCTTGAAGAAACGCTCCTGATCGTCGCGATCGGCCGTAATGTCGGAAATCTGCCAGATGAAGAGCGGGTTGCGGTCGGCATCCTCCAGCGGCAGCACCCGCGCCTTCAGGCGGAACCAGTGAGCGCCCGAGCCTGCCGACCCGCCGGCCGCGCGCAGCGGCTTCATCAGCCGGAATTCCTCATGGCCGGCCTTGCCTTCGCGCAGGCCGTTGGTCAGCCGGTAGATCGCCTCCGTCGCCTCCCGATCGCGCGAGAGGATCGTCTCCAGCGACTGCACGTCGGTCGCCTTGTCGGTGCCGGTCAGCGCGCCATAGGCAGCATTGGCATAGACGATCCGCCCCTTGCGGTCGGTGATCAGCGTGCCCTCGGGGTGTCCGTCCAGAAAGGCGCGCGCCAGCTCGTCCGGGCGCGACTGCGGCATGACCTCGATGAAGCCGATGACGGCCGACACCAGGAAGAAGATCCCGACCATCGCGAGGATGCCGAGAATGCCGAGGACGACCTCGTTGCCGAGCTGGTTCTTGAAGATCACGAAGGCCGCGGCCGAGGCGATCAGCACGATCGCCAGAAGCACGATGCGCAGCACGGTTCCCGGACGCGTTCCCCGATCGACGATCGGCATGCGATACTCGTCTGCCTGTCGCAGTTTCGTCATCAGGGTCCTCTTTGCCCCGCCGCTTGAAGTGGCCCGGCCCATGGAAGGTCCGCGCACGCGACGTCCGTGGTCGATTCTCTTTATCAGCCGGCGCCTGTCTGACAAAGCGTTCTCAGGCGCTCACCCGAGCAATCTGAGCCGAATTCACAAGGAATCACGGGATCGTAGCCGAACCCGGCACATTCCGGGCGCCGGCCTCGCCTCCCCCCTCGCAGAATGCCGTCTTCCGAGGATCGGGCCGGCCGAGACCGCGACGCGCCCGCGGCGAGAGCGCGTTTTCGACATTTGCGCGACGAAGCCGGTTTTCCGCCCGCCGATCTCTGGACGCGACCGACTGCCGCTCCATTTACCGGGACAATGCGTTCTCACGGCTTGTTTCCACCGGCAAAAAGACGTCAATTCCCATTTCGCGGCGCCGTCCCCACGCCGTCCGTTCCAGACGAGGAGAGCGAAGATGTTTGAAGATGTCGTCGGCAATAACGGCGGTCGGTTCATCATCGCTGCCGTGGCCGTGGCCGCCGGCCTGCTGCTGCTGGTGGCCGTCCTCTGGTTCATGCGCAATCGTGCATCGTCCCCCTTTATCCGCGGCGGCAAGAATCGCCTGCCGCGTCTGGCCGTGCTCGATGCCGCCGCGGTCGATACCCGCCGTCGCCTCGTTCTCGTTCGCCGCGACGATGTCGAGCACCTGATCATGATCGGCGGCCCGACCGATATCGTCATTGAAAGCCGGATCGTCGGCGCCAATCCGGGCCTGGAGCCGCCGAAGGCCGCAAACGCCGCCCTCGCCGCACCGCCCGCCAATGCCCAGATGATTGGTGCCCAGACGACCGGCGCCCAGATCGCAGCCCAGGCCGCGCCCGCAAACCTTGCCGGCCCCGCACGCACCGAGGCCTTGCCCGCACCACCCGCCCGTATCGCCCAGGAGCGGCGCCCCGAGAGCCGGGCTGAGAGCCGGGCCGAGCCGAGGCCTGACGCCCGCGCGGAAACACGACCGGCCGCACGCCCGGCCCAGCCCCCGGTCTCCAACATGGGCCAGGCGCTCTATGGCGACGACGCGGTCGCACCACGTCCGAACCCCGCCGCCCGCGTGACCGCACCGGCTCCGGCCACGCCGCCGAAGCCGTCGCCGAGACCGGCCGCGCCGGCTGCGCGCGCTGCGCCCGAGGATATCCTCGAAGCCGCCCGCGCCCGTGTTCTGCCGCAGATCCCGTCCCCGCCCCAGCCTCTTGCCCAGCCTCCTGCCCAGCCCCCCGCCCAGCCGCAAGCCTCCGCTCCAGCGGCCAAGGGCAGCCCGGCGGCAGCCGAAATCGGAAAGCGGGACGACGGTCGCGATTTCGAGCGCCTGCTGGATGCGCAGATTTCGGGAGACCTTGGCCGGATCGCATCGGAACCCGCCCCCCGCGCGCCGTCGATCGAAGCGCCCCGCCCCGCTCCACGCAAGGAGCCGACGCTGGAGGAGGAGATGAACCGGATGCTGAGCGAGATGGGCAACGAACGCAAATCGTGACGTTTCGTGCGATGTCGGGAAGACCGATGGGGCTCGCCGTGGGAGGCCCATCACGTCTGAAGGCCGGCACGCCGCGGACTTTGTCATGACCCTCCCATCACGAAAAATGGCCGCCGAAGGCGACCATTTCGAACGTTACCGGACTATGTCAGACCAGATGACCGATCATTCGTCGCGATAGACTTTCTCGCGACGCTCATGCCGCTCCTGCGCTTCGATCGACAGGGTAGCGATCGGACGGGCGTCGAGGCGGCGCAGGCCGATCGGCTCGCCGGTCTCCTCGCAATAGCCGTAGGTTCCCTCGTCGATCCGCTGCAGCGCCGAGTCGATCTTGGAGATCAGCTTGCGCTGGCGGTCGCGGGCCCGAAGCTCGATGGCGCGGTCGGTTTCCGAAGAGGCGCGGTCGGCGAGGTCGGGGTGGTTCGCGCTTTCCTCGGCAAGGTGACCGAGCGTTTCGCGCGCTTCCCGGAGAATATCGTTCTTCCAGGCGTTCAGCTTGGCCCGAAAATAGGCCCGCTGATTGGAATTCATGAATTCGTCGTCTTCGGAAAGAACGTAGGTACCAAGATCGATCTTCTCACTCAACGCGATTCTCCTGAAGAACATCTCATGCGGCGGGTCTATAGACCTATGAAGTCCGCGTTTCAAGTCTCCGCGCACGCCGCCCGCATATTTCAAACTGCTCGAAAACGAAGCTAGCGGCCTCATATTTCACCAGAATTACAAGAGCATGACAGGCACCCTCCGGTCTAGGCGGGACCGCCGCCCTACCACGCCAGGTTCGGCAGGGGTGCCGCGTACAATCGCGGCCTAAAAATCAAGCAGTGTTTTTTCCAATGTCCGCCGGACCTCCCCTGTATGGCCCGGCCGATGGTCGAGACCGGCGCTTGATCTTTCTCGACGGCCGGGAGACAAGGTCTGATCTCAGTAAGCCCGGTGGCCACCCCATGTCGTCCGCAATGTCCCAGCCTGCTCTCTTTCTCGTGCGCCATGCCCGTGCAGGCGGCCCCCGGGCGGGAGAACGGGATTTCGACCGCACGCTCGACGAGATGGGCCGGACGGACGCGGCCCGCGTCGCGGCGCTGCTGCAGGCACGGGGCTGGTCGCTCGGCCACATCGCCTGCTCGCCCGCGCGCCGCTGCCGCGAGACGGCCGAGATTTTGCTGGGCGCCACACCCTCCGCCTCCATCGCCTTCGAGGCGTCGCTCTATGACGGCGCGCTCGACGCCTATCTCGCGGTGCTGGCCGACCTCTCCGAGAGAGCCGGCACCGGCGAACCGCTGACCCTCGTCGGTCACAATCCGATCCTGGAGCAGCTGGCCTGGGAATGCCTCGGCTCGACGGTCGCCACGCGCGTGCTGCCGGCCGGCTTTCTCCCCGGCATGGTCGTCGCCATCGCCCGCAGGCCGGACGCGGCGCCGGGCGAACGGCCAAGCCATCTCGTCGAGGTCCTCAAGCCCTGAGGTCGGCCCGCCCCATGCCGCTATCCCGTGCTGCTATCCCGCGCGGCTCTCCCGCGCGGAACAAACCGGTTCATCTTTCCCTCGGGCGCGTGGCTCCCTATATCGCAACCGGGTCACCCGGCCCGAACATCCGTGGATGTCGTCGATCTCTTAGAGGGAAGCCAAGTCGCGTGTCATTTCTCACCCGCATGTCCGACGATGCGAAACTTGCTCTGGATACCCTCACGGATCGGGCCGCCGGTCTGGTCAATCCGTCCGTCCGCCTCGGCGTCACCGGCCTGTCGCGCGCAGGCAAGACCGTGTTCATCTCCTCCCTCGTCCACAACCTGCTGAACGGCGGCCGCCTGCCGGTGTTCGAGCCGGTGCGCTCGGGCCGCGTGTCGAAGATCCGGCTGGAGCCGCAGCCCGACGATGCCGTGCCGCGCTTTCAGTACGAGGATCATATCACGGCGCTGGTGCGCGACCGCATCTGGCCCGATTCGACCCGAGCCATCTCGCAGCTGCGGATCACGCTCGACTATGAAAGCGCCAGCGGCTGGAATCGCATGTTCTCGCCCGGCCGCCTGTCCATCGACATCGTCGACTATCCCGGCGAATGGCTGCTCGACCTGCCGCTCCTCTCGCAGGATTACCGCCAGTTCAGCGCCGCCACCGTCGCGCGCGCGCGCAGCGGCATCCGCCGCGAGCTGTCCGCCGAATGGCTGGCGCTCTGCGACACCGCGCCGGCCGAGGCGGATGCGGACGAGGGCCGCACCCGCGCGCTGGCCGAGGCCTTCACCCGTTATCTCCGCGCCTGCCGCACGGACGAGCGCTCGCTCTCCACCCTGCCGCCCGGGCGCTTCCTGATGCCGGGCGACCTCGAAGGCTCGCCCGCGCTCACCTTCGCACCGCTGCCCGACCTGCCCGACGGTCGCGCCGCCTCCGGTTCGCTCCATGCGATGATGGAGCGCCGCTACGAGGCCTACAAGACGCATGTGGTCAAACCCTTCTTCCGCGAACACTTCGCCCGCCTCGACCGCCAGATCGTGCTCGTGGACGCGCTCCAGGCGATCAATCGCGGGCCGGAGGCGCTGCTCGATCTGGAGAGCGCGCTGGCCGACGTCATGGGCTGCTTCCAGCCGGGCACCAATTCCTTCCTGTCGTCCTTCCTCACCCGCCGCATCGACAAGGTGCTGATCGCCGCCACCAAGGCCGATCACCTGCACCATGAAAGCCACGACCGGCTGGAGCGCATCACCGCGCGCATCGTCGCCCGCGCCATGGAGCGGATCGGCGGCAGCGGCGCCGGCGTCGAGGTCATGGCGCTCGCCTCGGTGCGCGCCACCCGCGAGGCCACCGTCAATCACGACGGCCATCCCCTACCGGTCATCGTGGGCACGCCCATTGCCGGCGAGCGCATCAATGGCGAGCTGTTCGACGGCGAGCGCAAGACGGCGATCTTCCCCGGCGACCTGCCGCGCGATCCCGACAGCCTGTTCCGCCGGATCGACGAAGAGCCCGGCCAGCCCCTGCCGGAGGTCAATTTCGTCCGTTTCCGCCCGCCGCATATCGAGGAAACGGGCGGCGGTCTCAAGCTGTCCGTTCCGCATATCCGGCTCGATCGGGCCATGCAGTTCCTGTTCGGAGACCGCCTCGCATGAGCGACCTTCCCCGCCGCCCTGCCGCCTTCACGGTCGAAGGCGAGACGACGCCAAGACCGGACCTCCGCCGCGCACCGACAAGCTTCGCCGATGGCGTCGTGCTCACGCCCGATGCGGACGACCCGTTCGCCGACACCACGCTCTCCGCGCCCGTCGTCTCGGCGCTGGAAGAGCGCCGTCCGAAGCGACGGTTTTCGCTGGCCAAGCTCGCATTCGGTGCGCTCGGCGTGCTGGTGTCGCTCGCCCTCGGCCTCTGGATCGACAGCCTCGTGCGCGATCTCTTCACGCGCAACGATGCGCTCGGCTATGTCGCCATCGCCGCTGCCACCATCGTCGTCCTCGCCGTGCTCGGCATCGTCGGCCGGGAGGTCCTCGGCCTGATGCGGCTGAATGCGGTGCAGGCGCTGAAGGACGAGGTCACAGCCGCTTTCGCGGCCACTGGCAACACGGCCGCCCGCAAGACCATGACCGACCTCGTGCACCATCTCGCCGCGCGTCCCGAAACCGCCCGCGGCCGCGAACGGCTGAAGGCGACGGAAGGCGAGATCATCGACGGTCCGCACCTGATCGAGCTCACCGAGCGCGAACTCCTGACGCCGCTCGACCGGGAAGCGCGCGCGCTGATCCTCAACGCGTCAAAACGCGTCTCCATCGTCACCGCGGTCAGTCCGCGCGCGCTGGTCGATCTCGGCTATGTCGTGTTCGAATCCGCCCGCCTCATCCGCGCCATGGCCGATCTCTATGGCGGCCGGCCGGGAACGCTGGGCCTCTTTCGCCTCATCCGGGACGTGCTGGCCCATCTCGCCGTCACCGGCTCGATCGCGGTCGGCGACAGTCTCGTCCAGCAGGTGCTCGGCCACGGCATCGCGTCCAAGCTCTCGGCCCGTCTCGGCGAAGGCGTCGTCAACGGCCTCATGACCGCCCGCATCGGCATCGCCGCCATGGACCTCTGCCGCCCCATGCCTTTCCGCGCCCTGAGGCGCCCCGGCATCGGCGACTTCATCGGCGACCTCGCACCGGGCCAGAAAAAGTCCGTGGTCGACGAGGTCTAACCGTCCGTCGGGCGTCAGGCGGCTCAGATCCCGCCATACCAGTCATAGCCGACATCTTCCCAGAACCCGCCCTTGCCGCCGCCATAGGGGACGAGCGTGGCGGCGAGTTCGATCGACTTGATGTATTTCGCCATCTTGTAGCCGAGCTGCCGCTCGACCCGCACGCGCAGCGGTGCGCCGTTCGCGACCGACAGGGCCGCGTCGTTGCAGCCATAGGCGAGAATCGTCTGCGGGTGACGGGCGTCGAGAAGGTCGATGGATTCGTAATAGGGCGTCGGTCCGCCAAGCCCGATGTCCATGGCGTCGTAGCACCGGAACACGACGTAACGGGCCTCCGGCCGCACCTTCGCCTGGTCGAGAATGGCGGCGAGCGGCACGCCGGTCCATTTGGCGATGCAGCTCCACCCCTCCACGCAGTCATGGCGGGTAATCTGGGTGCGCGCGGGCATGGCACGGATCTCGTCGAGGCCGAGATCGAGCGGCTTGTCCACAAGCCCGGTCACCGGCAATCGGTAGGTGGCGAACGCCGTCGCCTTCAGCGCGAGATAGTCGGCCCCGTTCGGATCTGTCGAGCCGTTCGGCCGCTGCCCCTGCCGGATTTCGGTGGCCGAAAATTCAGGCGCAAGCCTGTCGCCCGCCAGCAGGCGCTGGACGCGATAACTCAGGCTGTTGGCGGAGGCGAGCGTCTTGCGAACGGCGCTATCGCCCGAGAGAACGCCGTCGAGCACGTCACAACCGGAAAGCGGCACGGTCGAGGCGGCAACGCCGGCCAGCGTCAGGAAACGGCGGCGATTGGCCAGGAAGGTGCGGCTCATGATCTCGGTTCTCCAGAAGCGGCATCGGTGACAGGCACGGTGTCGCGCGTGCGGGAACGTCCGGTGATGATGGAGCGCAGCTCATTCAGCGGCCCTGCGAGCAGCACCATGAGGATGTGCACCACGAAGAACAGGACGAGGGCCAGCATGCAGGTGAAATGCAGCGTCCGCGCCGTCTGCCGCCCACCGAAGAGATCGAGCAGGACGGGCCAGGCGGCGTTCATGGTCGGCGACATCGAAAGCCCGGTGAGGATCACCAGCGGAAACAGGATGAAGAGCACGCCGCCATAGGAAAGCTTTTGCAGCACGTTGTAGCGGCCGTCATGGCGAAAGCGCAGCCGGGCATGGTCGGCGATATCGCGCGGAATGTGGCGAAGTTCCCGCCCCGATGGCAGCAGGTCACGCCGGAGCCGCCTGGTAACGAGGGCCGAGATCAGCCAGACGAGCAGCGTAATGGCGAGCACCCAGGCGAAGAAGAAGTGGACCACGCGGCCGGTGGCGAGATCCTGATAGGACGGCACGGTCGCCCAGGCGGGAAAGCCGCGATAGGCCGGCCGCTCCGCCGGCCCGCTCATGCCGAACACGCCGCTCGTGTCGAAGCTGTGCCCGAAGATGGTCGTCCTGCCCTGCGGCTGCCCGTCCGGCCCGTAGATCGCATCCATCTTCAGGACGCTGTTGTCGAAGGCAAAGCCCGACTGCGTGCCGATGTAGAGGGTGGGATGCGCGTTGAAGATCTGCAGGCCGCTCAGCAGCAGGAAGAAAAGCGCGACGGCCCAGCTCCAGTGCGTGAGGCGCGTCATGAGACCGTGCCGATAGATCAGCCGCCCTCCGCGCCGGGCGCCGGATGCCATCTCCTTAGATACAGGCGTCATCGATGATCTCCCCCGCCGCGATTCGCCTCTGCGATCTGCGGCGCATGTGAAAAAGCCGTCTTAAAATCCCGCGCGCGGACCATGGCAAGATAGGGCGACCGCGGAGGATCGAAAGCGTTGCAAATCTGCAGCGGTCCACCGGATCGTCGCCTTACGCGCGCGCCGTTCGGCCGAATGAAACGCTCCATTAACCATTCAAGTGCCAATGTCACCTCACGTTCTCGACACCGACCCTCAAGGATCGCCCATGTTCTCGCGCCCTTCTTTGATCGCGCGCGGCCCTGCCGCATGTATGGCCGCACTCACGCTTGCGGCATTCGCCGCCGTCCCTGCCCCGGCGCTCGCCGAAAGCCGCGACAAGGCCTTCTTCGAACAGGTCGCAGGCCAGTGGAAAGGCCCGGGCGAAATCGTCGCCGGCAAGTACAAGGGCACGAAGTTCACCTGCGAGCTGTCCGGCGAGCCGACGGATGCCACCGGCATCAAGCTCGACGGCTTCTGCCGCGTCGGCGTCTTCAAGCAGCCGATGTCGGCCGTCATCAGCCAGAAGGGCAACAGCTATACCGGCAAGTTCCTCGACGGCGCCGAAGGCAAGGGCCTCGACATCGTCTCGGGCAACGTGTCGAAGGACAAGATCGTCGTCGGCATCAACCGCAAGAAGCTGAACGGCGCGATGATCGCCCGCATGTCTGATCCCTCGCTCCTCAACATCACCATCTCGGTCAAGGTCGAGGAGACCATGGTCCCCGTCATCGGCGTCGCCCTGACGCGCCAGACCGACACCATGGCCGTCGGCTCGATCCGCTAGCATGTCCAGCCGAAGCGGGATCGCTTCGGCGTCGGACAACGCGTCAGAAACAAAGATCGATCATCAAACGCCCCCGCTGACCTCCCCGGCCCGGTCGCGCCACCACACCGCGCGACCGTCGGCGATCTCGATGCCCGCGGCATCGGCGTCACCCGCCCAGGCCGCGACGCTTCGCCCGCCCACGACATGGTCCGGCAGGATGTCGGCCAGCGGAAGAAGCACGAAGCCGCGCTCCGTCATCCGCGGATGCGGCAAGGTAAGCTCCGCGGTTTGCATCGTGATCGTATCGTAGGTCAGCACGTCGAGATCGATCGTGCGCGGCCCCCAGCGCTCCAGCCGCTGCCGCTTCATCGCCTTTTCCACATCGAGGCAGGCGTCCAGCAGCGCCAGCGGTTCGAGCGTCGTCTGCACCACCGCACAGGCATTGAAGAACCAGTCCTGGTCGGTCTTGCCCCAGGGCGGCGTGCGGTAGAGGCCGGAAACGGCAAGAACCGTCACGTCGGGATGCGCATCGAGCCGCGCGAGCGCCTGCGCGATGGCGGCTGCCGCGTCGCCGATATTGCCGCCAAGCCCGATCGCCGCCTGGTGCCATCTGCCGTCGTCGATCGCGCTCATGATCTGGCGACATGCTCGACGGTGACGGCGACATAGTCGAGCACGCCGGGCACGGGTGCGTTCGGCTTGCGGATGGTGATCTTCGCCCGATGGATCTGCGGCCAGCGCGAACAGAGCATCTCGGCGATTTCCAGTGCCAGCGCCTCGATGAGGTAGCGACGGCGGCCGGTGATCATCTTCTCGAGTTCGGCGAAGGCGATGCCGTAATGCACCGTGTCCTCGATCCGGTCCTCGCGCAAGGCCGACCCCTGTTCCACCACCAGTTCCGCATCGACGAAAAAGCGCTGCCCGAGAAACTCCTCTTCGTCGTGAACGCCATGCCGCGCGAAGAAGGCGCAGTTCTTGAGCGTGATCGTGTAGGTCGGCGTCATCACAGGGTCTCCTGCCGAGTGTCGCAGCCACGGCGTGACGCCGGCCGCTCGGAACGTTGAAGGCGTCAGGGTCGTGCCGCCAGGATAGCATCGGCGACCAGCAGGGCATCCCTGTTGAAAGCGACATCATGGACGCGAAATATCGCCCCCCCGGCAAGACGCGCCGCCGTCGTGGTCGCCGCCGTCGCGACATCGCGCGCATCCGCCTCCCGTCCGGTGGCCGCGCCGAGGAAGCGCTTGCGCGACGTGCCGATCAGCAGCCTGTGGCCGAGCCCGTGCAGCGCATCCAGCCGCGCCATCAGCGCCCAGTTCTCGGACGCGTCCTTGGCGAAGCCGAAGCCCGGATCGAGCACGATCGCATCCGCCCCGATCCCGGCATCCGCGGCGATCTCCAGCGACCGGCCGAAGAACTGTTTCTGATCCGCGATCACGTCGCCGGCTTTCTCGCGCCCCCGCCCGGTATGCATGATGCAGACGCCAGCCCGCGCTGTCGCCACGACCCCGGCGATCTCGGGCTCGCGCTGCAGTCCGTGCACGTCGTTGACGATATGGGCGCCGGCAGCGAGCGCCAGCCGCGCCGTCTCCGCGCGATAGGTGTCGATCGAGATCAACGCCTCCGTCTCCCGCGCCAGGCGCTCGATGACGGGGAGGACGCGATCCTGTTCCTGCGCGGCAGACACGGCGTCCGCCCCCGGCCGGGTCGACTCGCCGCCGATGTCGAGAATGACAGCGCCGTTCTCCAGGCACGCCAGAGCATGCGCGAAGGCCTTGTCGACACCGAGAAAAGCGCCGCCATCCGAAAACGAGTCGGGCGTCACGTTGACGATCGCCATGAGCACGCCGCGCGGACCGAGCGTCAGGCTGCGTCCATGACCGAGCGACCATTCGAAGGCGGAGAAAGGGTCGGCGGCGTGAAGGGGTTCAACCATGACGGATCTCGGCGAAAAGGGCCGACCTTGTGGGGCAGCCGCGCTAACCTTGTTTCAAGGCGGCGGGCATTTCCAGTTGCGCTTGCCCAGCCTATGCCCCAAGCTTTGGACGACATCAACCGTCGAGACAGCATATCCATGAACACGGCCCGCAAATACCTCCTCGTTCCGCTGGCCGCTCTCGCGATCCTCACGCAACCGCTCGCCGTCGGTGCGGAGACGGTGATGAACAAGACGATCACCTATTTCTCGGTCGGCGGTCGCACCGCGGCCGAACTCGATGCGGCCTTGTCGTCGCAGGGCCCGCAAATGCGCGAGACCGGCGCCCGCCACCCCGGCGCGACGCGCATAAAATTCGGGGGAACCGTGAGCTATGTCCGCCGCGGACGCCTCTGCGCCGTCGGCAGCGCCCGTGTGACGCTCAATACGCGGCTGATCCTGCCGCGGTGGACCAACCGCAACAAGGCCGGGCGTGACCTCGCCCTCGTCTGGGACACGCTGTCGAGCGACATCAAGCGCCACGAGGAACGCCACGCGGAGATTGCCCGCAACCACGCGCGCGACATGGAAAAGGCGCTCCTCTCCCTGCCGGCAGAGGCCGATTGCGAGCGGATGCAGGCCCGCGTCGCCCGCATCAGCGAAGACGCGATCGCCGCGCACGACAAGGACCAGGCCGCCTTCGACCGCCGCGAAGCCGTCAATTTCGACCAGCGCATGGTGCGCCTCCTCCAGTATCGCCTGGAGCGCCTGAAAAAGGGCGGAACCGAGCTTCGCTAGGCAATGTCGCCCGGTTCGGGACGGCGTCTGACGCGCCGATGCGACGGCAGACGGCCTTCGCGCGCTAGCGCCGCGTGCCGCAATAACTCATTGGTGATTTCTAGCGATAGTGCGTCCGGTAAAGTTCGGCTATAGTCTCATTATCGCAAGCGAAGAATAGACGAAGCTTAAAAGCTCTGAGACTGCAGACACGCAGTGAAGCGGTCATGCTCTCGACGCGAAGACGATGACGATATTGCAGGAGCGGCAGGATGCCGGATCGCGTGGCGACCGGAAATGCTTTGCCCTGCCCCGGTGTTCTCCTGGCGTATCCTGTTGCCGCAGATGATCCCTCCCTCATCCTGCGTGCGATGCGCCCTCCTGCCCCGCTTGTCCCTGTGACAGGCGGGGCTTTTTTTGGCGCGAACGCCAAGGGCGAATCGGGCCCTGCATACGATCAGGCCGCCAGTAACTATGCCTGAGGTAACTAAGCCTGACGTTCGGGCACATGCACGACGAGACCGTCGAGCGCGTCGCTCATCTTGATCTGACAGCTCAGCCGCGAGGTCGGACGGACGTCGTAGGCAAAATCCAGCATGTCCTCTTCCATCGCTTCCGGCGCGCCGACGGCCGCCGTCCAGGCCTCGTCGACATAGACATGACAGGTGGCGCAGGCGCAGGCGCCGCCGCATTCGGCCTCGATGCCGGGCACGGAGTTCCGGACGGCGTTTTCCATCACGGTCGATCCCGTCTGGACCTCCAGTTCGTGGCGGGTGCCGTCGAAGGCGATGATGCTGAGTTTTGTCATGATGGCGCGGTCTCGAATGCTGGATGCGCGGGACCGCCGGTGCCGACGGGCACGACGCCCGCAAAAGGGGGTGCCCGTTTTTCTCACATTGTTTCATGCGGGTCGTCAAGAAAACAGGTCGACAGGCCTGCTTTCCGGAGACGTGTGTCGCGCGCGATCCCGGACCGACACGGCTGGCCGGCAGGCCGGTCGCCGTTGGCTCTAATCTATCGGCAAAGCTTCAGGATGAAGATCTCGGTGTCGAGAACGGCCGAAGACAGGGCGGCGAGCGTTTCCGCGTCGTTCGGCTGGTTCTCGGCGGAAGCCGCGACGTCGGCCACCGTAAAGGCGCCGACGGCAAGCGCTGCGCCCCGCAGGCGGTGTGCGGCGGCCTTGCGGACCTGCGTGTCCTCGATCATCAGTTCCTTGACGATCTGGCGCGACTGGCGCGCGAAGATCTGCAGCACTTCGAGTTCCAGCGCCTTGTCGCCCATCGTCTGGGTGGCGAGATGCACGAGGTCGATCGGGCGACCGCGGGAGTGGAGATGGCCCAGTGCCGTTTCGGGACTGTCGAAGGCGATATTGAGGGCGGCCATGCACGGTGTTCCTTGTTCTGTTGTCATCGCTGCCGGCACGTTGCGGGACACCCCACGGGCTCGGAATCCGTGACGCGGATGTCAGCGACAGGTCGGAATGTGCGCGGGCTCTGAACCCTTGCGCATCCGGCCTGCAGCCGCGTCGTCGTCTCCTGTGGATTTCACAGCAGCGAGGCTGCTATCAGATGAAAACGGGGCGCAATCAGGGCACCTTTCGTCAAGTATGGTTAACAGAGGAAAACATCCGGCATTGCAGGGGGTTTGGCGCCGTGCGGGCCGCATTTTCGTTAAGAACTTGTTAGCATTTTAACGAATGGCCGGGGGCGTTAATTGTAAGACTACCCCGGATGTGTCACTACGATACGTTACAGGATACCGGTTTCCCCTGGGGGCCGGCATCCGTCCGGGAGGCTCTTCCCATGGCTGTGCGACCATGGGAAAAGCATTGCCGGTCGCGGTATGAAATTGGTGCGGTCATTGTATTGCGTGCATCCAATGCGCAGGAACTGTCCTCACCCCCGATCCGGCATCGCCGGCAGCCTTGCGGCTGCGCGATGTCGAGACGGAAAGTTCGGTAACGAGGCGTATCTGCATGGCGACGAACAAGAGCAACGAGTCGATCGACGACAAGGCCTTCCAAGCGCTCGAAGACGCTTTGAGGATCGACTTCGACGAACTGAAGTCCGCCCTCAACGAAACGCCGCCCGAGGCGGGCCGCGCCGCGCCGAAGGCGCAGGCCGCCGCACCCTCCCCGTCCCGCCCGGCAGGGCCCGCACGGCCGGCCCAGCCCGCTGCTGCATCGAACGCCGCCGGCCAGAAGCCCGCGGCCGCGTCGCGGGCCGACCAGCCCACCGACGATCCGCTCGCCACGCCGCGCAGCCTTGCGCCGGAATCCGTGCCCGCTGCGCCGGGCGCGAAATCGCCCACCTTCGTGCCGGCCAATGACGACAGCCGCCGCTCCGCCCCGGCCATGCTCCGCTCGCTCGAAACCCGCTCCGGCCGGGCCGCGATGCGCGGCGCCGCCATCCTGTCGCTGGTCTGGATCGTCGCCGGTCTCGGCATCGCCAATCTTCTCTATGGCCCGGAAATCTGGCAGATCCGCTCGCTGGCCGCACTGGCGGCCCTGCCCGGCGCCATCGTCGCCGCCATCTTCATCGTCCTCCCGGTCATGCTGTTCTTCGCCTTCGGCGTGATGATGGCCCGTGCGCAGGAGATGCGGAACGCCGCGCGGTCGATGACCGAGGTCGCGCTCCGCCTCGCCGAGCCGGAAACCACCGCATCCGACCGTATCATGACCGTCGGTCAGGCCGTTCGTCGCGAAGTGTCGGCCATGAACGAGGGCATCGAGCGGACGATCGCCCGCGCGACCGAGCTCGAAACGCTGGTCCATTCGGAAGTCAACGCGCTCGAGCGCAGCTACAGCGACAACGAACTGCGGGTCCGCACGCTCGTGCAGGAACTCGGCCTCGAGCGCGAGGCGATCGTCGGCCATGCCGAGCGCATCCGCTCCTCGATCACCGGCGTCCATGCCCAGCTGCGCGACGACCTGACGCATGCGAGCGAAGACCTGCAGACGCGCCTCGCCATCTCCGGCGAAGCGGCCGCGTCCCTCATCGAAACCCGCGCCGCCGCGCTCATGGAAAAGTCGCAGGCCGCGTCGCAGTCGATCAGCACGCTTCTCAGCGCACGCACCGAAGCCCTCGTCAGCGGCCTGACCACGGCCGGTGCGGAGATCACCGACGAGTTCGACACCCGTCTGGAAGCGTTGAACCACACGCTGATCAAGCGCGGCCAGCAGCTTCTCGGACAGTTCGAGACGCGCGCCTCCACGCTCGACAGCAGCACCGAAAAGCTGAACGCCGCGCTGAACGAGCGCGCCCGCCAGCTGAACGAAACGCTGATCGCCCGGACGCGCGACCTCAACGAGAGCCTCGTCATCGGCCAGCAGGCGATCACCGGCGGCCTCGACGACATTCTTCACACGCTGAACGGCGCCCTCGACGAGAAGGGCGCGAGCTTCCGCCAGAACCTGAAGACTGCGGCCGACGACGCCATCATGGACCTCGACCTGCGCTCCGGCTTCTTCGAGGAGAAGCTGCAGGGCACAGTCGGCCGATTGGCGACCACCTTCGACGGCCGCTTCCAGGAATTCGCCACCGCCTTCGACCGCCGCGCGAACCTTCTGGACGCCAAGATGGCCGACAGCCTGACGCGCATCGACACGACCGTGGCCGGCGGGTCCGACACGCTCGGCCGACTGCTGGACGACGGCCTCGACAAGTTCCATTCCGCCATCAGCGACCAGTCGCTCGCCATCGCCACGACCCTCGGCACCTCGCAGGCCCTCCTGGAGGAAAGCATCTCCGCCCGGACCGGCGAGATGGACGGCGTCATCGGCCAGGCGCATGAGCGGATCGACGGCGTTCTCGCGGCCCGCTCGGGCTCGCTGATGAGCGCGCTGACCGCCGCGCAGGAGCGGATCGAAACCGGCTTTGCCGAACGCGCCGGCAGCCTCGAGACGGCGCTCGGCTCCACCCAGGCCCGCCTTGCGGAAACCCTCGACAGCCGCACCGGCGCGCTGATCGACGGCCTCGGAGCCTCCGAGGCCCGGATCGGCACGCTCCTGGCCGAGCGGACGGGCGCCGTCACCACGGCGCTGGACACCACCGAACGGCGCCTGTCGGACGCCTTCGACAGCCGCAGCGAGCGCCTCCTCGGCGCTCTCGACACGGCCCGTGGGAACATCGAACAGGCCTTCGCGACCCGCAGCGACGACGTCACCGCCGCGATCGGCAGTGCCGAACAGCGCCTTCAGGAAACGCTCGACACCCGCGCCCGCGGCCTGCTGGAAGGCCTCGACGCCGCACAGGGCCGCATCGAGGGCTCGCTGACCGCGCGCGCCGACGACCTGGCCAGCACGATCGCCAGCAGCCACCAGCGCCTGGACGACACGCTGTCGGACCGCACGCTCGAACTCTCGGTCATGCTGGCCGCGAGCACCGAAGCGCTCGACGGCGCGCTGGAAGGCAATGCCGAACGGATCGACGGCATCATGGCCGCCCGTGCGGCCACCATCACCGCAACGCTGTCGGACAATGCGTCGCGGATCGAAACCCTGATGAGCGACCGCGCCGGCGCGCTGGACGCGACCCTCTCGACGGCCGCCCGCACCATCGAAGGCGCCTTTGCCGGCACGGCGGAGCGCATCGACGACATCATCAGCGAACGCACCATGACCCTCTCGGGCGTGCTCGCAAGCTCGACCGCGGCGCTCGAAGGCACCGCCGAACAGATCGACACCATGCTGACCGAGCGCACGCTCGAACTCTCGGGCGTCCTCGCCGGCTCGACCGCCGGCATGGAGAGCCTGTTCGAGGGCACCACGGAGCAGATCGACACGCTGCTGTCTCAGGGCACCGCGACCCTCTCGGAAAAACTGTCGGGCGCAACGCGCATCATCGACACCACTTTTGCCGGAACCGCCGATCGCATCGACGAGGTCATGGCGGAGCGCACGACGCGTCTGGCTGGCGTTCTCGCGGGCTCGACGGCCGCCATCGAAGGCACGAGCGAGCAGATGGAGCAGATGCTGCTGCGCGGCAATAGCACCCTCAACACGACGCTCACCGACGCCACGCGCGCCCTCGACAACACGTTTGCCGGCAAGGCCGAGCGTATCGACGAGATCCTGACCGAGCGCACCATGACGCTCTCGGGCGTGCTCGCCTCCTCCACGGCCGGCATCGAGAGCGCCGTCGAGGGCACCGCCGAGCAGATCGACCTCGTGCTGAGCCGCGGCACGAATACCCTGACGGGCGCCCTCTCGAACGCCACACGCACGCTGGACGCCACGTTCTCGGGCACCGCCGAGCGCATCGACGACATCCTCATCGAACGCACCATGACGCTCTCCGGCGTGCTGGCCTCCTCCACCGCCGGTATCGAAAGTGCCGTCGAGGGTGCGGCGGGCGAGTTCGACCGGGTCCTCTCGCAGAACACCGAAAGCCTCGCCGGCAAGCTCGCCGAGGCCACGCGGACGCTCGACCGGACGTTCGACGGCACGGCCGAACGCATCGAAGACATCATGGCGGAGCGGACCATGTCGCTCTCGGGCGTGCTGGCCTCGTCCACTGCCGGCATCGAAAGTGCCGTCGAAGGCACGGCCGAGCAGATCGACCGCGTGCTGAGCCGCGGCACGACGACCCTGACCGGCTCCCTGTCGGAAGCGACGCGCGCCCTCGACGCCACCTTCACGGGCACCGCCGAGCGCATCGACGACATCCTGATCGAGCGCACCATGACGCTCTCGGGCGTGCTCGCCTCCTCCACGGCCGGCATCGAAGGCGTAATCGAAGGAACCGCCGAACAGCTCGACACGCTGCTGGCCCGCGGCACCACGGGCCTGTCGGAAAAGCTCGCCGGCGCAACCACCTTGCTGGATGGCACGCTCGCCGGCTCCGCCGAGCGCATCGACGCGGTTCTCGCGGCCCGCGCCCGCGAACTCGCCGCCACCACCACCGCCATCGAGGCTGCGGTCGAGGGCAATGCCGACGACATCAATGCCGTCCTCGTCCGCGGCGCCGGCAACATCAAGAGCACGCTTTCGGAAGCGACGCGTCATCTGGACAAGACCGTTTCCGGCACATCCGACCGTCTGGACGCGATCCTCGCAGACCGCACCGCCGCCTTCACCGACGTCCTCGGCGGCTCGACCGCCGCCATCGAGAACGCGATCGACGGCACCACCGAACGCCTGGACTTCCTGCTGGCCACCAGCGCGTCCAGCATCAGCGACATGCTGAACGATGCGACCGGTGGGATCGAGGCGCGCACCGCCGCCCTCTCCGGCTCGCTCACCGGCGCCACCGATCGCATCGAACGCGCGCTCGACGGCACCACCGCGCGCCTCGGCACCATGATCGATCAGCACGCCCGCGCCCTGGACGAGACGCTGACCGGCCAGACCGCCGCCATCGACAACCGCCTTGCCGAGCGCACGGAAGACCTGTCGCGCATCCTCGTCGGCCGCGCCGCCGAAATGGGCGACACGCTGACGACGCGCGTCGAGGACATCGCCGACCAGCTCGCCTTGCGCGCGACGACCATCTCCGAGACGATGACCGACCGGATCGCCGAGATCGACCGCGATCTGACGAACCGCACCGCCAACATCGCAGACGACATGACCGGCCGCGTCAACGCCATCGCCGGCACCATGACCGGCGCGAGCGGCGAAATCGCCGGCGCCCTGTCCGCCCATGCCGCCGAGCTGGCGGCCGCCATCGACACCCGCGCCGGCGCGATCGAACAGACCCTGTCGGCCCGCGCCGCCAGCCTCGACCAGACGCTGTCCACCACGGACGATCGCCTGCGCGTCACGCTCGACACCCGCATCGCGGCCCTCAACAGCGCGGTCGCCGATGGCTCGAACCAGCTTGCCGACATGCTGAACGATCAGGCGGCCACGATCGCCACCACGATCGCCGCCAGCGCCGGCATGCTCGAAATGACGCTGGAGGAGCGCCAGGAGGCCTTCGCCCGCACGATCGACCAGAGCGCCGAAGCGCTCGACGGCCGCCTGCGCGACAGCACCAGCCGCGTCGCCACGCGCCTGAGCGACACCACGGCCGAACTCGCCCGCGCGGCCGACGGCCTGACCGAGCGGATGGACAGCTCCATCACCGGCATCAACACCCGCTTCGACGAAACCGGCGCCCGCATTGAGGCGAGCCTCGGCCAGCTCGAGACCCGCATCCGCGACAGCGTCGGAAATGTCGATGCGCTGGTGGACGAAGCCGGCAACCGCATCGCCGGCACCTTGTCGGAGCGCGTCTCCGAACTCGACCAGGCGAGCCGCACCGCCGCCGAGCGCATCTCCGGCAGCCTTGCCGGCCGCACCGAGGAAATCGCCCGCATCAGCAGCGAAGCGGCCAGCCGCATCGCCGAGACGCTCGCCGCGCGCACCGGCGAACTCGATCGGATCAGCAGCGAAGCCGCAACGCGGATCGAGACGACGATCGAGCGCGGCACGGGCCGTATCGAAGAGCGCCTCGGCACCATGGATCGCGCGCTGACCGTCGGCCTCGACAATGTCAGCCGCACGATCGAAGGCAAGGCCGCCCATCTCGTCGGCAGCCTGCGCAGCGCCGTCTCCGACACCACCCAGGATATCGACGCCGAGGCCGTCCGCTCGTCCGACGTGCTCGCCAAGGTCGGCGGCGATTTCGCCGAAGCCATGGCCGCGCGCCAGGCCGATTTCCAGAATGCCATCGAACGCACGGCCGCCACGGCCGCCATGCGCAGCGCCGAGCTCGCCCGCAGCGTCGGGGAAGCCGCCGACGCGACGCTCGTGCGCGCCTCGGCAACGCAGGACCGCATCGCCGAGCAGGGCAACGCCCTGCAGCGCGATCTCTCCGACGTCGAAAAGGCGCTCGAAGCCCGCGGCGAGGCGATCCGCACCACGCTCGACGAGCGGACGCGCGATCTCAATTCCATGCTCTCGGGCCGCACCAGCGAACTGTCGCGCCTCATCGAGGACCAGGCCCGCCCGGTGCTGGACTCCTACGTCGCCGCCGGTCGCGATGCCGCCGACCGACTGACCACCGCCGCCCGCGACGGCGCGGAGCGCCTGCGCGCCGAGAACGATGCTCTCGTGACGGCCCTCTCCGCCCGCACCGGCGAGCAGCTCGGCGCCATCTCGCAGCGTGCCGAGGAAACGGCCCGCGCGATCCAGATGGTCGAGAACCGCCTGCAATCGACCGCGGAAGCGCTGATCGAACGCCTTTCGGCCAGCAATGCCGCCATTGCCGATGTCGTTGGCGAAGCCACCAGCACCTTCGGCGCCATGGACGAGCGTCTGAACGCCACGGGCGACCGTTTCTCGGAAACCGCCGAGCGGACCTCCGACATGCTTTCGGCCTCGACCCGCCTTCTCGAAGGCAAGGCCGACCGTCTGGTCTCGGTCTCGTCCAACACGCTGTCGCAGGTCGGCAGCCTCGTCGGCCGGTTCGAGGATCACTCCCGGATGCTCGGCCAGGCCTCCGATCTCCTGGCCGCCGCGCAGTCCAACCTCGCCGGCACGCTGGAGGAACGCCAGGAAGCCCTGCGCACCCTCTCCGTCGGCCTCGTCAGCCGCTCGGAAGACATCGAGCGCACCATGCGCGCGCTCGAAGGTTTTGTGGAAGGCTCGTTCCAGCGCGCCGAGGATCGCTCGAACCAGATCGCCGGCAACCTGCGCAACGGCATCCAGGCCTCGTTCAACGATGTCGGCCGCATCCTCACCGATGCCGAAGAGCGCACCCAGACGGCGGCACTCGCCATGCGCGACGCGCTGGCCCAGGCCGGCGAAGATGCCGGTCAGTCGGTGGACGCGCTGCTCGCCCGCACGCAGGAACGGTCCGGCCAGGTCGCCGGCACGCTGCGCGACGGTGTCCGCGCGGCCGCCTCCGACGTCGATCGCACGCTGACCGACGCAGAGAACCGCACCCGCACGGCAGGCGATGCCATGCGCGAGGCGATCGCCGCGGCGACGGACGCCGCCGGTGCCTCCGTCGATCGCACCTTCGCCCGCGCCGAAGAGCGCTCCAGCGACGTCGCGGCCCGCCTGCGCGGCAGCGTCGGCGCCTCGCTGTCGGACATCGACGGTCTGCTCGACGAAACGGGCAAGCGGTCCGACGCATTGTCGGAAAACATGCGCGAGCAGATCCGCCAGTCCGTGGACGAAGCGATCGGCCGCTTTGCCGGCGCAACGGATGAAATCCGCCGGTCCGGCGAGGAAATCCGTCGCGAACTCGACATGACCCGCGCCGAATTGAAGCGCGGCGCCTTCGACCTGCCGGAAGAAGCCAAGGAAAATGCGGCCGTCATGCGCCGCGCGGTGTCGGAACAGATCAAGGCGCTGCAGGAACTGTCCGACATCGTCGGGCGCTCCTCCAGCCAGCTCGAAATCGGCGAACCGACACCGTATCGCGGCCGGGCGACAAGCCAGCAGGCACCCGCCCAGCCGGTGTATGCACAGGCCCAGCCGGCCTATGCCCCGCCGCTCTACGCCCAGCCGCAGCCGACCCAGACGGCCGTCGCACAGACGTCGCAGGTCAATCCCTACGCGGCCTATCCGACGACCCCCTCGACGCTGCTCGGCGCCCGCACGGCGGAGGCCGCACCGGCGCGCACGGTTGCCACGACGCAAGCCCCCGTCCTGCCGCAGCGCCACCCGGCGCCGGTACCGGCATCCGGTTCCGCACCGTCGGCCCAGCCGCGTCCCGCACCGACGGAGCGGCCCCAGGCGACGGAACAGCGCGCCGAGGTCCAGCCGTCAGCCGGCCGGACCCCGCAGGACCGGCAGCCGGCCGCACCGGCTCGGCCTATCCCGGCCCCAGCCCCGGCCCCGGCCCCGGCCGCCTCTGCCCAGCCGCGCCCGGTTCCGGCACAGCCCGTCCAAACCCCGGCGCCCACACAGGCTGCCACCGCCCGTCCTCAGGCGGAGCCGCGCCAGTCCGCAATGCCATCGCCGGAAGCCCCCCGCGCGCCGCGCACTCTGCAGGAGCCTGCGGCCCAGCCACGGTCCTCCGCGCCGGCCGAAACGCCGCTGCGCGGCAGCGTCGGCCTGTCCGACCGCTCGCCGCTCCGCCCGGCGTCATCCGCAGAGGATGACATGCGCGAAGGCGGCTCGGGCTGGATGCGCGATCTCCTGCGCGGTGCCTCCCGCGAGGAGGAGCCCCAGCAGATCGCTCCAGCACGGCTGCGGCCGGAAGCGGCACCTGCCCCGGCCCCGCAGGGCCAGCGCAGCACCGACAGCCGCAATCCGCGCCACGTGATGGAATCGCTGAACTCGCTCTCGGTCGATATCGCCCGCGCGATCGATCACGACGCCTCGGTCGATCTCTGGCGCCGCTACCAGCGTGGCGAGCGCGACGTGTTCACGCGCCGCCTCTACACGCTGAAGGGCCAGCAGACGTTCGACGAGATCCAGCGGAAATACGACCGCGAACCGGAATTCCGCACGGCCGTCGATCGCTACATCGCCGATTTCGAGAAACTGCTGGCCGACGTCGCCCGCAACGACCGCGACCGCGTCATCACCCAGACCTACCTGACCTCCGACACGGGCAAGGTCTACACCATGCTCGCCCACGCCGCCGGTCGCTTCAGCTGACGCCTGCCAGCCGATCGCCTGCGCCCTTCGAAACCCGCCGCATGGTCTCTCGTGCGGCGGGTTTTTCGCGTCCGGTCGATCCGCAGGAAGAGCGGGTCATCGACGCGCCGGCTTCCATGGCCGTCGACCCCCTGCTGTTGAAACATCGTCTCGGAACACCAGATCACCTGTCATGGAACGATATCGTCCAGCAAATCGTTTTCGAGGTGCGATGCGGGCCCGACGCGTATCCCACCATTGAGAAACGCGTGGCCCGACATTGAGAGAGGTGATCCATGAACAGACTGGCTCTTGCCACCGCGACCGCCGCACTGCTGGCCCTGACGGCCTGCACCACGCCGGGCACGTCATCGGGTGCCGCCGGAAGCTCGGTCGCGCCTATTCCCGGCAGCATCACCTATGGCGGCCAGCCACAGACCAAGCTGACGAAATCCCCCATCGGCAGCACCTTCCCGCACCGCTTCCGCGCGCCCGATGGACGAGAATGGTCGGAGACCTACCGCATCGCACCGGACAGATCCCTCGATCTGATCTCGCGCCGCGAGATCGAACTGGACGTCGAAAACAACCGCTAGAGTGTGTCAGGGATCCGGTTGTCCCGAAAAGACGAACGACAGGAAAGGGAACGGGAGTTTGTCGGGAAAACGACCGACAGAGACCGGGCCGGGACATGAGTGCCCGACCACACACAGACAGCCCGACCGACCACCCACAGACAGAAAGAGGAGAAACAGATGACCAATCTCGACTTGCCCCAGGGCCACCGCGAGAATGAAACCAGAGCCACCAAAGCGGTCAACGTCGTCAGATCGGAAGCCGCAGCCGTTCGCCAGACGGCCACCGAGCATCCGTCCTCGACCGTCCTGCTTCTCGGCCTCGTCGGCCTCGCAGGCTTCCTCATCGGCCACGGCGTCGGCTACCGCAAAGCCGAGGCCGACCATATCCCGACATTCCGCCGCTTCTGGTCGTAAAACCATATCGGCAACAGCCCATCGGGCGACCGCTGTCAGCGGCGCTGGAGAGCGTACAAAAAAATGGCCTCGCGGAACGCCGCGAGGCCATTTTCATTTCAGTGTCTTGTCTGATGGAGACCTGAGCGGCCGGGCAAGGCCCGGAGCGCCTTAGTGCTCCTTGCTGGCGTAGACGGATTTCTTCGTCAGGTAGATCAGGCCGGTGAAGATCAGGAGAAAGATCAGCACCATGAAGCCGGTCCGCTTGCGCTCTTCCAGATGCGGCTCCGCGGCCCACATCAGGAAGGAGGCGACGTCGCGGGAATACTGCTCCACCGTCTGCGGAGAACCATCCTCATAGGTCACCTGGCCCTCGTTCAAGGGCTTGGCCATGGCCAGCGCCGCGGCATTGGCGAAGTAGGGGTTGTAATGCGTCCCCGCTGCGATCTCCACGCCGGCCGGCGGCTCTTCATAGCCGTTGAGCAGCGCGTGGATATAGTCCGCTCCGCCTTCCTGATACTGCGTGAAGATGTCGAAGACGAAGGTCGGGAAGCCGCGCTCGATGCCGCGCGCCTTGGCGATCAGCGAGAAGTCCGGCGGCGCCGCGCCGTTGTTCGCTGCGGCCGCAGCCTCGGCGTTCGGGAAGGGCGACACGAAATGGTCGGACGGCAGGGCCTTGCGGGTAAACATCTCCCCCTCGGCGTTCGGTCCGTCCTGGACCTCGTAATTCGCCGCGAAGGTCTTCACTTGCGCTTCGGAATAGCCAAGCTCTTCCAGCATGCGGAAGGCCACGAGGTTCATCGAATGGCAGGCGGAACAGACTTCCGTATAGACCTTGAGCCCGCGCTGAAGCTGGCCCTTGTCGTAGTGGCCGAACGGGCCGGCAAACGACCAGTCTTCTTCCTGCGGCTTCTTGATCGGGAAGTGCGGCGTTCCCCCGCCATGCTCCTCGGTCGCGGTCTTGCCCTCGTGCGGCGCGTTTTCCTGCGCCAGCGCGCTTGTCGCGCCGGCAAGGGTACCGCCCAGCACGAAGGCCGAAACGAAGAGGCCGGTGATCAGCTGTTTCATCGTCATGCTTTCCTTGGTCTCGTCTCTTGCCATCACGCCGCCACCGCGGTCTTGCGGGCCTTCTGTTCCAGCACCGCTTCGGTGATGGAGTTCGGAATGCGTCGCGGTGTCTCGACCAGGCCGAGAAGCGGCATGATCACCAGGAAGAAGCCGAAATAGTAGAGCGTGCCGATCTGCGACATCACCACATAGGCGCCTTCCGCCGGGCGCGAGCCGAGCCAGCCGAGCAGGATCGCGTTGACGACGAAGATCCAGAAGAACAGCTTGTACCAGGGACGATAGACGGCCGAGCGGACCTTCGACGTGTCGAGCCAGGGCAGGAAGAACAGGACGATGATCGCCCCGAACATCACGAGAACGCCGCCGAGCTTGGAGTCGATCGGACCGACATTGAAGGTGATGGCGCGCAGCATGGCGTAGAACGGCAGGTAGTACCATTCGGGCACGATATGGGCCGGCGTCTTCAGGGCATTGGCCGGCACGTAGTTGTCGGGATGGCCGAGATAGTTCGGCATGTAGAACACGAACCAGGCGTAGACGAGAAGGAAGATGGACACGCCGAGCGCATCCTTGAGCGTCGCATAGGGCGTGAAGGAGACGGTGTCTGTCTTGGTCTTCACCTCGATGCCGGTCGGGTTCGTCTGGCCGGTCACGTGCAGGGCCCAGATATGCAGCACGACGACGCCGGCGATCATGAAGGGCAGCAGATAATGCAGCGAGAAGAAGCGGTTGAGCGTCGGCTGATCCACGGCGAAGCCGCCGAGCAGGAACTGCTGGATCCACTCGCCGACCAGCGGGAAGGCGGAGAAGAAGCCGGTGATGACGGTCGCGCCCCAGAAGGACATCTGCCCCCAGGGAAGCACGTAGCCCATGAAGCCGGTCGCCATCATCAGGAGATAGATGACCACGCCGAGGATCCAGAGGATTTCGCGCGGCGCCTTGTAGGAGCCGTAATAGAGGCCGCGGCCGATATGCAGGTAGACCGCGATGAAGAAGAACGAGGCGCCGTTGGCATGCATGTAGCGCAGCAGCCAGCCATGGTTCACGTCGCGCATGATCTTCTCGACCGAGTTGAACGCGACGGTCGTTTCGGCGGCATAGTGCATGGCCAGCACGATGCCGGTGACGATCTGGATGATCAGCATCACCGACAGCATGGCGCCGAAGGTATAGGCATAGTTCAGGTTCCGCGGAACCGGATAGGACACGAAGCTGTCATGGACCAGCCGCGGCAGCGGCAGCCGCGAATCCACCCACTTTTCCAGTCCCGATGTCGGTGTATAGGTTGAATGTTCCCCACTCATATCGGCAATCCCCCTCAACCGATCTTGATGACTGTATCGGACGTGAACGCAAAGTTTGGCACGGCGAGGTTCATCGGCGCCGGGCCTTTTCGAATGCGGCCCGCCGTATCGTAATGCGAGCCATGGCAGGGACAGAACCATCCGCCGAAATCGCCGGCCTGGCCGAGCGGAACGCAGCCGAGATGGGTGCAGGAGCCGATCATGACGATCCAGTTTTCCTTGCCCTCGCCGGCCGAGCGGTCGATATCCGTCGCCTGCGCGTCGGCCGCGATGTTGGCGTTGCGCGCCACCGGGTCCTTGAGATCGGCGAGCTGGACGGCCTTGGCCTCCTCCACTTCCTTCTCCGTCCGGTTGCGGATGAAGATCGGCTTGCCCCGCCATTTCGCCGTCAGCGACATGCCGGGCTGCAGGCTGGACACGTCGACCTCAATGGAGGCGAGCGCGAGCGTCGAGGCGTCCGGCCGCATCTGGTCGATGAACGGCCAGGCCACCGCTGCGACGCCGACGGCGCCGGCCATGCCGGTCGCCAGATACAGGAAGTCGCGGCGCGTCGGCTCGCTCGGTGTCTCGCTTGTCGTGTGGTGTTCGCTCACGGCCTTTTCATCCTCTCAACCCGGCGGCTCGAAAAGCCGCACACGCGTCCCCGACGCCGGTTCTGTCCTCCCGCACTTGATCGAAAGAACGGCGCCAAATCAATAAGGCGAGACCAGCTCGCCACACTTTCTTGACCGCTTGCCCCGCGGCCTCCCCGCCGGAAAACCGGCAGCCCGAAGCCGCTCCGGATTCCCGAGCCATGTCCCGGGTTCTATGCTTGATAAACGGGCATGTCCAGCCTTGCAAATGCCGCAAGGCAGCCTTGCGTCAGTCCCACCGTGACGCATTGTCGCGGCCGAACGTCGCAGGCCTTGAATGACCCGCACCGCAAGCCGAAAGCCCGGTGCAAAGCCGGGGAACATCTCGTAGGCGTGCGCGGAGCGAAGCGTGCCCGCCCGCCCCGATCGCCGGCCTCCATGCCCCGTCGTTTATGCTGCGTTGCAGCATTTTCCGCTTCGTGCTACCGGCGTTTCAACCGGATCGGCAGAAAGAGCCCCGCATGCGCAAGACCCTCGGCATCGTCCTCAATACGCTTGCGATCATCGGCCTTGTCCTCTGCGCCCTGCGCTATGTCGAGACCCTGTGGCCGCTGCTGCTGCTCAACAGCATGCAGACCCATGTGGGGGTCGCCATCGCGCTTGCCATGCTCGCCTCGTTTCTCATCTGCCGCAGCCGCTTGAGCCTGCTCCTCCTCATCGCAGCGCTTGGGCTTGCCGGTCACGGCGTCCTGATGAAGCGCGAATTCGCGATCGAGGCGACGGCAGCCGACGAGGCGCTGGGGCCGAGCCTGCGCATCGTCTCGTTCAACATGCTGGGCGACAACATGGAAGGCGCCACCGCCATTGCCGACATGGTGATGGCGTCGGAGGCCGATGTGGTGGTGATTCTCGAGGGCGAGCCGCTGTTCATGCAGATGCAGCGCCTGGCCGCCGTCTATCCCTTTAGAATCGGCTGCGGCGAACACACGCCGACCTGCGATCTCCTGATGTTTTCGAAACACCCGCTGAGGGACATCTCGGTCGGCGATCTCAGCGATCTGCGCAAGGACCGGGTGATGTCGGCGCGGATCGCGGTGCCGGGCGGAACCTTCCGCATGGTGGCCGCCCATCTGTCGAAACCCTTCTTCGACAATTACCACATGAAGGAACTCGCCCACCTCACGGCTTTCATGCGCAACACCACCGAGCCCGTGATTCTGGCGGGGGATTTCAACTCCGGCACCATCGCGCCGGATATGCAGAGGATGCTCCGTGTCCTGCGCCTGCGCACCGTCCCGCGCGAACCGGCGACATGGCCGGTCCAGCTGGCCGATACCGGTCTCGGCGTGGCCATCGACCACATCTACAGCCGCCCGCCGCTCGTGCCGCTGTCGGTGAAGCGGCTCGACCGCGATTACGGGTCGAACCATGACGGCCTCGTCGCCGAATTCGCCTTCCGCGCTCCGTAACGATCGGCTGGCATCAAAACGAAGGTGTCGCCTGTGCCGCCTCGTCCCGGGCGAGGAAGCCGCCGGACTGCCGCGACCAGAGTTCGGCATAGAGCCCCTTCTCGGCGATCAGTTGCGCATGCGTGCCGTCCTGCACGATCGCGCCGGCATCCATCACGATCAGCCGGTCGAGCGCCGCGATGGTCGAGAGCCGGTGCGCGATGGCCAGCACGGTCTTGCCCTGCATCAGGGCGTCCAGATTGTCCTGGATGGCGGCTTCCACCTCCGAATCGAGCGCCGACGTCGCCTCGTCGAGCACGAGAATCGGCGCGTCTTTCAGCATGACGCGGGCAATGGCGATGCGCTGGCGTTGACCGCCCGAGAGCTTGATGCCCCGCTCGCCCACATGCGCATCGAATCCGGTCCGCCCGCGCTGGTCTTCCAGCCGCTCGATGAAGGTGAGCGCTTCCGCCCGCTCCGCCGCAAGCCGCAAGGCGCGATCGTCCGCGTCCGGCCGACCGAAAAGGATGTTGTCGCGAATCGAGCGATGCAGCAGCGAGGTGTCCTGGCTGACCATGCCGATCTGCGCGCGGAGCGATTCCTGGCGAACGCCGGCGATGTCCTGTCCGTCGATCGTGATCCGCCCACCCTCGAGGTCGTAGAAGCGCAGCAGCAGGTTGACGAGCGTCGATTTGCCCGCGCCCGAGCGCCCGACGATCCCGACCTTTTCGCCCGGCCGGATCGTCAGCGAGAGATCGTCGATGACGCCCTTTTCGCGCCCGTAATGAAAGCGGATCGCCTCGAACGCGATGCCCGGCTCCCGCACGACAAGATCCGGTGCCTGCGGCCTGTCCACGAGGTCGATCGGCTGCGCGATCATGTCGGCCGCGTTCTGGATCGTCCCGATATTGCGCATGATGCCGTTGAACTGCACCATCATCCGCGACAGCAGGAAATTGAGCCTGAGCACGAGCGCCAGCGTGAAGGCCACGGCGCCGGCGCTGATCGACCCCGCCAGCCACAGATGGACGCTGAGGGCCGCCATCGTCACGATCATGATGCCGGAGAGCAGCGCCATCGACGCCCGCACCCCGGTGATGAACCGAGTGAACCGCAGCGTCGTCGCCTGGAACGTGTCGAAACCGTCGCGCATATAGCGGTCGTTTTCCTCGTCCCGCCCGAACAGTTTCAGCGTCTGGATATTGGAATAGGCGTCGACCATCCGGCCGGACAGCATGGAGGAAGCCTCCGCCGTTTCCTTGGAATGCGCCCGGATGCGCGGCACGAAAAAGCGCGCCAGCGCGGCAAAGACGACGAGCCAGACGAGCACGACAGCGGCCATCGTCAGGTCGAGCTGCCCGACCAGCACCAGCGTCGAGACGGAGTAGATCCCGACGAACCAGACGCTTTCCATCAGCGAGGTCACCACGTCGCCCGCCGCCTGCCCGCCCGACCAGACCTTGGTGACGATGCGTCCGGAAAAATCGTTCTGGAAGAAGGAAACCGATTGCCGCGCCACATGCAGGTAGGATTGCCAGCGCACCAGATTGTAGAAGCCGGGAGTGATGATCTGCTGATCGACCAGCGCCATGACGAGCGTCACGACGAAACGGACGATGCCGATGAGAAACAGCATCCCCACCAGCTCCCGCCCGTGGTTCGCCAGCAAGCCCTCCCAGCCTGCCGACCGATCGACCGTCGCCAGGATATCCACGAGCCGCCCGACGAACCAGAACAAGGCCGCCTCGATCGCCGCGCTCATCCCGCCGAGCACCAGCATGGCGACGAACGGCGCCTTGGCCTGCCGGATATAGAACCAGATGAACCCCACCAACCCCCGCGGCGGCTGCAGGGCCTCCTTGTGCGCGAAGGGCTCGATCCAGGTTTCGAAATAGCGGAAGATGGGGCGCAGGAACATGCCGGGGAATATACGCGCCGGACCTGTCACGGCAATGAACGCGAGCCGCCGACGCGCGTTAAATTCCGTCCATGATCGGCCGATCTGCCACCCCATGCAGCCAGCCCCTCATCTGCCTGCCGGCATCGTCTCCCCGCTTGGCGGGGAGAAGAGACCCGGAGCGCCCGCCCCACGCCGCGACCACGTTCCCTCTCCCCGCCAAGCGGGGAGAGGGTTAGGGTGAGGGGCAGCCAAGCCCATAGAGCCCCGACAAGAAGCACGGCAAGCCGCAAAACCGAGGCCCGCTACTCCGCCGCCTCGTCCGCCGCGTCGTCGTCCTCCCGCAGGAAGCCGCCCGACTGGCGGGACCAGAGATCCGCATAGAGCCCCTTGGTCGAGACCAGCTCGGCATGGGTGCCGGTCTGGATGATCTCGCCCTGTTCGAGGATGACGAGCCGGTCCATCTCCGTCAGCGTCGACAGCCGGTGGGCGATCGCGATGACGGTCTTGCCGGACATCAGGGCGAACAGGTTCTCCTGGATCGCCTGCTCCACTTCCGAATCGAGCGCCGAGGTCGCCTCGTCGAGGATCAGGATCGGCGCGTCCTTGAGGAACACGCGCGCGATCGCGATCCGCTGGCGCTGGCCGCCGGACAGCTTGACGCCGCGCTCGCCGACCTGCGCATCGAGACCCTTGCGGCCCTGGTTGTCCTCCAGGATCGAAATGAAGTCCCAGGCGTTCGCCCGCTTGGCGGCCGCGACGATCTCCGCATCGCTCGCCTCCGGCCGTCCATAGGCGATGTTGTCGCGAATGGAGCGGTGCAGCAGCGAGGTATCCTGCGTCACGACGCCGATCTGGCGACGCAGGCTGTCCTGCGTCACCTTTGCGATATCCTGACCGTCGATCAGAATATGCCCCGATGAGAGGTCGTAGAACCGCAGGAGCACGTTCATCAGCGTCGTCTTGCCGGCCCCGGACCGGCCGACCAGGCCGACCTTCTCGCCCGGCGCGATCGACAGCGACAGCCGGTCGATGACCTTCTTGTGCTTGCCGTAATCGAAGCCGATGGCATCGAAGACGATACCGCCGCGCGCGGCATCGAGCACCTTGGCGTCGGGGACATCGACGATGTCGTGCGCCTTCGTCATCATCGCCATGCCGTCATAGACCGTGCCGATGTTCTCGAACAGCGCCGAGACCTCCCACATCACCCACTGCGACATGCCGTTGATGCGCATGGCGAGCGAGACGGCGATCGCGATCGAGCCGATCGAGACGTCGCTCGTCATCCACAGGTGAATGCCGAGCGCCGCGATGGCAAACAGCGCGATGCAGTTGTTGGTGTAGACCAGCACGTGGAACAGCGTGACCTTACGCATCTGCTTGTGCACGGTGCCGAGAAACGCGTCCATGCTGTCCTTGGCATAGACCTCTTCCCGGCCGGCATGCGAAAACAGCTTGACCGTCGCGATGTTGGTGTAGCTGTCGACGATCCGCCCCGTCATCATCGAGCGCGTATCGGCCTGCTCCTTCGAGATCTTGCGCAGGCGCGGCACGAAATAGGCGACGATGGCGATGTAGCAGATCATCCAGACGACGAGCGGCGCGAGCAACCGCCAGTCGGCCGCCGCCACCACGACGAGCATCGAGACGAAGTAGCTGACGACATAGACGAAGACATCGAGGATCTTCATCACCGTCTCGCGAACGGCAAGCGAGGTCTGCATGACCTTGGTCGCGACCCGGCCGGCAAATTCGTTCGCAAAGAACGTCATGCTCTGCCGCAGCAGGTAGCGATGCATCTGCCAGCGCGCGATCATCGGATAATTGCCGAGCAGGATCTGGTGCATGACCATGGAGTTCAGCGCCACGATGCCCGGCAGGCCGACGAGGATGATCGCGCCCATGATCATCAGGCGCGTCCCCTCCGTCTGGAAGAACGTGTTTCGGTCGGCCGCCGCCAACCAGTCGACGAGGCTGCCGAGGAACTGGAAGAGCGCGACTTCGCCGACGGCGATCAGCATGGCGCAGACCGCCATGATCAGCAGCCACGGGGCTGCGGGTTTGGAATAGTGCCAGCAAAAGGCGACCAGACCCTCCGGAGGCGCCTTCGGCTCCTCCGCGGGATAGGCTTCGAGGCGGGATTCAAACCAGCCGAACATGATCAGGCTCCAAAAACAGGAGATTCCGGAGCGATCCTTGAGGCCGAAAAGCGGTCGTGTCAGGGATCGCGGCGAGAAAGTGGGTGTTTGGAAGGCGGAAACATCCGCATTCGGGATAACGAAGCCGCAATCGGCGTCAGGCGGGGTTCACGGGAATCGCTGCTGGAAAGCACGATCGAACCTTGGCGAGCGGCGCTGGTATATCCGGAAACGGAGAAGAAGCGGCGCGAACCGGTTAGCGGTGCGAGGCGGTCCGAACGGGTCGGAGCCACATCATCCGGAGGTTGACGGTCACTGAGATATCCATGCAATCCTCCATCAGGTTCGTGTGGGCGCTGACAGTCTCTTAACGAAGTTTTCACGGCCGCACCAGATCGGCCTTCACCTTTTTTCGCGGTACCGGCTTTTTTCGCGGTAAAGGGCGACGGACCTTGCGCTGTTGCCAATTCGGCACGGATCGCCTACCGCACAGTCATGCTGCGCATCGCTCTCTACCAGCCCGACATTGCCGGAAACACCGGCACCATTCTGCGCCTCGCCGCCTGCCTCGGCCTCGGCGTCGATATCGTCGAGCCGGCCGGTTTCGACCTGTCGGACAGGAACCTCAAGCGCGCCGGCCTCGATTATCTCGCCTCGGTCACGCTCGCACGCCACGTCAACTGGCTGTCGTTCGAGGAAGAGCGCCAGCGACAGGGCCGGCGGCTGGTGCTGGCGAGCACCAAGGCGGCCCTGCCCTATACCCGCTTTGCCTATTCTGCCGACGACACGCTGCTTTTCGGCCGCGAGAGCGCCGGCGTGCCGGACACGGTCCATGCAGCGGCCGATGCGCGCGTCGTCATCGCCATGGTGGAGGGTCAGCGCTCGCTCAACCTCGCCATGTCGGTGGCGATGATAACAGGCGAAGCCCTGCGGCAGACAATGCCGGCCTAATCCGCCGTCGGCAGCCGGCGCATGGTGAATTCGATCCGGTCGCCGTCGAGCCGGCGCCAGCTTTCCACCTCGGTCCAGTAGGCCGCCTTGGGATAATGCTCGAACCATTCCAGCGCCTTCTGCCGCGCGGCAATGCGATCGAGCAGAAACGTCTCGCGAACGAACAGACCGCCGCCGGTCGCGGCTTGCCGATCGCGATGCCGCGCGATCTGCCGCTTCAACCCGTCAAGCGAGGGCGGTGCCGGAGGTCTTGCCATGCCACGCCCTTTCGTCTCGGGAAAACCGGTGGTGAGACCAAGATAGGCACCGCGGCGCGGCTTTGCGAGTCGAATCGTCGCACCGGGAATCCGGTAAAACAACGGGATAGGTTTGGCCGACGATTCCGCTCGTCACGGAAATGGTCTAGAAATGGTCGAACGCCACGCACCAAGGACCGCCGCGATGGAACGACCCGATCTGCCACCCGGCCTGCCGGACGATATCGAGGACAAGAAGCTGCGCGCCCGCGCCTGGTTCGAAAGCCTGCGCGACACGATCTGCACCGCGCTCGAGACGATCGAGGACGACCTTACGGGCCCCCTTGCCGACGAGCCTCCGGGGCGTTTCGAACAGAAACCCTGGGCGCGCGATGGTGGCGAAGGCGGCGGCGGCGTCATGTCGATGATGGCCGGGCGCGTCTTCGAAAAGGTGGGCGTCCACACCTCCACCGTCCATGGCGAGTTTTCCCCGGAATTTCGCGCCCAGATCCCCGGCGCCACCGACGATCCCCGCTTCTGGGCCTCCGGCATTTCGCTGATCGCCCATCCGGTCAATCCCAACGTGCCCGCCGTGCACATGAACACGCGCATGGTGGTGACCACCAGCCAGTGGTTCGGCGGCGGCGCCGACCTCACCCCGGTTCTCGATCGCCGCCGCGTCATGACCGACCCGGACACGATCCTTTTCCACAAGGGCTTGGAAATCGCCTGCGGTCGCCACGCGGTCGCCGATCACGCCCGCTACAAGGCCTGGTGCGACGAGTATTTCTTCCTGAAACACCGCAACGAGCCGCGCGGCACAGGCGGCATTTTCTATGACTGGCTGCATTCCCCGGACGAACAGGGCGGCTGGGAGGCGGATTTCGCCTTCACCCAGGATGTCGGCCGGGCCTTCGCCATGCTCTACCCGAAAATCGTCCGCGCCAACGTCAACAATCCCTGGACGGAGGCGGATCGCGACGAGCAGCTGGTGCGGCGCGGGCGCTATGTCGAGTTCAACCTGCTCTACGACCGCGGCACCATCTTCGGCCTGAAGACCGGCGGCAATGTCGAATCGATCCTGTCCTCGCTGCCCCCCGTCGTCCGCTATCCCTGACGCGTTCGGTGGCGCGGTTCGCCCGCGCAACCATTCGTCGCCAGAGACGTTTGCCCGATGACAGCGCCGTGCGCCCAGAGGCGCGGGATGAAAGGCGCGGGATCAGAGGAGACAACACGATGGTCTACAAGGAACGGACGTTTTTCGGCACGGATCCGGGTGATGCCGCGGCCAATCAGCCGGCGGATCTGGAAGCGCGTGTCGCCGATACGCTCGCCGCCATGCGGGATGCCGAGGTCAGCGACGTCAGCGTCGTCGCGCGCGGCAACACGATCGTCCTCGCCGGCTTCATCGGCTCGCCCGACGAGGCCGACCGCGCGGTGGACGCCGCGAAATCCGTCGAGGGTGTCGATGCGGTGATCAACCAGATGACGATCCCGCCCCTGCGCGGCTGAGGCGCGCCGGATTCCTGCACAGGAAAGACGGCACGGCGCCAGGGCGCGTCGTGCCTGAAAAGGCCGAACCGCCTGCGGCGGCGCAATCGCCGACCGTCAGATCGCGGTCAGCGTCCAGCGGACGATATCCGCCACCACGTCGGCCGCCGCGCGGTCGAGACCCTTGATATAGGCCGGCGCCTCGGTGCCGGTCACCGGCACGGTGGCGCGGAACGCCTTCTGCGCCCGGACCGTGCCGTTGCGGTCGTTGACGATCTTGGCGAAGATTTCGACCACGGCGGTGCGCGACCCCGTGGTGTCCACCTCGAAGGAGCGGATTTCGGTCACGACCTGATAGTCGATCGCGAGCCCCTCGCCGGGCTTGCCGACGCCGCCGACCTTGCCGGTGTTCTCGAAGGCCTGCACCAGCTTCGACTGGACCATGCGCGGCAGCCGGTCGCCCCACTGCGATTTTGCCAGATATTGCAGCTCGGAGCCCGAAAGACGGATGACGATCTGGTCGCTGTCGAGCGCCTTCAGCGCCGTCGGCTCGGGCACCAGGATCTGCTTGCTCGTGGCCGCCGGCCCCTGCACCGAGGGAACGGAGGACAGGCTGTAGGTGTCGTTGTTCGCCTTGCCCGCGCAGGCACTCAGCGGTGCCGCAACGAGAAGAAGAGCCAGAGCCCGGAGGAAACGCGATTTACCAGTACCGTTGACGTCCGGAAACATACAGCCATGACCCTTATTGATGGGGAGCAATCTAAGCGGCGACTTGAACAAGACAAGGGCGAAACGCCCCCATGGCATCGCCCGTAGCGCGGAAAAGCGACAAGCTGTGCAGCCATGTCACGATTCGTGCAGCAACGCGTCGCAAGAACACGCGCCGTGCGTTAAGCGACGGCTCTCAAGCGTGCAAAAAGCGCACGATCCGCCACGAAACCGGCGGTCGCTGCCGCCGGTTCAGCCCTGCACCCGAATCACGCGAACCCTCGAGGGCGCCTTAGCGACGCGTGCGGCCGTCATACTGCTTGACCGTCTCGCCACCGAAGAGAAGCCGCTGCGGGTTCTTGTCGAAGGTGGAGATGGTGCTGTCGAGCGACTGGACCGTGCGGCGGGTGTCGTCCACCAGCGCCTCGATGTCACGCAGGCCGGAACTCGTGAAGCGCTTCAGATTGTTGGCGATCGGGCCGATCTGGGCGTTGATGTTGTCGGCCACGCTGCGGAACGAGGCGAGCGTCTGGCGGGCGTCCTGCGAGATGCCGGGCGCGTCCGCATCGCCGAGGAAGCCGTCGAGCTTGACGAGGATGCCATCGACGCGGCTCGATGCGGCGTTCAGCTTGTTGGCCATCTGCGTCACATCGGTGATGGTCTGGTCGATTTCCGGCTGCCGCTCCCGCACGCTGTCGGCCAGCGACGCGAAGGTCGAGATGGCGCGACGGGCGTCGGCGCTCGCAACCGAGGCATCGTTGATGACGTTGCCGACCTTCTGCGAATCGACCGCGCCCAGCAGCGTATCGACCTTGGCGAGCGTCGTCGTCGCATTGGCGCCGAAGCGCTCGTATGTCTCGGCGGTCTTGCGGATCGTCGCGATCGTGTCGGACACGCCGGCGGAGGCCGCGGTCAGCTCGTCGCTCATGCGGGCGACGTTGGAGACGATGCGGTTCACGTCCTGCGGATTGACGGATTTCACCAGCGCATCGGCGGAGGTGAGCGTCGAATCGAGCTTTTCCGCCGCACTGTTGATCGAGTCCGACAGCGCGCTAACGCTTTCGAGGAATTTGTCGATGCCTTCCGAATTGTCGGCCAGCGACTTCGAGAAGCGTTCCGCATTGGTGATGGTGCCGGTCAGCGGTCCGCGGACGTCGGAGACGAAGCCCTGGATATCGCCGATGGCGTCGTTGGCGCGGTCCATGATCTTGTCGGCGGTCGCCAGCAGGCTGGTCACGCTCGACTGGTCGGCCTGGATCTGCGCCGAGGTGCCTTCGTCCAGCGCCTTGCGCAGGATGCTCGGCTCGCCCTTGTTGCCGCCGCTGAGCTCGATATAGGCGGCCCCCGTCAGGCCCTGCACTTCGAGCGTCGCCTTGGTCGAGGTCAGAACCGGCGCATCGGCCGAGACCTCCGTCACCGCCACCGAATAGCGCGGATCGTTGGCATTGATCGCGAGACTGCGGACGCTGCCGACCGGGATGCCGTTGAAGCGCACCGGCGAACCGACGCTCAGGCCGTTGGCCGAGCCGGGAATGCTCACCACGAGTTCGACCATCTCGCCGCCGCGGCCGAACTGGGACATCCAGTAGACGAACCCGAAGGCGGCGACGATCACGGCGATGGTGAAGAACCCGACGATCGTGTAATTGGCTTTGGTTTCCATCTTTGGCGTCTACCCTGTGGCCGCTCGGGCCTTATTGGAACTGTCTGAAAGTCTTGGGGACCGGTCAGCCCGCGCGCCCGTCCTGCTGGCTGCCCTGCGGGTTGCCTTGTCGATTGCCCTGCGGGTTGCCTTGCCGATTTCCCGGCCGATCGCCCGACATGTCGTTCTCGTTGCGCTGCGGCGCGTTCGCATCGTGGTGGCGCAGGTCCTCGCCGTCGTCGCGCACGATCGAGCGCGCGCGCTTGCCGCGGAAGTAGGACTGCACCCAGTCGTCGTCGGAGGCGAGCATGTCCTCGATCGTCCCCTCCACCATGACCTTCTTGTTGCCGAGAACCGCGATGCGGTCGCAGACGGAGAAGAGGCTGTCGAGGTCGTGAGTCACCATATACACGGTCAGCCCCAGAGTGTCGCGCAGCCGGGCGATCAATTCATCGAACTCGGCCGCGCCGATCGGGTCGAGACCCGAGGTCGGCTCGTCGAGGAAGACGAGGTCCGGATCGAGCGCGAGCGCCCGCGCAAGGGCCGCACGTTTGATCATGCCGCCGGAAAGTTCTGAGGGAAACTTGTCGGCCGCTTCCGGCGCAAGGCCGACGAGCTCGATCTTCAGCCGCGCCAGATCGTCCATGATCTCCTGCGGCAGGTCGAGATATTCCCGCATCGGAACCTGGATGTTCTCCTTCACCGTCAGCGACGAGAACAAGGCGCCGTGCTGGAACAGCACGCCGAGCCGCGTGTCGAGTTCGACGCGCTCTTCCTCGCTCACCGCATCATATTCGGCCCCGAGGATCTCGATCTTGCCGGAGCGGCGCGGCAGCAGCCGCAGCACGGTGCGCATCAGCACCGACTTGCCGGTGCCCGAAGGACCGACGAAGCCGAGGATCTCGCCGCGATAGATATCGAGGTTCAGCGCATCCAGAACGACATTGGACCCGAAGGCGACCGTCAGGTCCTTGACGGACAGGATGACCTCGCGCTCGCCCTTGCCATTGCCCTCGCCAGTCCCACCGGTCTGTCCGGGTCCGCGCTCGTCCGTCCGGTCCGGCGTTTGCGCGGCCGGGGTCTGCGTCTCGTCGGCGGTCTGCATCGATGTCGCCTCCATCAGAAATTGATCGCCGAATAGAAGATGGCGAAGAGGGCGTCGATGAGGATGACCACGAAGATCGACTTCACCACCGATTGCGTCACGTGCTTGCCGAGCGATTCGGCGCTGCCGCCGACCTTCATGCCTTCGACCGAGGCGACGATGCCGATGATCAGCGCCATGAAAGGCGCCTTGATCATGCCCGCCAGCACCGAGGAATAATCGACCGCCTCCTGCAGGCGCGCCAGGAAGGTGGAGAGCGTGATGCCGGAATAGATATTGACCACCATGGCCGCACCGGCAAGCGCCGCGAAATTGGCGATGATCGTCAGAAGCGGCAGGGCGATGGTCAGCGCCACGAGGCGGGGGAAGACGAGAATGCCGATGGGGCTGAGACCCATGACCTTCAGCGCGTCGATCTCCTCGCGCATCTTCATCGAGCCAACTTCGGCCGTGATCGCGCTGCCGGAACGCCCCGCGATCATGATGGCGGTCAGGAGCACGCCGATTTCGCGCAGCTGCAGGATGCCGACGAGATCGACCACGAAGAGTTCGGCGCCGAAATAGCGCAGCTGGAAGGCACCCTGCTGCGCGATGATCGCGCCGATCAGGAAGGACATCAGCGTGATGATCGGCACGGCCTGGACGCCCATGCGGTCGATCTGGTTGATGATCGCGGCCGGCGACAACCCGCTGTGGCGACCCACCTTCAGCTGCGCGCCGCGCACGGCCGAGCCGACGATGTACATCGCCGCGACCATGTCGTCCCACATCGACAGGACGGCCTTGCCGATCGGCTGGAACGCGCGGTCGGCGAGCGTGCGCGGCGGGCCGTCGTCCGCCTGCGGTTCGCGCAGTTCGGCAGGCAGCGCCTTCACCAGTTCGAGATAGCCGGCATTGCCGCCGTCGAGCGTCACCGCTTTATCGCCGCCGAGCTTCGTCATGAAGCGGCGGATGATCCACGCGCCGGCCGTGTCCATCGCTGAGATGTCGGACAGGTCGAACAGCACCTGCGCGCCTTGCGGGCCGCCGGCGGGTTTCGCCATTTCGTCCAGGCGCTTGACCACGGGGGGCAGGCCGGACGCGCGCCAGTTGCCGCCGAAACGATAGACCGTGTCCCCCTTCTCGCCGGAATCGTCGCGTTCGACGGTCGCTTCAGTCTTGACGAGGGTTTTGGTCACGCGGTTCTGGATTCTCTGTGCAAAGGTTGCATCGGTGTCGATCAGCAAACACTCATAGCGACTGCCGCTGACGATGTCACCGATGGAAAGGGGGCGAAGGACAAAGGTTAAGACAGGCAGTTGACGACCGTGATGTCGATGCCACGTTCTCCGGCAGGATCGTTGAGAAAGTTCGTTTCGGAAGGGCTATACGCAGATGACCACACTTGAGATCACCGTCGAACATTTTCCCATCGCGGGCGCGTTCACCATTTCGCGCGGCTCCAAGACGGCGGCCTCCGTCGTCACTTGCCGGCTGCGCGAGGGCGCGTCGAGCGGCATCGGCGAATGCGTCCCCTATGGCCGCTACGGCGAGACGATCGAAAGCGTGGTCGAGGCGATCGAAGCCTGCCGCCACGCGATCGAGCGCGGCATCGGTCGGGCGGAACTCGCCCGTATCATGCCCCCCGGCGCCGCCCGCAATGCGGTCGATTGCGCGATGTGGGATCTGGAGGCGAAGAAGAGCGCCCTGCCCGTCTGGCAGCTCGCCGGCCTGTCCCTGCCGCAGCCGCTCGTCACCGCCTATACGATTTCGCTGGCCGACGCCGAGACCATGGCCGCGCGCGCCGCAGAGGCCGCCTTCCGTCCGCTGCTCAAGGTCAAGGTCGGCACCGCCGACGACACCGCCCGCATCCGCGCCGTGCGACGGGCCGCGCCCGAATCGATCCTCGTTCTGGATGCGAACGAGGCCTGGACGGAAGACAATCTCGCCGCCCATTTTGCCGTCTGCGAGGAGGCCGGCATCGCGCTCGTCGAGCAGCCGCTGCCGGCCGGCCGCGACGAGATCCTGGCCCGCTTTTCCCGGCCCGTCCCCGTCTGCGCCGATGAAAGCGTCCACACCATCGCCGATCTCGGTCACCTCGCCGGCCGCTACGACGCCGTCAACATCAAGCTCGACAAGACCGGCGGCCTCACCCACGCCTTCGACATGCGCGACCGGGCGCGGGCATTGGGCCTCGACGTGATGGTCGGCTGCATGGTGGGCACCTCGCTTGCCATGGCGCCCGCGGCGCTCGTCGCGCAGGGTGCGGCCTTCGTCGATCTCGACGGCCCGCTGCTGCTGGCGCGCGATCGCGAGCCCGGCCTGCGCTACGAAGGCTCGCTGCTCATGCCGCTGGAGCCGGAACTCTGGGGCTGAAGCGTCCAGGCGACGATCAGGAGCGCAAAGCCGATGAAGGCGGCGACGGCCATGGCGAGAAAGCCGTGCACCCCGAACCAGCCGTAGAAAATGCCGGAGACGAAGGTGCAGAGTGCGGTGAACATGCCCGTATAGAAGAAATAGAGCCCCTGCGCCGCCGTCTCCTGCCGCTCCGCCACGCGCCGCACCAGCATGGTCTGCAGCCCCGTATGCATGATCGCATAGGTGAAGGCATGGGCGCATTGCAGCGCGAAATAGCCCCAGAAGCCGAGATCGAGCGGGAAGAGCAGCCAGCGCAGGATGGCGAGGCCCGCACCCGTGAAGATCATCGCCCAGAGGCTAACCCGGACCAGAATCATCTTGGCGGCCACGAACATCGCGATCTCCGCCGCAACCCCGGCGCTCCAGAGCAGCCCGACCTCCGTTCCGGAAAAGCCGATGCTCGTCCAGTAGAGCGCCGAAAACGCAAACAGCATGCCGTGGCTGCCGTTCACCAGCCCGACGCCCATCAGCAGCAGCTGGATATCCAGCGCCCGCAAGGCCTTTGGCGGGGGATCGGCAAGCGTCGTCAGCGTGGACGGACGACGCGGGGCGCCGACCCGGGGCGCCAGAAACGTCACGGCGACCATGGCGACGAAACCGACCGTCATCGCCGGCAGCACCATCGCGCCACCGAACCGGCTCATCAGCGCGCCGCCGATCATCGTCGCGCAGATGAAGGCGATCGACCCCCAGAGCCGCATCCGCGCATAGTCGAACCCCCAGCGCCGCACGCCGGTCAGCGCCACGGCCTCGACGATCGGCACATACGGCGAATAGACCACGCCCTGCAGCGTATAGACGACGAGAACCACCCAGAACCCGTGGGAGACGAACAGCCCGAGCGCCGTCAGAAGCGACAGGCCGGCCGACCAGAGCAAGAGCCGCGTCCGCTCTCCGAGCCTGTCCGCGATCATGCCCGCGACCGGCGCCGAAAACACCCGCACGAACATCTGCACCGCAAGGATGATCGAGATCTGCGCCGCGTCGAACGACAGCGACGACAGCCAGACGGGAAAGAACGGCATGGCAAAGCCGTTGATGAACAGCGGCGCACTGAAAAGCAGCGCGATCCGGGCCACGAATCGCGACGGCGGGGCCGGCTCGGACAGCCGGGACGGGAAAGGAGAATCCATCGGGAACGACCTGCTGCAACCATCCAGAGACCGGAATCGGTGTCGGGATGCTCTTCTCCGGCCGGTATTATGCGTTCCACCGGAGCGGAGCACGTCATTTTTGACGGAGAGCGCGGGAATATCGCCCCTGCCGGTCATCCCGACGCCGACACGATCCGGCGCCGGGCACGTCGCCTCAAGCGGCGTGACGCGCGAGAAACGACCCGACCAGAGCCTGCGCCTCGCTGGTGTCCTCGGTCGCCTGCGGCACACCGGCCAGCACGTTCCAGGTGATCAGCTCCATGCGTCCGTCCGCATGCTCGGCGATCGCCGTGCAGCTTTCCACCCAGTCGCCGGAATTCATGTAGCGGATGCCGTCGATCTCCTCGATCACGGCATGGTGGATATGGCCGCAGACCACGCCGTCCGCCTCGGCCTTGCGGGCTTCGGCCGCAACCACCGTCTGGAACGCGCCGATGAAGTTGACCGCGTGTTTGACCTGCTGCTTTGCCCAGGCCGAGAACGACCAGTAGGGCATGCCGAGCCGGCGGCGCACGGCGGCCAGACCGATATTGATGACGATCGCCGTGTCGTAGGCCCAGTCGCCGAGATAGGCGAGCAGCCGGGCATTGCGCACCACGACGTCGAACTCGTCGCCGTGCAGCACGAGATAGCGCAGACCGTCGGCGCTCTCGTGAATGTGGCGCGAGGCCACTTCGATGCCGCCGAAATGCGTGCCGGGGAAGGCGCGCAGGAACTCGTCGTGATTGCCGGGGATATAGATGATCCGCGTGCCCTTGCGGGCCTTGCGCAGCAGTTTCTGCACCACATCGTTGCAGGATTGCGGCCAGTACCAGGAGCGCTTCAGCCGCCATCCGTCGACGATGTCGCCGACGAGAATGATCGTATCGGCATCGTGCAGCCGCAGGAAGTCGAGCAGGTAATCGGTCTTTGCGGCCTTGGAGCCGAGATGCACGTCGGAAATGAACAGGGTCCGATAGTGCCGGACGGCGGGTTCGCTCACTCTCTTGTCCATCTGGTGTCTCCGCGTTTCAGGTCCTGACATGGTTGAAAACAGACTCCTGTTTCAGGAGCGTGACAATGGCGTCCGGGAACGTGAGAACGCGGCCAAAACCCGACCGGCGAACTGTACGGACCCGCGAAATCATGCCAAAAGGACCCCGTTCAGAGAGAGGGTATTGCGCAATGAGCAGTGGCGATAACACGACGACACCGAAGACACCGGCCGGCGGCGATCTTGACGAACAGGCGCTGTTCTTCCACCGGTACCCGCGCCCCGGCAAGCTGGAGATCCAGGCCACCAAGCCGCTCGGCAACCAGCGCGATCTCGCGCTCGCCTATTCCCCGGGCGTGGCAGCACCCTGCCTTGCCATCCGCGATGATCCGTCGATGGCGGCCGAATACACGGCCCGGGCGAACCTCGTCGCGGTGGTCTCCAACGGCTCCGCCGTTCTCGGCCTCGGCAATATCGGCCCGCTCGCCTCCAAGCCCGTGATGGAAGGCAAGGCCGTCCTCTTCAAGAAATTCGCCGGCATCGACGTGTTCGACATCGAGATCGACGCGCCGGAAATCGCGCGCATGGTCGATGTCGTCTCGGCGCTGGAGCCGACCTTCGGCGGCATCAATCTCGAGGACATCAAGGCGCCGGAATGTTTCGAAGTCGAGCGTCAGCTGCGCGAGAAGATGGACATCCCCGTCTTCCACGACGACCAGCACGGCACCGCCATCATCGTCGCCGCCGCCATCCTCAACGGCCTGGAACTGGCCGGCAAGGATATCGCCAAGGCGAAGATCGTCACCTCGGGCGCGGGTGCCGCGGCTCTCGCCTGCCTCAATCTCCTGGTCGAACTCGGCGCCAAGCGCGAAAACATCTGGGTCCACGATCTCGAAGGCCTCGTCTATGAAGGCCGCGAGGTGCTGATGGACGAGTGGAAGTCGATCTACGCCCAGAAGAGCGACAACCGGGTCCTGGCCGACAGCATCGCCGATGCCGACGTCTTCCTCGGCCTGTCGGCCGCCGGCGTGCTGAAGCCGGAACTGCTCGCGCAGATGGCCGAGCGCCCGCTCATCATGGCGCTTGCCAATCCGAACCCGGAGATCATGCCCGATCTCGCCCGCGCCGCCCGGCCGGACGCGATGATCTGCACCGGCCGCTCGGATTTCCCCAACCAGGTCAACAACGTCCTCTGCTTCCCCTACATCTTCCGCGGCGCGCTCGATTGCGGCGCCCGGACGATCAACGAGGAAATGAAGATGGCCGCCGTGCGCGCCATCGCCGGCCTTGCCCGCGAGGAGCCGTCGGACGTCGCCGCCCGCGCCTATTCCGAGGAAACGCCGATCTTCGGGCCGGATTATCTCATCCCTTCGCCCTTCGACCAGCGGCTGATCCTGCGCATCGCCCCCGCGGTCGCCAAGGCTGCCGCCGACAGCGGCGTCGCCGCCCGGCCGATCGCCGATTTCGACGCCTATCTCGACCAGCTGAACCGCTTCGTGTTCCGCTCCGGCTTCATCATGAAGCCGATCTTCACGCTGGCGAAAGCCGCCGAGAAGAAGCGGGTCATCTTCTCGGAAGGCGAGGACGAGCGCGTGCTGCGGGCCGCGCAGGTCCTGCTCGAGGAAGGCACGGCCCTGCCGATCCTCATCGGCCGTCCGCAGATCATCGAATCGCGCCTGAAGCGGTTCGGCCTGCGCATCCGCCCGGAGGTCGATTTCGAGGTCATCAATCCGGAAAGCGACCGCCGCTTCAAGGATTACGTCGACCAGTATCTCTCCATGGTCGGCCGTCTCGGCGTCATCCCGGAAGCCGCCCGCACCACCGTGCGCACCAACTACACCGTCATTGGCGCCCTGGCGCTGAAGCGCGGAGAGGCGGATGCGCTGATCTGCGGCCTCGAAGGCCGCTACAGCCGCCATCTGCGCGACATCGCGCAGATCATCGGCAAGCGGCCCGGCGCGCTCGATTTCTCGGCCATGAGCCTTCTGATCTCGCAGCACGGCGCGACCTTCTTCACCGACACCTTCGTCACCTTCGACCCGACCTCGGAAGAGATCGCGCAGAAGACGATCATGGCGGCCGAGGAGATCAAGCGCTTCGGCATCAACCCGCGCGCCGCCCTCGTCTCCCACTCCAACTTCGGCTCGCGCGAGTCCGAAAGCGCCAGCAAGATGCGCCGGGCGATGGAATTCGTGCGCGAACTGGCGCCCGATCTGGAAGCCGACGGCGAAATGCACGGCGAGTCCGCGATCTCGACGGTTCTGCGCAAGCGGGTCATGCCGAGCACGACGCTGCACGAGGACGCCAACCTCCTCGTCTTCCCCAATCTCGACGCCGCCAACATCACCTTCGGCGTGGTCAAAAGCATGATCGACGGCCTGCATGTCGGACCGATCCTGCTGGGTGCCGCCCTGCCCGCCCACATCCTCTCGCCCTCGGTCACCTCGCGCGGCGTCGTCAATATGGCGGCCTTGGCCGTGGTAGAAGCGTCACACCCGGTCTGAAGCGTGCCGCAGAACCCTGCGTCCCCGCGAAAGTGATCGCGGGGCGCGTTGCGGCGGACCGGAAAGCGGCTATGATGAACCTTCGACCGCGCCCGGAATGGCGCGGACCTTGCGATCTATCCGAGATCGACCAATTCCGCAGATGCAGGCAAGACGTTTGACGATCCGCAGACTCTCCATGGCCGCAGTGCTGGCGCCGCTTCTGTTCCTCACCGCAGGCGCCGAAGCGTCTACGCTCTGCGACAGGCTGCATGCGCGCCTTGCCGACCTTCCCGAGGCGACGTCGAACGACCGTGACAACGGGCGAGACGGTTTCGGCGAGGCCAGCCAGCGAAACTTCACCGGCGCCATCTCGCGGCGAAACATCGAGCTGCGCAGCGCGCGCAGCGAGCAGCGGGCGCTCGGTTGCAGCACGGAGAGCGTGACCGTCATCAACGGCGACAACGAGGAGGCCTGCGCCGATCTCGACAACCGCATCGCCGCGATCAGCGCCGACCTTGAGGACATGAAAGCCCGCCGCCGGCAGGACATCGCAGGATCCGCCGGCGATGCGGAGCGCCGGCGCGTGCTGGTCGCGATGCAGACCAACCGTTGCGAGGCGATCGATAGCGATCTCGTCAGCGCATCGGTCTCGGGCCCGGATGCCACCATGGACACCACCATGGACGCCGGCACGGACGCAGACCTGGGGATCGCAGACCTGGGGATCGACGAGTCCCGACCGCGCCGTTTTCGCAATATCATCGCGGACCTCCCGCCGATCGGCAGCGAGGAGACGAGCCTGCGCGGACCCTCCGACGGCGCGGTGTCCGAGCCGTCGCTCTCGGATCTCTCCGCCCCCGACCTGCACCGGCTGACGCTGGATGGCCCGCTGCGGACCATGTGCGTGCGCACCTGCGACGGCTCGTTCTTCCCGATTTCCGCCAATGCGACGCCCGACGATTTCGCGCGTGACGCGCAGGCCTGCAGCGCCCGCTGCCCGGGCGCCGAGACCGAACTCTATTTCCACCCGCTGTCCGGCGAGACGCAGGACATGATCTCGGCTGGCACCGGCAATCCCTATACGGATCTTCCCACGGCCTTCGCCTATAAGAGCGGCAGCCCCGCGAGCCGCAGCCAGTGCGGCTGCCGCCTGCCGAATGCCGCGGCCGCCAGGTCGTCCGGCGCCGGTTTCTCCACCCTGCCGGGCGATGCCCCGGCCCCGCGGATGAGCACGCCCTCCGACAAGGCCGTGGTGTCCATCACCACCGATCCCGCCGCGTCGAAAATCCTCCTGCCGGCAACGGCGCCGGCAGACGCCGCGCCGCGCGAGATCCACGAGCGCCCTTACGACCCCAAGGCCAACCGCGTCCGTCAGGTCGGCCCGACCTTCCTGCCGACAGAGGAATCCTCCATCGACCTGCACCATCCCGCAGGCCCCGGCTATCAGCCGGAGCAGACGAACTGAGGCCAGGCGTCGCTTATTCCGGCGCGTAGCGGACGAAGGCGAACGTCTTGCCGTCCGGCGACCAGTTCGGCACGTTGATCGTCCCCTGACCGCCGAAGAGCGCGAACAACGTCCGCGCCTGTCCGCCATCGGGATCCATCAGCCGCAGCCGCACCGTCAGGTCGCGCGGATGGTCGAACACATCGCCATCATAGGAAAGCACGAGCAGGTGGCGCCCGTCCGGCGAGGGATGCGGAAACCAGTCGCCATAGGGACTGTCGGTGATCCGCTCCGCAACACCCCCTTCGGACGGCACCCGCCAGATCTGCATCCGGCCCGATCGGCTGGAGTTGAAATAGATCCAGCGCCCGTCCGCCGAATAGTCCGGCCCATCATTGCGGCCCTCGCCATGCGTCAGCCGCGTCTCCTCGCCGCCCTCGACCGCAATCGTGTAGATATCGAACACCTGGTCGCGAATGCCGCAATAGGCAAGCCGCGTCCCGTCCGGCGACCAGCCATGCCAGTAGGACGGCAGGTTGCGCGTCACGAGCGTCGGCACGCCGCCGCCGATCGGCAGCGTGTAGATCGCCGATTTGCCGAATTCGGTCTTGTCGCTGATCGCGAGCCGGCGTCCATCCGGCGAGAGGCCGTGATCGTTGTTGAGACGGTCGGCAAAGCCGGTATCGATCGCCTCCGGCACCGGATCGGCAAGACCGATGCGCAACAGCCGGCCGTCGCCGTTGAGGATCAGCCCGTCGCCGGCCGGCGTGAAATTCGGTGCCTCGACCAGCCGGTCCGTCTGCCAGACGACGCGCGTCTCGCCCGTCTCCACACTGTATAATTCGACCGAACTGCGCATCTCGTCCTCCTTCGCGCGGGCTTCCTCTTATCCCGGCGATCCGCGGGAGATCACGCGCATTGTGCATGGGAAAGCACATTCATCCTCTGTTCAACATGACACCGATATGACAGTCATGCGAAGAATTTGTGAAGGGAGCCGGCCATGGCGAGTTTTCAGTCTGCCGTGAACGCAAGACCCTCCGCGGACGTCTATGGGTCCACCGGCGCGCAGGATGCACGCCCGTCGCGGCTTCTGTCCAACGTCCGCAGCGTCGTGGTCTCGTTCCTGCTCGCCGTCTCGCTGATCTTCGTCGTCGAATGGATCGCGCGCAATTCCGCGACCGAAGCCACCGCCTTCTTTCTCGATCCCGCACGCCCGGCCTGGGTCACGGCTTTCATCTTCTTCCTGCTGTTCCTCGCCGTCGATGCCATCGCCGGCCGCGCGGAATACGGCATCGTCCTCATCGCCCCGCTCGCTCTGGTGCCGGCCGTCACCACGCGCCAGAAGCAGATCTTCCTCTCCGATCCGCTCTATCCCACCGACTTCCTGTTCGGCCGCCAGATCATGGAGCTGATGCCGGTGCTGGTGCGCGATCGCCCGGGCACGGCCATCGCCATCGCGGTCGGCCTCGTCCTGTCGCTGGCCGGCCTCACCTGGCTCATCCGCCACGCCTGGCGCCGCTTCCCGCGCCTCACGCGCCAGCAGCGCCTGGCCCGCCTTGCCGTGGCCCTGCCGCTCCTCGGCGGCTTCTATCACCTGATGGATTACAACCAGTTCTCCTGGGTGCGCGACCGGCTGCAGATCATTCCCATCATGTGGGACCAGGCCGAAAACTACCGCCATAACGGCTTCACGCTCGCCTTCGTGCTGAACCTGCCGATGGCCAACGTCGCCGCGCCTGCGGGCTACATGGCCGACGCCATCGACAAGATCCCGACCGAGCCGGTCGCCGCCGGCACGACGCATCGCGGCAAGCCGGATGTCATCGTCCTCATGAGCGAATCCTTCTGGGATCCGACGCGCCTGCCGAACGTCACGCTCTCGCCGGACCCGATGCCGACGATCCGCAGCATGCAGTCCGGCAACGTGTTTTCCCCGGAATTCGGCGGCATGACCGCCAATGTCGAGTTCGAGGCCCTGACCGGCTTCTCCAACGCTTTCCTGCCCTATGGCAGCATTCCCTATCAGCAATATATCCGCAATCCGATCCCGTCGCTGGCCACCTTCTTCCGCGGCGAAGGCTATGTCGCGCGAGCCGTCCACCCGTTCCAGGGCTGGTTCTGGAACCGCAGCGCCGTCTACAAATCCTTCGGCTTCGAACAGTTTCGCTCGGAGGAAACCCTGCCGCCCATGGAAAAGCGCGGCATCTTCGCTTCCGACGAGGCCCTCACGAAGGAGATCATGCGCCAGGCCGACGAGCTGCGCGATCCCTTCTTCTTCTTCACGGTGACGCTGCAGGGCCACGGCCCCTACGAGGCCAATCGCTATGCGCAGAACACCATCAAGGTCGAAGGCGATCTGCCGGAGACCGACCGGCAGGTTCTGGCCACCTATGCGCAGGGCGTGAAGGAGGCCGACGACAGCCTGAAGATGCTGATGGACTGGGCGAAGGAGCGCGACCGCGAGACGATCATCGTGCTCTTCGGCGATCACCTGCCGCCGCTGAACACGGTCTACACCTCGACCGGCTACATGCCGGACGTCACGGCCTCGCGCAAGGGCACGGTCGACCAGATGGCCTCGAGCCACGAGACGCCGCTGGTCATCTGGTCGAACAAGACAGGCCCCGTGAAGAACGTCGGCACCATCAGCCCGGCCTTCCTGTCCTACCAGATCCTGAAGACCGGCGGCTTCGAGCACCCCTATTACACCGCCTTCCTCGGCGACGTCTTCGACCGCTACCACGTCATCGACCGCTACATGCTGATCGACGCCGCCGGCAAGGACACCGAAGCCTGGTCCCGCAACAAGAAGATCGCCCCCGTGCTGCGCGACTACCGCTTCCTCCAGCACGACATGATGTTCGGCAAACGCTACGGCACCGACCGCTTCTTCGAGACCCACGGCGAGCTCTTCCCACAGCCGGCGATGTGACGCCTGGCGGGGGCACCGACCGGCGCCTCACTATGCCCCGGCCCCTTCTCAACCGTCATTCCCGGTCAAGCCCGGAATGACGAGAGGGATGCGGCGGCTGGCAAGTCCACGGCACAAAACACCGCCGTCCCGAAACGCAGAAAGGGGCGCGGACATCGCCCGCACCCCTCTCGTCCCGTCCGCGCCCGTAAAATCTTACGCCGCGCGGCGGGCGCCGGTGTCGTAGCCCTGCTCCAGCCGGAACCGGGCGAGGAGCTGCTGCAGCTGGCGGCTCTGGTCGGCAAGCGTTTCGCTGGCGGCGGTGGTTTCCTCCACCATGGCGGCGTTCTTCTGCGTCATCTGGTCCATCTGGTTGACGGAGGTGTTGATCTCGCCGAGCGCCGTCGATTGCTCGCGCGCCGCAGTCGCGATGCTCTCGACATGGGCGTTGACCTGGTTGACCAGCGTCTCGATCTCCAGCAGCGCCGCGCCGGTGGAGCGGACCAGCGTCACGCCGCCCGCCACTTCGGTGGCCGAGGCGCTGATCAGCGTCTTGATCTCCTTGGCCGCATTGGCCGAGCGCTGCGCGAGTTCGCGAACCTCCTGGGCGACCACGGCAAAGCCGCGTCCGGCCTCGCCGGCGCGGGCCGCCTCGACGCCGGCATTCAGCGCCAGAAGGTTGGTCTGGAAGGCGATCTCGTCGATCACGCCGATGATCTGCCCGATGCGGCTGGAAGAGCCTTCGATGCGTTCCATGGCATCGACGGCGCTGCGCACGATCGCGCCGGAACGCGCCGCACTCTCCTTGGTCTCCCGCACCATCTCCTGCGCCTCATGGGCGCGGGTGGACGAGGTGCGCACCGTCGCCGTGATCTCGTCCAGCGCGGCGGCCGTCTCCTCAAGAGCTGCGGCCTGCTGCTCGGTGCGCTTGGACAGGTCGTTGGCCGCCCCGCTCAGTTCCGCCGAGCTTTCCGAAATCGTCGAGCCCGCGCCGCGCACGCTCTCCATGGTCGAGCGCAGCGTCACCATCGTCGCGTTGACATTGGCCTGCAGCTCGCCGAAGGCGCCCTGGAAGCGGCCATTCATGCTTTGCGTCAGGTCGGCCTGCGACAGGGCCTCGATGACGCGGCGAAGTTCCGCGATCGCATTGTCGACGCTGCCGACGAGCTCGTTGACGCTCGCGGCAAAGCGGTTGAGATCGGGCGATCCATAGTCCCGGTCGATGCGCGCGGTAAAATCGCCGGCAACGGCTGCGGCAACGACGGAGGCGATGCTCGACTGAAGGTCGCTGCTGCTCGCCTGAAGGGCGGCTTCCTGCGCCTTCATGTCGCGCATGGCGATGGCGTTGCGGCGGAAGACGTCGAGCGCGCGGCCCATTTCGCCGATCTCGTCGCGCCGCGCGGTGTCCATGGTCCCGACATCGAGCCGTCCCTCGGACAGTTCGCGCATCACGCCGGTCATGGCCCGTACGGGCGCAACGATGCCGCGGCGCGCCACGAGTAGGCTGACAAAGCCGCCGAGCGCGATGGCCGCGACGGCCGCGCCGATGGCAACGAACATCGTCATGGACGAGCTGTCGAGCGCGGCGGAGCGGGCAGCCGCCAGCGCGTCGCCGGAATAGGTGCTGTAGGCCTTGACCGCCGTCGTCACCGCCTTCTGCGCATCGAGCGCCAAAGCCAGCGGTGCCGTCATTGAGGCGCTGCTGGCGCCCGGAGCGGCGGCGGCTTCCACCATCGTGTCGATCGTCGCGAAGTAGGCCTGAAGTTTCTCCGCCACCGTCTTCAGCTGGGCGCGCTGCGTGTCGTCGGCGGCGAGCGCGATCTTGGGCAGTCGCGCCAGCATTTCACCCTGCCGCCGCGCCGATTCGGTGCGGACATCCGCGGCCTTGGCGGGATCGGCCGCCAGCTGATAGGTCATGCGGCTGATCGAGATCACGTCGACCCGAAGATCCATCGCCTCGCGGGCCACCTCTTCGCGCGCACCGACGGAGACCATCGTATCCTCCAGCGCACCGATCCCCTGGATGCCCACGGTGGCGATGGCGGCCGAGGACAGTCCCATGACGAGGACGACCAGCCCAACCTTTTTCAGGATGGAAAGATTTTGAAACGACATGCGGAAAACTCCGGCGAAGCGCATCACCGCGCAAACAGACAGGTAAGGGGGAAAAACGAGGACTCATGTCCGTCAAAGGCGCATCGGGAGTGCCGCACATCGCGCAGCAGCATTTTTAGCGCGGAAACGGATAACTAAGGCTTAACTTACCCAAAATCCGGCGGGTCCGATTCGTTTGCCGGCGCGAACCGACACAGTTCCGCCAGAAACAAGGCGACATCGCTGGCAGAGATCCCGTCCAGGACCCGGAGCCCGCATGTCCAGCATCGAAGATATTTCCCGCCGCCTCTTCAACAAACCGGCAACCGCGCTGGGCCGGGTGGAGCGCCACGTGCTCGGTCGGGCCCATGCGCGCCAGACGCTGTCGGAAGACGTCAATGCCAGCTTCGTCGCGAGCCAGAGCGTTGGCGATCGCGTCGCCGACCAGATCGCCCGCATCGGCGGCTCCTGGGGCTTCATCATCAGCTTTCTCGTGTTCCTTGCGGGCTGGGCGCTGCTCAACACCGTGCTTCTGACGCAGAGCGAGGCCTTCGATCCCTACCCCTTCATCTTCCTCAACCTCGTCCTTTCGATGGTGGCCGCGCTGCAGGCGCCGATCATCATGATGTCGCAGAACCGGGAAGCGGCAAAGGACCGGCTGAACGCCTCCAAGGACTACGAGGTCAATCTGAAATCCGAGATCGAGCTGATCTCGCTGCACCACAAGATCGACGACGTCCTCCTCAAGGAAATCGCCCTGCTCCAGGCCAATATCGCCCGCCTCCACGATCGCCTCGAAGCCTATGAGGCGAGGCGCGACTGAGCCGTCGTTTGAAGGCCGGTGCGCAAACGAAAGGGCCGGAGATCGCTCCCCGGCCCTTTCCTGTTCGTGCTCACGGAACGATCCCGCGAGGGATCATGCCCAGCCGTTGACGATCATCCGCTTCTCGTCGCGCCCGCCCTTCATCCGCTCGGCGAGCAGGAAGGCCAGTTCCAGCGCCTGGTCGGCGTTGAGACGCGGGTCGCAATGCGTGTGGTAGCGGTCGGCAAGGTCGGCGCCGGACAGCGCGCGGGCGCCGCCCGTGCATTCCGTCACGTCGTTGCCGGTCATCTCGATGTGGATGCCGCCCGGATGCGTGCCTTCGGCGCGGTGGATCTGGAAGAAGCTCTCCACCTCGCTGAGAATCCGCTCGAACGGCCGCGTCTTGTAGCTGTTGAGCGTGATCGTGTTGCCGTGCATCGGATCGCAGGACCAGACGACCTTCTTGCCCTCGCGCTGCACGGCGCGGATCAGGCGCGGCAGGTGCTCGGCCACCTTGTCGTGGCCGAAGCGGCAGATCAGCGTCAGCCGGCCCGCTTCGTTGGCAGGGTTCAGGATATCGATCAGCTCGATCAGCCCGTCGGCCGTCATCGACGGGCCGCATTTCAGGCCGATCGGGTTCTTGATCCCGCGGCAGTATTCGACATGCGCATGGTCGGGCTGGCGCGTGCGGTCGCCGATCCAGATCATATGGCCCGACGTCGCATACCAGTCGCCCGAGGTCGAATCGACGCGGGTCAGCGCCTGCTCGTAGCCGAGCAGCAGCGCCTCGTGGCTGGTGAAGAAATCGGTCTCGCGCAGCGACGGGTTGGACTCCGGCGTGATGCCGATGGCCTTCATGAAGTCCATCGTTTCGGAAATCCGGTCGGCGAGCTTGCGGTAGCGCTCGGCCTGCGGGCTGTCCTTCACGAAGCCGAGCATCCATTGGTGCACGTTGTCGAGATTGGCATAGCCGCCCATCGCGAAGGCGCGCAGCAGGTTGAGCGTCGCCGCCGACTGGCGGTAGGCCATGATCTGCCGTTCCGGGTTCGGAATGCGGGCGTCGGAGGTGAAATCGATGCCGTTGATGATGTCGCCGCGATAGCTCGGAAGCTCGGTCTCGCCCTGGCGCTCGATGTTGGACGAGCGCGGCTTGGCGAACTGGCCGGCGATGCGGCCGACCTTGACCACCGGCTGCTGCGCGCCGAAGGTCAGAACGACGGCCATCTGCAGGAAGGCGCGGAAGAAGTCGCGGATCGTGTCGGCGCCGTGCTCGGCAAAGCTCTCGGCGCAATCGCCGCCCTGCAGCAGGAAGCCGCGGCCTTCCGAAACATTGGCAAGCGCCTTCTTCAGGTTGCGCGCCTCGCCGGCAAAGACGAGCGGCGGATAGGTCGCAAGCTGCGCCTCGGTCGCCGCCAGGGCGGATGCATCCGGGAAGTCGGGAACTTGGCTGATCGGCTTCTGCCGCCAGCTGGTCGGTGTCCAGTTCTGTGCCATCTCGATCGCCTTTCACGGTCCCGCCTCGTCCGGCGGGCCTCGTCGCACCGGCGCCTCCTCCGGCGCCCTCTTCGATGCGGGCTTATAGACGTTAAGATGCCGCTTGCAAAGCCCGTCGGCAGGCCAGACGCGGCGCGCGGCCGATCAGGCGGTCGCCGTCTCGCAGGCGCCGGAAAACCGGGCGGCCTGGGCTTTCAGGAGAGCCGCCAGGCGCTCGATCACCAGCCGCACTTCGGGCCGGCGCCGCTCGTCGTCGTGGCTGACGATCGTCAGCGTGTGGTCGAGGTCAGCGATCGGCGGGCCGATCCGCCGGAGCGCGGGGTCGGCATCGCCGACGAAGACCGGCATCAGGCTGCGGCCGGCACCGCTGCGCACCAGCCGGTGCAGAAGATCGGCGCTCGTCGTCCAGGTGTGAATGTCGGCCTCGTGGTTCTCGAAGACCCAGCGCTCGGGCGGCAGCCGCGCCATATCGGTCGCCATCGAGATCCAGCGGTCCTCCGCCTGCGGCGGCGCGTTGCGTGCGGCATAGACGGCGTAGCGCATGCCGACGGAGCGCAGGGCCGCCACGTTGCCGGCGGCAGGCGCCTTGGGCAGCAGGCTCACATCCACGCCGCGAAAGGCCAGGTCCTCCGTCATCCCGCTGCAGCAGATCCGGAACGCATCCGACGGCCCCCGCAGATCGCTCAGATGGTCGGCCATGAACCCGGCCATCCAGCTGTCGCCGGCCAGCGTCACGATGGGAAAGGCGAAGCGCCATCCGGCAATGCCGTCGGCCGCCGCCTGCATGGCGCGGACATGATCGAGCAGGATCTCGCCGTCATGCGCCAGCCGGTACCCCTGCTGGCTGCGCTCGAACAGCGTCCGGCCGAGGGATTTTTCGAGCGCCAGCATCCGCCGCCCGATCGTGGGTGCGCTCAATCCGGTGCGCACGGCTGCCGCACTCAGCCCGCCCGCCAGCGCCACCTGCAGGAAGAGCTGCAATTCGTCCCAGGCCGTCTCGTCCATCGCAAGCCCCACCTCTGCCGGTCGTTCGCTTCATCCGGCCCCCCTGTCCGGTCCCGCCCGGTCCGGTCCCGTCAACAGCCCGACAGCCTATAGCACAAGGGTTCCGGCGCGGCGCCCCACACGGATGAAACGCCCCTTTCATTCCTGCGTCTACGATCGCGTCGCGTCGATGGCTACGTCCGGATCAGGCACACCGACCAAGGAGATATCCATGCGCGACCAGCTCGTCATCCACGCCCTTTCGCATCGCTCAGGCGCCGCCGCTCGGGGCCAGACATCGGGCGCCGGCGGAAAGCGGGACGCCTTCGCCGATCCGCTCGACCAGCCGGCCTGGGAGGGCCTCGCCTGGATCGTGCCCTTCCTCACGGCCGTCACCGGCGGGGCGCAGCCGCGCCCGGCAAAGCCGTCGAGAACGCCCCGGTCGCAGCCGGTCCGGTTCTACACCCGCTCGCCGTTGCGGATGCGGTAGCTCGGCGCATACATCGTCACCAGCTCTTCCGACGCCGTGGGATGCACGGCCATGGTCCGGTCGAAATCGTCCTTGGTCACGCCGGCCTTCAGCGAGATGCCGAGAAGCTGCGCCATCTCGCCGGCGCTCGGCCCCAGAATATGCGCGCCGACCACCTTTCGGTCCTCGCCGTTCACGACCAGCTTCATGATCGTCTTTTCGGCGCGGCCGGACAGCGTCGCCCGCATCGGCCGAAACTCGGTCCGGTAGATCTCGACGTCGGAGAGCGTCTGCGCCGCCTCGTCTTCCGAGAGGCCCACCGTGCCGATCTCCGGCTGGGAGAACACGGCGGTGGCGATCAGGTCATGGTCGGGCGAGGTCGGGCGACCCTTGTACTCGGTCTCGATGAAGCACATGGCCTCGTGAATGGCGACCGGCGTCAGTTGCACGCGGTTGGTCACGTCGCCCAGCGCATAGACGCCCGGCGCGCTGGTGCGGGAGAACGCGTCCACGATGATCGCGCCCTGATGGTCCGTCTTCACGCCCGCAGCCTCGAGCCCCAGCCCATGCGTATTCGGCACGCGGCCGAGCGCAAGCATCACCTGGTCCACGGTCAGGGTCTCGCCCTTCAGCGTCGTCACCAGCCGCCCGCCCGTCTCGGCATCCGAGATGGTCTCGATGATGTCCTCGCAGAGAATGTGGATGCCCTTCTCCACCATCGCCTTGTGCAGGCCCTGGCGCATGTCCCTGTCGAAGCGCGAGAGGATTTCCTTGCCGCGATAGATCAGCGTCGTCTCGACCCCGAGCCCGTGCAGGATATTGGCGAATTCCACGGCGATATAGCCGCCGCCGGCGATCAGGATCGATTTCGGCAGTTCGGGCAGGTCGAACACCTCGTTCGAGGTGATGGTCAGTTCATGCCCCGGCAGAGCCTCGTGCGGGGCCGGCCGGCCGCCGACGGCGATGACGATCCGCTCGGCCGTGACGATCTGCCCGGTCGAAAGCAGCTTGATGCGGTTCGGCCCGACCAGCTCGGCCCGCGTGTGGAAAATATCGGCGCCGGCATTGGCGAGCCCCTTCTGGTAGAGACCTTCCAGCCGGGTGATTTCCGCCTCCTTCGCCGCGACCAGCTTCCGCCAGTCGAAGGACGTCTCGCCGACGCTCCAGCCGAAGCCTTCCGCGTCCTTGAAATCGGTCGAAAACGCCGATGCGTAGACATAGAGCTTCTTCGGCACGCAGCCGCGGATGACGCAGGTGCCGCCATAGCGGAATTCCTCGGCGATCCCGACCTTCTTGCCGAGCGAGGCCGCGACCCGCCCGCTGCGCACGCCGCCCGACCCACCGCCGATGACGAAGAGATCATAGTCGTAAGATGTCATGGAAGGCTCCGGGGACCGAGAAGACGAGAGGGGTCAGATGGCGCGGCACGGTCCGTCCGGCGCTGCCTGCTGGCCTGTCGCTGATATAGTGCGCCCGGTCGGCAAAAGAAAAGCCCCCCGGGATGCCCGGAGAGCTTTGAAGATGTCGAGCGGCCGTTGAGCGGCAGCAAGAGAACGCCGTGGCGCTCGTCAGGGAGACGCCGGTTAGGGCGCCGGGGCCGGGGCCGGTGCGGTGGCCGGTGCGGGGGCCGGAGCCGTCGGCGGCTGGCCGGCGGCGTCGGCCGGCGGTGCGAGCGTCGCCTGCAGGGCCTTGGTGGCTTCGGCGTTCAGGTCGCGCGACACGCCGGCCGCCCAGATGTCGGCCGCCTTCATCATTTCGCGCGAGGCGATCGGGCCGTCGTTCAGCAGCTTCTTACCGGCTTCCGACTGGTAGAAGGTGCTGATCGCGTTCAGCTGCTCGATCGTGAACGTCTTGGCGTAGATGGTCGCGGCTTCGCGCTCGAGGTCTGCACGCCGGCCGGCCAGTTCCAGCGCCTTGGTATCGACCGTGGTCGAGATCAGGTCCTGGTAGTTCGGCGAGGACTGGATCAGGTTGACCTTCAGGCGCTCGGCGAGGTTCGGGAGGATATTGTCGAAATTGTCGGTGGCGCCGATGGCGGAAATGGCGGCGCGCGCGGCCTTCAGGTGGTCTTCCGTCACGTCCTGGGCGAAAGCTGCCGGTGCGGTCGTGGCGAGAAGAACGAAGGCGGTCAAGACGCGGACCCGGCCTGCAAATCTGTTCATTCGAAATAGCTCCTGTATGTTCAAGGGCGTCGCGTCGGTTCGACGCGTCCGGTAAAGTCAGTGGGGATCAGGCCGATCGAGCGCCCATCATCTCGAGCGCCCGTCATCTCGAGCGCTCGTCATCATCCTGGCACCCGCCGCGCCGGCGATGATCGCCAGGGACGCCATGCCGATGAAGAGGCCGTGTTCGACCACGCCCGGAAGTCCGTTCAGCTCGCGCGCCAGCGCATCTGCATCAGGAATGCGGCCAAAAGATGCATCGACGATCAGATGCCCGCCATCGGTCTCGAACAGCCCGTCGCCCGAGCTGCGGAGCGTGAGATCGCCCGACAGGCCCAGTTTCGCGGCGGTCTTTTCGATGGCGATCAGCGTCGCCTTCTGCCCGAAGGGGTTGATCTCGATCGGCAGCTTGAAGGCGCCGAGCGTGCCGACCACCTTGCTCTCGTCGGCGATCACGATCATCCGTGCCGAGGACGAGGCGACGATCTTCTCGCGAAGAAGCGCGCCGCCGCCGCCCTTGATGAGGTTCAGGTCGGGATCGACCTCGTCCGCCCCGTCGATGGTGAGGTCGAGTTCCGGCAGCTCGTCGAGCGAGCGCAGGGGAATGCCGAGATCGAGGCACAGCCGCGCCGTGCGCTCGGAGGTCGGAACCCCCTCGATGCGAAAACCGTCCGCGACTTTCTCGGCCAGAAGCCGGATGAACTCCTCGGCCGTCGAGCCGGTGCCGAACCCGAGCCGCATGCCGTCTTCGACATGGGCCAGCGCCGCCTCGGCGGCTTTGATCTTCATGTGGCGGGCATCCATGCGCCGCTGTCTCCCGTTGAACCCGTCGTCCGGGCAGGGCCCGGCCGCCCGGAGGTTTACACGGCCCATGCGGCAGAGGAAAGCCCCCGGCGCGAAGACCCCCTGCGAAGGTGCCCGTGAATTCCCCTGTGGGGCTGCACGTCCGAAACGCCCGGGACTATGCGAAGCTCGAAGCGGACCGATTGCATTTCGCTGCCCGGTCGCTTACGCCCGCAGTCGCCATCAGACCGCAAAGGCCCGCCCCCATGCCCGCTTCGCTCTCCTCCGCCTCGACCGCTTCCGCTTCGACATCCGGCGCCCTGCCGCCCGCCACCATCGTCTTCGACCTCGACGGCACGCTGGTCGATACCGCGCCCGATCTGGTGGCAAGCCTCAATCATGCGGTCACGCAAGCGGGCCTCGCGCCGGTCGGCTATGACGACCTGACGCATCTCGTCGGCCATGGCGCCCAGGCGATGATCGAGCGCACCTTCGCGATGCGCGACAAGCCGTTGAGCAAGGACGATCTCGCCTGGCAGATGAAGGAATTCGTCGCGCACTACCACGCCACCATGCCCGGCGCCTCGATGCCCTATCCCGGCGTGCTCGACGCGATGGACCGCCTGTCGGCTGCCGGCTATCTGCTGGCCGTCTGCACCAACAAGCTCGAAATGCTGGCGCGGACGCTGATCGACAGCCTCGGCCTCACCGCGCGCTTTGCCGCCATCACCGGCGGCGACACGTTCGATGTGCGCAAGCCCGATGCCGAGCACCTGCTTGCCACCATCCGCCTGGCCGGCGGCACGCCCGCGCGTGCGGTGATGATCGGCGACAGCCGCAACGACATCCTCGTTGCCCAAAATGCCGCCATCCCGTCCATCGCCGTGCCCTTCGGCTATTCCGACGTCGCGGTGGAAGCCCTCGGCCCCTCCGTCGTCATCACCCATTTCACCGAACTGACGCCGGACCTCGTCGAGCGCCTCCTCGCCGGCAAAGCCTGAAACGCACGCGTCTCTCCGGGGCGCGGTTAGCCCCGCGCCGCCTTCGCCGCCATCGTCTCGATCACGACGGCGGCCGCGCGTTCGCCCGGCGGCACCTCCGTGCGCATGATGTCCCAGACCGCGTCGAAGCCGCCGATCATCGCGCGGCGCTCCGGCGTGTCGGTCGCCAGCCGCTCCATCCAGCGGGCCAGCGCGCCCGGCCGAATGGATTCGTTGAAATATTCCGGGACGATCACATAGTCGCCGATCAGGTTCGGCAGGTTCGCGGTCCAGATCCGGATACGCTTGTGCATCATGCGGATCAGCCAGTCGGCCTTGTAGTTGGACACGACGGGAATGCTGCAGAGGCCGAGTTCGAGGATGACCGTGCCGGAGGCCGCCATGGCGACATCGGCCTGCGCGAAAGCGTCCCATTTCGCCTGCGCGCCCACCCGCACCTCGACCTCCACCGGCCAGTCGCGCAGCATCGCGCGCACGGCGTCGGCCTGGCGCGGCACGGTCGGCAGCACGAAGCGGAAGCCCGGCGAGCGTCGCGCCAGGATCTCCACCGCCTCGCGGAACACCGGCAGCAGCCGCGTGATCTCCGAGCCGCGCGATCCGGGAAGGATCAGGCAGGTCCGCTGCGTCTCGCCGCGCGCATGGGTGCCGCCCTTCGCCCATTGCGCGGCGCGCACGGCGAGAACATTGGCATCGGAGGCGAGCCGGTGCCCCACATAGGTGGTCGGCGGCCCGCCGAGCGTTTCCATCGCCTCCGGCTCGAATGGCAGGATGGCGAGCACATGATCGACATAGGGCCGCATCCGCAGCGCCCGCTCCGGCTTCCAGGCCCAGACGCTCGGGCACACGTAATTGACGATCGGCAGCGCGGGCAGCGCGGCGCGAACCGCCTTCGCCACCCGGTGAGTGAAATCCGGGCTGTCGATGATCACGAGCACGTCCGGCTTCGCAGCGATGATCGCATCGGCCGTCTGGCGGATGCGCATCAGCAGTTTCGGCAGCCGGGCAAGCACCTGCGAAATGCCCATGATCGACAGTTCGGAATAATCGAACAGCGAGACCAGCCCCTCGGCCTCCAGCGCCTCGCCCCCGACGCCCATGAGCGAGACGGAACCGACTTTGAGCTTCAGCGCCCGGATCAGGTCGCCGCCGAGAAGATCGCCCGACACCTCGCCGGCGATGACCGCGACCTTGATCCGTCCCGGGATCGGCCCCGGCTTGTTTTCATTCGGCATGCACGCACCTCGATGATCAGACAGTTTCACGCAGCCTGACGAAAAGCCGCACCGACGCGAGCCCGACTCACGCCCGATTCACACGAGCGGCTGCGTCCGGTCGAGCCCCGTCACGAACAGTCCGGAACGATCGGCAAGCGCAATGGTTGCGGCACGTTCCAGAACCAGCGCCCGGCCCGCTTCCACGGCGATGCCGGCAAGACCGGCCGCCAGCGCGCTTTCCACGGTCGAAGGCCCGATGGAGGGAAGATCGGCCCGGAGGTCCTGCTGCGGCTTGCAGAGCTTGACCAGCACGCCGCGCCGGCGCTGCGAAATCCGCCCGTCGCGGCGCAGGCCAGCCACGCGCGCGATCATCGCATCGGTGCCCTCCGGCCCCTCCAGCGCGACCACCCGCCCGCCGACGGCGATGGCGCCCTGCCCGACATCGAGCGCACCGAGCGCATTGGCCGCCGCCGTCGCCGCGGCGATATCCCGCTGGGCGTCGCTATCCGGCACGATCCGCCCGATCGGCCCGATCTCGGCCAGAAGCTCCGGCACGATGTCCTGGACGCCGATGACGCGGGCGCCGCTCGCCTCGATCAGGGCGATCGCCATTTTCAGAACGGCATCGTCGCCGCCCGAAATCAGCGTCTTCAGCACCGCCGGCACGCGCGACAGCGTCTTCAGCGTCGGGCGGATGTCGCGCCATTCCGGCCGCCGCTGCACGCCGCCGGTGAGCACCACCCGGTCGATGCCCTCGCGGCGGAAGGTGGCGCTGATATCCCGGAAATTGCCGATGCCGAGCGTGCGGTTGTCGTAACCGCTCCAGCCGTCGCCGGCCTCGCCGGTCAGCGCGATGATATAGGGGTTTTCGCCATGGGCGCGGGCCGCATCGGCCACATGGTGCGGCAGACGGCCGCCGCCGGCGATGATCGCCAGCCGCCCCCGCACGCCAGGACCCCGTACCTCGGGACCCCCCACCTCAGGACCCCGCACCTCTGGACCCAGTCGTGGCGACGTCCCGTCCGGACCCTCGGGCGGTTGGCCGGGCATGGCGCTCAGCCCTTCTTTCCCCGGGTGGGGGAGGACAGCGCGCGGTCGCTTTCCGCGCCGATGAAGTCGAGGATTTCCATGACCGGCGCGCAGCCGAGATAATCCTCGCGGATCGCCGCCGCATTCGCGCGCACGGAGCCCGTGCCCTCGAAGATCTGCTTGTAGGCGCGGCGCACCTCGTGGATGACGGCCTTGTCGTGGCCCGCGCGCGACATGCCCACGACGTTCAGCCCGGAGAGAATGCCGGGATTGCCGTTCAGCATGCCATAGGGAATGACGTCGTAGCTGACGGCCGAAAGGCCGCCGACGAAGGCCTGGCGGCCGACGCGGGTGAACTGGTGCACGGCCGAGCCGCCGCCCAGGATTGCCCGGTCCTCGACCACGACATGGCCGGCCAGCATCACATTGTTCGACAGGATGATGTTGTTACCGAGCCGGCAGTCATGCGCCACATGCGCATAGGCCAGAAACAGGTTGTTGTCGCCGACGGAGGTCAGACCGCCATGCTCCACCGTGCCGGTGTTCATGGTCACGCCCTCGCGGATCGTGCAGTTCGCGCCGATCACCAGCCGCGTGCCGACTGCGCTGTGATGCACGCTCTGCGAATCGCCGCCGATGACGGCCGACGGAAAGATTTTCGTGCCGCGGCCGACGCTGGTGCGGCCGATGACGACGACATGGCTCATCAGCACGACATCGTCGGCAAGCTCCACCTCCGCGCCGACATGGCAGAACGGACCGATGGTGACGTTCTCGCCGATGACGGCCCCGTCTTCGACGACGGCGGAGGGATGGACCTTGGCGCTCTCGGCAATCATGTCAGGCTTCGTCCTTGCTGATGATCATGGCACCGATATCCGCTTCCGCGACGAGCTGCCCGTCAACTTTGGCGTCGCAATGAAACTTCCAGATACTGCCGCGCTGCTTCTGCTTGACCACGTGATACTCGACGCGATCGCCGGGCACCACCGGCTTGCGGAACCGCGCATTGTCGATCGTCATGAAATAGACGAGATTGCTGCCGGTCGCGGTCTTGCGCGCACAGATCGCGCCCGCCGTCTGCGCCATGCCCTCGATCAGAAGGACGCCCGGCATGATCGGCTGGTCGGGAAAGTGCCCGGTGAAATGCGGCTCGTTCGCCGTCACGTTCTTGATGCCGATCGCCGAATTGTCGCTGTCGATCTCGATGATCTTGTCGACCAGCAGAAACGGATAGCGGTGGGGCAAGAGCTTCATGATCTCGCGGATATCGGCCGTGCCGAGAACCGTTGCGCCCACGTCGCCTCTCGTCTCGCCCCCCGTATCGCCCATTGGGGTTTCGCTCATTGCTTGTCTCCCGTCGTCGTCTTGCGCTTTCTCAGGTTGGCCCGCGCCGCAATCTCGGCCGCTTCCCGCAGGAAGTCGCGCATGGGGCGCGCGGGAATGCCGCCATAGCGCTCGCCGGCCGGCACGTCCGCGGCCACGCCGCTCATCGCGCCGATCTGGCTGCGGTCGCCGATCGTAATATGTCCGTTGATCGCGGCCGCGCCACCGATCATCACGCCGTCGCCGATGCGCGTGCTGCCGGCGATGCCGACCTTCGCTGCAATGCCGCAATGGCGCCCGATGCGGACGTTATGGCCGACCTGGACGAGATTATCGATCTTGGTGCCCTCGCCGATGACGGTGTCGTCCATCGCGCCGCGGTCGATCGTCGTATTGGCGCCGATCTCCACGTGATCCTGCAGGATGACGCGGCCGATCTGCACGATCTTGATCATGCCGCCGCGCGGACCCGGCGCATTGCCGAAACCGTCCTGGCCGATCCGGGCGCCCGGATGAATGATGACATTGTTGCCGACGAGCGAGCAGAGAATGGTCGCGCCCGCCGAAATCGTGCAGTCGCGACCGATCCGCACGCCGGGACCGATGACGACGCCCGCGGCAATGCGCGTGCCGGTGCCGATCTCGACCCCTGCCCCGATCACCGCCGTCGCCTCGATGTCGATGCCGTCCTCGAGCCGCGCGGTGGGATCGACGAAGGCCGCCGGCGAAATGCCGCTCTGCCCGGCAAGATTCTGGATCGGACGCAGGGCTTCGGGATGGAAGATGGCGCCGGCAAGGGCAAAGGCCGTATGGGGATATTTCGCAAACAGCACGGGGATGTGCGGCGGAACGATCGACGCGACCGCCTCGTTGCAGATCACGGCCGCCGCCTGCGACGTCGTGAACTCGTCGCGATAGCGCCGCTGCAGCATGTAGCAGATGTCGCGGGGACCGGCCCGATAGGTCGGCGCGACCGAGGAAACGATCCGGTCGCCGACGCTCTCGTCCTGCAGCGAAGCGCCGATGCGCTCCGCCAGATCACTCAGGCGGAGCCCGTCATGCGGCGGGAAAAACCAGTTAGCATCCATGGGCCAGACTCCAGAACAGTTTGGCATGCAGTTCTGGACTGCCGATATCAGAAATTCGACGAAATACCGAACTTGATGTTCTGCACCTTGTCGTAATCTTCCTTGGCGACCGGGACCGCGTAGTCGATGCGGAGCGGACCGAAGGGCGACGCCCAGAGCAGGCCGACACCGACCGAGGCCCGAAGCGAGGCATCGGTTCCCACGATACGGTCGCTGGCACGGACATTGACGTCGTTGCCATAGAGCGTGCCGGCATCTGCGAAGACGGCGCCACGGAAGCCCGCGTCGCGCGGAATGCCCGGCAACGGGAAGGTCGCTTCGGCCGAAGCCGTGAAGTAGGTCGTGCCACCGATGGCATCGTCATATTCGCGGCTGCGCGGACCGATACCGTTGCGCTCGAAGCCACGGATTTCGTTGCTGCCGATCTGGAACTGGTCGAACACTTCCATCGGGCCGGTCGTGCCGACCACATGGCCCGCACCTGCCGACAGCGAGGCGATCACGTCGGCATCGTCGTTGACGGTGTAGTACCACTTGGCCTTGGCCGTCAGCTTGTAGAAATCGGACGTGCCGCCGAGGCCGGCCAGTTCCTGCGTGGCCGACGCCAGGATGCCTTCATGCGGCAGCTGGGCATCGTCGAGCGAATTGTAGGTGAACGAGTTGGAAACCGACGAACGGGTCCACGGCGAGTTGTTGACGACGCGACGATACGGCGTCGACAGATCGGCCAGCTCGTCGTCCGAGGCGTGATAGTCGAGGCGCGTGTAGTTGTAGCGCAGCGTCGAGGACAGCCGCTCGGTGATCGGCGCGGTCACGCGCAGGCTGAAGCCCTGATCCTCGTAGCTGTAGTTGTCGTCGTTGAAGTCGTTCTCGTTCTTGAACACGTCGAAGCCGGCGGCCAGACGGTAGCCGAGGAAATAAGGCTCGGTGAAGGAGACGTTGTAGGTCCGGCTGTCTTCGCCGCGACCGGCTGCGATGCGGATGTACTGACCACGGCCGAGGAAGTTCTTTTCCTCGATCGAGGCTTCCACCAGGAAGCCGCCGCCGCTGCCGGCCGAATAGCCGGCGCCGATGCCGAACGAACCGGTCGACTGATCCTGCACGTCGACGATCACGACGACGCGGTCGGACGCGGTGCCCTGCTGGGTCGAGATGTTGACGGTCGAGAAGTAGCCGAGCGCCTCGAGACGACGCTTGGCCGTCGCGATCATTTCCTGGTTGAAGGCGTCGCCTTCGCTCATGTCGAATTCGCGACGGATGACGTAGTCGCGCGTGCGGGTGTTGCCGCGGATCTCGATGCGCTCGATATAGGCGCGCTCGCCCTGGTCGACCAGGTAATCCACGGCGATCGTGCGGCCCGCGAAATCGCGGTTGCCGCGCGGCGTGACGCGGGCGAAGGGATACCCCTGCGCGGCGACGCGCTTGGAGATTTCCGACATCGTTTCCTGCACGTCCTTGGCCTTGTAGATCGTGCCCTGACGGCTCTGGACGAGACCCTTCAGTTCGTCGGCATTGATGCCTTCGACGGTCGATTCGACATTGACCGCACCGAAATCGTAGCGCTCGCCTTCTTCGACCGTGATGGTGATCGTGTATTCGTTGGCGGTCTCGTCGAGAACGGCATCCGAATTGACGACGCGGAAGTCGGCATAGCCGCGATTGTAGTAGAACTGGCGAAGCTGCTCCTCGTCGGCGCGCAGCTTGTCGGCATTGTAGACGTCCTTCCGGTTCAGGAAGGAGAGAATGCCGGACTTCTTGGTGGCGATGACGCCCTGAAGGCGGCCGTCGCTATAGGCATTGTTGCCGACGAAGTTGATCGAGCGGATCTTGGTGCGGTCGCCTTCGTTGACGACGAACGCCACGTTGATGCGGCCTTCGGCAACCGGCGCCGTCTGCACGGTCACGGTCACGTCGTTGCGGCCGATGCCGGCATAGGCATCCTTGATCGACTGGATGTCGGCCTGAACGGTCGCCTCGCTATAGGCGCTCAGCGAGCGGGTCTTGACGGCCGCGGCCAGCTTGTCGTCAGTAATCTTGCGGTTGCCGTTGAAGACCACCTGATTGATCAGGTTGTTCTCGCTGACGTTCACGACCAGCGCGCCGCCGGAGACGTTGATGCTGACATTGGAGAAGTAGCCGGTGTCGTACAGGCGCTTCACCGAAGCGTCGATGTCGGCATTGGTGAATTCCCGACCGGGAACGATGGTGATGTTCGAGCGGACCGTTTCGGCGCTGACGCGCGTCGCACCGCGAACGTCGACGCGACGGATCGTCGCGGCTTCAGCGACAGACGCACTGGCAAGAACGACGACGCCAGTTCCAGATGCGACAATCCCTGCAGACAGCGCAACCGCCGACACCGCGTTCAAAAACTTTGAACCAGCCTTCATGTTCTGATCTTACCTTCTTCCAATGTCCCGCGGCGAACTCGTGCCGACTCCGGTCATGCCTGCCGTTTTACCCGCTTTTCTCATACAAGCAAGGTAGCACGTTAATTTCCGTTTACTTCAATTCCCACCGTGGCTGAACGGCCACTACAGAGAAGAATTATCGTAAACAAATCGTTTCTAATCAAATCCTTGAAGAGAAGCTTCATCCGTTTTAGCGCCTCTTCCTTAACCTTTAGCCAACCGCGCCGCTCATTCGTCCGACAAGCGAGGAAATATCGTTCCAGGTGGCGAAAACCATCAGCATCAGGACCATGGCGAAGCCGATGCGGAAGGCGATATCCTGTGCCGAGGCGCCGAGCGGACGACCGCGAACGGCTTCGATCGCGTAGAACATCAGATGCCCGCCGTCGAGCACCGGCACCGGCATCAGGTTGAGGAGGCCGATGGACACGGAGAGCACGGCCGCCAGCTGCAGCACGGCGGCGACGCCGAGCGTCGCCATCTGGCCGGAGGCCTGCGCCACGCGGATCGGCCCGCCCAGCTGGTCGGCCTTCATGTTGCCGGTGACGAGATTGCCGATATAGGCGAAGGTGCCGGTGACGATATGCCAGCTCTCGATCGCGCCCTGCCCGATCGCCTCCAGCGGGCCAAAGCTCTCCAGACGGAAATTGCCGCTCTCCTGGTTCGTCAGGATGCCGATGATGCCCATTTCCATCTTGTTGCCGAACTGGTCGGTGATATCGGTGCGCTGCGGCACCATGGGCACGTCGATACGCTGCCCGTCGCGGCGGATCTCCACGACGATCGGGATCTCCGGCCGAACGCCCACATAGCGGCGGACATCGTCGAAGGTCGTGACCGTGGAACCGTCGATGGAGACGAGCAGGTCGCCCGGCCGGATGCCCGATTCGGCCGCAGCGCTGTCGGCCTTCACCTCGGAGACGACGGGGTCGGCGATCGGCTTGCCGTAGATCGAAAACAGCAGCGCATAGATGACGATGGCGAGGATGAAATTGGCGATCGGCCCGGCCGCGACCGTTGCCGCCCGCTTCCACAGCTTGGCCCCGAGAAAGGTCCGCCCGCGATCCTCCGGCGAGAGGCCTTCGAGTTTATGATAGTCCGGCGTGCTCGCCGCGTCCTCGTCGCCATAGAACTTGACATAGCCGCCGAGCGGGATGGCGCAGAACTTCCACCGCGTGCCGTGCCGATCGTTGAAGCCGACCAGCTCGGGCCCGAAGCCGATGGAGAAGGCGACGATCTTGATGCCCGACCAGCGCCCGACGAGATAATGTCCCATCTCGTGCACGAAGACGAGCAGCGTCAGAACCAGGAGAAACGGGACGATATAGCCCACGAAGAGATGCAGAAGATCGGCCAGGTAAGTCATAGTCGTCCTTATCAGGTCGCCGCAGGCGGGCTAGGTCGCCGGAGGCGGGCTAGGTCGCCGGAGGCAGGCGCCACGCGCGCCACCTTACAGATGCGGCATGAAGAATGCGATATGGCCCCGACATCACGTTTCCGCGGCCCGTCCGTACCCGGGAATCCGCCCCGAGACTCCGCGCGCCCCAGACTCAGAGCCCCAGACTCAGAGCCCAAGACTCAGAGCCCAAGACTCAGAGCCCGAGCAGCAAAGCCCCGATCCGTCCGCCCGCCCCCGTCATCGCCTCTCCGAGCGCGATGATCAGGGCCGCAAAGCAGGCGACGACGAGCCCGTCCACCCGGTCCCAGACGCCCCCGTGGCCGGGAATGATGCGGCCGCTGTCCTTCACGCCGCAGCGCCGCTTCACATAGGATTCGAACAGGTCGCCGCATTGGCTGGCGATCGACAGCACCAGCGCGACCAGCGGAATGCGCGCGTCTTCGAGCGGGAAATAGGCGGCATAGACGGCGGTGCCGGCCACGACGCCCGAGACCGCCCCGCCGATGGCGCCCGACCAGGTCTTGCCCGGAGAGATGCTCGGCGCGAGCTTCGGCCCGCCAATCGCGCGACCGAAGAAAAAGGCGAGAATGTCGGTCGCCCAGACGACGGAAAAGACGAAGAGCATGGCGACGAAGCCGACCTGCGTGTCGTCGCGAATGGTTGCGAGCGAGATCGTCGTCATCCCGGCATAGGCGACGCCGCCCGGCAGCCACCAGCCCCGGCCATGGAATCGCGACCAGACGATGGCGGCGATCGCGGCGAGGATGAGCACCGGCAGGGCATATTCGTCGCCGCCGCCGATGATGAGCACGGCGACGACCGCCTGCACGCCCCAGCCGGCGAGATAGGCGCCACGGTCGCCGGCGGCGATCCGCGTCATGCTGGTCCATTCATGCCAGACGGCAAGCCCGATGACGGCCGAGAGGATGGCGAAGGCGGGACCGCCGATCCAGGTGTCGCCGAGCGCGACCGCGGCAAGCACGATGCCGGAGAGGATCCGGAGCCGGAGTTCGCGGCTCATCACGAACCGACCGCAAGGCTGGCCGGCGGCGGTGTCCCGGGAGAGGCCGCATCGGTGGCGGAGGCGACATTGCCGAAGCGGCGATCCCGCTGCCGGTAGGTGTCGATCGCCCGCATCAGAAGCGCCCGGTCGAAGTCCGGCCAGTATTCCGGCAGGAAGACGAATTCCGAATAGGCGGATTGCCACAGCAGGAAGTTGGAGAGCCGCTCCTCGCCGCTCGTGCGGATGACGAGGTCGGGATCGGGGATGCCGGCGGTGTCGAGCCGGCTGGCGATCATCGCGGGCGTGATCTCCTGAGGGCTGAGCCGGCCGGCGGCGACATCGACCGCCAGCCCCTGAACGGCGCGGGCAATCTCGTCGCGCGAACCGTAGTTGAAGGCGATGCAGACGGTGATGCCGGTATTGTTGCGCGTCGTCTCCTCCGCCTCCAGCAGCAGCGGCAGCACGTCGCTGCGCAGGTTGGAGCGGCAGCCGATGATACGGATCCGCACGTTCTGGCGGTGCAGTTCCGCCAGATCCCGGCGAATGAACACCTTCAGCAGGCCCATGAGGTCGCTGACCTCCGGCTCCGGCCGGCTCCAGTTTTCCGAGGAGAAGGCGTAGAGCGTGAGATAGCGGATGCCGAGCGCGCCGGCGGCGCGCACCGTCTCGCGAACGGCCTCGACACCCTTGCGGTGCCCCATGGTCCGCGGCAGGCCGCGCCGGGCGGCCCAACGGCCATTGCCGTCCATGATGATGGCGACATGCGCGGGAAGCGTTCTGGCGGACGGATCGGACATGGACGGCCTGACTTCGCGAAGGAGGGTAAAACGCAGGGATGCAGACTAGACCTGCATGATTTCCTTTTCCTTATCGGCGAGCAAGCGATCGACGTCGGAAATCACCTCGTCGGTCATCTTCTGGACCTTTTCCGACTGGATGCGGCCGATATCCTGGCCGATCGTGCCGTCCTTCTCCGCCTTCTTGAGATTGTCCATGCCGTCGCGGCGCACGTGACGAATCGCCACCTTGCTCTTTTCGGCATAGTCGTGCGCCACCTTCACCAGCGAGCGGCGGCGCTCTTCGTTGAGTTCCGGCAGGGGAATGCGCAGCGTCTGGCCGTCCATGATCGGATTGAGGCCGAGATTCGATTCGCGAATCGCGCGGTCCACGGCATTGACCATCGAGCGGTCCCAGACCGACACGCCGAGCATGCGCGGCTCGGGAACCGTGATGTTGGCCACCTGGTTGAGCGGCACGCGCGAGCCATAGGCTTCGACCATCACCGGATCGAGAACGTTGGCCGAGGCCCGTCCGGTCCGCAGCGAGGCGATGTCGTTCTTGAACGCAGTGATCGCGCCGTCCATGCGGCGCTTCAGGTCGTTGAGGTCGATACCTTCACTCATCTTATTTCTCCGTGCTCGATCGGCGTGATCCCGCTGGCGCGGGACCGTCCGCCGTCTGTTGGCCGCTCTTTCAGTTGTCGGTGACGATGGTGGCGCGGCCGCCGCCCGTCAGGATATCGGTGAACCCGCCCTTCTCGTGGATCGAGAAGACGATGATCGGAATGCTGTTTTCGCGCGCCAGCGCCACGGCCGACACGTCCATGACGGCGAGGCCCTTGTCGAGCACTTCGCTGTGGGTCAGCCGCTCGAAGCGGGTGGCGTTCGGGTCCTTCTTGGGGTCGGCCGAATAGATGCCGTCCACCTGGGTGCCCTTGAAGATCGCCTGCGCCCCCATTTCGGCGGCGCGAAGAGCGGCGGCCGAATCGGTCGTGAAGAACGGGTTGCCCGTGCCGCCGGCAAAGATCACGACGCGGCCGAGCGAGAGATGGTAGAGCGTCGCGCGCTGTGAGAAGCTCTCGCAGATCTCCGGCATGGCGATGGCCGAGAGCACGACCGTGTCGATGTCGAGCTTGCGCAGCGAGGTGGCGAGCGCCAGCGCGTTGATGACCGTCGCGAGCATGCCCATATGGTCGCCGGTAACCCGGTCGCCCCCTTTGGATGCCACGGCAACGCCGCGAAAGATGTTGCCGCCGCCGACGACCACGCCGACCTCGACACCCATGCCGCGGGCGGCCGCGATGTCGGAGGCGATCCGGTCGACGACCGTGACGTCGATGCCAAAACCCTGGTTGCCCATCAGCGCTTCGCCGGAGCACTTCAAAAGCACGCGTTTATAGAGCGGTTGGGCCGACATCATCACTCCTGTCGTGGTGCACGCCCGGGGATCCGGCGCGCAATGTGGGTCGAGAACGCCACCCCCGAAGGGCAGCGTTGCATCCGAACAATCGGGCGGCCAGCCGGCGCCTTTGCGTCAAGCCAAATGGACGCCGATTGCGTCAAGCCGGATACACGAAGGGCACCGCGTTGTCCACGCGATGCCCTTCCGTTTTGCATGAAGCCGATGAAGAATCAGCCCTTGGCGACAGCGGCCACTTCGGCGGCGAAGTCGCTTTCTTCCTTCTCGACGCCTTCGCCGAGCAGCAGGCGGGCCATGCCGGTGATTTCGATCGGCGCGCCGACCGTCTTCTCGGCTTCCTTGATGGCAGCCTCGACGGTGAGGTCGGGGTTCATGACGAAGGCCTGGCTGAGCAGCGCGACCTCTTCGAAGAACTTGCGCATGCGGCCGTCGACCATCTTCTCGATGATGTTGTCCGGCTTGCCGGACGCGCGCGACTGCTCGATGAACACGTTGCGCTCGCGCTCGGCGACCGCTGCATCGACTTCCGTCGAGCGGATGGCGAGCGGGTTGGTCGCAGCGATGTGCATGGCGACCTGGCGGCCGATCGCGTTCAGCGCGTCCTTGTCGCCGGTCGACTGCAGCGCGACGAGAACGCCGAGCTTGCCGAGGCCGTCGGCAACCGCATTGTGGATATAGGTGGCGACGACGCCGTCCGTCACCGAGAGCAGGGCTGCACGGCGCAGCGTCATGTTCTCGCCGATCGTGCCGATCGCGTCCTTGATGCTGTCGGAAACCGACTTGCCGGTGGCCGGATAGGTGGCGGCGTTGATCGCATCGACCGAACCGTCCGTGTCGACGGCAACCTTGGCGAAGCCGCGGACCAGTTCCTGGAAGGCGTCGTTCCGGGCGACGAAGTCGGTCTCGGAGTTGACTTCGATGACGACGGCCTTGGTGCCGGCGCTGGTGATGCCGATCAGGCCTTCGGCGGCCGTGCGGCCCGACTTCTTGTCGGCCTTGGCGATGCCCTTGGCGCGCAGCCAGTCGATCGCGGCTTCCATGTCGCCGTTGGTTTCGCCCAGTGCCTTCTTGCAATCCATCATGCCTGCGCCCGACTTCTCGCGCAGTTCCTTCACCATTGCTGCAGTAATGGTCGTCATCGTCTTGGCCTCTTTCTGTCTCTCGTCCGGTGCGCTCAGATGCGGTCGAGCGGCTCTGTCCGGAAAGTGTGTGAGGGTGTGCCCCCTCAAGATGACATCGTGATGAACAATCTCACCCGATGCGGATCCGCCCGAAAACGGCGGTCTCCTCGAAAAGATGCGGGGCCGTCCACTTCGTCAGTCGCAAACGGCCCCGTCGAATAGGTCTCGGCCGGCCCCTTGTACAGGAGACCGGCCGTGATCGTGCTGTGATATCAGGCGTCGGTCGCGACGGCTTCTTCTTCCAGAGCCGGCTCGAGCGGCAGGTCGCTGGCAGCGCCGAGGTCGCGGCCGGAAGCGCCCTGCTGACGGGCGATGCCGTCGAGAGCGGCACGGGCGATCAGGTCGCAATAAAGCGAGATGGCGCGCGAAGCGTCGTCATTGCCGGGGATCGCGTAGTCGATCTGGTCCGGATCGCAGTTCGAGTCGATCACGGCGACGACCGGGATGCCAAGACGCTTGGCTTCTTCGATCGCGATCGACTCCTTGTTGGTGTCGATGATGAACATCAGGTCGGGAACGCCGCCCATGTCGCGGATACCGCCGAGAGCGCGGTTGAGCTTTTCGCGCTCGCGCTCGAGGTTCAGGCGTTCTTTCTTGGTGAAGCCCGAAGCGTCGGAGGCGAGGATCTCGTCGAGCTTGCGCAGGCGCTGGATCGAGTTGGAGATCGTCTTCCAGTTGGTCATCATGCCGCCGAGCCAGCGGGCGTTGACGTAATACTGGGCCGAACGCTTGGCGCTGTCGGCGATGATTTCCGACGCCTGGCGCTTGGTGCCGACGAAGAGAACGCGGCCGCCCTTGGCAACCGTGTCGCTGACGGCCTGAAGGGCGCGCGACAGCATGGGCACGGTCTGTGCCAGGTCGATGATGTGAACGTTGGACCGTTCGCCGAAGATGTAGGGCTTCATCTTCGGGTTCCAGCGGTGAGTCTGGTGGCCGAAGTGAACACCAGCTTCAAGAAGCTGGCGCATGCTGAAATCGGGCAATGCCATGCCGTTTATCCTTTTCCGGTTGAACCTCCGTGGGGAAAACAGCAGGCTCGGATGAGCCTGCCACCGGGCGGAACGCAACGGATGTCTCCCGAAACGTCCCAAACCCCACGTGTGGAATGCGGCCCGCCATACAGCGGCACGCCACGGATATCAAGGAAAAAGGCGCAATCTTCGCGGTTTTATGCCCGCGACGGCCTGTGCCCCCCAACGGCCTGTGCCCCCGACGTGAGGCCCGTGCCGCCTACTTGCAGCTGCCCTCGCCGCCCTGCTTGAACATTTCGAGATTGGCGAGCTTGCCGCTCAGCACGAAGTCGCCATAGTCCATCGTCAGGTCGCGGGTGATGCCGTTTTCGTAGAGCTTGAAGGCCATGCGGTAGATCGGCACGGCGTCGCCTGTCGCCTCGTCGTTGAAATAGGAGATCGTCACCGGCCAGAAGGGCTTTTGCGCCATCACGCCCGCCTTGGCGACGTCGGCATCCTCGTCGCTGGCGTTCGGCTGGTGCTGCGCGCCGACCAGCGTCGTCGTCACCAGCGTCTTGTCGCCGCTGTCGGAGCCGTCGAAGATCCGCGATTCGAAGATCTTGTCGCCGCGCTTCGCCCGGTCGATCACTTCCAGCATGTGCTCGGTCGGAAACAGGCTGTGGGCGAGGTCCACCTCGCGCTTGTCCGGTTCCGTCAGGTCCACCCGCACGCCGTCCTTGGCGTCGTGGGCCGCTCCGCGCACTTCCTTGTCTAGCTTCTCGTCGGTGAACGAGCGCGTCAGAAAGCGGAAATTGCCGCTCTTCAGGTCCTCGAACGTGGTCGTCTGCTGGTCCGTCAGCCGCACGTCCTCGCCCGTATCCACCTTGGTCACGAATCGGAAGCTCACCGTGTAGCCGTCGCAGGCCGAACCGTTGAACTCGTAGACCATGCGGCCGTACATGCTGGAAATGCCGGAGCGCTCGGACGAGTCCTTGAGCTCCAGGTCGTAGACCGCCCGGTGCGGAACCAGGATGTTCGCCGCTGCGTTCTCCACCCCGACCGCCATCGTTCCGAAAAACGCAGCGGAGAGGACGAGGACGCGGGTCATGCCTGAACGAAACATCCAATAGCTCCTGTTGGATCGACGCGCGATGCTATATTGAAACATGCGTCGAAAGCGAGGCGTGGGATCGCGATCCCCGCATCGAAGAAAGACGTGCATGACGCATTCGCCATAAGAATACAATATTGTCCGGAGACATCCATGTCCGCAGAAATCGAAGCCCGCATCGAACAGCTCGGCATTACCCTGCCGGTTGCCGCGGCACCCGCCGCAAACTACGTTCCCTTCGTCATCAGCGGCCAGCACCTCTACATCTCCGGGCAGCTGCCGATGGAAAACGGCAAGGTCGCCGTGCTCGGTCTCGTCGGTGCCGATGTCGATGTCACCGCCGCCCAGCGCGCCGCCGAACTCTGCGCCATCAACGTGCTCGCCCAGGCCAAGGCCGCGCTCAAGGGCGATCTCGGCCGCATCCGCCGCATCGTCAAGCTCAACGGCTTCATCGCCTCCGCGCCGGGCTTTTCCGAGCAGCACCTGGTCATGAACGGCGCCTCCAACCTCATCGTCACCATTCTGGGCGAAGCCGGCGTCCACGCCCGCGCCGCCGTCGGCATGGCCGGCCTGCCCTTCAATGCCGCCGTCGAGATCGACGCCGTTATCGAGATCGCATGATGGCGATGCCGGCCCTGCGTCCCCAGAAGGATACGGCCTTTCTCAAGGCCCAGCCGGTCGCCCATCGCGGCTACCACGACATGAACAATGCGATCTGGGAAAACACCGTCTCTGCCTTCAAGCGCGCCATCGATCACGGCTATGCCATCGAATGCGACCTGCAATATACGGCGGACGGCGTGCCGGTCGTCTTTCACGATGACGACATGAAGCGCCTCTGCGGCGTCGAGGGCGATATCCGGGTCAAGACCGTCGGCGAACTCGGCCTGTTTTCGATCGGCAACACCGCCGACCGCATCCCTTCGCTCTCCCAGCTCCTGCGCCTCGTCAAGGGCCGCGTTCCCCTGGTGCTGGAACTGAAGGGCCGCCAGGGCGACGACGGGGGCTTCGCCGATTCCGTGGTGGATATCCTCGAAACCTATGACGGCCCCGTCGCCCTGATGAGCTTCGACCACTGGCTGCTGAAGGACCTGAAGGCGCTTGAGTCGCGTTTCCCCCTCGGCCTCACCGCCGAAGGCGCCCGGCCGGAAGACTTCGCCCTGCACGAGGAAGCCATGGCGCTCGGCCTCGATTTCATCTCCTACCATTATGGCCACCTGCCGAACCCCTTCATCTCGGCGCAGCGCGATCGCGGCCGCACCGTGATCACCTGGACGGTGCGCGACGAGGAGGCCGCCGACCACACGTTTCGCCATGCCGACCAGATGACGTTCGAGGGTTTCGAGCCCCGCGCACGCGCAACCGGGGACCTGGTGGCCTAGCGCATGGCAGACGATGTCAGCATCCGCATCGAGACCTCGTTCAAGGACATCGACAAGAGCGCCTGGGACCGGCTCATCGGCACAACGAGGGCGTCCGCGACGGCAGACGTGCCCTACAACCCGTTCGTCTCCCATGCCTATCTCTCGGCGCTCGAAGACTCCGGCTCGGCCACCGCCGAGACCGGCTGGCTCGGGCAGCATCTTCTGATGGAAGACGGCAACGGCGCGCTGGCCGGCGCGCTGGTCTGCTACCTGAAGAACCACAGCCAGGGCGAATATGTCTTCGACCACGGCTGGGCCGATGCGCTGGAGCGGGCAGGCGGACGCTATTATCCGAAGCTGCAAAGCTCGGTGCCCTTCACCCCCGCCACCGGCCCGCGCCTTCTGGCGACGTCGGAGCCTTTCGCGGTCGAGGCCGTGCAGCAGGCACTGGCGACCGGCCTCACCGAGCTTGCCAGGCGCCACAAGGTCTCCTCCGCCCACGTCACCTTCGTGCCCGAGGCCGAGATCGCAACCTTCGAAGATGCCGACTTCCTGCACCGCACCGACCAGCAGTTCCATTTCACCAATGACACCTATGGCAGCCACGACGATTTCCTCGAGACCCTCGCCTCCCGCAAGCGCAAGGCGCTGAAGAAGGAGCGCCGGGCCGCGCTCGAAAACGGCATCACCGTGGACTGGCTGACCGGCGCGGACCTCACCGAGGAGATCTGGGACCAGTTCTTCCGTTTCTACATGGACACCGGCAGCCGCAAATGGGGCCGGCCCTACCTCACCCGCGCCTTCTATTCGATGATATCGGACCGCATGGCCGAGGATATCCTCCTGGTCATGGCCAAGCGCGAGGGCCGCTACATCGCCGGCGCCATCAATTTCATCGGCGGCGATGCGCTCTACGGCCGCCACTGGGGCGCGATCGAGGATCACCCCTTCCTGCATTTCGAGGTCTGCTACCACCAGGCCATCGATTTCGCCATCTCGCGCGGCCTGAAGCGGGTGGAAGCCGGCGCGCAAGGGGAGCACAAGCTCGCCCGCGGCTACCTGCCCGTCACCACCCATTCCGCCCATTACTTCACCCATCCCGGCCTCAAGCGCGCCGTCGCCGACTATCTCGAGCGCGAACGCCTCGACGTGGAAGCCATGGGCGACATCCTCACCGAGCACAGCCCTTTCCGGAAGGGCGAGCGGCAGGATGGCGAATCCGACAGCTGAACCTCATGAGGAACCTGCCATGACCCAATACGACACCGACAACATCTTCGCCAAGATCCTGCGCGGCGAGATCCCCTCCCACACGGTCTACGAGGACGATGCCGTCATCGCCTTCATGGACGTCATGCCGCAGGCGAACGGCCACGCTCTCGTCGTGCCGAAATCCCCGTCGCGCAACCTCCTCGACGCCGACCCCGCCACCCTGCCCGCGCTGATCGCCGCCGTCCAGAAGGTCGCCATCGCCTCGAAGACGGCCTTTTCCGCCGACGGCATCACCATCCTGCAGTTCAACGAAGCCCCCGCCGGCCAGTCCGTCTTCCACCTCCACGTCCACATCATCCCCCGCCACGAAGGCCAGCCCATGCGCGCCCATTCCGGCACCATGGAAGACCCGGACATCCTGAAGGCCAACGCCGAAAAACTCCGCGCCGCGCTGGGGTGAGCGGGTCGAAGGACCGTTGCCGGAAAAGATCGCTAGTCGGACATCCGGGCGAGATGGTCGTTGAGGAAACGCCGCGCCTCGACAAAACTCCAGGTCAGCGGACGGTCTGCAAGCGGGCCGTCCGCATGGAGAAACGCGTCGAGCGCACAGGCGAAAATCTGCGCCGCCTCGTCCCGATCCCGGGCGCCCGCGGACGTCGAGAGAATGTCGGCAGCCGTCGATCCGCTGACCGTGAGAACGAAGAGTTCGGGATGGCAGAAGACCGGATCATAGGCGATGCCGATGGCATAGGATGCGGCCCGACGAAGATCGCCGACGGCGAGTTCCTCGTCGATCTCGCGCGCGACGTCCTGAAAGAGGTCCACCGTACCGGGAATGTCCCCCGGTTCCGCATAACCGCCGACAAGGTAGAGCGCGCCGGGATTCTGGTCGGCTGAGAGGCTGCGCACCGTCACGATCACCTGATCGTCCGATGTCAGGACAACCGCCGTCAGCCCGAGCGGATCGGCGCGCGCGGCATGCGGATACGCCTCCGTGAACCCGGGGTGTCGGGTCGCCACATAGGCCGAGAACGACGTCGCTTCTCCCGAAACGACCAGCCAGCCCTCCGCATCGATCGTGCAATCGGAAAGACGCAGCATCGGGCCATCGAAGGCCGAAGGGTTTCGAGCGACCAGCCCCTCCCAAATCGCCTGCCTGTCGCGTTCCACCGCCGCATCAAGCCGGAACGTCTGAGAGATACGACAGCGGAGGTGATCGACGGAAATGCTGAAGGATCGCTCTTTCAATATCGCACCCTGACGCCGCGTAACAGATGAGGGAAGCGGAATGTTAGGTGTATACCCGCATCGAGGCAAGCCAGTCGGGGCCGCACCATGGACGCCGGACGGCGTTCTCCTCCTACCGAAACGCCGCCCGCATCAAGAACAGCGCGGCGGCGAGGATCAGCAGGGGCATGACGAGGATCTTCACGAGGTAGGAGACAGCGATGGCGATCGAGGCGGTGAAGAGATCGGACGAGATGGCGATGCCGTCTGTGATCACCTTGGTCTTCGACGCCACGCCCTCCGTCAGCGAGGTCACCAGACCGGAGGCCGCCGATACCGTGCCCGAGATCGCCGACTGCGACTGATCGACCGCCGATCCCAGCCGCCCGAGAAAGCTCGTATCCGGTGCGGCCTGCGGCAGGGCAGGCGCCTGGCTGTCGCGGAGCGCATCGATCTGCCCCACGGCCTCCGCGTCGTAATCCGCATTGATCCGGTCGAACACCACGGTCGCGCCCTGCCAGGCATCGTCCGTCATCCGCGCGCCGGCGTGGAAGGCGACGGCATAGGAGAGCGGCAGCACGACGGCGCCGAGCAGGCAGAGCGTCAGCACCGCCCGCGCCAGCCGCTCGACAGCGCCCGGCAACGGCCTTCGCGTCAGGCTCGTGCCCGCGCGCAACAGCGCGACGCCGGCAAGGCCGATGGCCGCGACCTTGGCGACCGGCAGGAACAGCGTCGACAGCACGCCCGAGACGATCGCCAGCCAGAACAGGAGGTCGGCCATGCGGTCAATCGTGTTCGTCACCGGCTGCAGCAGCTGCCCCGGGCTCGCCGTCACCGAGGCGACCCCGACGCCGCCCGTCACGTCCGCATCCTTGGCGACGCTCATCACCGAGTTCATCACCCGCAGCGTACCATAGAGCGCCGTGCTGCCGATGGTCACATCGCGATTGTACTGCGCCGCCCGGTCCGCCAGCGGATTGACGACGACGAGCAGAACCCCGAGCGCGGCCAGCACGAGCCAGCGAAGGCAGAGCATCGCCGGCCGCCGCCGTGACGCATCGCACTGGGGCACGCCGCCCTCGCCCGCCTCGCCCCGCGGCCTCCGCCCGTCGATCATGCCTGAAATGTCCTTGGCCATAAGAGCCTCCGTCCGTCGCGTATCAGGGTCCGTCCGGGAACCCGCCGGTCCGTCCGGATGTGCAGACGAAGCTAGAACCCCAGCAGATAGAGCCCCGCCCCCAGAAAGGCGATGGCGGAGACGATGCCGATGGCGGGCACCTGCCGGCCGAGAAAGAAGGCGAGCGCCCCGACCGCGATCGAGCCGACGCGCAACCAGAGCGGCGAGCTTTCCAGAACGCCTGTGGGGAAAACGATGAGCTTGGAGACGACGCCCGCCACGAGCGCGGTCGCCACCGCCCGCACCCAGTTCAAAACCTCGGAGTCCTCGCGCAACCGCCGTCCGGCAACGACGCCGAGCCAGCGCCAGATATCGGTCGCGAGAAAGCCGGCAATGGCGATGAAGACATAGCCCCAGGCATCCGGTTGCCAGTTCATGCCCATCCTTTCCTCAGGCCCTTCCTCTGGCCCTTCCTCTGGCCCACCCTCGGGCCCATCCTCATACCTGGGCCCCCGGCCGCCGCCGGCGCAGCACGTCGAGCCCCCAGGCCAGCGTCCCCCCGACGATGCCGGAGAGAAGCAGGTCGAAATCCGGCGCGTACAGCGTCGCGAGCGGCCCGAGCAACAGGCCGACGACCAGCGCGATGTGGATGACCGGATGCCGCCCCGAACTCCAGATGGAGGCGAGGAAATAGACCGGCGTCAGGAAGAACAGGCACCCGGCCACGATCGGCGGAAACTCCGCCACATACTGGTAAAGCGTGCCGACGACGATCATGTTGGCAATCACCAGCGTCATCCCGAGCCCGAGCACATAGGTGACACGGTGCGGGCGCGGCACATGCTGCACGCGCTCCATCGCCATCACCCAGGCCGTCACCGCGATGAGATGCGAGACGATCAGCAGCACGAAGGTCCGCGTCTTCTCCGCCCGGATCTCCGGGATCAACGCCGCCACCATCGGCATCAGACGGATCGACGACAGCGTCACCGCCACGAAGGCCGCAAACAGATTGGCCCCGGACTGGATCGAGCCGACGAGAATGAGCTTGGCCGGCAGCGCCCAGACGATCCCGGTCATGAACACCGCCTGATCCACCGGCACGCCTGATTGCTGCGCAAAGGCGGTAAAGCCGACGAAGGAAATCAACAGGATCGACGCCGGCAGGCTGAAAATGCCCTGCATGCCCTTCAGGAACCAGAACCCCGCCGTCCCCTCGCCGTCCCTGTCCGCCGAATACGCCACGCCACCCTTCCCGCACCCGCCCCACGGGGCGGCACCCAGTGCCTGAACCTCTACCCCGACCAGATGCCGCGACGACCACCCCCCGTCAAGCCATTCCTGCCGGAGATCCCCGATCGACAACACGGCCCGGCACGCCGGAAGCGCGCAGCCGACGCGGCGTCGTCACCGAAAGGAAAACCATGTGCCCTCTGCCCTGTCGTCCGGTGCGGCGCTCCCATGACAAGGGCCTGCGGAAAGTGCTTTGTCTGCAAAGGGCAAGGTCAAGAGGGCAATCCATCCTCCCCCCGTCATTCGGGGCTTGATCCGGACCCAGCCATCTCACGTCCGGGAGATGAAGAGACGTCTCTGACCGGACCGACGTCAGGTCGCTGGATCCCGGATCGCGCCCGGGATGACGGCGGGAAGGGTGGTCGCTCGCAAAATATCGACGCAAGAGCGGCATCCGACACTTGCCGCTGCGACGACCTTGACAGCCGCCTGCCCCACCCCGCACGATCTGCCGATCTGCCGATCTGCCGATCTGCCGATCTGCCAACCCACCACCGCCCTCCCGCGCCGAAGGACCCCGATGACCAGCCTGCGCGAGCGCATCCTCCTTTACGCCGGCCTGACCTCGCTGACCGCGCTCAGCATCGATGGCCTCCTGCCGGCGCTGCGGCGGATCGGGGCGGAGATGGCCGAGGCGCCGCCGCTTTCCACCCAGTCCGTGATCGCGCTGTTCATCGTCGGCATGGCCATCGGCGAACTCTTCCTCGGGCCCCTTTCGGATGCCGTCGGTCGTCGCAAGGCGCTCCTCCTCGGCCTCGGCCTCTATGCGTTCGGCACCCTCGTCGCCATGCTCTCGACCACGCTTCCCCTGCTGGTGCTCGGCCGCATCCTTCAGGGCATCGGCGTGGCCGGCCCGAAGATCGCCACGCGCGCAATGATCCGGGATCAGTTCGAAGGCGATGCCATGGCGCGCATCCTCTCCTTCATGTTCACGCTCTTCATCCTCGTGCCCATGCTGGCGCCGCTTCTGGCGCAGGGGCTGATGGCGCTGTTCGGCTGGCGCGCGATCTTCGCCGCCTACCTCGCCATCGCGCTCCTTCTGGCTTTCTGGTTCATCCGTCGCCAGCCCGAAACGCTGCACCCCGCCCGCCACATCCCGCTGCGCCCGAGGACGCTCCTTGTGAATGCCGCCAGCATCCTCGCCGCGCGCCGCGTGAGCCTCCTCATCGTCGCCACCGGCCTCGTCTTCGGCGCGCAGCTTCTCTATCTCGCGACCGCAGCCGATCTCTTCTTCGACATTTACGGCATCGCCGAGACCTTTCCGCTCTACTTCGCGCTGCTCGCGCTCGGCGTCGGCCTCGCCTCCTTCGTCAATGCGCGATGCGTGCCCCGTTTCGGCATGGAGACCATGGCCCGCGCCGGCTATGCCGGCCTGACCGCCGCCGGACTGGCGCTGCTCGCGGCGTGCGCCGTCTCATCGGGCAAGCCGCCGCTCACCCTCTTCCTCGCCTGCGCCTTCCCCGCCTTCTTCGCCATCGGCATCCTGTTCGGCAATCTCAACGCCATGGCCATGCGCTCGCTCGCCAATATGGCCGGCCTCGGCGCCGCCCTCATCGCCTCCGGCTCCAGCCTCGTCTCCGCCCTCTTCGCCACGCTCTTCGGCCACTTCTACGCAGGAACGCTTTTCTCCCTCGCCACCGCCCTCACCCTCGCCGGCCTCTTGGCCTTCCTGCTGACGGAATGGTCCAGGACGGGCGATACGGGCCCGATCAAACCGGTCGGCCGTACGTGAGGTGAGCAACGCCGACTGACCACCGGAGCCCCCGTGTCCCGTCGGCCTTATCCCCACCCCATCTCCATCTCCCGTCTCCAGCTGTTCCGGCCGCCCCCACCGACACTCCGATACGAAGACACCCGAACACAAAAATGCCGGGCACGAGGCCCGGCATTCCAACACGCAAAGCGCGTCGTCTTTACGTCCGCGGCACCTTCGGCACCGTCCGGCCCTTGCGGGGCGCGTCGGTTGCCGGGTTGGTCGCAGCCGTCGTGTCGGCGTCCTCGGCCTTCGCCTTCTTCGGCTTCGGTCCTGTGTCGGCGCCCACGGTTTCCATCTCGGCTTTCGCCGCCTTGGCCGGTCTGGCCGGCTTGCGGGGCTTCTGCTCCACCTCGGCCTTCGGCTTGATGCGGGCCGTTTCCGAGATGGTCTCGAGCACGAGACCCGTCTTGCCGTCGGCCTTCGGACCGACCGTCACCTTGACGACGCCGCCCTTCTTGAGCTTGCCGAACAGGATCTCCTCGGCGAGCGGCTTCTTGATGTGCTCCTGGATCACGCGGGACAGCGGGCGGGCGCCCATCTTCTCGTCGTAGCCCTTATCGGCGAGCCAGGCGATCGCGTCCTCGTGCAGGTCGAACGTGACATTGCGCTCCGACAGCTGGGTTTCCAGCTGCATCACGAACTTCTGCACGACCTGGTGGATGACCGGCGTCGGCAGCGAGCCGAACGGGATCACCGCATCCAGACGGTTACGGAACTCGGGCGTGAACAGGCGGTTCAGCGCCTCCACATCCTCGCCCTCGCGCTTGGACGAGCCGAAGCCGAAGGCGGCCTTGGCCATGTCGGACGCGCCCGCATTGGTCGTCATGATCAGGATGACGTTGCGGAAGTCGATCTTCTTGCCGTTATGGTCCGTCAGCTGACCGTGATCCATGACCTGCAGCAGGATGTTGAACAGGTCCGGATGCGCCTTCTCGATTTCGTCGAGCAGCAGAACCGAATGCGGATGCTGGTCGATGCCATCGGTCAACAGACCGCCCTGGTCGAAGCCGACATAGCCGGGAGGTGCGCCGAGCAGCCGCGAGACCGTGTGGCGTTCCATATATTCCGACATGTCGAAGCGCAGCAGTTCCACGCCGAGCGAGGCCGCCAGCTGTTTCGCCACTTCGGTCTTGCCGACGCCGGTCGGGCCGGAGAAGACATAGGAGCCGATCGGCTTGTTGGGCTCGCGCAGACCCGCCCGCGCCAGCTTGATGGCCGACGACAGCGCCTCGATGGCGAGATCCTGACCGTAGACGACCGAGCGTAGTTCCTTTTCGAGGTTGGCGAGAACGGTCTCGTCGTCCTTCGATACGGTTTTCGGCGGAATGCGGGCCATCGTCGCGATGGTCGCCTCGATTTCCTTCTCGGTGATCAGCTTGCGGCGCTTGTTCAGCGGCAGCAGCATCTGGGCCGCACCGGTCTCGTCGATCACGTCGATCGCCTTGTCGGGCAGCTTGCGGTCGTTGATGTAGCGGGCCGAAAGCTCGACGGCCGACTTGATCGCCTCGTTCGAGTATTTCAGCTTGTGATAGTCCTCGAAATAAGGCTTCAGGCCCTTCATGATCTCGATCGTGTCGTCGATCGTCGGCTCCACCACATCGATCTTCTGGAAGCGGCGCACCAGCGCCCGGTCCTTCTCGAAGAACTGGCGATATTCCTTGTAGGTGGTCGAGCCGATGCAGCGGATCGCGCCCGAGGACAGAGCCGGCTTCAAAAGGTTCGACGCATCCATCGCGCCGCCCGACGTCGCCCCGGCACCGATGACGGTGTGGATCTCGTCGATGAACAGCACGGCGCCGGGATACTCCTCGAGCTCCTTGACGACCTGCTTCAGGCGCTCCTCGAAGTCGCCGCGATAGCGGGTGCCGGCCAAGAGCGTACCCATGTCGAGCGAGAAGATCGTCGCGTCCTGCAACGCTTCCGGCACCTTCTTCTCGACGATGCGCTTGGCGAGGCCCTCGGCGATCGCCGTCTTGCCGACGCCCGGATCGCCCACATAGAGCGGGTTGTTCTTGGAGCGACGGCACAGAACCTGGATCGTGCGGTTGACCTCGGTGTGACGGCCGATCAGCGGGTCGATCTTGCCGACCTTGGCCTTCTCGTTGAGGTTGACGCAATAGGCGGTCAGCGCGTCCTGCGCCTTCTTCGGTCCGCCGCCCTCGTCCTGGTCGCGCGCCGCCTTCGGCGCCTCGTCGGTCTCGTCGGTGCCGCGCGGCGTGCGCGTTTCCGAGGAGCCCGGCCGCTTGCCGATGCCGTGGCTGATGAAGTTGACCGCGTCGTAGCGCGTCATCTCCTGCTCCTGCAGGAAATAGGCCGCATGGCTTTCGCGCTCGGCGAAGATGGCGACGAGCACGTTGGCGCCCGTCACTTCCTCGCGGCCGGACGACTGCACATGGATGACGGCGCGCTGGATGACGCGCTGGAAGCCGGCGGTCGGCTTCGAGTCCTCGTCATAGCCCGTGATCAGGTTGCCGAGTTCGTTGTCGACATAGTCGGACACCGTCTTGCGCAGGGCATCGAGATTGACGTTGCAGGCGCCCATGACGGCGGCCGCATCGCCGTCGTCGATCAACGCCAGCAGCAGGTGTTCGAGGGTCGCATATTCGTGGTGGCGCTCGTTGGCCAGCGTGAGAGCCTGGTGCAGCGCCTTTTCAAGGCTTGTCGAAAATGTTGGCACGTCGGATCCTCATTTCTTTTCCATGACGCATTGCAGCGGGTGCTGATGCTGGCGGGCGAAATCCATCACCTGCGTCACTTTGGTTTCGGCTACTTCATAGGTGAAGACGCCGCATTCCCCGACGCCGTGTTTGTGGACACTCAGCATGATCAGTGTCGCCGCCTCGTGATCCTTCTGGAAGAAACGCTCCAGCACGTGGATGACGAACTCCATCGGCGTATAGTCGTCATTGAGAAGCAGCACGCGGTACAGGCTCGGCTTCTTGGTCTGTGTCTTCGTCCGGGTGATGACCGAGGTGCCGCGATTGGAATCGCCGTTCCCCTCGTCACCCCTGGCCATCCGGATCGGCAGAGCGATCATTCGTCTTCATTCCCTCGTCGGATCGCAAAGCTTGGGAGCCCATTGCGACCATTCCATGACACAACAGATAGTGTGTCGTTCGGCGATTTTAAGCCCGTTCCGTTGGACTGCAACGATATTCGAACCGCGCGCTCAAGTTTGATGGTTTTTGCCGCAACGACGCGGGCGGCGGCGAGCTCGACACCCGGCGCGGCACCCGGCTCGGTACGCGTCCCTCGCCTCTGCGCGGCGCGGATGGCGGCAGAGCGGGCGTCGCGGCACAGGGCGGGGTGAACCGGACACGAAAAAGCCGGCCGCGGCACCCCGCAGCCGGCTTCGACTGGATCGATGGGCTTGCGCCCTCTGGTTTGGCCGATCAGGCGGCGACGGACTTTGCAGCCGAGGCGGCCGACTTGGTGGCCGTCTGCACGGCATTGGCAGCCTGTGCCAGCGGCGCTTCGTAGGACTTGTAGCTGTCCTTGGCGAGGTCGGTGACCATGCTGCCGATCTTGGTGGCTTCCGAGACGTAGCCCTCATAGGAGGACTTCAGGAACGAGGTCTGCAGCTCGACGGCCGCTTCGATGCTGCGAACGCCGGTCAGCTTCTGCATATGCGCGATGCTGTCCTCGAAGTTCTTCTTCGAGTACTCGGTGGCTTCCAGGGCGATCGCCTGAAAACCCTTGGTCATCGCGGCATAGTTCTTCGTCATCGTTTCCAGGACGTCCTTGCCGGCAAACGCGTTATCGGAAAAGTTGAACATGGGCATTCCTCCAAATGGGTTTCGATGAAGCCATATTAGTTGCACTGCACAATAAAGTCAAGAATCGATAGTGCAGTGCAACATTTCGTGATCGCTAAAGCACAGCGCCTGACACGAAAAAGCCCGGCGGGCAAAATCCAGCCGGGCAAAAGAGAAAACAATTCAGCCGGTTGCGGCGAATTCTTCAGAGATCGATGTCGAGGATCGCCATGGAGAAACTGAAGGACAGCTCCCCGTCTTCCTCGTCGCGAAACACCACGCCGAGAAATTCGTCGCCGAGATAGACCTCGGCCGACTCGTCCTTCTTCGGACGCGCCTTGACGACGATCTGCGGATTGAAAATGCGCTTGAAGTAGGCTTCGAGTTTCTTGATGTCTTCAGGCTTCAAGTCGTGTCTCCTAGAGCGTGTCGCGCAACAGTGCGCAGCGGTTTTGCGATGACGACATCCGCAAAACGGGGACCTCAAGCACAAGGCGCGAATCTGTGGGATCGCGTTGCGCTTCAGGAATGGGATGCGGCGCTTCTCTCATGAAGCCGCAAGGGGTGTAAACCCTGCATCGACGGAGATGGGCAGCCTCACGCCACAAGCCATGCGAGCCCCGCCGGTTCCCGATAAAAAGCGGCCGTCGTCAGATCTCGAAGCTTTTCAGCACCTGGTCCATCGAGCGCGACGGCTCCGAACAGCCGGCCTCGCCGACCACCCGCGCGGGAACGCCGGCCACCGTCACCTTGGGCGGAACCGGTTTCAGCACGACCGAGCCGGCCGCGACGCGCGAGCATTGGCCGACATGGATATTGCCGAGAATCTTTGCGCCCGCGCCGATCAACACGCCGTTGCCGATCTTCGGATGCCGGTCGCTGCCTTCCTTGCCGGTGCCGCCCAGTGTCACCCCATGCAGGATCGAGACATTGTCGCCGATAACAGCGGTCTCGCCGACGACCAGCCCCGTCGCATGATCGAGAAAGATGCCCTTGCCGATCCGCGCGCCGGGATTGATGTCGGTCTGGAACACCGAAGACGACCGGCTCTGCAGGTAGAGCGCGAGATCGCGCCGTCCGCGCAGCAGCAGCCAGTGCGCCAGCCGGTGCGTCTGGATCGCGTGGAAACCCTTGAAATAGAGGATCACCTCCATGAAGCGGGTGCAGGCCGGGTCGCGGTCGTAGACGGCCTGGATGTCGACGCGCAGGATGCTCGCCCAGTCCGGCCAGTCCGCCGCCATGTCGAGGAAGGCCTGCCGCACGAGGCTCGCGTCGAGATCCGCATGGTCGAGACGCTCGCCGATCCGGTGGATCACGCTTTCCTCCAGCGAGCGCTGGTTGATGATCGTGGAATAGAGGAACGCCGCCAGCATCGGCTCATGCTCGGCGGCATGGCGCGCCTCGTCCTGCAGGCTGTCCCAGATCGGGTCCATCGTCTTGACGGTCTCGGTCGCGCGCATCTCGATGATCATGTCCGTCCTGGCGACCATGTCGCACTCCTTCACGGCCGCTCTTGCCGACCGTCTGTATTCCCAGGGCCTGCCTATAGTCCTGCTGGGCTCGGCCCGCAGGGCTTATCAAGCATAGTCTTGTGACAATAGGGCAGTTTGGCTCAAGTTTAAATGGGGGTCGCCCGGAAATGGGCAGACCCGATCCGGAAGGGCTGCGCGCCGGACGCCCCGCCGCCTCGGCGTCCGGGCCGTTTGCTCCCAGGTCTCGCGCTCAAGGGGTCTCGCGCTCAAGGGTTGTCGGCCAGAAATTCCAGCACCGCCTTCTTGAACACCCGGTCGCCGACAGCCAGCATATGGTCGCGGTTGGGAATGTCGATCGCGACCGCCCGCGGCATGAGGTCCGCCAGCGCCTGTCCGGAGCCGGCGATGTCGTCCTTCGTACCCACGCCGATCAGCGTGGGAACGGCGATCCGGCCCATCTCCGCAGGGGACAGAAGCGCGCGCGAGGTCGCGATGCAGGCGGCCAGCGCCTGCCGGTCGCTCTTCGTCTGGTCGGCGAACAGGCGGAACATCCGCCCGCGCTCGTGGGTGACATCGTCGACCGAGGGCGCCAGCAGCGCATCGGCAATCGGGTCCCAGTCGCCGACGCCGGTCACCATGCCGATCCCCAGCCCCCCGAGCACCAGCGTGCGCACCCGGTCCGGCGCCGCGAGAGCCAGAAAAGCCGACACCCGCGCGCCCATCGAATAGCCCATGACATGCGCCGAATCGAGCCCGAGATGCGTCAGCAGCGCGCTGGCGTCGCCGGCCATGGCTGGCGGGTGATAGAGCGCCGGATCGGTCGGCTTGCTGCTCGCGCCATGGCCGCGATTGTCGAGCGCGATCACCCGGTAGCCGGCGTCGCCCAGCGTCTTCAGCCAGCCGGGAAAGACCCAGTTGACATTGGCCGACGAGGCAAAGCCATGGATCAGCAGAACCGGGACGCCGTCAGGATTCCCGGCATCGAAAAAGGCGATGTCGAGGCCCTGATGGCGAAAGGTCGAGAAAGGTGGCGGCGACAGATCCATCGAAGCGGCTCCTGGAGCAGGCGGTAAACGAGACCCCCAAGTGCAGCGCGCAAATCCGGGAGATCGCGACGCGCTTGAAAGGCGGGTCCGTCTCCTTTACGGCCCGCCGCGACGCGGAAAAACCCCGCTCGTGCAAAAAACGCGTCCTCCCCTCTGCAATCGTCTACCTTTTTGCCGCGAACCTCCCTAATATCCGCGCCGACACCGCCCGCGTCGGCCCATACGGCAGCGCGCGCCAGACAGACAGTCTGACAGACAGACGAGACAGTGGAGAACGACATGGCCGGGCACGGTATTCCTCATTTCCAGAACGACGGCGGTCACGCGGTGATCGAAGTCGGCGTCAAGGAATTCATGTGCACCGGCGCCTCCGTGCCCTACGATCATCCGCATATCTATCTCGACATGGGCGACGACAACGAAAAGGTCTGCTCCTACTGCTCGACCCTCTTCCGCTACAATGGCACGCTGAAGATGGACGAGACCCGGCCGACCGGCTGCCTGTTCCAGACGAAGGCGGCCTGATCCGGTCCCGGCGGGATGCCCCCTTCCGCACCCGCTTCCGATGCCCGGCCCGATGATAGAGATGCCTTGATGACGGTCGCGATCGTGGGTGCCGGCATGGCCGGCCTCACCGCCGCGCTGGCGCTGGCGGCAAAGGGCATCGCCGTCGACATTCTGGAGCGCACGCCCCGCCTCGATGCGGCCGGCGCCGGTCTCCAGCTTTCCCCCAACGCCACCCGCATCCTCGCCGCCCTCGGCCTCACCGAGGCACTTGCGCCGCATTGGCTCGAACCGGACGAGATCCGCCTGGCCGACGGGCGCAGCCTGCGCAGGGTGGCGACCGTTCCCGCCGGCCGCTTCGCGCGACACCGCTGGGGCGCGCCCTATGCCGTCGTCTCACGCGCCGATCTGCAGCGCGCGTTGGCCGACGCCGTTCGTGCCCACCCGCTCTGCCGCCTGCATCTCGGCACGCCCGTCGCCGACGCCACGCCCGAAGCCATCGCCCGGCACACCGGGAGACATCCGGACCTCATCGTCGGTGCCGACGGCGTCCGCTCGAACGTCCGCGCCACGATGGGCCTCCCCGCGGCGCGCTTCTCCGGCAACGTCGCCTGGCGTTTGACCGTGCCGCCCGGAAGACCCGTGCCACACCCGTTCGACCCCACCGTCGTCACCGCCTTTCTCGGCCGCAACGCCCATCTGGTCGCCTATCCCATGGGTGCAGGCGGCGGCCTCAACCTTGTCGCCATCGGCAGCGGCCGCGCCGAACAGGCCGACGGCGACATCGCCGCCCGCGACGCGGTGTCCGCTCTCCTGAGCGGCTGGAACCCCGCTCTGCGCGACGCGTTGAAACGGGCCGACCCGCTCGGCCGCTGGCCGCTCTACGAGGTCGCCGACGGGGACTGGCACGACGGCACCCGCATCCTCATCGGCGACGCCGCCCATGCCATGATGCCGTTCTCGGCCCAGGGCACCGCCATGGCCATCGAGGACGCCGCAGCGCTCGCGCACACACTCGCCCACGCCCTGGCCCACACTCTTTCCGGCACGAGACGTCTTCAGACAGCGCTCGAAACCTTCGTCGCCTTGCGAAAACCCCGCATCGAGCGCGTACGCGCCCGCGGCGCCTTCAACCGCTTCGCCTACCACGCCGCCGGCCCGCTCCGTCTCGGCCGCAATCTCGTTCTCTCGCTGCGCCCGCCGGAGCGTCTGGCCGAGGATTTCGACTGGCTCTACGCCCATCGCCTCCCCGGCGCCTAGCGTCTGACCGTGCTCAGCGCGTCACGGCCGCAGCCGCCGCGAACCCGGCTTCGAGGTCGCGCCGGAGATCCGGCACATCCTCGAGCCCGATCTGCAGCCGGATGACCGGCCCCTCGGCGGGCTGCTTGCAGATCCTCCGGTCCGACAATCCGACGACGAGCGCAAGGCTCTCGTAGCCGCCCCAGGAATAGCCGAGCCCGAAGAAGGACAGCGCATCGAGAAAGGCATGCGCCCGCGCCTTCGCCTGCGCCGGATCGGGCACCTTCAGAACGATGGAGAAGATGCCGCTCGCCCCGGTAAAATCGCGCTTCCAGAGATCGTGCCCCGGAAAGCTCGGCAGCGCCGGATGCAGCACCCGCGCCACGTCCTCGTGTTCATCCAGCCAGCGGGCGAGATTGAGCGCGCTCTCCTGGTGCCGCTCCAGCCGCACGCCCATCGTCCGCAGGCCGCGCAGGATCTGGTAGCTGTCGTCCGGCGAGCCGCAGATGCCGAGCGTGATCGTCGCCTCGTGCAGCTGCTCCCAGTGCTTGCCATTGGCCGACACCGTGCCCATCAGAATGTCGGAATGCCCGCTCGGATATTTCGTCGCCGCATGGATCGAGATGTCGACGCCGTGGTCGAGCGGCTTGAAATAGAGCGGCGTCGCCCAGGTATTGTCCATGGTGACGACGCAGTCCTGCCGGTGCGCGGCCCGGGCGATCGCGCCGATATCCTGCATCTCGAACGTGTTCGACCCCGGCGCCTCCGTATGCACCAGCCGCGTGTTCGGTCGCATCAGGGCCGCGATCCCGGCGCCGATGGCGGGATCGTAATATTCGACCTCCACGCCCATCCGCTTCAGCATCGTGTCGCAGAAATGCCGCGTCGGGAAATAGACGCTGTCGACGATCAGCGCATGGTCGCCCGAGGAGAGAAAGGCGAGGAAGGGAACGGTGACGGCGGCAAGCCCGCTCGGCACGAGGATCGTCCCCGCCGATCCCTCCAGCGCGTCGATGGCCGCGCAGAGCGCATCCGTCGTCGGCGTGCCGCGCGTGCCATAGGTGTATTTCTGCGCCCGCGTCTCCATCGTCCGCGCATCGGGGAAGAGGACGGTGGACGCCCGAACGACCGGCGGATTGACGAAACCGTGATAGTCCGACGGCGCGTTGCCCGTATGCGCCAGCCGCGTGTTGACGCCGGCACCTGCCAGAAAATCCTTGTCGTCGCTCATCTCACATCCTTGTCTGTCGCCGTCTTATTGACCCGTCCCGGGCCGACCGTCCGCCACGCGCGTCGCGCTTCTTGTCGGTCGGCTTCGCGCCAAAGGTCAAGCCCGGATCGTCAGTCAGAAAGGGCTTACGGGCGCTTCTGCCTCATTTTTCGCCAACACTTTGCACTCGTCATCCGTATCGGCAGATAAAATAAGCAGGCCCGCCGATAATGTTGAAATGGCCTAGAATTTCGGCAACGTCACTTGACCCGTCCGACTTTTACGAATGAGATAGCCCCACTCGCGCCAGGAGGGTGGCGGGGGCGCTTCTTCCGGTTCGTCTCAAAAGGACGCCGGGATGAGGGCGACAGAAAAACAGAAAAAGGGTCTCAAGAATGGCAACAAGAATTCTCCCGATCGTGATCGGCGCTGCGGTCCTGGGCTTCGGCGCCCACGCAGCCTCCGCCGGAACGCTCGATGACGTGAAGGCCAAGGGCTTCGTGCAGTGCGGCGTGAACGGATCCAACCTCGCGGGCTTCGGTGCCCAGGATTCCTCCGGCAACTGGACCGGCCTCGACGCCGACCTGTGCAAGGGCGTTGCCGCCGCCGTCTTCGGCGATGCGACCAAGGTCAAGTTCACCCCCCTCTCCGCCAAGGACCGTTTCCCGGCCCTGCAGTCGGGCGAAATCGACATGCTCGCCCGCAACACGACCTGGAGCGCCAGCCGCGACAGCCAGCTCGGCTTCGATTTCCGCGCCATCAACTACTATGACGGCCAGGGCTTCATGGTGAAGAAGGAACTCGGCGTGAAGTCGGCTCTGGAGCTGAACGGCGCGTCCGTCTGCGTCCAGTCGGGCACCACGACCGAGCTCAACCTCGCCGACTACTTCCGCGCCAACAAGATGGAATTCAAGCCCGTCGTGTTCGAAGCGCAGGACGAAGCCGACGCCGCCTACAATGCCGGCCGTTGCGACGTCTACACCACCGACCAGTCGGGCCTCTATTCGATCCGCCTGAAGATGGCCAATCCGGACGATCACGTCGTTCTCCCGGAAATCATCTCCAAGGAGCCGCTCGGCCCGGCCGTTCGCCAGAACGATTCGAAGTGGTTCGACGTGGTGTCCTTCACGCACTACGCCATGATCACGGCGGAAGAGTTCGGCATCACCCAGGCCAATGTCGAGGAGATGAAAAAGACCGAAAACCCCGACATCAAGCGTTTCCTCGGTGAAGAAGCCAACAACACCATCGGCGCCGATCTCGGCCTGCCCAACGACTGGGCCGTCCAGGTCATCAAGGCCGTCGGCAATTACGGCGAAGTCTTCGAACGCAATGTCGGCAAGGGCTCCCCGCTCAAGATCGAGCGCGGCCTGAACGCCCTGTGGAACAAGGGCGGCCTGCAATACGCACCGCCGATCCGCTAAACCACACGCACAGAAGAGGCGGGCCGCGTCCACCGCGGCCGGCCCGCCTCTTCCTCAACGTCTTGAACACCCGGAAAAAAGGGTGACCGACAGGGGACAAGTGAATGGCTGCAAACGACGTCCGCACCGAGGGCGGCGAACACCGACCGTCGGTGTCGCTGATTTATAATCCGGCTTTCCGAAGCATTCTCTTCCAGATCGCGACCGTGCTCATCGTCGGCAGCGCGGTCTATTATGCCGCCCACAACGTCGCGGCCAACCTCGCGCGCAACGGCATGTCCACGGGCTTCGGCTTCCTCAACAGCCGCGCCGGCTTCGACATCGGCCAGACGCTGATCGCCTATTCGCCGGACTCGATCTATTTCCGCGCCCTGCAGGTCGGCCTCCTCAACACCCTGCTCGTCGCCTTCTGGGGCATCATCACGGCCACGATCGTCGGTCTTCTCGTCGGCATCGGCCGCCTGTCGAAGAACTGGCTGATCGCCAAACTCTGCACCGTCTATGTCGAGGTGTTCCGCAACATCCCGCCGCTGCTGGTCATCTTCTTCTGGTATCTCGGCGTGCTCGCGCTGCTGCCGAACGTCCGCACCATCTTCCAGCATGTGAAGGACAATCCGGACGCCTTCTTCTTCGTCAGCAACCGCGGCATCTATTTCCCGGCGCCCGTTCCCGGCGAAACCTTCGTATACGTCGCCGCCGCCTTCGCGCTCGGCGTCGTCGCGGCCATCGCCTTCACGCGCTGGGCCGGCGCCCACCAGCTGAAGACCGGCAACCGCCCGCCCGTGCTCCTCGTCAATCTGGGGCTGATCGTCGCGCTGCCGCTCGTCGTGTTCTTCGCGCTCGGCATGCCGATGACGCTCGATTATCCCATTCCCGGCTCCTTCAACATGCGCGGCGGCATGGTCGTCGGTCCCGAGTTCCTGTCGCTCTACCTGTCGCTCTCGTTCTACACGGCCGCCTTCATCGCCGAGATCGTCCGCGCCGGCATCCGCGGCGTCGCCTCCGGCCAGACCGAGGCGTCCTACGCCCTCGGCCTGCGCTCGAACCTTGCGACCCGCCTTGTCGTCCTGCCCCAGGCCATGCGGATCATCATCCCGCCGCTCACCTCGCAGTACCTCAACCTGATCAAGAACTCCTCGCTCGCCGTCGCCGTCGGCTTCTACGATCTCGTGGCCGTCGGCAACACGATCCTCAACCAGACGGGGCGCTCGATCGAGATCATCTCGATCTGGATGCTGATCTACGTCTCGATCAGTCTGATCACGTCGCTGTTCATGAACTGGTTCAACGCCCGCATGGCATTGGTGGAGCGCTGATATGGCCGCTGATATCGCCTACGTCCGCCGCGACGTCCTCCCGCAGGAAAAGCCGCCCACCTCCGACGCCTCGGCTGTCGGCTGGCTGCGCAAGAACCTGTTCGCCACCCCGACCGACAGCGTCCTGTCGCTCGTCGCCCTTCTCGCCGTCGTCTGGTACCTGCCCGGCGCGCTGAACTGGCTGTTCGTCCAGGCCGTCTGGACGGGCGCCGACCGCTCGGTCTGCACCACGACCGTCCAGGGCGGCATCCAGCCGGATGGCTGGAGCGGTGCCTGCTGGGCCTATGTCAACGACCGCTTCGTGCAGTTCATGTTCGGCTCCTATCCGCGCGCAGAACTGTGGCGGCCGCTCGCGGTGCTCGCCCTCGCCGTCGCGCTGCTCATCCCCTTCCTGATGCCGAAGGCGCCGCGCAAGGGGCTGAACGCCATCCTGCTCCTCATCGTCATGCCGATCATCGCCTATGTGCTGTTGCTCGGCGGCTGGTTCGGCCTGTCCTATGTCGAGACCTCACTCTGGGGCGGGCTCATGGTCACGCTCATCCTGTCCTTCGTCGGCATCGCCGTCTCGCTGCCGCTCGGCATCGTGCTGGCGCTCGGACGGCGCTCGGAAATGCCGATCATCAAGACCGCCTGCGTCTTCTTCATCGAGCTCATCCGCGGCGTTCCGCTGATCACCGTGCTGTTCATGGCCAGCGTCCTTCTGCCGCTGTTCCTGCCGCCCGGCACCAATTTCGACAAGTTCCTGCGAGCGTTGGTCGGGGTCTCCATCTTCGCCGCCGCCTATATGGCCGAGGTGATCCGCGGCGGCCTCCAGGCCATTCCGAAGGGGCAATACGAGGCGGCCGACGCGCTCGGCCTCAACTATTTCACCAAGACGGCCTTCATCATCCTGCCGCAGGCGATCAAGCTGGTCATTCCCGGCATCGTCAACACCTTCATCGGCCTGTTCAAGGATACCTCGCTCGTCACCATCATCTCGATGTACGACCTGCTCGGCATCGTGAAGGCCAGTTTCGGCGACAGCGCCTGGAGCACGCCGGTCACGCCGATGACGGGCCTCGTCTTTGCAGGGTTCGTCTTCTGGATCTTCTGCTTCGGCATGTCACGCTATTCCGCCTTCGTCGAGCGTCGCCTCGACACCGGCCACAAACGATAATCAGGGGATTGACCATGGCTGCAGCCGCCCAGAATTTGACTGTTTCGTCCACCGACGTCGCCATCGAGATCGTCGGCATGAACAAGTGGTACGGGGATTTCCACGTGCTGCGCGACATCAACCTGAAGGTCATGCGCGGCGAGCGCATCGTCATCGCCGGCCCCTCGGGCTCCGGCAAGTCGACGATGATCCGCTGCATCAACCGTCTGGAGGAACACCAGAAGGGCACGATCGTCGTCGACGGCATCGAGCTTACCAACGATCTGAAGAAGATCGACGAGGTGCGCCGCGAGGTCGGCATGGTGTTCCAGCACTTCAACCTCTTCCCGCATCTGACGATTCTCGAAAACTGCACGCTGGCCCCCATCTGGGTCCGCAAGATGCCAAAGAAGCAGGCCGAAGAGATCGCGATGCACTATCTGCAGCGCGTCAAGATCCCCGAGCAGGCCAACAAATATCCGGGCCAGCTCTCGGGCGGCCAGCAGCAGCGCGTCGCCATCGCCCGGGCGCTCTGCATGAAGCCAAAAATCCTGCTCTTCGACGAGCCGACCTCGGCGCTCGATCCGGAAATGGTCAAGGAAGTGCTCGACACCATGGTGAGCCTTGCCGAGGAAGGCATGACCATGCTCTGCGTCACCCACGAAATGGGCTTCGCCCGCCAGGTCGCCAACCGCGTCATCTTCATGGACCAGGGCCAGATCGTCGAACAGAACGCGCCCGCCGAATTCTTCGACAATCCGCAGCACGAGCGCACCAAGCTGTTCCTCAGCCAGATCCTGCACTAGATCCCCTTCGGCCGCAGGCCGGATCGCAAGGACCAAACCAGACCCTCCGGTGAACCCGCCTTCCCCGGAGGGTTTTTCTTGGCCGGTTTGTCTTGGCCGATTCTCTCTTAAATGGTTTTTGCGTCTGCGGCCGGTCACCGAAATCGCATCCGCCGCAAAGTGTGGTTGCACGTCCTTAACCCAAGTTGCAGACGCCACCTTGACCCCCAAAGAGCCACCCTGTACCGCTTATCAAGCATGGTCTGTCCGACGGAAACGGACCGCGTTCGAACGCCCGTTTTTCTCCAAGGCACAGCGTCATGACCGGATTGTATACCCCCTCCAAATTGATCGCCAACACCGGCAATCCCCTGATCGACGGGTTGCTCTCGGGCAATGCCTGGAATGCGGCGACGCTGACCTATGCCTTCCCGACCACCACGTCGGCCTATACCTATACAAGCGGGACATATAGGGATGTCGCTCCGGTGTCGCTGGCGCAGCAGAAGGCGGCCCTGTTCTTCCTGGAGCAATCCTCCGGACCGGCGGCCAATGATGGCTTCTCGGTCGAAGGCTTCACGCTCCTGAAATTTATAGCGGGATCGGCGACGAATGCGACGCTGCGCTTTGCCGAATCCCCGACGGCCGACCCCACCGCCTACGCCTTCTATCCCGGAAACTATGACTCAGCGGGCGACGTCTGGTTCGGCACGGCCTATGCCGGCACGGAATACGACTATCGCTCGCCCAAGATCGGCACCTATGCCTGGCACACGATGGGGCACGAGATCGGCCACGCCCTCGGCCTGAAGCACGGCCATGAGGATGCCGCCCTTCCGTCCAATGTCGACAGCGTCGAATACAGCATCATGACGTACCGCGCCTATATCGGCGCACCGCTGACGGGCTACAGCTACGGGCTCAACGATGCGCCGCAAAGCTTCATGTCGCTCGACATCGCCGCCCTCCAGGCCATGTACGGCGCGGATTACACCGTCATGAACGGCAACACGGTCTATCGCTGGACGCCCGACAGCGGCCAGACGATCATCGACGGCGTGGTCACCATCGCGCCCGGCGCCAACAGGATCTTCGCAACCATCTGGGATGGCGGCGGCACCGATACGTTCGACCTCTCCGCCTACAAGACCGCCCTGTCGATCGACCTGCAGCCCGGCAAATATTCGCTCTTCAGCACCGGCCAGACCGCCGATCTCGGCGGCGGCCCGAACAATGGGCACGCCCGCGGCAACATCTTCAATGCGCTGCTCTACAAGAACAACACGGCGTCGCTGATCGAAAACGTGCTCGGCGGTTCCGGCAACGACCGGATCGTCGGCAATCAGGTCCAGAACAAGCTGTTCGGAAACGCCGGCAACGACAAGCTCTTCGGATTGACCGGCAACGACATCCTCGTCGGCGGCATCGGCACCGATACGCTCGATGGCGGCAGCGGCACGGATACCGCCTCCTATGAGGACGCCAAGGCCGGCGTGCTGGCAAACCTGACGCAGTCCTCGCTCAACACGGGCATCGCCGCCGGCGATGTCTATGTGTCGATCGAGAACCTCACAGGCTCGGCCTACGCCGACAGCCTGATCGGCGACGCCGCCGCCAACGTGCTGAAGGGCGGCGCCGGCAACGACACCCTGTCGGGCGGCGGTGGCAGCGACGTGCTGATCGGCGGCATCGGCGCCGACAGGCTGAACGGCAATGGCGGCTCGGATACCGCCTCTTACGAAGATGCGACCGCCGGCGTCACGGCCAACCTGTTGAACGCGTCGCGCAACACCGGCTTTGCCGCGGGCGATATCTACGGCTCCATCGAGCACCTCACCGGCTCGGCCTTCGACGATCTCCTCGCCGGCAATGCCTCCGCCAACACGCTGCGCGGCGGCGCCGGCCGGGACGTGCTGTCGGGCGACAGCGGCAACGACACGCTCATCGGAGGGGCCGGCGCCGACAAGCTCTATGGCGGCGCCGGCACCGATCTCGCCTCCTACGAGGATGCCACCGCCGGCGTCATCGCCAATCTCGGCAAAGCCTCTGCAAACACCGGCTTTGCGGCCGGCGACACCTATGCGTCGATCTCGGGGCTGATCGGATCGGCCTTCGACGACCAGCTGACCGGCGACACCGGCGCAAACATCCTGATCGGCGGCAATGGTCGCGATAGCCTCAATGGCGGCAACGGCAACGACCGCCTCATCGGCGGTGCCGGGCTGGACACGCTGACCGGCGGCGCCGGGGCGGACACCTTCGTCTATGCCGCCACGCAGGAGTCCGGTCCGTCCTCCTCCGCGCGGGACCTGATCACCGACTTTTCCGGCACCTCGGGCGACCGGATCGACGTCTCGGGCATCGATTCCAATCTCGTCATCGGCGGCGTCCAGCACTTCAGCCTCATCGGCGGCGCCGCCTTCTCGAACACGGCCGGCCAGCTGCGCTACGTCACCCTGTCGACCTCGTCCTTCGTCTATGGCGACACCAACGGCGACGGCACCGCCGATTTCACCATCGCCTTCGACGATGCCGTGACCTTCCGTTCCGAATACTTCATCGTCTGACACGAAAAAGGCCGGAGGGACGTATCCCTCCGGCCTCAAACTTTTCACAAAACGAACTGCCTTATCCGACGAACGCCCGTTCGATCACGAACTCGCCCGGCTTGTTGTTCGCGCCTTCGCTCAAACCGGCCTCTTCGAGCAGCAGCTTGGTTTCCTTCAGCATCTCCGTCGAGCCGCAGATCATGCCGCGGTCGATCGCCGGATCGAAGGCGGGCACGCCGAGGTCGGTAAAGAGCTTGCCGTTGCGGATGAGGTCGGTGATGCGGCCGCGGAACGGAAAATCCTCGCGCGTCGCCGTCGCATAGTGGCGCAATTTCTCGCCGACCACGTCGGCCAGGAATTCATGGTTGCGGATTTCCTCGATCAGGTCGAAGCCGTATTTCAGCTCCGCCACATCGCGCGTCGTATGGGTCAGGATGACCTCGTCGAACTTCTCGAAGGTTTCCGGATCGCGGATCAGGCTGGCAAAGGGCGCAACGCCGGTGCCGGTCGAAAACATGTAGAGCCGCTTGCCGGGCGTCAGCGCGTCCAGCACCAGCGTGCCCGTCGGCTTCTTGCGCATCAGCACCTGGTCGCCGGGCTGAATCGCCTGGAGATGCGAGGTCAGCGGCCCGTCCGGCACCTTGATCGAGAAGAACTCCAGTTCCTCGTCCCAGGCGGGGCTGGCGATCGAATAGGCGCGGTAGACCGGCTTGCCCTCGACCATCAGGCCGATCATGGCGAACTCGCCGGAGCGGAAGCGGAAGCCCGCAGGCCGGGTCATGCGGAAGCGGAACAGCCGGTCGGTGTAATGCGTGACACTGGTCACGGTCTCGGCAAACACGCCGGCCGGTACGGTCGCGGCGAAATCCTCGGTCTTGGCCGGAGCATTCATCTGTGCGTCTCATCCTCATGGGGTGCGGCGAGCCGAAGCCCGTCGACGGGAGCGAGCGAAAGGCTGACAGCGCCTCTCAGGTTTTCATGCGCGGAATATTCCAAACCGGCGCCCAAGGAAAGCAATTCCGTTTCAAAAATTGCCCCCGTGGGAGATTGGCGCAGGAGATTGGCGCAGAAGATTGGCAAGCCCGAGGGGATCAGGAGCGCCAGGACCCCTGGCCCGCCCGGACTGCCAGGAAAGGACGGTCAGGAAACCCGGCGCCAGCTGTAGGAGCCGGCGTCAGACGCGGGCCGCGCCGTCGGCTGGTAGTGCTGCTCGATGCCCGGCAGCCGCCCTTCCCCGAGCCGCTTCAGCGCCGTCGGGTTCGTCACGGCAAAACTGTCGATGCCACAGCGCAGCATCAGCGGCACCTGGTCGATCAGCACGTCGCCGATCGCCCGGATCTCGCCGTCGAATTTCAGCCGCGCGCGCAGCAGCGAGGCATGGCTGAACGCCCGCCCGTCGTTGAAGGCTGGAAACGCCACAGCGACGAGCGCGATGCGGTCGAGATAGGGCTGCAGCCGCGCCACGTCGTCGGCCGGGTTCACCAGCACGCCGAGCCCGGTCTCGCCGGCCTCCGCCTTCTCGATGAAGGTCGTCAGCCCGTGGATCGCCCGCTCGTTGGAGCCCGCCTGCGTCTCGTCGGTCTCGCTCCCCTCCGTTTCGATCACCCAGGGGTCGTCGGTCACGAAGCCGGTCGTCTTCCAGATCTGCGTCATCTCAGGCGGCTTCCTGTTCCTTGGCGCCGTACAGCGCATCCTTGAAGGGCTGCGGGCCCACGCGGCGATAGGCGGCGAGGAAGGTTTCCTCCTTCGACAGCCGCAGGCCAAGATAGGTATCGACGATCGTCTCCACCGCATCCGTCACCTTTTCCGGCTCGAAACCGCGCCCGATGATCTCGCCGATCGAGGTCGTCTCGTCGCCGGAGCCGCCCAGCGTGATCTGGTAGAGCTCGGCGCCCTTCTTCTCGACGCCGAGAAGACCGATATGGCCGACATGGTGGTGGCCGCAGGCATTGATGCAGCCGGAGATCTTGATCTTCAGCTCGCCGATATCGGCCTGCCGTTCGGGATCGCCGAAGCGTGTCGAAATCTCCTGCGCCACCGGAATGGAGCGGGCGTTCGCCAGCGCGCAATAGTCGAGGCCGGGACAGGCGATGATGTCGGTGATCAGCCCCGCATTCGCGGTCGCCAGCCCCGTCGCCACCAGCCCGCGATAGACGGCTTCGAGGTCGGCCAGCGCCACATGCGGCAGGATGATGTTCTGCTCGTGGCTGATGCGGATCTCGTCGAAGGCGTAGTCCTCGGCGATCTCGGCCACGGCCTCCATCTGCACGTCGGTCGCGTCGCCCGGAATGCCGCCGATGGGCTTCAGCGAGATCGTCACCATGCCGTAGTCGGGGTTCTTGTGCGGCGCCACGTTCTGTTGCACCCAGCGGGCGAAGTCCGGATCGGCCTTCTTCCAGCTCGCAAGGTTCGCCCAGCCTTCCGGCCGCTCGGCCAAGGCCGGTGGCGCGAAATAGGCGGAAATCGCCGCGATATCGCTGTCGGGCAGCTTTAGCTCGGTGTTTTTCAGCTGCAGGAATTCCTGCTCCACCTGGCCGGCCAGCACCTCGGCGCCGGTCTCGTGCACGAGGATCTTGATGCGCGCCTTGTACTTGTTGTCGCGCCGGCCGTGCAGATTGTACACCCGCATGATCGCGGTGGTGTAGGAGAGCAGGTCTTCCTCAGGCAGGAAGTCGCGGATCTTCTTGGCGATCATCGGCGTGCGCCCCTGCCCGCCGCCGACATAGACGGCAAAGCCGATGCGGCCCTCCGCATCCTTCTTCAGGTGCAGGCCGATATCGTGCACCTGGATCGCGGCGCGGTCGCGCTCGGCACCGGTCACGGCGATCTTGAACTTGCGCGGCAGGAACGAGAATTCCGGATGCACCGACGACCACTGCCGCAGGATCTCCGCATAGGGCCGGGGATCGGCCACCTCGTCGGCGGCAGCCCCGGCGAAATGGTCGGCCGTGACGTTGCGAATGCAGTTGCCCGAGGTCTGGATGGCATGCATCTCGACGCTGGCGAGATCGGCCAGGATGTTCGGCGTGTCGGACAGCGCCGGCCAGTTGTACTGGATGTTCTGCCGCGTCGTGAAATGCCCGTAGCCGCGGTCGTAGGTCCGCGCGATATGCGCCAGCATGCGCATCTGCCGGCCGTTCAGCGTGCCATAGGGAATGGCGACGCGCAGCATGTAGGCGTGCAACTGCAGGTAGACGCCGTTCATCAGCCGCAACGGCTTGAACGCATCCTCGGCCAGTTCGCCCGAAAGGCGCCGCTCCACCTGGTCGCGAAACTGCTCCACGCGGGCCGATACGAAGGCATGATCGAATTCGTCGTAGCGATACATCGTTTGTCTTTTCCCTGGCGCCCGTCCCTCGAACCCCTGGGGCTCCTGCAGGCGACGCTTGTCCGGCCCGACCCCGCCGCACACCGTGGCGAGGATCGCGCAATACTCACATCCGCTGATGCATTCCTTTAAACCAGCCGTGGCTTCAGGAAAAGCAATCGCGCGGTTTTCTCTCCGCAGGTCTTGCGCGTCCTGCGACCGTCCTGCCGATGCGCGGAAAACCCGGCTCCCGCATCACACACGTGACGACTAGGCCGCACCCAGATGATGCAGGCCCTTGTAGCCCGGCGCATACTCCATCGTCGGCCCTTCCGCCCGGATCCGCTCGCGCAGGCGCGAGGGGCGCAGCACGCCGTCGATCTCCACCACCTCGATCACGTTGACATCGACCACCTTGTTGTCGGCGAAGGCCGCCTTGCCGGCCGCCTCCAGCGCCGCCACCGCTTCGGCATGACGCGCGATGAAGGCATCCTGCAGGCTCTCGCCCCAGTTGCCGGCCGCATCCAGCCAGACGGAAATGCCGTCGGACAGTCGGTTGGCCGTCAGGACCTTGTCAGTCATCGTCATGCTCCTTGCCTGTGATATCGCACGTCGTCGTCTCCCGTCGGAAGCGTGGTACGCCCCGATTGCGCCCGGTCCGGTTCAGCCAGACCCTGCATCCGGGACAGCGGCTCGGACCGCTCGAAATTCGCCCCCGCCACCGCATCGCCGATGATCACCATCACCGGCCCGTCGAGATCGTCGCGCGCCTCCAGCCCCGGCAGCTCGCCGAGCGTCCCGTGCAGCAGACGCCGGTCGGCCCGGCTGGCATTTTCCACCACCGCCACCGTCGTGTCGCGGTGCAGCCCGGCCGCGATCAGCCGTGCGGCGACCGAGGCCGCGACCGTGCGGCCCATATAGACCGAGATCGTCGCGCCCGACACCGCCAGCCGCGCCCAATCGGGCAGCACGTCGCCGGCGAGATCGTGGCCCGTCGTGAAGATCAGCGAGGAGGCGACGCCGCGCAGCGTCAGCGGCAGCTCGAAATCGGCGGCCGCGGCAAAGGCGGAGGTGATGCCCGGCACGATCTCGTAGCCGATGCCCGCCGCCCGCAGCGCCGCCATCTCCTCGCCCGCCCGGCCATAGACCAGCGGATCGCCCGATTTCAGCCGCACGACACGCTTGCCCTCGCGGCCGAGCCGCACCAGAAGCGCGTTGATCTCGGTCTGCGATTTCGAATGGCAGCCCTTGCGCTTGCCGACCGACAGCCGCTCGGCATCGCGCCGGCCCATGTCCACGATCGCCTGCGGCACCAGCGCGTCATAGACGAGCACGTCCGCTTCCATCATCACCCGCTGCGCGCGCAGCGTCAGCAGATCCTCGGCCCCCGGCCCCGCGCCGACGAGATAGACGCGGCCCTCGACCGCGCTGCCCGCCTTCAGGAGCCGCGTCGCCTCGCGCCGTGCGGCGGAAATATCGTTGGCGGCCACATGCGCGGCCACGCCGCCGGTAAAGAACCGCTTCCAGAACTGCCGCCGCGGCGCACCGCGCGGCAGAAGCTTCTCCGCCGCGATCCGGTAGGATTGCGCAAGCCCCGCAAGGCTGCCGAGCGACGGCTGCAGCAACTGGTCGATCTGCGCGCGAATCATCTGGGCGAGGATCGGCCCCGCCCCCTCCGTGCCGATCGCCACCGCGACGGGCGCGCGGTTGACGAGCGCCGGCGTCAGGAAATCGCAGTAGTCCGGCTGGTCGACGGCATTCGCCGGAATGCGCGCCGCCCGCGCCGCGCCCACGATCCGCCGGTCCTCGGCCGCGTCCCCGGTCGCCGCGAAGACGAGCACCGCCCCCTCCACCTGCGCCGCATCGAAGGGCGCAACGACCCGGACAACGCCCTTGTCGTGAAGAAACCGCGCATAGTCCGGCTCGGCCGCGTCGGCATAGGCGACGATCCGCGCCTGCGTGTTCAAGAGCAGGCGAACCTTGGCATAGGCCTCGTCGCCATTGCCGAACACCGCCACGCATTTCTGCGCAACGCGAAAAAAAGCTGGAAATACGGTCAGCTGCTCGCTCATGACGATGGGGGATCTGTCCTTTCAGGGTGTCCTAGATATCGCCCATCCTACCGCGAAATTGAAGAAACAGAAATCCGCAGGCTTCTGGCCCTGCGTATTCTTTTCCTCACGCAAGGCGCAATCGGAGCAAATGTGACCCGGCCCGTGGGCACCATGCATTGCACCCCGGCCGCATTGCCCGCTACATACGCCGGATCATCACCCATGCGCAGGCTCGCTTCGCCCCCTGCCCGAAAGGACCGCGCCGATGTCCACCGATCCGCTTGCCGACCGGCTCCTCTCCGTCATTGAAAGCGATATCCTGCCGCTGACGCAAAAGGGCGTCGCCGCCGGCAACAAGGTCTTCGGCGCCGCCATCCTGCGCAAGTCCGATCTCTCCCTCGTCGTCGCCGAGACCAACAACGAGACCGAGAACCCGCTCTGGCACGGCGAGGTCCACACGCTGAAGCGCTTTTACGAGCGCCAGCCCGCACTCGCCACCAAGGACCTCATCTTCCTCTCCACCCACGAGCCCTGCTCCATGTGCCTCTCGGCCATCACCTGGGCGGGCTTCGACAATTTCTATTATTTCTTCAGCCATGTAGACAGCCGCGACAGCTTCGCCATCCCGCACGACCTCGTCATCCTCAAGGAGGTCTTCCGGCTGGAGCCCGGCGGCTACGCCCGCCAGAACGCCTTCTGGCGCTCCGTCGCCATCGCCGATCTCATCGCCGCCGCCGACGAAGCCGACCGCCCGGACCTGAAAGCCCGCGACGCCCGCATCCGGCGCCGCTACCAGGACCTCTCCGACACCTACCAGTCCGGCAAAACCGGCAACGCCATCCCGCTCGCCTGACGCCTGACACCCCTGATACGCGCGCCCCCTGACACCTGTTCCGGAATCATCTTTCCACCGAGAAACCCGCCACATGCCCGACCTCCCGAACGACACGCCGCCCGAGCCCCTGCAGCCCTCCCGCGACATCCGGCAGCTTCTCGACATCATGTCCGCTTTGCGCGCGCCGGAGACCGGCTGCCCCTGGGACATCGTCCAGACCTTCGAGACCATCAAGCCCTACACGATCGAGGAGGCCTATGAGGTCGCCGACGCGATCGAGCGCGACGACATGGACGATCTCTGCGAGGAGCTGGGCGATCTCCTGCTGCAGGTGGTCTTCCACGCCCGCATGGCGGAGGAAGCCGGCGCCTTCGATTTCGGCCATGTGGTCGAGGCCGTCACCCGAAAGATGATCCGCCGCCATCCCCACGTCTTCGCCCGCGCGGCGGCCGACACGCCGGATGCCGTCAAGCTGCAGTGGGACACGATCAAGCAGGCGGAAAAAGCCGAGCGCCGCGCCCGCCGCCTGCGCCGTGGGCTGACCGACGACGCGACCGGCTTCCTCGATGGCGTCCAGCGCCACCAGCCGGCGCTCAGCGAAGCGCTCAAACTGCAGCAGCGCGCCGCCAAAGTCGGCTTCGACTGGTCGGAACCCGAGCCCATCCTCGACAAGATCGAGGAGGAAATCGCCGAACTGCGCGAAGCCCTCCACGCCGGCGACAGCGCGAAGATCGCCGATGAACTCGGCGACCTCACCTTCGCCCTCGTCAACCTCGGCCGCCACACCGGCACCGACCCCGAAATGGCGCTGCGCGGCACCAACACGAAATTCCGCCGCCGCTTCCGCCACATCGAAACGCAACTTCAAGCATCGGGTGAAACGCTGGAAGCCGCAACGCTGGACCGCATGGAAGCCCTCTGGCAGGACGCCAAGGCCATCGAGCGATCCCTGGCCGGGACGGCCTGAGCGGCGAGGCGTCTGAGCCCCGAAAAGCCCCTCATCCGCCTGCCGGCACCTTACTCCCCGCAGGCGGGGCGAAGGGACCCGAAGAACCGCCCCGTGCGACACAGAAACCCGAGGCACCGCCGGGCGAGACAAAAACCACGAGGGACGACCTCGCCGCGCATCAACCCGCCAAGCAGGCCACGTCCCCTCGCCCGCATGGAAGCCCTTTGGCAGGACGCCAAGGCCATCGAGCGATCCCTGGCGGGACGGCCTGAGCGGCGAGGCGTCGGAGCCCCGAAAGCCCCTCATCCGCCTGCCGGCACCTTCTCCCCGCAGGCGGGGCGAAGGGACCCGAAGAACCGCCGAGTGCGACACAGAAACCCGAGGCACCGCCGGGCGAGACAAAAACCACGAGGCACAACCTCGCCGCGCATCAAGCCGCCAAGCAGGCCACGTCCCCTCGCCCCGCAAGCGGGGAGAGGGTTAGGGTGAGGGGCAGCCACCAGCAGAACCTTGACCAAGACAGCCCTAGGCTGGGGGCAGCCGCACGCGCTGCCGACGATCCGCCCCGTCAAAACCCCGCAAAAACATCACTCGGTCCGTCCGCTCACCCCCGCCTGCTCGAACGTCGCCATGCCGGAATGGCACGCGGCCGCCGCCTTGACGATGCCGGCGGCGAGCGCTGCCCCGGTGCCTTCGCCGAGCCGCATGCCGAGCGCCAGGAGCGGCGTCTTGCCCAGCTGTTCGATCGCCGCCATGTGGCCGGGTTCGGCCGAGACGTGGCCGATCAGGCAATGGTCGAGGGCGGCGGGGTTGATGGCCTTGAGGATGGCGCCGGCGGCGGTCGCCACATAGCCGTCGATGATCACGGGGATCTTCTGCATCCGGGCGGCCAGGATCGCACCGGCCATCGCCGCCACCTCGCGCCCGCCGAGACGCCGCAGCACTTCCAGCGGATCGGCGAGATGGTCGCCATGCAGCGTCACCGCGGTTTCCACCGCCGCGATCTTGCGCTCCAGCAGCTCCCCGTGCGAGCCCGTGCCCGGCCCCACCCAGTCGCGTGCCGAGCCACCATAGAGCGCCAGATTGATGGCGGCGGCGATCGTCGTGTTGCCGATGCCCATCTCGCCGATGCAGAGCAGGTCCGTGCCGCCCGCAACGGCCTCCATGCCGAAGGCCATGGTGGCGGCGCAGTCGCGCTCCGAAAGCGCGGCTTCCTGCGTGATGTCGCCGGTGGGATAGTCGAGCGCGAGGTCGAACACCTTCAGCCCGAGATCGTTGGTCACGCAGATCTGGTTGATCGCAGCGCCGCCGGCCGCAAAATTCTCGACCATCTGCGCCGTCACCGATGGCGGATAGGGCGTGATGCCCTGGGACGCCACGCCGTGATTGCCGGCGAAGATCGCCACCAGCGGCCGCGTCACGGCGGGTGCCCGCCCCTGCCAGGCCGCCAGCCAGAAGGCGATTTCCTCCAGCCGCCCGAGCGCGCCGGCCGGCTTCGTCAATTGCCCGTCGCGCGCCCGCGCCGCCGCCAGCGCACCCGAATCGGGGCCCGGCAACTGACGCAGCAGCGCGCGAAAATCGTCGAACGGAAGACCGCTGGCACTCATCTGGTTTTTCCTTTTCTCCGGCTGGCTGTCTGCCGGTTTTCCGGCTGCGCGGCAGCCGATGATGCCGCCGGTTGCCCGGCCACGTCCCATGCCGATGCCGCCCGGCACCATCGTCGGGCAAAGCAGCGGCACCTCGTCTTGTCTCGCGCCCTCTTAGAGCGCATGACGGTTTCCGGCAACGGCTTATGCGCGCGCCCGAAGCATCGGCCGCCGCAACCGCACACGAGGAAACAGACAGCGTGACGAACCCCGCGAGCGCCTTCCTGACCGATACGATGCGCGCCATCGCCTTTCTCAGCCGCCTGCGCGTGCCCGCGCGCTTTTTTGCGGGCGACGACGGCCGCATGGGCCGCACGGTGCGCGCCTTCCCCACCGCCGGCATCCTCATCACCCTGCCGGCCTGCCTCGTCTTCGCCGTCACGCTGGCGCTCGATGCCGATCCGCTGCTCGCCGCCCTCCTCTCGCTCGTCGTGCAGGCGCTCGTCACCGGCGCATTGCACGAGGATGGCTTGGCCGATGCGGCGGACGGGCTCGGCGGCGGGCGCTCGCGCGGCCATGCGCTCGATATCATGAAGGACAGCCGCGTCGGCACCTATGGCGTCATCGCGCTCGTCCTCACCCTGGCCCTCCGGGCCGTCGCCATCGCCGATCTGGCGGATCATCTCTCTTCGGCCGGCGGCGCGCTGGCGCTCCTCGCCATCGCCGCGCTCAGCCGGGCGGGCATGGTCTGGCACTGGTCGCTGCTGCCGCCGGCGCGCGAGACCGGCGTTGCCGCCGGCGCCGGCGCGCCGCAGCCGGCCGCCGTCACCATGGCGCTCGCCACCGGCGTCGTGCTCGCCGCCCTCCTGCTGCTGGTCGCGGGCGTGCCGCTCACCGCAGCGCTCCTCTCCTTCGCCGCCTTCGCCGCCACGGTTCCCCTCTGGACAAGATATGTCCGCCAGCGCATCGCGGGTCATACGGGCGACACAATCGGAGCCACACAACAACTGGCGGAAACAGCCCTCCTCGTCGCCCTTGCGATCTTCGCCTGAGGCGCCGATAGTCACAGATCATTCCCCGCACGGACTTTTTATGGAATCACCCTGCACTTCCGTCTGCTCCATCGATATCGCCACCGGCTTCTGCCGCGGGTGCGGACGAACGGGCGACGAGATCGCGAGCTGGACGCTCTACAGCGACCGTGAACGCCGCCACATCATGACGGGCCTCCACACGCGACTGAACGCGCTCGATCCCGGTCTCCGTCTGGAAACGCGCAACGACCGCCGCGACCGCAGGACCGGGGAGCGCGCCAGACGATGAACAGGCTGACCGTCGCCCTCGGCATTCTCGGCCTCGGGCTCGTCCTTCTGCTTGTCAATCAGGAGAGTGGCCGCACGCTCGGCCTTGCCAATGACAGCTTTGCGAGTCTCGTCGGCATGACGGCCCTGCTCACGGTCTTTGCCGCCGGCATCTGGCGCAGCCGGAATTTGAGCGAGAGCGTCCGGCAGTTCGCGCTGTGGGTGCTGATCTTCCTCGCCGTCGTCACCGCCTATCTCTATCGCGGCGAGCTCGAATCCTACTGGGCCCGCCTTTCCGGCGGCCTGATGCCCGGCCGCGCCGCCGTCTTCACCGACAATGAAGGCTATCAGGAGGTCGTGCTGCACAAGGTCATGAACGGCCATTTCGAGGCGAACGTCGCCATCAACGGTTCGTCCGTCCAGATGCTGGTCGATACCGGCGCCAGCACCATCGCCCTCTCCTATGCCGACGCGAAAAGCCTCGGCCTCGATCCCGCCAACCTCGCCTATACCCAGCGCCTGATGACCGCCAACGGCGAAGCCCGAGGCGCCCCCGTCACGCTCGCCGAAGTCGCCATCGGCCCCATCGTCCGCAACGACGTCCGCGCCACCGTCGCCGAAGACGGCAAGCTCGACCAGAGCCTGCTCGGCATGAGCTTCCTCTCCACACTCGACATGATGCAGATGAAGACCGACGAGCTGCGGTTGAGGGATTAGTGAGTGGTGAGTGGTGAGTAGGCAGTAGCCAGCCGTGGCGTCGCGAGCGGTCGCGCCACGCCTTACGGGATGTCGACGCTGCTGACGACGCGGGCGACGATCTCATCCACCGTTGTGGCATCGAGGGTATCGACATAGCGCGCGGTCTTCTGCCGGGCCCGCTCGACGAGATCGAGGCTCCGGACCTGATTGCAGAGCGCGACGCCATTGGTCGCATGTCCAGTGATATTGACCGCCAGCCCGGCCTTGCGGGCGAATGCCCCGCCCGTCGTGATGGCGACGGTCATGCACATGCCGAGCGCGTTGATCTCGCGCGGCGAGATGACGACGCATCGATGGTCGTCCTTCATCTCGCGTCCGACGACGGGGTTGAGATCGACGATGAAAACGTCGCCGCGTTTGGGAACAGGGCTCCGGACCATCAGAGCACTTCGTTGCCGACGGGAGCGCCACTCTCCCAGTCCGCCGCCTGCCTGTTCAGGGCCTCCATCTCGTCGGCCCCTTGGAGCAGCTCGGCCAGCGTGTAGCGTCGCCTGGGCTTCAACGGCGTGGCGACGAGCGCCCCCTTGTCCACCACCAGCGTCAGCTCCGTGCCCACGTCGGCGCCCAACATCTTCAAGAGCGCGGGGGGAATGCTGAAGACGGTGGCGCCGCCCTGCCGGCGGATCTTGGCTGTATTCGACATGCGCATAGCCTCCATAAAGTGCTACTTATATAGCACTTATAGCCGCCCTGCAACACCGCGCCCTCAGTTCCTCAACCGATACCCGGTCCGGAAAATCCACAGCAGCAGCCCCATCAGCACGCTCAGAAACACGAGGATGATCGCGAAGCTGACCAGCGGGTTGACCTCGGAGATCTCGAAGAAGGACCAGCGGAAGCCGGAGATGAGGTAGAGCACCGGATTGGCATGGCTGACCGCCTGCCAGAAGGGCGGCAGCATGGAGACGGAGTAAAAGCTGCCGCCGAGGAAGACGAGCGGCGGGATGACCAGCATGGGGATGAGGTTCAGCTGCTCGAAATCCTTCGCCCAGATGCCGATAAGGAAGCCGAACAGCGAGAAGGTCACCGCGGTCAGCACGAAGAACACCAGCATCACGAAGGGGTGGGCGATGTGCAGGTCGACGAACAGCGAGGCCGTGCCGAGAATGATCAGGCCGATCATCATGCCCTTGGTCGCCGCCGCCCCGACATAGCCGAGCACGATTTCCGTCATCGAGATCGGCGAGGACAGGATCTCGTAGATCGTGCCCGTGAATTTCGGGAAATAGATGCCGAAGGAGCCGTTGCCGATGCACTGGGTGAGCAGCGTCAGCATGATCAGCCCGGGCGTGATGAAGGCGCCGTAGGAGACGCCCTCGATCTGCTGGATGCGCGAACCCACCGCCGCGCCGAACACGATGAAATAGAGCGAGGTGGAAATGACCGGCGACACCACGCTCTGCAGCAAGGTGCGCCGCGTGCGCGCCATTTCGAACAGGTAGATCGCCTTGACCGCTTCGAAATTCATGCCCGCTTCTCCACCAGTTCCACGAAAATATCCTCGAGCGTGCTCTGCCGCGTCGAGATGTCCTTGATCCGCAATCCCGCTTCGGCGACCGCCGCCAGCAGCGTCGTGATGCCGGTGCGCCCGCTCGCCGCGTCGTAATCGTAGATCAGCCGCGTGCCCGCCTCCTCCAGCGTCAGCCGGTACGGCTCCAGCCCCGGCGGCAGCCCCGCTTCGAGCGTCGTCACCGGCTCGGCCAGCTCGATGCGCAGCTGCTTGCGGCCGAGCGTCTTCATCAGCGCGCTCTTCTCCTCGATCAGCAGGATCTCGCCGCCATGGATCACGCCCACCCGGTCGGCGATCTCCTCGGCCTCCTCGATGTAGTGCGTCGTCAGGATGATCGTCACGCCGCCTTCGCGCAGCGTCTGAACCACCTTCCACATGTCCTTGCGAAGATTGACGTCCACGCCCGCGGTCGGCTCGTCGAGAAACAGGATGCGCGGCTCGTGCGACAGCGCCTTGGCGATCAGCACGCGCCGCTTCATGCCGCCGGAAAGCTCGCGCAGCATATTGTCCTTCTTGTCCCACAGCGACAGGTCGCGCAGCACCTTCTCGATATGGGCGGGGTTGGCCTTCTTGCCGTGCAGCCCGCGCGAGAACGACACCGTGTTCCACACCGTCTCGAACTGGTCGGTCGTCAGCTCCTGCGGCACGAGCCCGATGATCGCCCGCGTCGCGCGAAAATCCCGGACCACGTCGTGCCCGTTGACAAGCACGGTGCCGGACGTCGGGTTGACGATGCCGCAGATGATGGAGATCAGCGTCGTCTTGCCGGCGCCGTTCGGCCCGAGCAGCGCGAGGATCTCCCCTTCCTCGATCTCGAGGCTGACGCCCTTCAGCGCCTGGAACCCCGAACCATAGGTCTTGACGAGGTTGGAAACGGAGACGATGGGCGCCATGGGATCATCCGGAATGAGGGGGACAGGATGCCTTATATGGCATCCCCCGGCCGAAAGTCACCCGGCGTTGCAGGAACGCGTTCCAAGGGCAAAAGGCAGGATGAACCGGACTGTCATCAATCCTTCGCCGGAATCACGCATCCTGCCCGAACACAACAGGCGCGGTCCATCCATCCCCCGCCTTCGTGGTTTGCACCGATCGGCTGGCAGTCCCCTCCGCCCGGTTTTTTTAGGCCGGCTCCGCGCGCAAGCAGGAGACCGGCCATTTTTTTAAGCCGGACGTCTCAGTCGCAATGCCGGTAGCCGGATTTGCGCTCCCTGAGGTCGAAGTGGAAATGGTCCTTGTGAAACGGATCGCTGCCCGGCCCGAGCACTGTGTTGAAATATTTGCAGCTGTCCTGCCGCACGGCTTTCAGCAAGCCCTTTTCCCGGAAGGCGAAGAAGCCGGGCTTGCGCACGTCGATCGCCTTGCCGTTCTTCAGCACGAATTTGCCGACATCGATCGCATTGCCGTGGGCATGCTCCGACATGGCCGCGCCCCGGCGCGAATTCATCGTCCGGCAGGAATAGCCGCCGAGCGGCTTGATGGTGCCGATGCCGCTCAGATAGCGATAGCGGGCCGAAGGCGCGAGCTCGTTCTTCACCCACAGCGCAAAGGCCTCGGTCACCTCGCAGTTCAGCTTCACCGCCGGCTTCACGGCGATGCTGCCGGAAAGGCCGGAGAGCTGGATCGGATAATCGATGCCGCAGGAGGGGCCGTTGGAAATCCGCGGCACATCGGTAAAGCTCACGCCGAGCTTCTTCAGCCGCTGGCGGCAGGCGACTTCGGACGCCGGCATCCGACCGCTGAAATCGGGCTCGGACACCGCATCGGCGGGATGTGCTGCGCGCGGCAGAAACGCCACCTGCTCCTCGCGCGCCCGCTCCTCCCGCCGTCTGTCGCGCCGCTCGATCATCACGCGGCTCTCCTGCTCCAGAAACTGCGCCTTGCGCCGCCCCTCCATCTCCATCCGCTCGGGCGTCAGCGGCGGCAGATCGGGATCGACCCCGGATGCGGCTGCCGGCACACCGCCGCCCGGCGCCGCCATGGCACCGCCCTCGGACGGCACCGACAGCACATGCACGCTGTTGGTGCCGATCCCGTCGACCAGCACCGGCCCGGCCGACGCCGTCTGATAGGGATAGCCGGACGACCCGGCATGAATGTCGCGGCTCTGCTCCTCGGCAAGCCCGACCACGCCGCCCACACCCGCCCCCGCCGTCACCATCCCGTCGATATCCACTCCCTCTGCCGGGATCGGCGAAGCCTGCGCCTGCATCGCCTCCGGCGATCCCGTCGCCTCCACCGGATCGCGCGCCACCCTTTCCGGCCGCGCCTGTGCCGCGGGCCGCACGCTGCTGATGCGCTCGGACGGCTCCAGCGCATCCGTCGAGCACGCCGCCACGGTCAGAGACAACGCCAGCATCAGCCCGACCGACACCAGCGGCCGACGGAACGCGGCCCCTGACAAGGAAGAATAAAGGAACGAAGAAAAACGGGAAGGAGAAAAAGATTGGGCCATGCCGGATATCGCCTTTTCGAACGCAACCGGTTCCCCGGCCGGGAGACCTGCAGCCACAGACCGCCCCGAAGCCCCGAAAGGCCCCAGAATTGTAAGAAGAGGCGCAGCGCGCCCCAACCAGCCGAGAGGCCCGCCTCTCGCGGCCCGCCCGTCTCGGCCAGCCACCCTTGGCCAGACATCCTCGGCCAGCCGTCTTGATCGGGACGTCCCGGCCAACAGTCCCAGCCAGGACGGCGCACCCAAGACTGCACGCCCCAAGACCTCACGTCCGAAGACTGCACGTCCCGAGACGTCACGCCCCAAAACTCCGTGTCCCAAGGCTTACGCCCAAGCCTGCGCGGCCCGAGAGGTCGAAGCCGTGACGCCACGCCCAAGACTGCCCGCACTCTTCGGTCATTTCCGGGCACACAGCGCGGGTCAGACGCCCATCGCCCGAGTTTAGGCAAGCATGGTAAATGAAAGGTTACGTCCGTCCGGTTTCGGACCCCGCGCCGCCGTTTACTCCGGCCTTGGAAACCGCTACGATCCCCCCACCGGCGGTCCCTTGCGCACCGCCGATCCGGGCAGAGGCCGCCCGCGTTCCGAGGGGGCTTGGGAACGGATGGCATGACGACATGAGCAGCCTGAAACGGTGAACGGCATGAGACGCGCGCGCCTAGACGCCGAGACGCCGACAGTCATGCGGAGGAGACCGGCGCGCGCGCCGAGGGGGAGGGCCTGGCATGCAACAATCGCAACAGACCGCAGCGTATGACGCAACCGCAGCCGTCCAGACTCTGGCGGAAACAGCCACAGCCGTCCACGTCGTCCCCGACCGCGACGAATGGAACGTCGTCATCATCGAAAACGGCATCGAACGCCTGCAATCCTTCGTCCAGCACGACTGGGCGCTGAGCTACGCCCGAGGCCAACGCCTCCGCCTCGGCCTCCCCGCCCCCACGGACCCACCCCCCGCCACCGCCTGACCCGGCACCGATACCGCGCACGGCAAACCCCGCAACGAGTCTCTTCTCCCCGCAAGCGGGGAGAAGATGCCGGCAGGCAGATGAGGGGCGACCCGGTTGCCGCCTGTCGTCCAGGCCCTCGAAAACCCGAAGACGTCACAGATCGCACGCCCGAAAACATCCTAACCGGACACGTCACTCGTCACCTGCGGCTCTCCAATCTCGACCGCATGTCCATCCGGATCGTAAAAACGAAAGACGCGTTGTCCCCATGCCTGCCGCTCGACGGGATGGATCAGTTCGACATGCGGCGCGATGCGCGCAAAGGCCGCATCCACGTCGTCATGCCCGAAATACAGCAACAGGTTCCGCCGCCCATAGCCGTCGCCCGCACCCGCAACGTCTCCCCAGACCGTCCGCTCCAGCGCCGTACCCTCGTGGATCGCTAAGCCCGTCTCGAACAGCACGAAGCTCCCCGCATCCTCCAGCACCGTCAGACCCAGCGTCGTCTCATAGAAGTCGCGGGACAGCCGGATATCGCGAACGAAGGGAATGGGATTGATAAACCGCATCGACATCCGTCCCCTGATGGCATCGCATAGGCATCTCATCGTGATGACGACCCCACCATAAGCAGACGTCAGCACAAGACTAAAACACGCTCGCCACTTTTGAAACGCGCCGTCCGCAGCGTCGCGACCCGCACGCCGCCCTTTCCATCCGCGGCAAGACCGCCCCCGCCCCCCGCCACCACCTGACCCGGCACCGATACCGCGCACGGCAAACCCCGCCCCGAGTCTCTTCTCCCCGCAAGCGGGGAGAAGATGCCGGCAGGCAGATGAGGGGCCCTCGCGGACGCCCGCGTCACCATGCCGATCGCGCAACACCCAGACCCGCCGATCCGCGCGTCCGCGACACCGTCACTGCGCGTTCTGCTTGGCGATCTCCTGCGCCGAGCTGATCTTGCCGACCGCCGCCGTGATGTTGCTGGAATCGGTCGCGGCTGCAGGCAAGGGCACCCCGTGGCCAAGCCCAGGGCAGACCTGCCCGTCGGTAACATGGGCATTCACAGCATTCAGCGGCGCGTAGGTCGTTGCCAGCAGGTCGGCGATCGCCGCCATCTGCCCCTTCGCCTTTGCGCCGCCCTCGGCGTTCGCGGCCACGAGGTCCGCGATCCGCGCCTCCTTCTGTTCCACCTGGCTTTTCACGTAGATCTCATAGACTTGAATGCCGGCGCCGATCAGCACCAGTGCCGTGCAAAAGAGCATGTAGATATAGATGGCCCCGTGATGCGTTTCGGGCTTAGAGAGAAGCCGGTAGGCGAGAAAGGCGAGAAGAAAACCGAGGCCGATCGCCCCGAAGCTCAGAATATCCACGGGGCTGAGGGCCTCGAAAGGGCCGCCTGCCGTCGCCTTTACCGCTGCGTTTGCTGCCTGTTCCATCACATCCCCCTTGATGATTGACATCTTATATTCAATCATCCGGGCGCTTTGACAAGCCTTTTTACGGGGAACACGCGCACCGGCAGACAAGCCCCGGCAGCGCGGTTACGAACGCATCCCGGCCCGCCCGCGCCCCCTCACGCCGCCCGCCCCATCCGCGCCGCCACACCACGCCCGTTGCCCTGCCCGTCGCCCTGCCCGCCCATACCGGCCGCCAACATACCGGCTGTCCCCAGCCGGAACTGCTCCACCAGCGCCATCAGCGCATCGGCTTCCGTCGCCAGCGCGCCGCTGGCCGCGGTGGTTTCGGCCACCATGGCGGCGTTCTGCTGGGTCATCTGGTCCATCTGGTTGACAGAGGTGTTGACCTCGCTCAGCGCCGAGGCCTGGTCGCTGCTGGCGGTCGTGATCATGTCCACATGCTCGCTGATGACGGAGATCTTGGCGCTGATGGCCGAGAGCACCGCGCCGGCCTGCGTCACGAGGCTGGAGCCCGCCCCCACCTCTTTGGTCGAAGTGTCGATCAGCGACTTGATCTGGCGCGCGGCGTCTGCCGAGCGCTGGGCGAGTTCGCGCACCTCCTGCGCCACCACGGCAAAGCCCTTGCCCGCGTCGCCCGCCCGCGCCGCCTCGATGCCGGCGTTCAGCGCCAGCAGGTTGGTCTGGAAGGCGATGTCGTCGATGACGGAGATGATCTGCTCGATCTCCTGCGATGCCGCCTCGATCCGGCCCATCGCCGCCACCGCGCTCGCCACCACATGGCGGGAATCGTCGGCGCTCTTCTTGGTGTCGCGCACGAGGCCGTTGGCCTCCGCCGCCCGCCCGGCCGAGGATTTTACGGTAACGGTGATCTCCTCCACCGCCGCCGCGGTCTGCTCCAGCGAGGCGGCCTGCGCCTCGGTGCGGCGGGACAGGTCGTCGGCCGAGCCGTGCAGCCGGCCGCCATTGGTCTGGATCGCAACGACGCTTCCGCGAATTCCCGTAAGCGTCTCATCCAGCCGGGCGATCGAGCCGTTGAAATCCTGCCGCAGCGTTTCCAGCCGGCCGGTAAAGGGCGTGTCGATCGTCTGCGTCAGGTCGCCGCGCGCGAGCCGGTCGAGGCCGGCGCCGAGCGCCGTTACGGCCCGCTCGATCTCGGCTTCCGTCGCCCTCCGCTCGCGGTCGCGCGCCGCGCGTTCCTCGTCGGTCAGCGCCCGCTCGGCCGCATTGTCCTCCTCCATCTGCCGGCGCGAGAGCGCGCTGTCGCGAAACACGGCAAGCGCCCGGGCGATCGCGCCGAATTCGTCTTTTCGCGCGGCATAGGGCACATGGGCGGCGAGATCGCCCTTCGAAATCGCCTCGACCGAACCCGTGAGGATCGACATCGGCCGCATGGTCCGGCGGATCGCGAGCGTCGCGACGATGCCCATCAGCACGAGCACGCCGGCGCCGGTCGCCAGCGACAGCGCCAGAAGTTCGTTGATCTTGGCGAAATAGACCTCCATCGGAATACCGATGAAGATGACCCCGACGACCGCGCCGGCGGCCGAGGTCACCGGCACGTAGCCGGTCATGAAATCGCGCCCGAACAGCACCGCCTGGCCGAAATAGGCCGCGCCGCGCGCCAGCGCCGCCTGTGCCGGATGCGCGGGCGCAAGCTTGGTGCCGACGGCACGCGCGCCCGTCTCCGTCTTCACATTGGTGGAGATCCGCACGTAATCGGCGCCCTGCTTGGCGAAGATCGTCGCGACGCCGCCGATCGTCTCCGCCGTCCGGTCCACCAGATCGTGGTTGGCGATCGCGGGCATGGCCTCCGCCGTGACGCCGGAAAGCTGCCCGTCCGTCAGCGCGACCCGCACCGCCGGTGCCGTCACGGCGTAGAGCACGGCCATGGCGCGGCTCGCATCGCGCGCGTCCACGTCCGCATTGGCCATCACATGGGCGCTCAGCCGCACATGCATGGCGGCCACCAGCGTGGCGAGGCCGAGAAAGACGAGGGTCAGGGTGATCGCGACGTTGCGCGCGACGACGGAAAGCGAAACTGGACGCATAGGGCGCTCCTGGAATGGCTGCAGGAGCCGGACGCGCGCCATCGCCGCCCGAAAAGGCGGTCGCCGGCCGAACCAATGCTCTGGCAGGAAGGGGGATCGTCGCCGAAAGCGCACGAACATGACGCCGATCGTGCCGGTAAAGCTTTAAGAAAAACCTGCCGTTCAACCCCAAGATTAGGTAGAAACGACTTACAGAGCCATCGGAAACGCCGTTTTGCCCCGCTCGCGCCCCGGCGGACCGGCGGCAGCGGGCGCTTTTCCACAGCAAGGGGGGATGACGAAAGCGCACAAGCGCGATAGGCACGAGGCTCGCCATCGGCGCGCGCACGGAGCGCTGCAACACACGGGAGAAGGCCATGACGACGCCCAGCGGTGAACTGACCTTGCGCACCCTTGCCATGCCGGCCGATGCCAACGCCGCCGGCGACATCTTTGGCGGCTGGGTCATGGCCCAGATGGACCTGTCCTGCGGCATCCGCGCCGCCGAGCGGGCCCGCGGCCGCGTCGTCACCGCCGCCGTGCGCGAAATGGCCTTCGCCTTGCCAGTCAAGATCGGCGACACGCTCTGCATCTACACCGACATCGCCGCCGTCGGCCGCACCTCCATCACGCTCAAGGTCGAGGCCTGGGCCCAGCGCTACCTGTCCGACCGCATGGAAAAGGTCACCGACGCCACCTTCGTCATGGTCGCCCTCGACGCGGACGGCCACCCGACGCCGGTGCCGGGCGACCGCTGAGCCGCATCGATCGCCGGCCGACCGGCTACCCGGCCAGATAATCCTCGGTCGAGACCACCTGCCCGTAAGCGAAAGCCAGCGCCGACATGAAGGCGGCGTGAACCGTCGCGGCCGGCATGGTCCGACCCTGGAATTCCAGATCGCGCGTCGCGCAGGCGTCCTCCACGATCGTCGTCGCATAGCCGAGATCGGCCGCCGCCCGCGCCGTCGCGTCGATGCACATATGGCTCATCGCGCCGATCACGGTGACCGCCTGAACACCGGCAGAGGCCAGCATCTCCGCCAGCGCCGTCTCGCGGAACGCGTTGGGATAGTGCTTGGTCACCACCGCCTCACCTTCCAGCGGTGCCATCGCGGCGACGATCTCCGCCCCGTCCGTGCCCACCGCGAAGAACGGCCCATCGGCCGGGCTTTCATGGCGGATGTTGATCACCAGGTCGCCGGCCTGCCGCGCCGCGGCGACGACGCGCGCGGCATTGCCGACGGCCTGGTCGATGTCCGTCAGCGGAAACCGACCCTTTGCCAGATAATCGTTCTGCAGATCGACGACGAGAAGGGCGCGCGGGCTCATGGAGTATCCTTTCAAGAAATCCTGTCTTGTCATAGCCGCGATCCCCCCGCCATAAGAGGGGCATTCCGGACAAAGAAGCGGGCGATATGGACAAACCGGCACAGGTCGCGGAGATCGCGATCCTCTCTTACGATGGCGCGCAGGCCGCAGCCGTGCTCGGCCTGACCGATCTCCTTGCCGCCGCCACCCGCATCGCCGCCGGTAAGCCGGGCGAGATCGGCACGCCGCCGCGCCTGCGCGTCAGCCACTGGACCCGCCTTTCGGGACAAGAGGCGCCGACCCGCATCTTCTCCTCCCCCGGCATCGCCCCGAACAGCACCCCGGCCAGTCCCCCGGCCAGCCCCCCGGCCATTCCATCGGACAGTTCCACCGACAGCCCGACCGATATCCCGACCGTTATCGTCATCCCCCCGGGGCTCGGCGATCCCCTGCCGCAGGCCGAGGCGCGGTTCTACGCGGCCTGGCTTCGCGCCGGCCATGCGCGCGGCGCCGGCCTCTGCTCCATCTGCAAGGGCGCCTATGTGCTGGCGGAAACCGGCCTGCTCGCCGGCCGCACGGTCACGATCCACTGGACCTATGAGGCGCATTTCACCGCCCGCTTCCCCGATATCCGGGTCGATGCCGACCGCCTGATCATCGATGACGGCGACATCGTCACCGCCGGCGGCGTCATGGCCTGGATCGATCTCGGCCTGATCCTGATCGAGCGTTTTCTCGGCGCGGCGGTCATGCAGGACACCGCCCGGGCTTTCCTGGTCGATCCCCCCGGCCGGGAGCAGAGCGATGACAGCGCCTTCTCGCCCCGCCTGAACCATGGCGATGCGGCGATCCTCAGGGTCCAGCACTGGCTCGGCGCCAGCCACGGCAGGGAAACCCGCCTCGACGCCATGGCCGACCGCGCCGGCCTCGATCCGCGCACCTTCATCCGCCGGTTCAAGGCGGCGACCGGCCACACGACCGGGGATTATGTCCAGCGCCTGCGCGTCGAGGCGGCCCGCGACCTGCTGCTGTCGTCGCGCGATCCGGTGGACGCCATCGCCTGGCAGGTCCATTACAGCGACCCCGGCGCCTTCCGGAAGATCTTCACCCGCGTAACCGGCCTCACCCCCACCGCCTACCGCCAGCGCTTCCGAACCCGCACCACGCCGTCAGGCTAACCCCAGCCGCGACACGCCGCATCTGCCTACGATGCGTTCTCTCCCCGCCTGCGGGCCGGAACGGTCACACCACCGCTCAGGCAACCCGCCGAATCGGGCGGACGCCCCCGCCATCCGAAGACGCCCCCGCCGAAGATGCCCCCGCCGAGGACGCCCCGAGAGAAGCACCCTGCCCCGCCAGCCGAAAGGTCTGCAGCAGGGCCATCAGCGTGCGGCTTTCCTCGGCCAGCGTCTGGCTGGAGGCCGTGGTTTCCTCCACCATGGCGGCGTTCTGCTGCGTCATCTGGTCCATGCTGTTGACGGCGATGTTGACCTCCTGCAGGCCGGTCGCCTGTTCGCGGGCGGAGGTGGCGATCGAGACGACGTGGTCGTTGACGCGGTTGACCAGCGTTTCGATCTCCGACAGCGCCTGGCCCGTCGACCGCACCAGCGCGACGCCGGTTTCCACCTCGTCGCTCGAGGTGCGGATCAGGCCCTTGATCTCCTTGGCCGCATTGGCCGAGCGCTGGGCGAGCTCGCGCACCTCCTGCGCCACCACGGCAAAGCCGCGTCCCGCCTCGCCGGCCCGCGCCGCCTCGACCCCGGCATTCAGCGCCAGCAGATTGGTCTGGAAGGCGATCTCGTCGATCACGCCGATGATCTGGCCGATCCGCTCGGACGAGCCCTCGATCCGGCTCATGGCCGCGATCGCATTGCGCACGATCCCGCCGGATTTCTCCGCGCTCGACTTGGTCTCGGCCACCATGGCCTGCGCCTCGCCGGCCCGGTCCGAGGCGTTGCGCACGGTCGAGGTGATCTGGTCGAGTGCCGCCGCCGTTTCCTCCAGCGCCGCCGCCTGCTGCTCCGTGCGCCGCGACAGATTGTTCGCCGCCTCGGAAATATCGCCGGCATTGTCGTGCACGACGTCGGCGGAGCGGGCGATCGAGGTCACCGCCCCCGCCAGCGAGGACACGGCCGCGTTGAAGTCGTCGCGCAGCTTGGCATAGTCCGGCGAGATCCGCGGCACCTCGGCCGTCAGGTCGCCCTGCGCCAGCGCTTCCAGCGCTTCGCCGATGGTGGCCATCGCCTGCGCCTGCTCTTCGGCATGGCGCAGGGTCTGCGCCTCGTTGCTGCGGCGCTCGCCCTCGATCTCGCTCTGCTGCTGCGCCTCGCGGTCCCGCAGCGCGATCCGTTCCGAGACGCTGTCGCGCAGCGTCACCAGCGCGCTCGCCATCTCGCCGATCTCGTCGCCGCGATCCGTCGCCGGCACCGGCGACGACACGTCCTCGCGGGAGATCGCCAGCATCGCCGTCTTCAGCCGGTCGATGGGGCCGACGACACTGCGCACCACGGCCAGCGCCAGGCCGAGGATCGCCAGGCCCGCAATGCCGAGGATCATCGCGATCTGCATCAGCCCGCTGCGGAACAGCGCCGCGAGATCGTCGGCATAGACGCCGGTCGCGACGATCCAGCCCCAGGGCTTGAAGCCGACGACATAGGTATATTTCAGCACCGGCGCGTCGGCGCCGGGCTTCGCCCAGCGATATTCGACGAGACCCCGGCCCTGGGCCTTCACCGTCTCGACGATGCGCAGGAAGAAGGTCTCGCCGTCGGCGTCCTTGACACCGCTCTGGTCCTGGCCCTCCATCTCCGGCCGGAGCGGATGCATGATCATGCGCGGCTGCATGTCGCTGACGAAGAGATAGCCGGTCTCCTGGAACCGCATGGCGCGGACGGCGTCCAGCGCCGCGGCCTGCGCGGCATCCCGCGTCATGTGGCCGGCGACCTCCAGCCCGTTGTAATAGGTGAAGATGCCGACCGCGCTCTCGTCGAGCGCCGCCAGCATCGACGTGCGCTCCCCGACCAGCCGGTTGTGCGATTGGAACAGCGAAAAGATCATGGCCCCCGCCATGATGATCAAGGCCATTCCCACCAGTCCGTACAATCGCACGGAAATTCTAAACTGCTTCATGACCGGCCCCTCGCCTCTCTGCTTCTCGCCTCTAAAGAGAATTTGCTCATACAAATCTTTCTAATATGTAAGCGACGGCTCGGGATATTTGGGCCTTACGGAGGATGGATCCGTACACGATGCGTTCTCTCCCCTTCCTTTTCCGGAAGACTCTCTCCATATTTCGCGCATGGCCAGATCTCCGAAGAAACCCGCAGCGTCCTCCCCGAAAACCGCCGGATTCGACGAAGCGCCGCAGGCGCCGTTCGAAGGCGCGCCCCTCTCTGGATCCGTCTCCGACTGGGTGAAACAGCTCGAGGCCGAGGCCGAGGCGACCTCGCATGAAAGCCGCCGCGATGTCGCGTCCAAGGCTGGCAAGCACCGCAAGCAGGTCGAGATCGCCGCCGCCAAGGCGAAGGCCAAGCCGGTCGAGCCCGCCCTCTCCCCCAAGGCGTCGAAATCGGCGCGCGGCACCTCCATGGGCGGCGCCAGCGATCCGAAATCGCGCGCCGCCGCCGGCCTGCCGGCCGTGTCGGGCATGGATATCTCGCTGGAGGACTCCGCCACGCTCGCCCCCGGCGCGGTCACCGCCACCGTCGATGCGCTGGCCAGCCTGATCGAGAGCGGCAACCCGCTGTTCAAGGACGGAAAGATGTGGACGCCGCACCGGCCGGCCCGGCCGTCCAAATCCGAAGGCGGCATCCAGATCGAGATGGTCAGCGCGTACCAGCCGGCCGGCGACCAGCCGACCGCCATCAAGGATCTCGTGGAAGGGCTCAGCAATGGCGAGCGCAGCCAGGTGCTGCTCGGCGTCACCGGCTCGGGCAAGACGTTTACCATGGCCAAGGTGATCGAGGCGACCCAGCGCCCGGCCGTCATCCTCGCGCCCAACAAGACGCTGGCGGCCCAGCTCTATTCCGAGTTCAAGAATTTCTTCCCCAACAATGCGGTGGAATACTTCGTCTCCTATTACGACTATTACCAGCCGGAAGCCTATGTGCCGCGATCGGATACGTTCATCGAGAAGGAAAGCTCGATCAACGAGCAGATCGACCGCATGCGCCACTCCGCCACGCGCTCGCTGCTGGAGCGCGACGACGTCATCATCGTCGCCTCGGTCTCCTGCATCTATGGTATCGGCTCGGTGGAAACCTACACCGCCATGGCCTTCCAGATGTCGGTCGGCGACCGCCTCGACCAGCGCCAGCTGCTGGCCGATCTCGTCGCCCAGCAATACAAGCGCCGCGACATGGATTTTCAGCGCGGCAGTTTCCGGGTCCGGGGCGATACGATCGAGCTGTTCCCCGCCCACCTGGAGGATGCGGCCTGGCGCATCTCCATGTTCGGCGACGAGATCGACGCGATCACCGAATTCGACCCTTTGACCGGCACCAAGACCGGCGATCTCCGCTCCGTCAAGATCTACGCCAACAGCCACTATGTCACCCCGCGTCCGACGCTGAATGCCGCCATCAAGTCGATCAAGGAGGAGCTGAAGCTGCGGCTCGCCGAACTCGAAAAGGCCGGCCGCCTGCTCGAAGCCCAGCGGCTGGAGCAGCGCACCCGCTATGACATCGAAATGCTGGAGGCCACCGGCTCCTGCGCCGGCATCGAAAATTATTCCCGCTATCTCACCGGCCGCCGCCCGGGCGAGCCGCCGCCGACCCTGTTCGAATACATCCCCGACAATGCCCTCCTGTTCATCGACGAGAGCCACGTCTCCGTCAGCCAGATCGGCGGCATGTACCGGGGCGACTTTCGGCGAAAGGCGACGCTGGCCGAATACGGCTTCCGCCTGCCCTCCTGCATGGACAACCGGCCGCTGCGCTTCGAGGAATGGGACGCCATGCGCCCGGATACCGTCGCCGTCTCCGCCACCCCGGCCGCCTGGGAAATGGAACAGGCCGGCGGCGTCTTCGCCGAGCAGGTCATCCGCCCCACCGGCCTGATCGACCCGCCGGTCGAGGTCCGCCCGGCCAAGAGCCAGGTGGACGACGTTCTGGGCGAGATCCGCGACACCGCCGCCAAGGGCTATCGCACGCTCTGCACCGTGCTGACAAAGCGCATGGCCGAGGATCTCACCGAATATCTGCACGAGCAGGGCATCCGCGTGCGCTACATGCATTCCGACATCGACACGCTGGAGCGCATCGAGATCATCCGCGATCTCCGCCTCGGCGCCTTCGACGTTCTCGTCGGCATCAACCTGCTGCGCGAAGGCCTCGACATTCCCGAATGCGGCTTCGTCGCCATCCTCGATGCCGACAAGGAAGGCTTTCTCCGCTCGGAAACCTCCCTCGTCCAGACCATCGGCCGCGCGGCGCGAAACGTCGACGGCAAGGTCGTGCTCTATGCCGACAAGGTCACCGGCTCCATGCAGCGCGCCATGGACGAGACCGCCCGCCGCCGCGAAAAGCAGATGGCCTACAACGAAGCCAACGGCATCACCCCGGAATCGGTCAAGGCCAAGATCTCCGACATTCTCGACAGCGTCTACGAACGCGACCACGTCCGCGCCGACATCGGCGGCGCCACGGGCAAGGGTTTTGCCTCCGGCGGCCACATGGTCGGCAACAACCTCGCCGCCCATCTCGAAGCGCTCGAAAAACAGATGCGCAACGCCGCCACCGACCTCGACTTCGAAACCGCTGCCCGCCTGCGCGACGAAATCAAACGCCTCAAAGCCACCGAACTCGCCACCATGGACGACCCGATGGCCCGCCAGGAGGCCAAGGCTCAGGAAGCTTTCGTCAGCAAGGCCGACCAGAAAGCCGCCAAGGCAAGAGAGGCCGCGAAAGGGCAAGAAGTCGCCACCGGTAAACCGAAAGCTGCGCGAGACCTGAATGCTACGGAAGACGAGGACGCGGACAGCGCCACGGGCGCCGTCCCTTCTCCCCGCGCGCGGGGAGAAGGTGCCCGCAGGGCGGATGAGGGGCAACCCCAGCCCGCACCCTCCCTCTTCCGCCAGAACGACCTCGACGATATGGGCCCCGGCACCGACACCGAACGCCCGCTCTTCCGCCGCAACGACCTCGACGAAATGACCGTCGGCCGCACCGAAAAACCCGTCCCCGGCGCCCTCCCCGTCAAACCCGACGCCGCCAAAGCCACGAAACGCGTCTCACCGCTGACCGAAGGCCAACCCGAACGCGCCACCGACGACCCCCGCCCGCTGGTGCGCGCAAAGGCGGGCGTCGGGAGCTATGAAGATGCGGGGGATGTGAAGCGGCAGAAGGGCCGGACGAAGGGGAAGACGGGGCGGCCGGGGCGGTGAATGACCTAATTTTTCAGCCGCGAAAGTACGGACAGAAACCTTTGCAAAGAGCGGCAGTTCATTTCCGGATTCAACGAATAATCTATGAGTGAGCTAAATTTTGCTTGATCGACGGTCTCTGAATAATATCGCCCGTCGCGCAAAATATGCTTTTCAAAATACCCTTTAGCTCCCCTGATTGTCTCTAAAAGCGGCATATTTGGGAGTTCCTCCCTGCAATCTGGATGACCTGCGAACGATGGCGCTGCAGCAAGGAACCACGCTTCATACTCTTTATCCGGCGCAACGAACTCAAACTGGACATCAAGATTAAGTGGTTCAATGAAACTATCTATTTTCTGCTTTAAGATGACCGGGCAATCGTCGTCGGCATCGCACATCGCGAGTATTAAAAGCGTGTCATTCGAATCTGTACTTGCAGCCTTTAACCTTTCTTGGGCAAGCATCACTGGACCTATCCACTCATACCCCTGGAGCATTTTCCCGCGCGGCAGACGGTAGGGACTGAAAACATGGACATCATAAACATCCATCTTTTGACTAAGAGCCCGACGAATAAGAGCAGGGGCCGCTCTTTCTTCTCCATGCCCTTCTACAATCGGGTAAATTAAATTCATTTTTAGTCCCAGAATCTAAACTGCGTAGCTTTTAAGTCTGCAGGAGCTAGTTGGTTGCGTCGAAGTAGTTCTCCTGCTGTCATCAGATTATCTCGAATTACTTTTTTACTCGCGGCATCTGCTGGCATGATCCGCGTATCACCATCATCCGATTTAACTATCCTTATATTCTCAATATCAATTCCAGGATGATCGATAAGTTCAGGGCTATGGGTTGTGATGATAACCTGCTTTTTCCGTGAAGCCTCGATAATTGCGTCAGTTATGACCGAACAGGCTCCGGGATGAATTGTAGCTTCCGGCTCTTCCAGCCCAAGAAGTAGATTTCCAAGTGGATTCTGAGATTGTTGGAAAAGCGCAACCAAAATCCCGAGTGACCTGAGGCTACCATCGGACATCTGAGAAGCGAAAAAACGCCATGCGTGCTTCTGGCCCGCTACCCGTTGAAGGAACTCGATCGTCTCAGATGGACCAAGATTCCTGTGCTCAACGCCTTCAAGTTGCTCCACTATTTGCCCAAGGTACTCTCGAACGCGGTTAAACTCATAATTATGTTGGCCCTCCATAATACGAAGAACGGCAGCAATATTTTTCCCAGTCTTCAAAAGAAATTCGCCACTATCATGCTGCTGAGGGAGCCTGAAGTCCTCCGGATAAATATTGTAGAACCGCATCATGGAAAGTGAGTCAAACAATTCCTTCACCGAGAGAAAACTCGATAGGAGTTGTATTGCTAATCTATCATCCGCAATAACTTCAGGTGCAATCGGTTCTGTACTAAAAACCCTTTTACCATTCTCATATTTCATTTCGACAACGTCAATACCATCGCTCGAAATGAGCAAATGCTCCTTTTGTACTTTGTGAGAACCATCCGCAGCCGCTCCGACTTGAAATGCATAAACCGCATTGCGTCCAGATGGCAGAGATAGTCTCAATTTGATGGCAAAATTGGTTGGATGCCCACCGGATCTTTTCCGGACAGCAGACAGCCCCGATCGCTGTCTAATTGCAAAATCCAAATTGGAGTTCAGTGAGTCAGCTACAAAATTTAATGAATCGATAAAATTGCTCTTCCCACTGCCGTTAGGACCAACCAAGACAGTGAGGTCATTCATATTTACTTCACATAAACCGATACTCTTGAAGTAACGAAGGCTTACTTGGCGAACTAATGGCATCATCGCTCCGCAATTTTTGTCGTAAAATTAGACAGCCGTTCCGCCAATCCAACTCAGATGTGAAAGCTATAACGCATGACGAAGCAACTCTCACGGACATAATCGTCCAAGCCGGAACAACCCACCCCCACCCCAGTTCCCTCCCGAGCCCAAACCTCAGGAGCGCCCCATGACAGCCCTTGCCGAGACCTTCATTTCCGCCCTTCGCCGCCTCGAATCCGAGCGGGATGCCGACACCATCGCCGGCCTGTTTGCCGAGGATGCGAGCATTTCCAATCCGCTGGTCTCCTATGAGGCGGGTGGGGCGGTGGCGGCGCGGCGGTTCTGGGCGCAGTATCGCGCGGCCTTCGAGGAGATTTCCTCCGAATTCCGCACTGTCAAGGAGACGGACGGCGTCGCCTTTCTCGAATGGCGCAGCCGCGGCACCCTGGCCGGCGAGGCGTTCGATTATGGCGGCGTCAGCGTGCTGGAAGAGGCGGACGGCAAGATCGCGTCGTTCCGCACCTATTTCGACAGCGCCCAGCTCCCGCGCGCACACGCACCGCTTACCCATACGGCCGGCGATGCCGCCCCGACGGCCAGACCCGACATCGCGCCGCCGGGGAAAAACAAAGGCGGCGAGGATCTCGACCGCGCCCAGCGCGCGGCCGCCGAACAGCGCGCCGAAGGCGGCTACAGCTGAGCCATCCGCTCGTCGCCCAAAGCTGAAACCTCCATAAAAACAAAGCGGCAGGCCGGAAACGCGCCGGCCGCTTCGCACCCTTGGCCACCCATCGTCCCGGCCGCCGATCGCCGGCGAACCCCCCGCCGCCCCCAAGACGTTCCAGAATTTTTCGCGCGCCGCTTTCCCCGCGCCGCGCAAGCCCCCGCATACTGGCCCCGTTCCGCTCTCGGATACACCGGCAGGCGTGCTGGCGAGGCGGAGCCGGCTGTGGGGTGAGAGGAACGACGTGCGCCTCCCATGTCACGGTTCGCAGAACGACCTCCCCCCGAGGCGCCGGTGCGTCGCGCAAGCGATGCGCCCGTACGGTTCGGGTTTGCCTTCGCGGCATGGAGCGTCGTCCGAGGACGCGCCGCAGGGCGCGTCGGGACGGCGGCAGAGAGGCACCTGCGGGCAAAAACCGCCGAACGGGGCGCCGGAAGGTGTCATTTTTATCATCATCAACGCGGCAGCTTCCAGCGCCCCGTCCGACCCTCGGCCCGAACGGCCGGAAGACCCCGATGCGCCACACCGCGAGGCCGAACCGCCTGCGTGAAGGAGACCGCATGTCCAGACGCCGCAAAAAATCCGCCGCCCGACGCGAGACGTCACAAGCCCGACCGACCCCGTCCCTGAGCCCCGCACCGGCCGATCCCGCCAGCCGAACGCTTGCCGGTCAAACCTTCGCCACTCTCCGGGATGCCGGACCAAAGCTGAGCGAGCCACCTCACGCCGGGCCACCTCAGGCCGGGCCAGGTCATGCCGGGCCACGTCATACTGGGCCAAACCACACCAACCCCATGCCCGCCAATCCCGTGCCCGCCAGCCCCGTGCCCACCAGTCTCGTGCCCGCCAAACCCGTGCCCGCCAACCATCCGCCGGCCAGCGCCGGTTCCGCCGGTCAACCGCTGGCCGGTCCCCTCTCCGCCGACCCGCCGGCCCGTCCCACGCCCGCCGGCCATCCCCCGGCCGGCCCCGGTTCGGCCGGGATGCCCCCAGCCAGCCTCATCGACGCCGGCGCCATCGATACCAGCCTCATGGACACCGCCCCCATCGACACCGGCCCCAGCGACGCCAGCCCCTCGCCCGCGCGTCCCGCGCCATCCCGCCCGTTCGAGCCACGCAGCCGCGTGTGCGCCACCGCCGACAGGCTGTTCACCCAGACCCTGCTCTGCGACCGCGCCCGCTGCCGCCGGCACCGGTGCTGCAGCCTTCCTGGCGCGACGCCGCATGATCCGGCCCGCGGCCTCCATCAGGCCGAGACAGTCCTGCCCCGCTGCCTCGCCGGCATGCCGCGCGATCTCGTCGAGGATTTTCTCGTGATTCTCGCCTTGTCGTTCGAGGTCGAAGCCCTTCTGGCGCCGGGCGCGCTGAAGGAAATGGGCCGTCTCCTCGGCAACGATCCCATGGACACCGACATCCGCAACGCCCTCGCCGTCGCCCGATCCTGCCTCCCCCGCGGCGACCCGCTCAAGGCGGAATTCCAGGATTTTTGGAGAAAAAATGGTGAGGAGTGAGTGGTGAGCCGTGAGCAGGGGTTAGGCAGTCGGCAGTGGGCAGTGGGCAGTGGGCAGTGGGAAGGAGAATGGCCCCCTTGGTCGGCTTGCCGATGACGCTTTGCGACGGCGTGATCGCGGCTCACTGCTCACTGCTCACCACTCACTACTCACTACTCACCACTCACCAATCACTCCTCACTATTCCGCCGCTTCCTCCCGCGCCGCTTCCAGCTCGTAGCGATAGCCTTCCAGCATCAGATAGGCCTGCTCGATCACCTCGATCTGGCTCTCGGTGCTCTTGATGGCGTCGGCGATGGATTGGGAGCGGGCGCGCAGCATGGAGCCGAGCACGTCGGCGTCCGGGCGGCGGCCGAGGCGGTCCATGTGCTGGCGCACGCGGGTGCGGTGGCGTTCGAGCTCGAGAATATGGAAGCGGCTCTTGACGATATCGTCGGAAAGCCGGCGGCGCATGGCGGCCACGGGGTCGAAGCTGCCGGGCTCGCGCTCGTCCAGGATCACCTCGTTGACCAGCGTCTCGATCACCAGCAGGCCCTTCAGGTCGCGTGGGTCGGCCAGCTCGGGGTCGTAGCCGGTATCGTCGAAGATCTTGCGGCGCACGGGGTCGCGCAGCAGGTCGTAGGCCGCCTGCAGCTTGCCGAAGGCCGCCGCGTCGCCGCCCTGGTCGGGATGCGCCGTCTTGGCCACCAGGCGATAGGCGGTCTTGATCGCGGCCTCGTCGGCATCGCGTTCCACGCCCAGCATCGCATAGGGATCGATCACCTTGCCCCCAATCCTTTCACCGCATCGGCCTTTCGACATCGGCCACCCTGCAGTACCCGCCCCGGCCTCCGGCATCAACCCTTGGGGCTGCCATGGCGCGACGCTGTGCACCGCTTCGGGACACTCCGCCATGCATCCGACGAAAATGTGGAGGCGCGGCCTTTTTCTCCGATCCGTCCGCCGCCGGACCCGCTTGCCAAGGCGCGTATTTGCTGGCAGAAATATACCGTTCGGGCTGTTCATCCCGGAGACTGGACTGATGTGGTTGTGCCGCTCGGCGGCGTTCCGGTGGGGTTTCCCGCTGTGGACACGGTCGAACGGCAGCATGGGGCGGATGGCCGGCCAAGGCCTTGCGGCTCCCATGGGCGTAGACGTTCTTTGCTCCCGTACGTGACATCCAGACCGCGTGTCCCCTTTCGGCACGCACGACCGCCCGCCTCCCCGGCACCGGGGGTGCGGTTACCACAGCAAGGGAAGACCAGAGGACATCCCCCATGGCCACCAAAGGCACCGTAAAATTCTTCAACCAGGACAAGGGTTTTGGTTTCATCACTCCGGAAGGCGGCGCGAAGGACGTTTTCGTCCACATCTCCGCTCTCCAGGCCGCCGGCCTCCAGACGCTGAAGGACGGCCAGCAGGTCACCTTCGACACCGAGCCGGATCGCATGGGCAAGGGCCCCAAGGCCGTCAACATCAGCGCTGCCTAATCTGCCGCTGACACCCTACGGAAACGGCGCCCGCGTGGCGCCGTTTCTGTTGGCGCAAAAATCCCTGTTCAAAAATCTCTGCCGCCGTCTCCCCGCCTCCAAAGCCCGGGATACACTGAGCGCTCATGTCCGAGACGACGGCAGCACCCCCTTGTCCGGACCGCTTTTTGAAACGGACCGTTTTTCTCCGCCCCCCTTCACGCCGCCCATTCACGCCGCCCCCGTTCACTCGGCCGCGTCGCGCTCTCCCGCCACAGACGCCGCGTCCAGCACGGCGGCAAAGGCTGCAAAGATCACCTCCGGCCCGGCCCCGGCCCGCGTCGCCTCCGCCGAAAGGATCTGGCGAAACCGCCGCGCGCCCGGCCAGCCCTGAAACAGGCCGACCATGTGCCGCGTCACATGCACCAGCCGCCCGCCGGCCGCGATATGCCCGGCCGCATAGGCCATCATCGCATCCCGCACGCCGCACCAGAACTCGGGCGATCGCCGATGCCCGGCCTCGGTCATGTCGGCGTCCTCCGGCACCACCGGCGCCGCCCCGGTCAGCGGATGCGGAAAGGCGCGATCCACCCCCGTCAGCATCGCGCTGTCGTGATAGGCCGCCCGGCCGAGCATCACGCCATCCAGCCGGCGGCCCGCATCGGCATCGCCAAGCTGCGCCACAGCCGCGCCGAGCGTGTGAAGCCCGCCATTGATGCCGACGAACAGATCCGGGTTTTCGGCCGCGATCCGGTGCACCAGCCCATAATCGAGCGGCGGGATCTCGCGATTCTCCTTGGGCGAAAGCCCCTGCAGCCAGGCCTTGCGCGCATGCACCCACACGCCGTCCACGCCCGCCGCCCGCACGCGCGACAGCAGGTCGCGCAGCGCCACCTCCGGCGCCTGATCGTCCACGCCGATCCGGCATTTCACCGTCACGGGCAGCGCCACCGCCGCCTTCATCGCCGCCACGCAGTCGGCCACCACCGCCGGCTCCCGCATCAGGCAGGCGCCGAACGTGCCGGATTGCACCCGGTCGGACGGGCAGCCGACATTCATGTTGATCTCGCAATAGCCGAAATCCGCCCCGATCCGCGCCGCCTCCGCCAGCTTCTTCGGATCGCTGCCCCCCAGCTGCAACGCCACCGGCGTGTCGGACACCGGACACCGCAGCAACCGCTCCCGATCCCCCCGCAACACCGCATCGGCCACGATCATCTCGGTATAGAGCAGCGCATGCGCCGACAGCTGCCGCGCCAGAAACCGATAATGCCGATCCGTCCAGTCGATCATGGGGGCCACGGCGAAGACGGGCACCGTGTAGGCGCCGGTCGGAACCGTCTCGGGAGCGTTCGCAATGTCCGTCATCATCTCGTCTCGTCGCCTGAAAGGATCGGCCGGCGAAACGCCGGAGCCGCGCGCCTCGTCGGAACGCCCGCGCCTGTTTCCGCCCTCATAAACCCCGCAGACCGGGGCGCCAAGGCCCCGCGATGAACCGTTCGAACCCATCACGGCGAATCAAAACAAAAAAGCCTGCCGCGGGAGGAGGTGCGGCAGGCTTCTTGAATGGATCCTGGGGTCGGGAGGAGGTGACCCGGATCGCGCGAAGCACCTGGGAGGAGGAGGGGTGCTTCGGTGAGAAGAAGATAATGCTGCATTGCAGCAGAAACAAGACCATCCCAATAAAAATTTCAGCGGCGAGAGAAAATTTCACTGGAGCCCGATATCTGGGGTCCTCGCACCGCCGCTGCCACCTCTCCCAAAGACGTCACGCCGGACGGATTACCGCCAGGAGCGCCAGTCCCAGCGGTCCCGCCGCTCGCTGGTGCCGAGCACGTAACCGGCAAGGAAGGCTGCGGCGCCGACCAGCAGCAGCACCGATCCGGTCGCCGCCCGGTGATCCTGCGCCGTTGCCGCCACCGCGCCGGCCTCCCGCTGCACGGCGGTGGCGGCCCGCTTCACCTGGGCTTTCACGGTGGTCTTGTCTTCGAGTTCGCCGGTAAATCCTGTCTTGATGTCGGACATCTCTCTGCTCCGCATGTGTGAGGTACGTCTCATGAAGTTAACCAGAAGGAAATTTGTTCCGCAGCGCCAAATAAAACGTCACAATTTGGCATTATGTTTTTGCAGTGCAGTATAACGAGACGAAATTTCCTTTACATGCCCGCCTTATTTTCGATTTCGCGCATTTTTCGCTGGTTGCGGCGCATCGTTTCTGGCAAGCTCATGGTGAGGTGCCTCATAAAAACCCGCTTCGCAGCAACACATGCCCTTACGTCGCAGAGCGAATCGCCGCAGAGCGAGGACTCGAAAAGACGACGACGGATCGAAGAGAACCGAGTGCCGGAAGTTGTTTGCCGGAAGATGTTGCCGGAAGACGGGTCTTCAGAAAACGGATCGCAAAAAAGAGGCAAGGGAGAGAACCATGGTCGAGGAAAATCTGTATCGCATTGTAGAAGTGAGTGTGAAGCGTGGCGCCGATCGGCGCGATGTCGGCATCATGACGGTGCGCCAGGCTCTGGCCCTCCCCGATGTGCCGAGCCTGGAATACACCAACCCGGATCGCAAGACCCGCAGCGGTGGCCCCTTCATCACCCGCGCCCAGCTCCAGGCCTACGCCTGCCGCTGAGGTCGCCTGCGCGACGGCCGACCGGCGACGACACGGCGCCGGCCGGCCACACCGTTTCCCCGCGGGCAGCATCCCGAGCGGCGTGCCGAGCGGCGTATAGGCGGGTGGAGATGCGCTCCCGCCCTGAAAGCGGCGGTTCGACAGGCGCGACGCCGGCATAGGCCGGAGATCCGGCAACCCCTTCGTCCATCCGCAACCATCCGCGTCAAAATTACCCCGTCGTCTTCCCCGCGGCTTGCCCCCGGTGCTATCCTCGCGCTGTCGTCACCAGCACCCGGATCGCCATGAACACCGCCACGGAAAACACCGTCATCCCCGCCGCCCCGCCCGTCATCCTGCCCGTTCGCGGCAGCGCGGCCGGTTTTCCCGTTCGCCGCGTCTATTGCGTCGGCCGCAACTATGCCGCCCACGCGATCGAGATGGGCCATGACCCCGCGCGCGAGCCGCCCTTCTTCTTCCAGAAGAACCCCGAAAACGTCCTCCTGCCGGCCTCCGGCTTCCCCTATCCCTCCCGCTCCGGCGATGTGCATCACGAGGTCGAACTGGTCGTGGCGCTGAAGGCCGGCGGCACGGACATCGATCCGGCGCGCGCGATGGATTGCGTCTGGGGTTACGCGGTCGGCATCGATTTCACCCGCCGCGATCTGCAGGCGGAGGCGAAGACCAAGGGCCATCCCTGGGCCGCCGCCAAGGCGTTCGAACATTCCGGCCCGGTGTCCGCGCTTGTCGCGGCAGCGGATTGCCCGGACCCGGCCAGCGGCCGCATCCACCTCGCCGTCAATGGCGAGATCCGGCAGGATGGCGACCTCGCGCAGATGACGTGGAAGATCCCGGAGATCATCGCGGAACTGTCGAAACTCTTCACGCTCGCCGCCGGCGATATCATCCTCACCGGCACGCCGGCCGGCGTCAGCGCCGTCACCCGCGGCGATGTCGTCACCTGCGGCGTCGATGGCTTCGGCGATCTCACCGTCACCATCGTCTGACATGCGCCTCTAACATGAGGGCGGGCGGGGGAACGACATCCCGCCCGCCTGAACACCGAACACCGAACCCTTAACCCTGACCCTGAACCCTCGGATTTCCGGAGCCACCATGCCCCTCTATGCCCTCGGCGCCACACGCCCCACCTGCCCGGCCGCCGGCCGTTACTGGATCGCGCCGGACGCGCATGTCATGGGCCATGTCGTTCTGGGCGAGGATGTCGGCATCTGGTTCGGCGCCGTGCTGCGCGGCGACAACGAACCGATCACCGTCGGCGCGCGCAGCAATATCCAGGAAGGCGCGGTCGTCCATGTCGATGCGGGCTATCCGGTCAACATCGGCGAAGGCTGCACCATCGGCCACCGCGCCATCGTCCATGGCTGCACCATCGGCGACAACAGCCTCGTCGGCATGGGGGCCACCATCCTCAACGGCGCGGTCATCGGCCGCAATTGCCTCGTCGGCGCCAATGCGCTCGTCACCGAGGGAAAGATCTTTCCGGACAATTCGCTGATCGTCGGCGCGCCGGCCCGCGTCCTGCGCACGCTGGACGAGGCCACCATTGCCGGCCTGCGCGCCTCGGCCGACAATTATGTCCGCAACTGGCAGAACTTCGCCGCGACCTTGACGCGCATCGAGGAAGCGTAAGCCCCGCTCACGCCGCCGTGCAGTTGCCGCAATGGCCGCGCATCTCGATGGTCGTCTTCTCGGTGGTGAAGCGCCGCCGGGTCGCCAGCAGCGCCAGCCGGTCCTCGATCTCGGGGTCGCTGATCTCGCTCACCTGCCCGCAATCCTCGCAGATCGCAAAGGCGATCACGCCCTTCTCCGGCCCGTGATCGTGCGGATGGGTGCAGGCGACGAAGGCGTTGAGGCTCTCCAGCCGGTGCACGATGCCGAATTCGGTGAGTTTTTCCAGCGCCCGGTAGACCTGCAACGGCGCGCGAAATCCGTGGTCGCGCAGCTTGTCGAGGATCGTGTAGGCGCTGAGCGGCGCCTCGGCCTGGGTCAGCGTTTCCAGCACCAGCGCCTGGTTGCGCGTCAGCTTGCGTGGCTCCATCAGTGATGTCCTCCGGGCGGTGAAAAGGGCGTGCCGTCCCGCCCGCGCCGGCCGAACGGCAGCAGGCTGAGGACGAAGATGACGAGGGCCGCGACCACGATCGACGGGCCGGACGGCGTGTCGAAATGCAGCGAGCCGAACAGCCCGCCGACCACCGACACCGCCCCGATCAGCGAGGCGAACACCGCCATGATTTCGGGCGAGGCCGAAAAGCGGCGCGCGGTGGCGGCGGGAATGATCAGCAGCGACGTGATGAGCAGGATGCCGACGATCTTCATGGCAATGGCGATGACCAGCGCCATCAGGAGCATGAAGAACAGCCGCGACCGCTCGGGCTTCAACCCCTCGGCCTCGGCGATCTCCGGATTGACCGTGGCGGCGAGCAGCGGCCGCCAGAGCATCACCAGCGCCATCAGCACGAGAATGCCGCCGCCCCAGACGATGTCGATATCGGCTTCGGACACCGCGAGAATATCGCCGAACAGGAAGCCGACGAGGTCGATCCGCACCCAGGTCATGAAGGCGACGATGACGAGGCCGATCGACAGCGAGGAATGCGAGAGGATGCCGAGCAGCGCATCGGTGGAAAGCCCGCCGCGCTTCTGCAGCGCCAGCAGCAGCAGCGACACCAGCGCCGCGACGATGAAGACGCTGACCATCAGGTTCAGGTCGAGCAGCAGCGACAGCGCCACGCCGAGCAGCGCGGAATGCGCCATCGTGTCGCCGAAATAGGCCATGCGCCGCCAGACCACGAAGCAGCCGAGCGGCCCGACCGTGATGGCGAGCCCGACGCCGGCAATGAGGGCGCGAATGAAGAAATCGTCAAGCACGGTCGCGCTTCCCCGGTTCGAGCCGCTTCAGGCGGATCTGACTGTGGCCACAGCCGCAGCTGTCGTCATGCACGTGGTCCGCAACGGCCGTATCATGCTCCCGATGAACGTCAGGGTGGCGGTCGTCAGGGTGATGGCCGTCCTCGGGATGGCAATGATCCGTCAGGCTTCCGTCCGCATGCAGGACGCGGCCGTCGGGAAGATGGGTGTGGTCATGATCGTGATTGTAGACGGCCAGCGTCTGCGCGGCCTTCACGCCGAACAGGCGCTGATATTCCGGGCTCTGGCTCACCGCCTGCGGCGTGCCGCGGCAACAGACATGACCGTTGAGGCAGATCACCGTATCCGTCTCCGCCATCACCACATGCAGGTCGTGGGAGATCAGCAGGATGCCGCAGCCGGTGCGGTTGCGAATGGTCTTGATCAGGTCGTACAGCGCGATCTCGCCGGAAAAATCGACCCCCTGCACCGGTTCGTCCAGCACCAGCAGATCCGGCCGGCGGGCGATCGCCCGCGCCAGCAGCGCCCGCTGGAACTCGCCGCCGGAGAGATGCTGCACCTCCGCCCGCGCCAGATGCAGGATGCCGGTGGACGACAGCGCCTCGGAGATTTCGGCGCTCTTCAAGGGCCCGGTCAGCGTCATCAGCCGCTCCACCGTCAGCGGCAGCGTCCAGTCGATCGACAGTTTCTGCGGGACATAGCCGACCTTCAGCCCGCCGATCTTTTCCACGCGCCCCTCGTCCGGCTTCAGCACACCGATCGCGGTCTTGGCGGTCGTGGATTTTCCCGAGCCGTTCGGCCCGATCAGCGTGACGATCTCGCCGCGCGACACGGAAAAATCGACGCCCCGCACCAGCCAGCGCCCGCTCCGGCGGATCCCCACCTCCCGCAGCGTCACCAGCGCATCGCTGGCGGCGCGCGCAGGCGTTGCGCGTGCGCCGGCCAAAGGCGGCGAAGGCGAACCGTGGAGAGGAGCATCTGTTTCGGACATCGGAAATTTCCCGGAGGACCCTGTTGCCAGCGGCTATGCCACACGTTATAGCATAACGCAATTGATGTAATAACATTACATTGAGAATGCAAGATGCCGGGGCCCCTCTCGCCGATCCGCGCCGGCGGCTTGCGACCAACGGCCCGACCGCCACCACCGCGACGACACCGTCGCCCACGGGACGGCCGGACCCGTCATGAACCCTACAGGAGCATTCCCATGCCTCACCGCCTCATGTCCCCCCGCCTCGTGTCCCCCCGCCTCATGTCCTTGCGCCTCATGTCCTCCCGCGCCCCGCTGATTCTCGCCGCCACCGCCTTCCTCGCAGCCGGCACGGCCCATGCCCAGACGTCCAATAATGCCCCGTCACCCGATGTCGTGGTGTCGATCAAGCCGATCCACTCGCTCGTCGCCGCCATCATGGCCGGCGTCGGCGCGCCGAAGCTGATCGTGGAAGGCGCCGCCTCCCCCCACACCTACAACATGAAGCCGTCCAATGCCGCAGCGCTGCAAAACGCGAAGATCGTCTTCTGGATGGGCGAAGGCATGGAGCATTTCCTGGAAAAACCCTTGGAAACGCTCGGTTCCAAGGCGACCGTCGTCGCGCTCGAGGACGCGCCCGGCGTCGAAAAATTGCCGCAGCGCGAAGGCGGCCCGTTCGAGCCGCATGACGATGGCGACGAGGCGGACGCCGGCCACGACCATGATGCCGCCGCCGAAGCCAGCCACGCCCATGACGACGGCGAATTCGACATGCATTCCTGGCTCGACCCGCGCAACGCTAAGGCCATGGCCGCCGAGATCGAGACGACACTGGCGAAGGCCGACCCGGATCACGCCGCGGCCTACCGCACCAATCGCGAGACGCTGGACGCCCGCATCGACGCACTGGACCGCGCCATCGCCGCCACGGTCGCCCCGATCAAGGATCGCCCCTTCGTCGTCTTCCACGATGCCTACCAGTATTTCGAGCACCGCTACGGCGTCTCCGTCGCCGGCTCGATCACGGTCAGCCCGGAAACGGCGCCGGGCGCCCAGCGCTTGAAGGAAATCCACGCCAAGATCGAAAAGCTCGGCGCCACCTGCGTCTTCGCCGAACCCCAGTTCGAGCCGAAGCTGGTCAACGTCGTGCTGGAAGGCACCAGCGCCAAATCCGGCACTCTCGACCCCGAAGCCGGCACCCTCACCGCCGGCCCCGACCTCTACTTCCAGCTGATGAACGGCATCGCCCAGTCACTCGCAAGCTGCCTGTCGCAACAGGGCTGAGTCGCGCAGAGGCGGACGCGAACGGCAGGCGCCGTTGGATAAAGAAATGCCGCAGCCCCTTTCTCGGGGCCGCGGCAAAGAGGGCTCAGCGGCCAGAGGCGAGGCCGACGATGACGCCGGTGGCGACGCTGATCAGGAGGAAGTCGTTGTCGACCTTGACCCAGCGCTGGCCGCGCGGCGGGGCGTTCAGGCGGTAGCGGCGATAGTCGCGGACCTCGGCGGTGCGGCGGCGCTCGGCCGGCGACAGGCGGTGGCCGCGGGCCCAGCGGGCCTTGCGCACCACGGTCTTCTTGATCGTCGTCGTCGTGTGCCGTTCCACCGTCCGCCCCCGGACGTTATCCTGCCGGTCCTGGGGCGCGGCGAAGGCGCCAGGTGCGGCCAGGAAGGAGGTGGCGAGGAGAGTGATGATAAACCGTTTCATGAGGCGTGTCCTTGTTTCGAGAGACAGGGGGAACCTAGGGTCGGGCGGATGAATGGGAAATGAAAACCAGCATTACATTTTCGTAATTATATCAGCAGATTATAAGACAAACATCATCTCCTGAACGAAACCGGCGCAAACCCAGCCGGTCCCGATCCCGCCCGGCATGCCGGAGCGCAGCGCCCCGGTGGCCTCTTCGACTTTGGTCGCATGGCCCGGCCTGCCCACGGCAAACTCTGCGCAAAACCGGCCGGACCGCTTGAAAGCACGGCCGAAATCGGCAGTGTGGTGTATGAGCAAGGCCGCAGGGGAGCGGCCCGAGTGGGAGATCGATATGACAGCATTGCTGGGCCTCAGCCGCCTCATCGACGCGACGACGGAATTCATCGGGAAATCCGTGACCTGGCTTATTCTGGTCGCCGTGCTGGTCAGCGCCGGCAACGCGGTCATCCGCAAGGCTTTCAACATGTCGTCCAATGCCTGGCTCGAAGCGCAGTGGTATCTGTTCGGCGCCGCCTTCATGCTGGCCGCCGCCTACACGCTGAAGCAGAACGAGCACATCCGAATCGATGTGGTCTACGGCAATTTCTCGCGCCGGGTGCAGCACTGGATCGACCTGCTCGGCCACCTCCTGTTCCTCATGCCCTTCGTGCTGATGATGATCGCCTATCTCATCCCCTATGTCCGGATGAGCTACGTCTCCGGCGAAGTCTCCTCCAGCGCCGGCGGTCTCATCCTCTGGCCGGCCAAGGCCATCCTGCTTGCGGGCTTCGTCCTGCTCGCCTTCCAGGGCGTCTCCGAAATCATCAAGAAGATCGCCATCATGCGCGGCGTCATCGACGATCCCGCGCCTTACGTGCCGACGCATGCGCCGCTCGACATCGCCCAGCCTCACGCCGGCCTGCCGCACGCCGATCAGGAGGTGCGCCCGTGATCGAATTCATCGCCGAAAATCTCGCCCCGATCATGTTCCTGTCGCTGATCGTCTTCATGCTGGTCGGCTATCCCGTCGCCTTCTCGCTCGCCGCGAACGGCCTCCTGTTCTTCGTCATCGGCGTCGAGCTCGCGCCGTTCTCCGACAGCATCAACCTCTCCTGGCCGCTGCTGAACGCCCTGCCGGATCGCTTCTGGGGGGTGATGTCGAACGACACGCTGCTCGCCATCCCCTTCTTCACCTTCATGGGCATCGTGCTGGAGAAATCCGGCATGGCCGAGGATCTGCTCGACACGATCGGCCAGCTGTTCGGCCCGGTGCGCGGTGGCCTTGCCTATGCCGTCATCTTCGTCGGCGCGCTGCTCGCCGCCACCACCGGCGTCGTCGCGGCATCGGTCATCGCCATGGGCCTGATCTCGCTGCCGATCATGCTGCGCTACGGCTACGACCGCCGCGTCGCCTCGGGCGTCATCGCCGCCTCCGGCACGCTGGCGCAGATCATCCCGCCCTCGCTGGTCCTGATCGTGCTCGCCGACCAGCTCGGCCGCTCGGTCGGCGACATGTATGCCGGCGCGCTCATTCCGGGCCTCGTCCTCACCGGCCTCTATATGGGCTATATCCTGCTCGTGTCGTTCCTGAAGCGCGACGCCATGCCGGCTTTGCCGCTCGAAGCCCGCACGCTCGGCTCGGGCGTCACCTCGCTCATCGTCGCGCTGGCCGTCGCCTTCGCCTTCGCCTATGCGGCCCATGTCATGCTGTCGCCGACCTACGGGGCGGATGCCGACATCCTCGGCGGCACCTGCGGCGTCGCCTTCATCTACGTCGTCGCCCTGATCGATCGCGCGACCGGGCTCAACAGGATGTCGCGGCTGGCCCAGCAGGTCATCATCGTCCTCATCCCGCCGCTGGCGCTGATCTTCCTCGTGCTCGGCACCATCTTCCTCGGCATCGCCACGCCGACCGAAGGCGGCGCCATGGGGGCCGTCGGCGCCCTCATCATGGCCGGCGCCAAGGGTCGCCTGTCGATGGAGGTCATCCGCTCGGCCCTCACCGCCACGACGCGGCTCTCGGCCTTCGTGCTCTTCATCCTCATCGGCGCCCGCGTCTTCTCGCTCACCTTCTACGGCGTCAACGGCCATATCTGGGTCGAACACCTGCTCACCGCCATGCCGGGTGGCGAGACCGGGTTCCTGATCGCGGTCAACGCGCTCGTCTTCTTCCTCGCCTTCTTCCTCGATTTCTTCGAACTCGCCTTCATCATCGTGCCGCTGCTCGCGCCGGCGGCCGACAAGCTCGGCATCGACCTCATCTGGTTCGGCGTGCTGCTCGGCATCAACATGCAGACGAGCTTCATGCACCCGCCCTTCGGCTTCGCGCTGTTCTACCTGCGCTCGGTCGCGCCGAAGATCCCCTATCTCGATCGTCTCACGGGAAAGATGACGCCGCCAGTCACGACCGGGCAGATCTACTGGGGCGCCGTGCCCTTCGTCTGCATCCAGATCGTGATGGTGGCGCTGACCATCATGTTTCCGCAGATGGTCATGCACTACAAGGGCGATGGCGCTGTGGTCGATCCGAACACGATCAAGATCGAGGTTCCCGGCTTCGGCAACACGGGCGGCGGCCTAAGCCTCCCCGGCGGCCTGCAACTGCCCTCCGGCAATCCGCTCGACGGCACCAAGCCCGCCGACCCGCTCAGCGCCCCGCCGCCATCGCCGCCGCCTGCGAACGATCTCAGCGCCCCACCCTCGTTCAAGTAAGGCCGGCGCATATCGCTCCTCCAGAAAAAACGGCCGGTTCGTCCCCCAGCCACCAACCTGAATGTGGAGGCGTCAGAACAGTGTTGAGCGGAGGCATCGACGATGCGGGTTGCCGGACGGTTCTGCGGCATGACCCGAGACAGCTTGGTTGATTGTGAGCTGCTCCGTTCTCTGGTAAATTCACCCTATGAATGATCATGGGGTGAACAGTCAGGCGATCTGGCAAGCATTGACCACGGTCAACGCGCCGCTTCCGCTTCACATCGACGCGGATACACTCCTGGCCTGCCTGCGTCGCCGGACAATAGAGCGTCGGTGGCGACCCCATGTGCGCGCCTTTTTCCGTGAGGTCGGCGTCGATATCCTGATGGACATGGTTGTCGAAGGCTCGGTCACGTTCGATGATCTTGCTCAGACCATCTCCTTCTGGGATGTCGATGAGGATGACGAAAATGCGCGATGGATACGGGAGATGGATGCCGTCTCAGTGGCAACACCTCATGAGACTGACGCTTCAGGCGATCGACTCCGTCACGTCTGAAAACGCGCTCCCGCCCTATTGGACCTTCGGTGGCGGCACGGCCCTCTCGATCGATCTGGGACACCGGATCAGCTACGACATCGACGCATTCATGGACTCCGCACGTCTCATCAAGGAACTCGTTCCCGTCAACAATCCAATCACCAGAGAGATCTGCTGGGATGCTGCGAGACAGACGTCCAACTACCGGTATCCCGGTCACGACCTCAAGCTGATCGTCACAGGTATCGGTGAGATCGACTTCCTGAGCGCGTCTTCGCTTGTCGACGGTTCCACGACGGAATTCGATTTCAACGGACGCATCATCGATCGTGAACGCCCCTGTGAAGTGATCGCGAAGAAGATCTATTATCGTGGCTCGACCTTCAAAAGCCGCGACGTCTTCGATCTAGCCGGAATATTTCTCGTGATGCCGGATGAGCTTTCCGATGCCGCCGGATCCGTCTTCATGACCCCTGAAATCTACGAGCGCGCACGGCTCCGGATCAAGACCAAAATGGATGCCTTCAAAGAAGATCTGTCCGTCGAGGTCAATCCGACCGATTTCGGCAAGAGCTACCTGGAAAGTGCCTGCGAACTTGCACTCGAAGCACTCGACGTCATGCAGCACAGGCCGAAGCCGACCTGCTGACATGCGGATGAATTTGACGTCCTTCAGATTTCTTCATCAAGACAGAATCCTTTCGCGCGCCGGTCTCCAAGGGGTTTGCAAGGGATGTCAACGAAGGTTCCCCAGTTTGGTTGAGGGCTGGGCTCATCCCCGGCCGTTTTTCACATGGTAGAATCGACAAACGAAAGCCGCCGGAGCCCGTGGTGAAATCGGGCTCCGGCGGCGGTCTTTGAGAGGGTGGATGGGATCAGAGCTTGCCGTTGCGCTGCTGGATCATCATGAACGTGTCGTAGTTGTATTCGGCGATCTGCGCATTGAGGTAGAACTCGGCCCGGAAGGCCTTGATCGAACCCCAGATCTTCTTGAACGTCGGGTTCGTCGCTTCCATGTCGGCATAGACCTTGTTGGAGGCGTCGAAGCAGGCGGAGAGGATTTCCGCGCTGAACGGGCTGAGCTTGGCGCCCGATGCCACCAGCCGCTTGATCGCAGCCGGGTTCAGATAGTCGTACTTCTGCAGCATGTTGGCATCCGCCGCCTGGCAGGCCGTGCGCAGCAGCGACTGGTAGGACTTGGGCAGGCCGTCGAAGGCCGTCTTGTTGAACATGGCGTGGACGGTCGGGCCGCCTTCCCACCAGCCGGGATAGTAGTAATAGGGCGCGACCTTGTAGAAGCCGAGCTTCTCGTCGTCATAGGGGCCGACCCATTCGGCCGCGTCGATCGTGCCCTTTTCGAGCGAGGGATAGATGTCGCCGCCGGCGATCTGCTGCGGCACGACGCCGAGGCTCTGCATGACCTTGCCGGCAAAGCCGCCAACGCGCATCTTCAGGCCCTGCAGGTCGGCCACCGTCTTGATTTCCTTGCGGAACCAGCCGCCCATCTGCACGCCGGTATTGCCGCCGGGATAGGCGACCAGACCCTGCGGCGCCAGGAACTCGTTGAACATGTCGATGCCGCCGCCATGATACTGCCAGGCATTGTGACCGCGGGCGTTGAGCGCGAAGGGAACGGCGGCGCCCAGCGCCCAGACCGGGTCCTTGCCCCAGTAGTAATAGGAAACGGTGTGGCAGGCTTCGACCGTGCCGGACGAGGCCGCATCGGCGGCCTGCAGGCCCGGCACGATTTCGCCGGCGGCAAAGACCTGGATCTTGAAATTGCCGTCCGTCGCTTCGGAGACGTATTTCGAGATGACTTCGGCGCCGCCATAGATCGTGTCGAGCGATTTCGGGAAGGACGACGTCAGTCGCCAGGAGACCTTCGGCATCGTCTGCGCGATGGCCGGCGCCGCCAGAACGGTTGCAGCAGCCGCCCCGGCGCCACCGATCCCTGCACGACGAATAAATGAACGACGATCCATATCTTGTCTCTCCTCGTGTCGCAGTCAGCCGATAGGATGCCGGCTGTCCTCCCTGCGGGTGCCATTCCCAAGCACCTGATCCAAGAAGCGGTTTGCGTAACGAAACCGCTTGCCCGAAGGGAGATTACACGCCCCGGTCGCCGTGTCCAGCAGGGGCGGCGGCCGGAAACATCGACTTTCGCAGCAAAGACCGGAATGCCCCGTGACGACGACAGGTTTTCCGCCTCGGCCTCCTTCCCGGCAATATTTTTCCCGGATGGTCGAACAACCTGCGATAGCCGACCTCGGACAGAGAGTGCCACCACCCTATGATGCCGCCATCAACCCACCGGAGATCCGAATGAAACGCTTCCTCCTGATCGGTGCCGCCCTTGCCGCATTGACCGCTTCCGCCCATGCCGACGACAAGCTGCTGAACGCGTCCTACGACGTCTCGCGCGAACTGTTCGAGACGGTCAACGAGGCCTTCGTCGCCAAACATCCCGGCGTCACCGTCGACCAGTCGCATGGCGGATCGTCCAAGCAGGCGCGCGCCATTCTCGAGGGCCTCGAGGCCGACGTCGTCACCTTCAACCAGGTGATCGACATCGATGCGCTGGTGAAGGGCGGCTTCGTCACCGACGACTGGAAGAGCGACTTCCCGAACAATGCCTCGCCCTATTACTCCTTCCCGGCCTTCCTCGTGCGCGAAGGCAATCCGAAAGGCATCAAGGACTGGAGCGACCTCGTCCGCGACGACGTGAAGGTGGTGTTCCCCAATCCGAAAACCTCCGGCAATGCGCGCTATACCTATCTGGCAGCGCTCGCCTTCGCCAAGGAGACCTTCAAGGACGATCCGGCCAAGGTCGATACCTTCATCGCCAAGCTGTTCGACAACGTGCCCGTGTTCGACACCGGCGGTCGCGCCGCCACCACCACCTTCGTCGAGCGCGAGACCGGCGACGTGCTGATCACCTTCGAGGCGGAAACCAAGGGCATCGCCAAGGAATTCGGCGAGGACAAGTTCGACATCGTCGTGCCCTCCGTCAGCCTGCTCGCGGAATTTCCGGTCGCCGTAGTCGACAAGGTCGTGGACAAGCATGGCACCCGCGATCTGGCGAAATCCTATCTCGACTTCCTCTACACGCCCGAAGGCCAGACGATCCTTGCCGAGAACGGCAACCGTGTGAACGACCCGGCGGTCGCCGCCAAGTTCAAGGATCAGTTCCCGGACATCCGGCTCTTGAAGGTCGAGGACGTGTTCGGCGGCTGGGCCAAGGTGAAAAAGGAAGAGTTTGCCGAAGGCGGCCATCTCGACAAACTTTACGGCAGCCGTTGATCGCAGGCGTAATCTATGGAAAACGGAAGCCGCGGCGGGACACGACGTCCCCCGCGGCTTCCATCCGTTTGCAGCATCGCCCTTGACCAGTGACAAGGGCCCCGCGCTGCGGCCCGTCACCGACCGCCGGATGGCCCTCGCCCGCCGCGCGATCCAAGAGATAAGAGGACCGGCCTTGGCTCGGCGCATTCTTCCCGGCCTGCCGCTGACGCTCGGCATCACGCTGGTCTATGTCGCCGTGATCGTGCTGCTGCCGCTCGGCGCGCTGATCTTCAAGGCGGCAAGTCTCGGCCCGGCCGATTACTGGACCATCGTCTCCTCGGATCGGGCCGTCGCCAGCTATCGCGTGACGATGCTCTGCGCTGCCGCTGCGACCGCCTTCAACCTCGTCTTCGGCATGGCGCTCGCCTGGGTCATCGTGCGCTATCGCTTCCCCGGCCGCCGCATCGTCGATGCGCTGGTGGACCTGCCCTTCGCCCTGCCGACGGCCGTGGCCGGCATCGCGCTGACGACCCTGTTTGCGAACAACGGCTGGTTCGGCGGCGCCTTGTCGACGCTCGGGCTCAAGGTCGCCTATACCCCCCTCGGCATCATCGTCGCCATGGCCTTCACCAGCCTGCCCTTCATCGTGCGCACGGTCCAGCCGGTTCTCGAAGAGCTCGACGGCGCGCTGGAAGAGGCCGCCCAGACGCTCGGCGCGAGCGATGGCGAGATCTTTCGCAAAGTGCTGCTGCCGCAGCTGTTCCCGGCCCTCCTCGCCGGCCTGTCGCTCTCCTTCGCCCGCAGCCTCGGCGAGTTCGGCGCCATCATCTTCATCGCCGGGAACCAGCCCTACGAGACGGAGATCACCGCCCTCCTCGCCTTCATCCGGCTCGAGGAATACGACTATCCCGCCTCCGCCGCCATCGCCTCGGTCATGCTCATGGCCGCCTTCCTCATGCTGGCGATCACCAATATCCTGCAGACCCGCGCCCTGCGCTACACGGTGAAGGGCTGACCATGGCGACCGCAGCGAAACCGAGAAACCGCCGCCCGCCGCGCATCGGCGAGAAGCCGATCTTCCGCAACGGCCTGATCGCGATCGTCCTCGTGCTCGTCCTGCTCGTCATCGTCGCCCCGCTCGCCATCATCGGCGTCCAGGCCTTCTCCAAGGGCGCCGCCTTCTTCGCAAAGTCGATCACCGACCGCGACACGGCGCACGCCATCTGGATGACGGCGCTGACCGCGCTGATCGCCGTGCCGATCAACACCGTCTTCGGCGTCGCCGCCGCCTGGGCCATCACCAAGTTCGACTTCCCCGGACGCCGCCTGCTGCTCGTGGTCATCGAGATCCCGTTCTCGGTCTCCCCCATCGTGGCCGGCGTCGCCTATCTCTTCGTCTACGGCCTTCAGGGCCTGTTCGGCGACGCGCTGCAATCGGCCGACATTAAGATCCTGTTCGCGCTGCCGGGCATCGTGCTGGCCAGCCTGTTCGTCACCGCGCCCTTCGTCGCCCGCGAGCTCATCCCGCTGATGCAGGCTCAGGGCCGCGATCTTGAGGAGGCGGCGACCTCGCTCGGGGCGAGCGGCTGGCGCACCTTCTTCTCGGTCACCCTGCCCAACATCAAATGGGCCCTGCTCTACGGCGTCATCCTCTGCAACGCGCGCGTCATGGGCGAATTCGGCGCCGTCTCGGTCGTCTCGGGCAATATCCGCGGCCAGACCAACACACTGCCGCTCCATATCGAACTGCTCTACCACGACTACAACGCGGTCGGCGCCTTCGCCGCCGCCTCGATCCTTGCAAGCCTCGCCATCGTCACGCTGATCGCCAAGGTCGCGCTGGAGCGCCGCGGCGCCGGCCGCGTCCGGCGCCCGGCCCTGGCCGGGCCTGGGCTTGCGGGCCCAACCCTTGAAACGACTGAACCCGGGATGTCCAAGCCGTGAAGATCCGCCTCGATACGATCGTCAAGACCTTCGACACCTTCCGCGCCGTCCACGGCGTGTCGCTGGAGATCGAAAGCGGCGAACTGGTCGCCCTGCTCGGCCCTTCGGGTTCCGGCAAGACGACGATTCTCCGCATGGTCGCGGGTCTCGAATATCCCGACGAAGGCGCGATCTTCTTCGGCGAGGAGAACGCCACCGACATCGAGGTCCGCCACCGCGGCGTCGGCTTCGTGTTCCAGCATTATGCGCTCTTCCCGCATATGACGATCGGCGAGAACATCGCCTTCGGCATGAAGGTCTCGAAGACCCGGAGGTCCTCAGCCGAGATTGCCGAGCGGGTGGAGGAGCTTCTGCGCCTCGTCCAGCTCGACGGCCTGAAGGATCGCTTCCCCGCGCAGATCTCCGGCGGCCAGCGCCAGCGCGTGGCGCTGGCACGGGCGCTTGCCGTCGATCCGAAGGTGCTGCTGCTCGACGAGCCCTTCGGCGCGCTCGATGCCAATGTGCGGCGCGACCTGCGCCGCTGGCTGCGCAAGATCCATGAGGACCTCGGCATCACCACGCTGTTCGTCACCCACGATCAGGCCGAAGCCCTCGACCTCGCCGATCGTGTCGTCATCCTCGACAAGGGACGCATCGTGCAGGCGGGCACACCGGAAGAGGTCTGCCGCGCGCCGGACAATGCCTTCGTGATGAATTTCCTCGGCGACGCCAACCGCCTGAGAGCAACCGTGACCGCCGGCCGGGCCAGCGTCAACGAGATCCTGTTCGATGCGGCAGGCGTGCCCGACGGTCCGGCCGAACTGTTCTTCCGCCCGGCCGACGTCATCTGGCGCGAAGAGGGTGCCGGCATTCCCGCCGTCATCCTGCGCGTCATCGACCGCCCGGATTCCAAGCGCATCCTCGCCGTGACCGCGGACGGCCAGCATGTCGAATTCGACACCGCGCCGGAATTCCCCTTCCGCATGCAGGCCCGGGGAACGCTCGAAATCCTGCGCCCGAAAGTGTTCGCGGCGTCAACCTGATCCGACAGGCCGGCCATCAGACCGGCCTGTCGAACGTGAGACTGAAGCCAGATCGTCAGGCCAGTTCGGCCGACTTCGCCCAGAGATTGATGTCGGCCTCGCGGGCATAGGTGTCGATCTCGGCCAGTTCCTCGGCCGTGAACGACAGGTTGTCGATCGCCTTGACGCAATCCACGATCTGCGACGTCTTGCTGGCGCCGATCAGGGCCGAGGTCACGCGTCCGCCGCGCAGCACCCAGGCGACGGCCATCTGTGCCAGCGTCTGGCCGCGACGCGCGGCGATGTCGTTGAGCTTGCGCACGTTGTCGATGACCTCCGGGCGGATGAGGCGCTGGTTGAGATAATGGTTCAGCGCCGCGCGGCTGTCGTCGGGAATGCCGTTCAGATACTTCGTCGTCAGCATGCCCTGCGCCAGCGGCGAGAACACGATCGTGCCCACACCGAGATCGTCCACCGTATCCAGCAGGCCGTCCTCCTCGACCCAGCGGTTGATCATCGAATAGCTCGGCTGGTGGATCAGCAGCGGCGTGCCGAGATCCTTGAGGATGGCGGCGGCTTCGCGCGTCCGCTGCGAGTTGTAGGAGGAGATGCCGACATAGAGCGCCCGGCCGGAGCGGACGATATGATCGAGCGCACCGCAGGTCTCCTCGAGCGGCGTGTCCGGATCGAAGCGGTGGGAATAGAAGATATCAACATAGTCGAGGCCCATGCGCTTCAGGCTCTGGTCGCAGGAGGCGATCAGATATTTCCGGCTGCCCCATTCGCCATAGGGACCCGGCCACATATCGTAGCCGGCCTTGGACGAGATGATCATCTCGTCGCGATAGGGCTTGAAGTCCTGCTGGAAGATCTCGCCGAAGGCCGTTTCGGCAGCGCCATAGGGCGGGCCGTAATTGTTGGCGAGATCGAAATGGGTGATGCCGAGATCGAAGGCGGTCTGGCACAATTCGCGCTTCAGCGCATGCGGCGTGGTCTCGCCAAACGTGTGCCAGAGCCCGAACGAGATCGCCGGCAGCTTGAGGCCGGAGCGGCCGCAGCGGTTGTAGATCATCGTGTCGTAGCGGGTGTCGGCGGGGTGCCAGGTCATGGTGGTTCCTCCATGGGAGTGTCCCGACGGGCCGCCGCGCAGATCCGGCGGCGGCGGCGTGTGGGTCCCTGATTGTTATCAGCGCCGGACGAACGGGGCCGGCGCGGCCGCTTCGGTTCGTCAGACGCGGCTCTTCCATGTAACGCAGAAGCCCGGAGACCGAAACCGGTTTCCGGGCTTCTGCAGGATGACGTGCGGGAGATCAGCGCAACAGCGCCCGCGCCGCCTCGATGCCGAGCGGGGCCGGCTGGGTGCAGGTGGTGGTGAGGTCCACGAACCGGCCTTCGTCACCCGACTTCAGGATCGAGACCATGACATCGACGCCATGCAGCGTGCGCTCCAGCGAGCAGCGCGGGTCGCGTTTCTCGGTGATCGCCTGCGCCATGTCGGCAAGCCCGGCCGTCCGGTAATTGGCGATCGGTCCCTGCGGATGCTCCTGGTTCTCGACCGAGAACGGATGATCCCAGCGATCGACCGGCGAGATCTCCTTGCCCTTGCCGCTGACCTCGACCTTGCCGCCGAAGAAATTGGGGTCCGGCACGTAGAGCGAACCCTCGGTGCCGTAGAGCTCCATATTGCCGTGGCGATGCGACCAGACATCCCAGCTCGCCGTCAGCGTCACCGTCGCGCCGCTGTGGAATTCGAGAAGCGCGTGAATATTGGTCGGCGTCTTCACCGGGATGACCTGGCCCTTGCGCGGTTCGCTGGAGATGGTGCGGGTCTTGGCGGCCTTGGACGCGAGCGCCGCGACGCGCTTCACCGGACCGATGAGGTTGATCAGGTTGGCGACGTAATAGGGGCCGAGATCGAGCACCGGACCGGCACCCGGCAGGAAGAAGAAGTCGGGATTGGGATGCCACATCTCCATGCCGGGGCTCATGACGTGGCAGGTGCCGGAGGTGACGCGACCGATGCGGCCGCTGTCGACCTGGGAGCGCGCCAGCTGATGCGCGCCGCCGAGGAACGTGTCCGGCGCGCAGCAGACGGTGAGACCCTTCGATGCGGCCAGCGACCGCAATTCCTCGCCCTGCTCCAGCGTCAGCACGAGCGGCTTCTCCGAATAGACGTGCTTGCCCGCCTCCAGGATCTGCCGGGAGACCGGGAAATGCGCATCCGGGATCGTCAGATTGACGACGATGTCGATCTCCGGATTGGCGAGCAGTTCATCGATCGACTGCGCCTTCACGCCGTATTCGCCGGCGCGGGCTTCGGCCGCCGCCGGATCGATGTCCGCGCAGGCGCGGATCTCGATGCCCTTGAACAAGGGTGCGAGCCGGAAATAGGTGGTGGAAATATTGCCGCATCCGATGATGCCGACGCCGAGATCCTGTGTCATGACGTGTGTTCCCTTGAAAAGGTCGTGCTGTCAGAAGGTCTTGATGGAGGCGATGGAGCGTTCGGCAAGCCGGGCGAGATCGCTCGGATTGTCGTGCTCGACGATGTAGGTCTTGGCCGGCGTCGCGGCGAGACGGGCATAGAGGCCCTTCCAGTCGACCGTGCCATGCCCGACATCCGCCCAGCCATCCTCGTTCGTGTTCTCGCCGGCCGGCGCGATGTCCTTGACGTGGACGGCGGTGATGCGGTCGGCATAGCGGTCGATCCAGGCGAGCGGATCGGCGCCGCCGCGGATGACCCAGGCGATGTCGGCTTCCCATTCGAGATCCGGGCCGCCTTCGAAGATCAGGTCCATCGGCACGGAGCCGTCCGGCAAGGCCACGAATTCGAAATCGTGATTGTGCCAACCGAAGCCGAGACCGGCCGCCCGGACCGGCTCGCCCGCCTTCTGCAGCCGGGCGCCGAACGCCTTCCAGCCCGCAGCGTCCGTCGGACGGTTTTCGGGCAGGACATAGGGGCAGTAGATCGTCTCGATGCCGAGCATCTTCGCCACCTCGATGGCGCGATCCGGATTGGTTTCCAGCATGTCGAGGCTGAAATGGCCGGTCGGCATCGTCAGGCCGTTGCGGTCGAGATCCGCCTTCAGCGCCTTGACCGCGCTGTCGTCATGATCGCCATAAAGCGCGCCATAGCCCTCGACCTGGCTGTAGCCGGCCTTGGCCACGAGATGCAGGGCATCCGAGAGCGGCGGAAAATTGCGGGCGGTGTAGAGCTGGAAGCTGAGCGGTCTCATGGAACTGTCCTTTTCATGAATGCGGGTCGGTCTTCGCCCTGCTGGAGGCGTCAACCGGCCGAAGATTGCAGATCGTAGGCGGTAAAGACCGGCGTCGGGCCCTCGCCCGGCGTCGATGGCGTGAAGCGCACCGTGCGGCTTGCCCCCGCGGTCAGGTCGAAGGCGTTGTCGCTGAAGCGACCGGAAACGCCCGCCTCGACCATCACATGGAGGGCCAGACCCTTGGCGGAGACCGTGACGTCGATGCCACCGGCGGCATCGCCCGCAACGGCCGACGTGGCGATGGTGAGGCCCGACGGTTCGAGATCGAGCGCCTTGTAGGTTCCGGGAACGTGGTGCCCCTCGCCCCGCGCGCCATCGGACGCCTCGAAGGTCCAGAAGAGCAGCATGCCTTCGGGGATATCGGCGGCGGGAAGCTCGACCAGCGTCGCCGCGCGATCGGCCGGGCAGGTGCCGCTCGCCGCCACCAGCGGACGGCGTTCGCCGGCCAGGGTGACGAGAAACGTCTGGACCTCGATGCTGAGCGGGGCGCGGGTGTCGTTGACCATCGATAGCGATAGCGTCTTCCCGTCGTCGGACGGAATGGCGGCCACCGCGACCGGCTGGAAGAAGCGGCGCACCATATAGTGCATCGCCTTCCAGCTGCCGCCATAGTCGAGGCTCGACCAGGAAGCGACCGGCCAGGTGTCGTTCAGCTGCCAGTAGAGCGTGCCCATGCAATGGGGCTTCAGCGAGCGCCAGAACTCCACCGCCGTCTTGATGGCGAGGCCCTGCTGGACCTGGCTGAGATAGACGAAGCTCGCGAAATCCTTGGGAAAGCGAAAGTAGCGGAACATGGTGCCGGCGATCCGCTCGTTGCCGCCGGCATTCTTCTGGTGGCTCTCCATCACCGGCGAGGCGATGTTGAGATCCCTGGCCGCCGCGAAGTCGTGGATAACAGGCATCGACGTATAGGACTGGAAGCCGAATTCCGAGCAGAAGCGCGGCCGCACGGTCCGGTAATTGTCGAACGACTTGTTCTCGTGCCAGACCGACCAGTAGTGCATGTCGCCGGCCCCATCGGCGTGCCAGGCATCGCCGAAGTTCAACGGCCCCACCGCCGGGCTGGACGGCCACCAGATCAGGTCCGGCGCGGCCTTCTTCATCGTCGTCTCGATGGTCCGGTTCAGGCGGTCGTAGGAGACGAGGTAGCGATCGCGATCCCGGCGGCTTTCCTCGAACCAGGTGAGCGCGCCGACCAGCTCGTTGTCGCCGCACCAGAGCGCGATCGAGGGATGCGACGACAGACGCCGCACCTGGTCGTCCACTTCGGCTGCGACATTGTCGAGGAAATCCTGCGTCGAGGGGTAGAGGTTGCAGGCGAACATGAAGTCCTGCCAGACCATGAGGCCGAGCCCGTCGCAGAGGTCGTAGAACCAGTCGGGCTCGTAGAAGCCGCCGCCCCAGACGCGGATCATGTTCATATGCGCACCGACCGCCGACTGCAGCAGATCCTCGACGCCGGCCTCGGTGACGCGGGAAAAGAGCGCGTCGGCCGGGATCCAGTTCGCCCCGCGGCAGAAGATCTCGACGCCGTTGACCCGGAACGCAAAGCGGCTGCCCGCCTCGTCCGGATCGGTGAGAAGTTCGATCCGGCGAAAGCCGATGGTCTTGCGGACGCGGTCGCCGCCGACGGACACGACGAGACGCGAGAGCGCCTGCGCGCCGCTGCCGGCCGGCCACCAGAGGTTCGGTTGCCGCACAGGAAAGACATGCTCGACCGTGGTGATGCCCTTGAAGACATCGACATCGATCGTCCCGACGACGCCATCGAGGTCGAAGGCGACGGACGCGTGTCCTGCCTCGGCGGCGAACAGCGCGGCGGAGACCACGAGATCGACAGAGCCGTCCGCATGCCAATCCTGACGCGTCGTCACATGCTCGATCCGGGCCGCCACGAGGCGCTTCAGCAGCGGCGGCTCGTAGACGCCGAGGGGAGCGATGGCGATGTTCCAGTCCCAGCCGAAATGACACTGGACCTTGCGCAGCATGCTGCCGTTGGGAATGGGCGAGTTGGCCGTGGAATAGGGAATGTAGAACGGTTGCCTGGCCTGCCGCTCGGCGCTCTCGCGCACGGAGGACTTGATGACGAGCTTCAGCCGGTTGGTGCCGGACACGAGTTTGCCCGTGACGTCGGGACGATAGCGGCGGAAGCTGTTGTCGGCTTCAAGCACGAGCGCATCGTTGAGGAAGACGTCGACCACCGTGTCGAGACCGGCAAGGTCGAGATACCAGCGGTCGGTCGAAGCGGTATCGTCGAGATCGAACGTCCGCTCCAGCACCCAATCCCGCTCGGCCACCCACTGCACGTCGGCCTCGTTGCGCCCGACATAGGGGTCGGGAATGACGCCGGCGGACAGCAGCGCGCTGTGGACGTCGCCGGGGACCGGCATGGTCAGCGCATGCGCCGCATCGAGGCTCGACAGGGTCCAGGTGCCGGAGAGATCGGTGGTGATGGTCGGGGTGGTATCGGGCATCTTGTCGTCTCTGTTCGGTCGGGTTTGCTCACGTCGTCGGGTCGCGGAGGTCGGGCCCCCGCCCCTCATCCGGCTGCCGTCCCCTCTCCCCGTTTGCGGGGAGAGGCCAGGGTGAAGGGCAGCGCTTCTCTCGAAACGTCACGGCACGGTCGTCTTCACAACCTCTGCTCCGTGCCGGCATCGAAGATCGAGGCCATGCTCATGTCGATGCCGAGGCGGACCTGCGATCCCGGCGCGTAGCGGCGCGCGCCGGCGATCCGGACCGACATGGTCTGACCGGCAAGCTTTAGCCAGAGAAGATTGTCCGCGCCCATCGGCTCCTCGATATCGACGACCGCCGCATGCGCGTCGCCGCCGGCGGGCACCTCGTCCACCGTCACGTGTTCCGGCCGGATGCCGAGGACGACGGAGGTGCCGGGGAGGATCGGGCTGCGGGCGGGATAGGCGTCGATGGCGAAATCCACGCCGGAGACGCTGACAACCTTGCGACCGGCCTTCTCCTCCACCGTTCCGCGAAAGAAGTTCATCGACGGCGAACCGATGAAGCCCGCGACGAAAAGGTTTTCCGGCGCGTTGTAGATCGTCATCGGATCGGCCAGCTGCTGGATGACGCCGCTCTTCATCACGGCGATGCGGTCGGCGAGCGTCAGCGCCTCGATCTGGTCGTGGGTGACGTAGATCATCGTATTCTTCAGCGACTGGTGCAGCCGCTTGATCTCGACGCGCAGCTCGGACCGGAGCTTGGCGTCGAGGTTGGACAGCGGCTCGTCGAACAGGAAGACGTCGACATCCCGAACAAGGGCCCGGCCGATTGCCACGCGCTGGCGCTGGCCGCCGGAAAGCTCCGCCGGCTTGCGCTTCAGGAGCGGCTGGATCTGCAGGATCTCCGCGGCACGGGCGACGCGCTTGTCGATCTCCGGCTGCGGCATCTTGGCGACCTTCAGGCCGAAGGACAGGTTCTTCTCGACGGTCATCTGGGGATAGAGCGCATAGGACTGGAACACCATGCCGATGCCGCGATCCTTGGGCTCTTCCCAGGTGACGTTCTTGCCCTTGATGAAGATCTGCCCGTCGGAGATTTCGAGGAGCCCGGCGATGCAGTTGAGCAAGGTCGATTTTCCGCAGCCGGACGAGCCGAGCAGCACGAGGAACTCGCCGTCGCGGATATCGAGATTGAGGTTTTCGAGAACGGTGACTGCGCCGAAGCTCAGCGACAGATCCTGGATGGAAACGCTTGACGTCATGAGGATCAGCCTTTCACGGCGCCGGCGGCGATGCCGCGCACGAACAGTCGCCCGGAGATGAAGTAGACGATGAGCGGCACCGCGCCGGTGAGCAGCGTTGCGGCCATGTTGACATTGTATTCCTTCACGCCCTGCACCGAATTGACGATGTTGTTGAGCTGGACGGTGATGGGATAGTATTCGGGCCGGGTGAACACGACGCCGAACAGGAAGTCGTTCCAGATGCCGGTGATCTGCAGGATCATCGCGACCACGAAGATCGGCAGCGACATCGGCAGCATGATCCGGAAATAGATCATCCAGAACCCGGCGCCGTCGATGCGGGCCGCCTTGAACAGTTCCTCCGGCAGCGAGACGAAATAGTTGCGGAAGAGCAGCGTCAGGATCGGCATGCCGAAGATCGAATGGACGATGATGAGGCCGCTCAGCGTGCCGTAGATGCCCATTTCGCGCAGGATGATGACGAGCGGGTAGATCATCACCTGATAGGGAATGAAGGCACCGATGATCAGGATGATGAAGAACACCTCCGACCCCTTGAAGCGCCAGTTGGCGAGCGCATAGCCGTTGATCGAGGCAAGCGCGATCGAGGCGATGGTCGAGGGCACGGTGATGCGCACCGAATTCCAGAAGCCGCGCGACAGGCCGTCGCAATTCAGCCCCGTGCAGGCGCTCGACCAGGCTTTGACCCAGGGCTCGAAGGTGATCTCGACCGGGGGCGAGAAGATGTTGCCGAGCCGGATTTCCGGCATGCCCTTGAGCGAGGTCACGATCATCACGTAGAGCGGCAGCAGGTAATAGCAGGCAAAGACCAGCAGCGTGCCGTAGACCATGATGTTGGTGCCGGAAAAGGCGCGCGCCGGACGCTTGCCGCGCGGACCGGCCGCAAGCTGTCGCTTGGACGCGTCGATGGCGACGGCCGTGGTGTTGAGGGAGGCGATATCAGCCACGCTTGCGTCCTCCGAATTCGAGATAGGCCCAGGGGATGATGATGATCGCGACGGTGAGCAGCATCATGGTGGAGGCGGCAAAGCCCTGGCCGAGATTCTGGGCCTGGAACATGTAGTCGTAGACGTATTTCGCCGGCACTTCGGAGGAGATGCCCGGACCGCCGCTCGTCTGCGCCACCACGAGGTCGTAGACCTTGACGATGCCGGAGGCGATGATGACGAGGGTGGTGATGAACACCGGGCGCATCATGGGGATGACGATGAAGAGATAGGTCTTCCAGGCGGGAATGCCGTCGATCCGCGAGGCCTTCCAGATCTCCCCGTCGATGCCGCGCAGTCCGGCGAGCATCAGGCACATGACGAGGCCCGTTCCCTGCCAGAGTGCGGCGATCAGGATGCCGTACATCACGAGGGCGGGATCGTAGAGCGGATCGAAGCGGAAGGAGGTCCAGCCGAGCGAGCGGATGACCGACTGGATGCCGAATTCCGGGTTCAGGATCCACTGCCACACAAGGCCCGTGACGATGAAGGACAGAGCGAAGGGATAGAGAAAGATCGTGCGGAACGTGTTCTCGAAGCGGATCTTCTGGTCCATCAGCGCCGCCAGCAGGAAGCCGATGAGCAGGCTGAAGATCAGCGAGAAGATGCCGTAGATCCCGAGATTGATGATCGACATCGTCCAGCGCGGAGCGGCCCACAGGCGCTCGTACTGGTCGAAACCGACAAAGCTCATCCGCGGCAGCAGCCGGGAATTGGTAAACGAATAGAGCACCGTCCACAGCGTGCCGCCGGCGAAGATGACGACTGCGGTCAGGATCATCGGGATCGACGCGATCTTGGCGCTCATATTGCGGAAATACTGGTTGGGCCGGGTGGATTTCCGGACCGGCGTGGCAACTGTCGTTGCTGGAACCGTCATCGGCAGGCGCCTCCTCTTGGCTCTCCCCGACAGGCAGAGCGCGACGAACATGGAGCAAGGGCGGGGCGGTCCCGGGCCTCATCGAGGTCCGGGCGCGGATGCCAAGCATAATCTGCGGCGGGCATGCCGCCATCCCAGAGGACGGCGGCGACGGGGCGGCGAAGGCGGAAAGCCTTCACCCTCCCTTCGTCCCGCCTTTACTCGGCAGAGGCGATGATGCTGGCGAGGCGTTTCTGCCCGTCCTCGGGCGTCATGGTCGTGCTCGAGAAGAATTCGGAGAACAGGTCCTCCTTCTGCTTCTGGATGTCGGCCGAGAGAAGCTCGTCGGCGCTCTTGACCACATTGCCCTTGGCGAGGATGTCGATCCCCTTCTTCATGCAGTCATTGGTGGCCGACATATCGACGTCGCCACGAACCGGGAGCGACCCCTTCTTGAGGTTGAACGCGACCTGCGTCGCCGGATCGAGGATGGTCTTGGCAAGGACGCTCTGCGCCTCGGCCTTGGCTTCGTCCTTGAGCAGCGGGAAGTAGAACGCGTCGCCGCCGGTCGAGATCATGGCATTGACGCCGAGGCCCGGAAGGCAGGAATAGTCGGTGCCGGCCTTCTGGTTGGCGATCTGGAATTCGCCCTGCGCCCAGTCGCCCATGATCTGCCCGCCGGCCTTGCCGGTGATGACCAGATTGGTCGCCTGGTTCCAGTCCTGGACGTTCGAGCCCTTGGCCATGCGCCGCGCATCGTCAGCCGCCTTGAAGATCTTGGCCATATCCGGGCCGGTCAACGCCGCCTCGTCCTTGTCGCCATAGGCCTTGAGGTAGAAATCCTTGCCGCCGAGCGACAGGAGAAGCACATCGAACAGACCGGCGGACTGCCAGGCCTGACCGCCGAGCGCGAGCGGAACGATGCCGGCTTTCTCAAGCGCCGGGCCGGCCGCCACGAACTCGTCCCAGGTCTTGGGAACCTCGACGCCGGCCGTCTTGAAGGCCGCGTTGGAGAGCCACAGCCACTGCCAGGAGTGGATGTTGACGGGGGCGCAATAGATCTTGCCGTCGATCGTGCAGGCGTCGAGCAGGCTCGCGGGCCGGATGACCTCTTTCCACTTTTCGGCCGTCGCCACATCGGTCAGGTCGCGCATCAGGCCGGCCTGAACGAGCTCCTCGGCCTGACGGCCATGGTTGAACTGCGTGGCGCCCATCGGGTCGCCGCCGGTGATGCGGCTGATCATGATCGGACGCGCCGTGCCGCCCGAGCCGGCGATCGCGCCGTCCACCCATTTGTTGCCGGTGGCATCGAACGCCTTGGCCAGTTCCGCGACCGCCGCGGCCTCCCCGCCGGACGTCCACCAATGCGTCACCTCCAGATCGGTGGCATGAGCCGCACCCAGCGGCAGAACTACACTGGCAGCCAGAATTGCTGCGCGAAACCGTGTCATCATGAGTCTCCTCCCTCACTGTAACGTTGCCGTAAAAACCTAGCGGATGTCGGGAATGCGCGCAACACGGCAGAGAGCAAATTTCTTGTGATCCACGAATTTCTACTTTAACGCGATCTATTCGCCCATGAGGAACGGACCCTCCGACCCTTAGGTGCAGTGCACGATCCGCGTCTGAGGCAAAGAAGCCGTTGAAACGATGATGTCATTAGAATGACTGCCTAAAAGAACGTCTGACTGCCGCTCTGCAGTGCAGCAAACGGAAACGACGGGCGGACCGCTCGTGTGACGATTGCAACCGAGCGCGCGTCCCATCAAATGAACATCGGATCAACTGTATCGTTGCAGATTTTTGGTGTAGGCACGACAGGAGCGAGTTTGGTCAAGCTGCATCGAAGTGGTAGGGATAGCCGGCTTCATGGGCCGGAATGGAAGGGCAGGCAAGGATGGACGACACGAAACGAACCGGTGGTTCCACGCCCGTATCAGCCGAGACAGGCGCCCAGACCGGCAGTGCCCGCCCCGCATCGAGCCTGCCTGCCAACGATCGGCCGACGCTGAAGACGATCGCCTTCATGACGGGACTGGGCATCACCACCGTGTCGCGGGCGCTGAAGGATGCACCCGATATCGGCGCGGAAACCAAGGAGCGCGTCCGTCTCGTCGCGCGGCAGGTCGGCTACCAACCGAACCGCGCCGGCGTCCGGCTGCGGACCGGCAAGACCAACGTCATCAGCCTCGTCCTGTCGCTGGAAGAGGAGATCATGGGCCTGACCAGCCCGATCGTCGTCGGCATCTCCGAGGTGCTGGCGGCCACGCCCTACCATCTCGTGGTCACGCCCTACAGCCCCTCGCGCGACGCCCTCGCCCCGGTTCGCTACGTGCTGGACACGGGCGCGGCCGACGGCGTCATCATTTCGCGCACCGAGCCGAAGGATGCGCGCGTGGCGCTGATGCTGGAGCGCAACTTTCCCTTCGCCACGCATGGGCGCACCGAGATGGGGCTCGCACACCCCTATCACGACTATGACAATGAGGGCTTTGCCTATGCGGCGGTGCGGACGCTGGTGGAACGCGGTCGTCGTCGGCTGACCCTGCTGCAGCCGCCGCCCCACCTCACCTTCCACCGGCACATGCGCCATGGCTTCGAACGCGCGGTCCGCGACTTCGGCGTCGAGACCGTCCCGTTCGACGATGTCGATATCGATCACTCGCTGATCGATATCCGCGCCGCCTTCGAAACGCTGTTGCGCGGCGGCGTCGTGCCGGATGGCATCGTGTCGGGAAGCGGCGCCGGAACGATCGCCCTGATCGCCGCGATCGAAGCCACCGGCCGCAAGATCGGACAGGATCTCGATGTCGTCTCGAAGGTGCCGAGCGACTTTCTCGGCTGGCTGCGCCCCGAGGTCATCACCATGAAGGAGGACATCCGCCATGCCGGCCATGAACTCGCCAAGGCCGTTCTCGCCCGCATCGCCGGGAAACCGGCGGAAGAGCTGCAGAGCCTGAGCGGCGTCGACAGATAGGCCGGCGCTTCGTCAGCGTCGGATTGAGGAAAACCAGAACAGAAAGGGCCGCGCGAGAATGTCGCGCGGCCCTTTTGTTCGTGGAGACGCAGATCGCCGGCTTACGAGCGTTCGGCGACGAGGCCGCTGCCCCAGGGGCCGTGATGCGAATCCTTGCCGTCGGTGCGGTCATAACCATGGGCGCCGAAATAGTCGCGCTGGGCCTGGATCATGTTCGCCGTGCCCCGGGCGCGACGATAGCTGTCGAAATAGCCGAGCGCCGAGGCGAGCGCCGGAACCGGAAGGCCGCCCAGCACCGCCGTGGAGACGACGCGACGCAACGGGCCGTCGGTATCCTTGACCATGGCGGCGAAGGCCGGGGTGACGATGAGGTTCGCGGCATCCGGCGATTCGGTAAACGCCTTGGTAATCTCATCGAGGAACTGCGAGCGGATGATGCAGCCGGCACGCCAGATGCGGGCGATGGTCGGCATCGGCAGGTTCCAGCCGAACTCGCGCGACGCTGCCGCCATGACGGCAAAGCCCTGCGCATAGGCGCCGATCTTGGCCGCAAGCAGCGCGTTTTCGAGATCGGCCAGGAAGGCCGCCTTGTCGCCGATCGACAGCGGCGGCACGTCCGGCAGTCCGAGAATTTTTTCGGCGGCCTCGCGTTCGGCCTTCATCGACGACAGGCTGCGGGCGGCAACGGCGGCTTCGATGCCTGTGGCCGGCACGCCCATGTTCTGCGCCTCGATCACCGACCACTTGCCGGTGCCCTTCTGGCCGGCCTTGTCGAGAATGACATCGACCAGCGGACCGGAGCCGAGCTGGTCGCCGGCGCGCAGGACGATTTCGGAGATCTCGATCAGGAAGGAGTTGAGACGGCCCTTGTTCCAGGTCGCAAAGACCTCGGCGATCTCGGCGGCGCTCATCTTCAGGCCGTCGCGCAGGATACCGTAGATCTCCGCGATCATCTGCATATCGGCATATTCGATGCCGTTATGGATCGTCTTGACGAAATGACCCGCACCGTTCTCGCCGAGCCAGGCGACGCAGGGATCGCCTTCGTAGCGCGCGGCGATCGAGGTCAAAACCTTCTCGACGCGCTTCCAGCTTTCCTCCAGACCGCCGACCATGATCGAGGGACCATGGCGCGCGCCTTCCTCGCCACCGGACACGCCCATGCCGATGAAGGTCAGGCCGCTGTCCTTCAGCGTGTCGAAGCGGCGCATCGTGTCGCGGAAATTGGCGTTGCCGGCATCGATCATGATGTCGTGCGCTTCCAGATGCGGCTTCAGGATTTCCATCTGCTGATCGACGGCATCGCCGGCCTTGATCATGATGATGATCGGCCGCGGCGGCTTGATCGCCGCAACAAAATCCTCGATCGTTTCGCAGGGGATGATGCGATCCTTCAGATCGCCGGCCTCTTCGTAAAATTCTCTCGTGCGCTCCACCGTGCGGTTGAACACCGCGATCGTGTTGCCCTTTTCGGCAATGTTGAGCGCGAGGTTGGACCCCATGACGCCGAGCCCGATGAGGCCGATTTCCGCCTGTGCCACGTGTATGCCTCCGTTAGATCCTGGAACGCGGGGATGCCGGTGTCCGGCAGGCGCTCCATCCATGTGCCCTACCCGCAATGCCGACCGTCGCAGCCGGTTGCCCGATGGGTGAACGCCGCAAGTTTTGGCACCGGAAAGAAGGAACCACAAGACATTGTTGAAGTCGCAAGCTACATTTCCGGCGCGACGCCGGGAGAGCGGCGGACGATCGGCAAGCCTGCGAGGACGGCTTCGGCCTGCGCCGGCGCGCCGGCGCATCGGGTCCTGGAGGAGAGCGGAAATGATCCGGAACGTTCAAACGGTCGATGTGGTCATCGCGCGCGACGCGGCTGCGGTCTATGCCTATGCGAGCCACCCGGAGACCATGCCGCTCTGGGCCTCAGGGCTTGCAAGCGGCTTGCAACCGGCCGGCGATCACTGGATCGCGACAGGCCCTCTCGGCACGGCGAAGATCTTTTTCACCCCGACCAACAGTCTCGGCGTCATGGACCACACAGTGGTGCTGGAGACGGGCGAGACAACCTACAACGCCTTCCGCGTGACGCCGAACGGTGAAGGTGCGGTGGTCGTGTTTACGGTTCTGCAGCAGCCGGGCGCCGACGCGCAGAGCTTTCGGCGCGATGTGGAATGGGTCCGCAAGGACCTGATGCAGCTCAAGCACATCCTGGAACCCGGCCTTTAACCGAGGCCCGTCGGGGTCCGGATTCGGCGTTTGACGACGCTCCGTGACGCGCGGCTTCAGACTGCCGGTTCCCGCCGCAGCGTCAGGCTGCCGCCTCGGCCGCGACCGTGCGGCGGCGGTTGGCCAGTTCCTGATAGACGACGATGGCGCCGATGATCTCGCCCGCATCGCAACGGGCCGGCGTCATGCGGGAGCGGATCACGATCGTTCGCCCGTTCACCTCACGGGCATAGGTGGTGTCCACGATCTCGCCGCGGAAACAGCGCTCGAGACGAGGCTTCAGACTGTCCTCGAAGAATGGCTGCTGATCGGAACGCTCGACCACCGGCCGGCCGACGAGAGACAGGACCTTCGAATCGACCGCCCGCGCATGCAGCGCATTCGTGTAGAGATAGCGGTAGTCGGTCGTGATGACGAAGACGTGGTCGGGAAGGCTGTCGAGGACATCCTCGTCCAAAGACGGCTCCTGCGTCTTTTCGGGCGGCGGCGAATCGCAGGTCAGGGAGATGCCCGGATCGCGAATCCGGAATCGCCCCGTCTCCGCCTCGACGAAGTAGCGCTCGGCAAGCCGGGACAATGTACTGCTGTGCCGGATCACATGGGCGCGGTCGTCGGCTTCCTGCCGCAGGAGATCCAGAAGAAAGTCGAATTGAAGCCGGGCTTCCTCGGCGCTCCTGGCCTGCTTGTTCTCGATGGCCTTGACCAACGGTTTGATTTCACGATCGAGCCCGTCGATCAGCAAAGCATCGCCCTGATCAACAGCCTCGTACAGCTTGGAGTATTTCATCCAGAATAAATCGATCAGCGTCCTCACGCGTCATCTCCATATTCAAGCGTGCCCGGTAAGGGACTGTCGTCTCTCTGCAAGGGCATGAATCAGCATGTCTCATCAATTGCTCGAACCAGTGGGATACGACTTTACACCCGCCGCGACGCCTTTCAACCGATCCCTTACAGTATCGTGAATTTCACATGCCTTTTTTAGAGAGGACACACGCGCTCTGGCCGTTCCTGCACGTTTTTCGGGAGGCGGCCGAGGGACGCTCGCTTCGCTACATTTTCGTCCTGGTCTCGCGGGCAACTCTGCGCTTCACGTGCCAGCGATCATGGTACCAGAGCCATTGGCCGGGATATTCCCGTACCCAGCGCTCCACCGTGTCGTTGAGCAGCTGCGCCGTCGCCTCGACGTCGACGCTGCCGCCTTCCTTGCGGGGAATGGTCACGGCGGGCTCGATCTCCAGGCGAAAGCGATTGCCGGGAAGTCGGATGCAGCGGGCGGGATAGACCTCGCAGCCGAACTGCCGAACGAGCTTGGCCAGAAGCGGATTGGTCTTCACCGGCTGCCCGAAGAAGGTCGTCTCCAGACCCTTGCGGAACTTCTGATCGACCAGCACGCCGATCCCGTGTCCCTCGTCCAGCTTGCGGGCCAGCGTGAAGGATGAGCCCGCGTGAGACGGCACGAGCGTGCCCATGCGCTTGGCACGGAACTCGAAGACCTTCTTGGCCATGGTCGCATTGTTCGGCGGGCGGAAGAGCACCGTCACATCCAGGCCGAAGGCCGAGCCCGCGACGGGCAGCATCTCGAAGCTGCCCGTATGGGCGGTAAAAACGATGAAGGGGCGCGGATTGTCGCGCAGATCGAGGAAGATCGGCGCACCGACCACCTCGACGCGGCCGGGCGCGCCGCGTGTCGGATCATAGTCGAACAACCGGTCGAGAAAGACATATTCCGCAGCGAGCCGGCCGATCGACCCCCAGCTTTCGAGCGCGATCGCCTGGATCTCGTCGTCGCTCTTTTCCGGATAGGCGGCCCGCAGATTGGCAAGCGTCAGCAGATGCCGGCCGCGCATGAAGCGCGGTCCGGCGAACCGCGAGACGCGATCCATAAGGTTCAGCGCCGTATCCGCCGGCAGCAGCTTCAAAAGCATCAGCGGCAGGAAGGCGAGTTGCGCGACGATCCAGTCCTGGGCGTGCCGGGCAAACAGCACGAGCCGCGTGATCAGGCTGCGCACGGCGGTCAATCCAGCCGCAGGACGATCTTGCCGAACACCTGGCGACCCTCCATGCGCTCCAACGCGCGGTCGATGTTTTCGAAGGTCACTTCCGTATCGATGACAGGATGAACGAGACCGCGCGCCATCTTCTGCATCGCATCGGCCATGTTCTCCATCCGGCAGCCGAACGAGCCGATGAGCTTCAGTTGCTGCTGGAAGAGCATCATCAGGTTCATGTCGGCCGAAACGCCCGAGGTGGAGCCGCAGGTGACGAGCCGCCCGCCCCGCTTCATGCAGAGCATGGAGCCGGCCCAGGTGTCCTTGCCGACATGCTCGAACACGACATCGACGCCCTTCTTCTTCGTCAGCTTGCGCACGACGCCTTCAAAACGGTCGGTGCGGTAGTTGATGACGTGATCGGCGCCGAGCGCCCTGGCCTTCTCGATCTTGTCGTCTGAGCCGACCGTGGTGATGACGGTGCAGCCGATCTTCTTGGCAAGCTGGATCGCCGCCGAGCCGATGCCCGAACCGCCGGCATGGACGAGGATCGTCTCGCCCGGCTCGAGCTTCGCATTGTCGAACAGCATATGCTCCACCGTCCCGAAGGTCACGGGCGCGAGCGCCGCCGCAACCGCATCGATGCCGGGCGGTGCCGGCACGAGAAGGCGGGCGGGAAGATTGACCTTCTCCTGGGCAAAACCATCGAGGTGGAAGCCGTGAACGCCGCTCACATGTTCGCAGAGATTGTCGCGACCTTCGCGGCACGGGCGGCAGAGGCCGCAGGTGCGGGCGCCGTAGATCGACACCAGCTGTCCGGGAAGAACGTTGGCGACGCCCGGCCCGATCGTCTCCACGACGCCTGCCGCTTCCGCACCGATGACGAGCGGCATCTTGCGCTTGGCAAAGGCCATGCCGCGCCAGCCCCAGACGTCGATGTGGTTGAGCGCGACGGCCTTGACGCGCAGCGTCACCTCGCCGGGGCCCGGTGCGTCCGGCTCCGGCAGGTCGGTGACTTCAAGCTTCCGGTCGTCGATCAGTTGCAGCGCGCGCATGGTCTTTTCCTTATCGTTTCCGCGGGTTCGTCTGTCGTCTTCATGCGTGTCAATATCAGGGCGTCAGGCAGGTTCGGCCGTCATGACCAGGCTGGCATTCTGCCCGCCAAAGCCGAAGGAGTTGGACAGCACGGCCGTCACCTGCGCATCGCGCTTGACGTTCGGCACCACATCCAGGGCAATGGCCGGATCGGGGTTCTGATAGTTGATGGTCGGCGGCAGCGTCCCGGTGAGGATGGTCTGCAGCGAGAACACCGCCTCGACGGCACCCGCCGCCGTCAGCGTGTGGCCGATCATCGACTTGTTCGAGGACACGGGGATACGGGCGAGCCCTTCGCCGAAGACGGCCGACATCGCGCCATATTCCATCTTGTCGTTTTCCGGCGTGGACGTGCCATGCGCGTTGACATAACCGACATCGCTTTCGGCAATGCCGGCATCGGCCAGCGCCGCGCGGATCGACGCGATCGCCGGGCCGCCATCCGGCGAGGACCGGGTGCGGTGGAAGAGATCGGCCTTTTCGCCGCAACCCTTGAGAATGCCGAGAACCTTGGCACCCCGCGCAATGGCGGCTTCGAGCGATTCGAGCACGAGGGTCGCCGCACCCTCGGCGATGACGAAGCCGTCGCGGTCGCGCGTGAACGGCTTGGAGGCCTTCTCGGGCGGATCGTTCTGGGTGGAGAGCGCCGAGAGGAGCGAGAAGCGGATCAGCGCTTCCGCGCTCACCGACCCGTCGGTCGCCACCGTCAGCGCGCGCGTGGTGCGGCCCTGGCGGATGGCCTCGACGCCGAGCTGGATGGCGGTGGCGCCCGAGGCGCAGGCGGTGGACAGCGTCACCGGCAGGCCGCGCGTGCCGAACCGGTCGGACAGGCGCTCGGAAATCGCGCCGAAGAGTGCGGCCTCGTAGAAGACCGGATCGGCCTTTTCGCGCATGGCGGCGAGGAAGCGGTTATAGGCATCGGCCGGCTTTTCGGACGGCGGCGAACGGTCGGCGAGCGCGAAGCGGGCGCTCCATTCCGGCTCGATCGGCGGCGCGGCGAGAAACAGCGGGCCATCGAAATCGCCGGAGATTCCGGCCTGCGCCAGCGCTTCCAGCGTCGTCTCGCGCGCCATGGCATAAGAGCGCTCGACCGAGTTCTCGTTGGGCACGTCGATGAAATCGACCGTACCGCAGATCCGCGTCGACAGGCCGTCGGTCGGGAAGCGGGTGATCTTGTGGATGCCGGACACGCCGCCGGTGAGCGCGGCCCAGTTGTCCTGCAGTCCCTGTCCGAGCGAGGTGATGACGCCCATGCCGGTGACGGCGATCAGCGGGCGGCCGAGATGGTCCTGATAGGCATTGGTCATGACGAAAGCTCCTCTGCACCGGTTCCGGCATGCGCCGTCAGCACGGCGACCCCCTCGCCCCGGCCATGGCCGAGCGTCGTGACGATCGCATGCTTCGGCGCGCGGGTCATGGGCGGCTCGGACGGATCGAACGGCGGCACGACGGCGCCGGCATCGAGCGCAAGCGCCGCCAGCGCGAGGCCGAGCGGAAACTGCGCCTCGATCCCATGTCCGACGGCGCCGCTGTAACCGCGCACGGGCGCATGCGGAAACCGCTTCTCCAGCCACGTCCGCTCCTGTGCGGCAAGGGCCGCAAGGCCGCTTGCGCCGGAGAACACGACGGTATCCTCGGCCGGCGCTGCCGCGCTCAACCGGTCGAGCCGCGCCTCCAGCCGTCCGTCCTCGCGATGGCCGCGGTCGCCGCCGACGGCATCGATCGTCGCATAGATATGCGCGCCGCGCGCCTCCGCATGGTCGCGCGATTCGAGCACCAGGAAGGCGCCGATGGACCCCAGAATGATGCCGCCGCCCTCGCCTTCGCCGCGCGACCAGAGCGGATGCCAGGGACCGGTCGCATGGGCCTGCAGGGCTTCCACGAGCAGGATGATATCGAGCCGCTCGGCCGAAAGGGCGCCGCCCACCAGCGTGTGGCTGGACTGCCCGGCCTTGATGCGGGCAAAGGCGGTTTCGACGGCGGAGATACCGGCCGCTTCCTCGCCCATGAAGGTGCGCGACGAACCGGTGACCTTGTGGACGATCGAGATGTTGCCGGCCATGAGATTGGAGAGCTGCGCGAGGAACAGCGTCGGGCGCAGTTCGGTCGTCAGCTTCTCGTTGAGCAGATGTTCGCGGTCGTTGCGCTTCAGGCCCTCGTCCACGATCAGGCTGTCGACGGCGATGTCGCGCTCGCCGCCGCCGGCCGCGACGATCATGTCCATCGTGCCGCAGGCCTCCGCATCGTCCTTGAGGCCGGCATCGTCGAGCGCGAGCCCGGCGCTGAAGACGCCGAGGCGCTGCCAGTTCTCCATCTGCCGCTGATCGCCGCGCTTGGCGATCTGGGCCGACCAGTCGATGGCCGGCAGCGGATGCACCGGATAGGGCGCGAAGCGCTCCGTCTCCACCACGACCGACGGTGTTTCCCCCGCCGTCAGCATGGCGATATGCGGCGCGACACCCACGCCCTGGCTGGTGACGATCCCCACCCCGGTGATCACGACGTCATTGGCGGCCTTCATGCGGTCACTCCTGAGACAATTCTGGGGGCAATTCCGGAGAACCCCGGGCGGCCAGCGCCGCCATGAGCCCGACCTCTTCCGCCCGCTTGCGGACGATCGGCGCAAGCGGCACCTGATCGAAGGGGACGGTGCGCAGCTTCAGCTGGGCATCCGCGATGCGCTTTCCGGCCGACGAGATCTTCGCCTTCGTCACCGCAAAGCCCGAGCCGTCATGTTCAAGCACCACATCGATGTCGAGCACGGCTTCCGGCTCCACGAAGGAGCGCATCTTCGCACCATCGACCGTCATCAGGAACGGCATGGCGGCGAAATCGGTGACAGCGAGCACGAGGAAACCGGACGCCTGCGCCATCGTTTCGATGAGAAGGACGCCGGGGACCAGCGGATAGCCCGGGAAATGCCCTTCGAACACGGGGCTTTGCGCCGGCACGACGGAGCGGGCGCGCAGCGTCTTCGCCGTCATGTCGACAGTCTCGACGCGGTCGATCATCTGGAAATATTCAAGCAGCATAACACATCATCCGCTTACCACCTCCAAGCCTGCGAGGAGCGACCCCGAACCAGAAAGCCCGGAACGGGCGATCTGCAACAGGAAACCTCGACGGGCGGCCCAACACGCGACAGGACCGGTGACGGCGGCACCCGGACATTGCGTTCGAGGCCGTCAGGTAGAAACGGCGATGCCGCCTGTCAAGCGCGCAAGAGCGGCGTCGGGCGGCATCGCGGAACGGGAGCAGGTGAAAGGCCGATCAGGCCTTGGCAGCGCGCAGTTCGTCGATCTTGGCGCAGAGGTTCTTCAGGACGAAGTATTCCTCCGTCGAGGCCTTGCCTTCGTTCACGTCCTGCGTCCACTTTTCCAGCGGAATCTTGATGCCGAATTCCTTGTCGATCGCAAAGACGATGTCGAGGAAATCCAGGCTGTCGATGCCGAGATCGTCGATCGTGTGGCTTTCCGGCGTGATCGTCTCGCGATCGATCTCGCTAGTCTCTGCAATGATGTCGGCGACCTTGTCGAATGTGGCTGTCACGCGCAAACCTCTTTGTGTGGCAAGTTTTGCCGAAGCTATAGGGTAACTGCGCAGGAAAAGCCAATGGCCTTGCGGCGGTGCGGGGATTTTTGCGCCGTCCTGTTGCCGAAAGGACCGCGTTGCAGCATCGGTAGGCATCGAACGGCGATGACCCTGTGGATGCGCGTCCTTCCCTCGGGCCGATCGGCGGATGCTGGCTCTACAGAAAAAGACGGCAGAGTGCGGCGAAGAGCACGAGGCCGAGCGCCTGCGTGCAGGCGGAATGGAAGACGCCGACGCCCCGCACGATATCGCCGGCGGTGGCCACCGGACGGCCGGCCGCGTTCATCATCGGCTCCTCGACCCGTGCGCCGGCATAGAGACGGGGTCCGGCAAGCCGCAGATTGAGAGCCCCGGCCATCGCCGCTTCCGGCCAGCCGGAATTGGGCGAGCGGTGCAGACCCTGATCACGCAGCGCGACGGACAGCGCGTTCTGCCCTGCCCCGCCACCGAGCCGCCACCAGGCGCCACCGGCGATCAGCAGCATCGACAGCCGGGCGGCCGGCAGATTGGCGACATCGTCGAGCCGCGCCGAGGCCCAGCCGAAATGGAGATAGCGTTCGGTCTTGTGGCCGATCATCGAATCGGCCGTGTTCAGCATCTTGTAGGCCAGAAGCCCGGGCAGCCCGCAGATCGCATACCAGACGAGCGGCGCCACGACGCCGTCCGAAAAGTTCTCGGCCAGGCTCTCGATCGCCGCCCGGCAGACGCCGGCCTCGTCCAGGCTCTGCGGATCGCGCCCGACGATCATCGAGACCGCCTGCCGCCCGCCGGCAAGCCCGCCGTCCCGCAACCCCGCCGCCACCCGCAGGACGTGATCCGACAGGCTTTTCTGGGCGAGGAAGACGGCAACGATCAGGGCTTCGAGCGCCGCACCGGGAAGACCGAGCCGCGACACGGCGACATGGATGACCACCCCGATCACAGCCGACAGGAGGAGGAGGCCGGAGATGGCCACCACGCCGCGAAACCGGCCTTGCGAGGGCGTGAGATCCGGCCGGTTCAGCCGGCGCTCGCAGAACCCGATCGCCGTGCCGAACAGGACGACGGGATGCGGCAGGCGGCGCCACAGCCCATCGGGATCGCCGACGATACGGTCGATGAGAAGGCCAGCCGCGAGGATCACGAGGCGCATCAGGCCGCGGCCTTCAAGAGCGCGGACAGAAGCCGCCGGTCGGATGCCGGATCGGGCGTGAGACCCAGCCGCAGCCACTGCGGCGCGTAATCGAAGCTGCGGGTGAGGATATGCTGCTCGCAGAGCGCATGCTGCAGGGCGGCGCCGTCGCGGACCGCGAGGAGCGAGAAGAGGTGCGTGCCGCCGATCGTGCGGAGGCCCGCGCCCGACAGAGCGCTCTCCAGACCCGCTTTCCGCTCCGCGATGCGCGATCGAAGACCGTCGAGATCGCCCTGGAAAAGCGCCTCGGCGACGGCGAGCGCCGGCCCGGAGACGGCCCACGGGCCAAGCGCGGTCGCCAGGGTCTCCAGCACTTCCGGCACGGCCATGACGAAGCCGAGCCGGATGCCGGCATGACCGAACAGCTTGCCGAAGGAGCGGAAGACGACGAGGCCGGGATGCACGAAGGCCTCGGCTGCGACGCTGTTTGCGAAAACCTCGTCGCCGAAGGCCTCGTCCACGACCAGCCGCCCGCCTTGCGCCGCCATGCGGTCGGCGAGATCGAGCAAGGTCTGTCGCGGCAACAGGCGGCCGGTCGGGTTGTTCGGATTGACGACGACGGCGAGGCCGTGATCGGGTCGAATGTCGTGCGGATCGGAGACCGGATCGACGCCGAGACCCGAAAGCGACAACACCCGCCGATATTCGCCATAGGTCGGGCCGAGGATGGCGACAGGACGGCCCGGCCCGGCGAATGCCGGCAGTTGCTGGATGACGGACTGCGTTCCGGGGACCGCGAGCGGACGATGGTGCCCGGTGCCGTAGAAGCGCCCGGCGGCGGCTTCTGCGCGTTGCACGAGGTCGGCATCCGGCAGGCGATGCCAAACGGCGGCGGAAATCTCCGGCAAGGGCGGTGGGCAGGGATTGATGCCGGTGGAGAGATCGAGCCAGTCCGCAGCCACGCCGCCATAGCGTGCCATGGCGCGCGACAGGCCGCCGCCATGCTGGATCGGCGCCGTCATGCCGGCACCGCGCAGATGTCGGGCGCGCGATCGATGAGGTGCATGAAAGAGCCCGAGACCGAACCGACGCGCAGGCCCGCAGTGCCGAGCGAGGTGCCCGTGGCATCCTCCACCGCAAAGAGGGGTGCGGCATCGCCTTCCGACACGATCGTCGCATAGTGGAATTCATGTGCCATCATCGGCCGGAAAAAGCCGGTCTCGTCCAGCGGCCGGACGCGGCGATAGCCGAGATGCCGGCGCCGCTCGGCAAAGCTCGTGGTGAGCGGGAGAAGGCCGAGCATGGCGTGGCGCGCGCCCGCGGCATCGATCATCCCCTCGCCGAGCGTCATATAGCCACCGCATTCGCCGAAGATCCGCGCCTGCCGGTCTGCTGCGGCCTGCATGCCGCTGCGAAAGGTGGACGCCGCCGCGAGCCGGCCCGCATGAAGCTCGGGATAGCCGCCGGGAAGATAGACCGCGTCGCAATCCTCGGCCGGCGCCTCGTCGGCAAGCGGCGAGAAGAAGGACAGGCGCGCGCCGGAGGCATGCCAGCCGGCAAGCAGGTGCTCATAGGCAAAGGCGAAGGCGACGTCGCGCGCAATGGCGATCCGGGCGCCGAGCGGATCCATGGCCGCAACCTGGCCGTGGACCGGCCCGTGGACCAACCGGGCGGGATGCGCCTCGGCGCCCAAGGCCACGAGCGCGTCGAGATCGCACCCCGCCTCGACGGCATCGGCGGCGTGCTCGATGAAGCGATCGAGACCGCCATGCTCGCCCGCCTGCACAAGGCCGAGATGCCGCTCCGGCAAGGCAAGGGCGGGATCGCGGCCGATGGTGCCGAGCACCGGCATGTCGATGCCCGCGAGCGCGCCGCGCAGCATGGCCTCATGCTTGGGGCTGCCGACCTTGTTGAGGATGACGCCGGCAAGCCGCACATCGGGGCGAAACCGCGCATAGCCGGAGACGAGGGCCGCGACAGACTGCGCCATCCGGCCGCAATCGACCACGAGAACGACGGGCAGGCCGAGCGCTGCGGCAAGATCGGCCGGCGCGCCGGTGCCGTCCATCGCCGCGTCGAACAGCCCCATCATCGCCTCGATGACGAGCAGCCGGCCCTTGCTTCGCCCCTGCGCGGCCTGCGCATCGAGCAAGGCGGAGCGCATGGCCCAGGGATCGTAATTGACGCAGGCGATGCCGCAGGCGGCCGTGTGGAAGGCGGGATCGATATAATCCGGCCCCGCCTTTCCCGGAGATACGGCGACGCCGCGTCGGCGGAGCGCGCGCAACAGGCCGAGCGTGATCGTGGTCTTGCCGGAGCCGGAGGACGGGGCGGCGATGAGGATGCCGCTCATGCTTCCTGTGCCTTTGCAGCGACATCGGCCGGCGCGGCGGCAATTTCGGCCTGCGCGGCGGCGGGGCCGAGCCAGTCGAGAACGGGCCGCAGCCGCACGACCTCGCCGAGCACGACGATAACGGGCGGCAGGATGCCCGCCGCGGCCGCATCGTCTGCCGCCTGCCCCAGGGTCGTTTCGAGGACGGACTGACGCGTCGTCGCGGCATTGCTGACGAAGGCCAGCGGCTCGTCCGGCGCGCGGCCGGCAGCCAGCAGATTGGTGGTGATCTCGCGGATATGCTTCATCGCCATATACATGACGATGACCGGCGAGCCCTTGGCGACGCTCGCCCAATCGACCCGATCCGGCACGAGACCGGAGGAATCGTGACCGGTGAGGAAGGTGACGACATGGGTCAGGTCGCGGTGGGTGACCGGAATGCCGGCATAGGCGAGCCCGCCGATGCCGGCGGTGATCCCGGGCACGACGCGGAAGGGAATGCCGTGCTCGACCAGAACCAGCGCCTCCTCGCCGCCCCGGCCGAAGACGAAGGGATCGCCGCCCTTCAGCCGCAGGACCCGCTTGCCCTCCCGTGCGAGCACGACGAGGCGGAGCGAAATGTCGCGCTGCTTCGGCGAGGGCTTGCCGCCGCGCTTGCCGGCAAACTCCAGCACGGCACCGGGCCGCGCCAGCGACAGGCAGGCGGCATCGACCAGCGCATCGTGCACGATCACATCCGCCTGACGCAGCGCATTGACCGCATGCAGCGTCAGCAGCCCGGGATCGCCGGGACCGGCACCGACGAGCCAGACCGCACCCGGCGCCATCACCGGCAGGCCTTCGAACAGGGCATCGCTCATCCCGCCAACTCCAGAACGGGAGACGATGATTCACTCTCTGAAGATGCGAGCAGGACGGTCGAAGACATTGTCGCAAGCGGTTGATTCGATTCGACGTCTACCACGGCGGCCGTGACCCGGGCGGATGTGCGCTTCGCCACCACCAGCCGGCCACCGGCTTCTGCCGCGGCGAGCGCAGAGGCTTCGGCGACGCCGTGGCATCCCGTCAGGCGAAAGATCGCGGCCGAGGGCGTGGCGATCCGCGGCGTTTCCCTCTCCAGCCGGGCAGCCGCGAAGGTGAGAAGCGGGACGGCGAAATGCGCGGCAAGGGCGAGAAGGGCGGGCTCGGCGGCGCGCACATCGAGCGACGCGACGGCGCGGAGCGGAAGCGCGGGGTAACCGGCCTCGGACAGGACGGCCTGCGCAAGATCGAGGACCTCGGCAGCGGCCGTGCCCGGTCGGCAGCCAAGGCCGAGAACGAGCCCGCGCTCCATCGTCTCACCGCTCATCGTCATCGCGCGCGCTCCACTGCGAACCGCCGGATCCCGCAGATGAGGGCAAGGCAGGTCTCGTTTCAGATCCTGTAGCCGGACGGCGGTCGGGGACGACACCGCAGGCAGCAGACGCGCAGACGCCAGATGGCCGGAGATGTCTCTCCGGTCGAGGCCTCGACAGCTCCGGCATGAGCCCCCGATCAGGGTCGGCCGCACCGGACGCGTTTTCAGCCCGAACCGGGCGCCGTCGCATCGGGATCTCTTACAAGAGATTTGCGCGGACCGGAATTGCTTATGGAGACCCTGTCGCAGAATCATCATGAAGAGCGCGACGCGCCCGCAGGGAGAACGCTCGCAAAGCCATTGCCGCCCGAGAACACTTTCCTTTGGCGGCCGGCTCTGCCAAAGAGCGGGCTATCTTCAAACATTCCGCTGCCGGCGATACGGCGAGGGTCCATCGTGCACGATCTCGCGCTTCATCTGCTTCTCTTCCTCTTCGTGGCGGCCTTCATCGCCGGCTTCATCGACAGCATCGCCGGCGGCGGCGGCATGATCACCGTGCCGGCCATGCTGCTGGCCGGCCTGCCGCCGCTCGAAACGCTCGGCACCAACAAGCTGCAGTCGCTGTTCGGCTCGGGCTCGGCGAGCCTTGCCTATGCCAGGGCCGGGCATGTCGATCTGAAAGGCCAGCTGCCGATGGCGCTCCTGTCGCTTGCCGGCGGCGCGATCGGCGCCGTGGTGGCGACCGTGGTTCCCGGCGACGTGCTACGCGCCGTGCTCCCCTTCCTGCTGATCGGCATCGCGCTCTATTTCGCGCTGAAGCCGAACGTGGCCGATTTGGATCGCACCCAGCGCATCACGCCCTTCGTCTTCGGCCTGACCATCGTTCCCGCCATCGGCTTCTACGACGGCATTTTCGGCCCCGGCACCGGCTCCTTCTTCATGCTGGCCTTCATCGCCCTTGCCGGCTTTGGCGTGCTGAAGGCGACGGCGCATACCAAGCTGCTGAATTTCGGCTCCAATATCGGCGGCTTCCTCGTGCTCGCCGGATATGGCGTCGTGCTGTGGAAGGTCGGGCTGATGATGGGTGTCGGTCAGTTCGCCGGCGCGCAGGTCGGCTCGCGCTTCGCCATGAAGCGCGGCGCGACGATCATCAAGCCGCTGCTGGTGATCACCTGCATCGCGCTGGCCATCCGCCTGCTCGCCGATCCCGCAAATCCCGTCCGTGTCTGGCTTGGGTTCTGAAGCGCGTCGCGATCTTTCAGAGTCGCTCCTTGCGCTTCAGCTCCTGATCTTGCGCATGTCGTCATCGCAAAACCGCTGCGCACTTTTGCGCGACATGCGTCAGTATTCCACACCCACCTGCGCCTTGATGCCGGAGCGGAACGGGTGCTTGACCAGCTCCATCTCCGTCACGAGATCGGCGATCTCGATCAGTTCCTCGCGGGCATTGCGGCCGGTCAGCACCACATGGGTCATCGGCGGCTTTTCCTCGGTGAGGAACCGCACGACCTCGTGGATGTCGATGTAATCGTAGCGCAGCGCGATGTTGATCTCGTCCAGCAGCACCATCGAATTGGCGGGGTCGCGGATGAGCTCTTTCGAGGTCTCCCACGCCTTCTGCGCCATCGCGACATCGCGGGCGCGGTCCTGCGTTTCCCAGGTAAAACCTTCGCCGAGCGTATAGAAACGGCAAAGATGCTGGAAATGCGTCTCGATCAGCGTTCGCTCGCCGGTTTCCCAGCCGCCCTTGATGTACTGCACGACGGCGGACGGCATGCCATGGGCGATGTGGCGGAAGATCATGCCGAAGCCGGCCGTGGTCTTGCCCTTGCCCTTGCCGGTATGGACCATGATGAGGCCCTTGCCGTCGGTCTTCGTCGCCATGATCTTTTCGCGCGCCACCTTCTTCTTCGCCATCTTCATGGCGTGGCGCTCCAGATCGATCTCGCTTGCCGGTGTGTCTTCGGTCATATCGTCCCCCTGAAGGTTCAAGACGCCCTGAGCGTCAGGCTGTTTGAAAGCTCGAAACGCGCCGAGTTCGAGCGCGGCTGCCAGTAGCCCCGGTCGATCGCCTCGGTCAGCCGCGCCTGCAGATCCCGCAAAGCATGGCCGTTCGCCGCCTCCAGGAAGGCGCGCACCGCATCGTCGAGCACGAAGGTCTGGTAGACCGCCTCGAAATGCTGGCTGCGGACGGCGCCTGTGGTGGCGGCGAAGGCGAAGAGATAATCGACGGTCGCCGCCATCTCGAAGGCGCCCTTGTAGCCGTGGCGCATCATGCCGGCGATCCATTTCGGATTGACCACCCGGCCGCGCACGACCCGGCCGATCTCCTCCTCAAGCGAGCGGATGACCGGCTTTTCCGGCCGGGAATGATCGTTGTGATAGATGACCGGGCGCGTGCCCGAGAGTTGCTCGACGGCCGCGCTCATGCCGCCTTCGAACTGATAGTAATCGTCGCTGTCGAGGAGATCGTGTTCGCGATTGTCCTGATTCTGCACCACCGCCTGCACGCCGGCGAGACGCGTTTCCAGAACGCCGCGCTCCTCGCGACCCTCCGCATGCGCGCCATAGGCATAGCCGCCCCAGGTGAGATAGGCATCGGCAAGCTCGGCGCGCTCCGCTCCGCCCTTCTCGTCCATCAGCGCCTGGAGGCCGGCACCATAGGAGCCGGGCTTGGAGCCGAAGACGCGGTAGGAAGCGCGGCGTTCGGCCTCCGCAGCGCTCAGCCCCTTGTCGCGCCAGTCCGCGCTCTCGCGGCGGATGCGGGCGGCGATCGCATTGTCCTCGTCGTCCTCCTCCAGCGCGCCGATCGCCCGCACCGCGCTGTCGAACAGGGCGATCTGCTCGGGGAAGGCATCGCGGAAGAAGCCGGAGACGCGCAACGTGACATCGACGCGCGGGCGGCCGAGAAGCGCCGGCGGGACGATCTCGTAACCCGTGACCCGCCGCGACATCGGGTCCCAAAGCGGCCTGGCGCCGATAAGGGCCAGCGCCTGGGCGATATCGTCGCCGCCGGTGCGCATGTTCGAGGTGCCCCAGGCGGTGAGGCCGAGCGCGGTCGGCCATTCGCCGTGATCCTGAAGGTAGCGACGGATGAGCAGATCGGCCGATTTCCTGCCGAGTTCGAAGGCGGCCGGCGTCGGCACGGCACGGCTGTCGACGGAGTAGAAATTGCGCCCGGTCGGCAGCACATCCGGCCGCCCGCGCGTCGGCGCGCCGGACGGCCCGGGGGCGACGAAGCGCCCGTCGAGGCCGGCGAGAAGACCGACGATTTCCGCCGGTCCGCAGGCGACGAGCGAGGGTTTCAGCTGCGTCTCGATGGCGTCCAGAACAAGGCGCGTGGCACTCCAGTCGTCGGGACAGGCGATTTCGCCACCGACGAATTTTGCCGCGAGAAGCTCGATACGCTCGACCGTGTCGCCTTCGCTGCGCCATGGATCGTCGCTGACGGCCAGCAAAAGAGGCGGACGCGGCCCCTGCCAGAGCGTCGCCGGGGCGCAGTCGAGCGGATCGAACGCCGCGCTCTCGGCACCCTCCCCGTTGACGAGCCGGCAATCGCGCGCAATCGCCCGCTGCAGGCTGGCGTCCCCACCCTCGCTGCTGCCGCGCGGCACGCGGGCGAGCGCCAGCGTCAGGTCGGTCAGAAGCCGCCCCTCCGGCGAGACCCCGAAGACATGGAGACCGTCGCGGATCTGCATTTCCTTCAGGTCGCAGAGATAGGCATCGAGCTTCTGAAGGGCTGCATCCTCGCCATCCGTCTCGGCAATGCCGGCATCCGCATCGAGCCCGATATCGCGCACGAGGTGCAGGATCTGGTTGGACAGGAGCCGCAGGCGCCGCGGATCGCCGCCGGCCGCGTCGTAATATTCATCGACCAGCCCTTCGAGATCGCGTAGCGCGCCGTAGGTCTCGGCCCGGGTCAGCGGCGGGGTCAGATGGTCGATGATGACGGCCGAGGTCCGGCGCTTGGCCTGCGTGCCCTCGCCGGGATCGTTGACGATGAAGGGATAGAGATGGGGCAGCGGGCCGAAGACGGCTTCCGGATAGCAGTTTTCCGACAGCGCCAGCGACTTGCCCGGCAGCCATTCGAGGTTTCCGTGCTTGCCCATATGGATCACGGCGTGCGCACCGAAGGATCGGCGCAGGAAGGCGTAGAAGGCGAGATAGCCATGCGGCGGCACGAGGTCCGGCGAATGGTAGGTCTCCTTCGGGTCGATCTGGTAGCCGCGCGCCGGCTGGATGCCGATCAGCACGCCGCCGAGACGGGCGAGCGGCAGCGCGAAACGGTCGCCATCTGCGTAAGGGTCGCGCGACGGATCGCCCCAGCGTGCGGTGACCTCCGCTTGAATCCGTTCGGGAAGCGTTGCGAAGAACGCATTGTAATCGTTGAACGACAGCGTTTCGCGGATGTCGCGCCCGTCGCGTGCGGCATTGGTCGGGCCGGCCATCAGATGCCGGATCAGCGCATCGCCATCGGCAGGCACATCGCGCACCGGATAGCCGGCCGCAGCCATCGCGCGCAGCACCTCGACCGTTCCGGCGGGGGTATCCAGCCCGACGCCGTTTCCGAGCCGTCCGTCCCGGTTCGGGTAATTGGCGAGCACGATGGCGACGTTTCGTCCGGACGGCGGCGTGTGGTGCAGGCGCGCCCAGTTCGCCGCAAGTTTCGCGACGAAGGCCACCCTGTCGGCCAGGGGCGCGTGGCCGACGATGTTCGTCTCGACCGCCTCGTCATAGATCGCGGCCGCCTTGAACGAGACGGCGCGGGAGAGGATGCGCCCGTCCACCTCGGGCAGCGCGACGTTCATCGCGAGATCGCGCGCCATCAGGCCTTGCGACGAGGCCTCCCAGGCCTGCCGCGTCGAGGCGGAGAACAGCACCTGGATGACCGGCGCGCCGCCGGCATCGAGCACGGTGCCTTTGTGATCGGCGCCCGGCGCGGACACCGCAAAGCTGGTGGCGTTGAGGACGACATCGGGCTTGAACCGCGCGAAGATCGCCTCGACGGTGCCGACCGAGAGCTTGTCCTTCAGGCTGGAGACGAAGACCGGCAGCGCCCGCATGCCCTCGGCGGCGAGCGCCTCGACCAGGGCAGCGACTGGCCGGGTCTCGCCGGACTGGACGAGCGCGCGATAGAAGCAGAGCGCCACGATCGGCTGCTCGCCCCCGTGCGCGCGCGCCCAGTCGTCCGCGCCGATGATGCCTTCGTCCGGCGACCAGAGGCCTGCCCGCAGCAAAGGCGTTGCCGCGGCCGGCCGCTCGCGCGCATCGATGACGGCTTCGGCGTAGGCCAGAAGCCGCTGCATGTTCTCCGGCCCGCCTTCGGTGAAATAGGCAAGCATCTCCGCCCGGTCCTCGGCCGACACGGTGGAATAGGCGTCGAGCGCCGGATCCGGCTTGTCGTAACCCGGGAGGACGGCGATTTTTGCGCGATGGGTGACGGCCGTGGCGTGGAGGGCCTCCAGCACATATTGGAAATAGGAGGCGCCGCCGAGCGCCCGCACGACGATCAGCTTCGCATGCCGCGCCGTGCGCTCGACGTAGGTATCGACCGACATCGGATGTTTCAGCGACAGGAGGCTCGCCGCCCGGACCGTCCGCCCGCTGGACGCGGCTTTGCAGGCCGCGGCGACGGAGGAAAGCTCCGTATCGGCCGCGGACAGAAACAGGATCTCGCCCGGCGTCTGCCCGAGGTCGATGGCCTCGTCCCCGTCCGAGATCGTGCCTTTCTGCGCAAGAAGAAGATGCATCCGCCGCCGGTCCCGCCTGCTATGTCGCTGCCGCGACGATGGCCGTGCGGACGGCCGCCTCGTCCAGATGATCGAGCCCGATGACGACGAGGCGCGTGCGCCGCGCTTCGCCGGCCGCCCAGGCACGGTCGAAATAGGGGTCGATCCGCGTTCCCACGGCCTGGATCAGGAGGCGCATCGGCTTGCCGGGAACATCGGCAAAACCTTTCAGCCGCAGCACATCGTGTGCGGCGACGACCTCCTTCAGCTTGGCCACGAAGCCGGTGGGATCGGCGATGGGGCCGAGCTCGACGACGAAGCTCGAAAACTCGTCATGATCGTGCGCCTCGCCGGCCGCGTGCTCCATCTCGTGATGGGACTTACGATTGGCGATGTCGTCTTCGGTGCCGACGCCGAGGCCGAGCAGCACGGAGGCCGGCACGGCGCCATTGGCGGCCTCGATCATCCTCGGCTTGCGCGTGGTGCGCGCGGCGACCTCGCGGCGGACGGTTTCGAGCCCGGCGGCATCGAGCAGGTCCGTCTTGTTGAGAACGATGAGATCGGCTGCGGTCAGCTGGTCCTCGAACAGTTCCTCGATCGGGCTCTCATGGTCGAGATTGTCGTCTTCGGCGCGCGCGGCATCCACCCTGTCGTGATCGTCGGCAAAACGCCCGGCGGCGACGGCCGCGCTGTCCACCACCGTGATCACGCCGTCCACCGTCACCTGCGTGCGGATATCGGGCCAGTTGAATGCGGCGATCAGCGGCTGCGGCAAAGCGAGACCCGATGTCTCGATGACGATATGATCCGGGCGGCCCTCACGCTCCAGAAGGCGCGTCATGGTGGGGATGAAATCGTCGGCAACGGTGCAGCAGATGCAGCCATTGGTGAGCTCGATGATATCGTCCTCGCGGCAGGCCTCGGCCCCGCAGCCCTTCAGGACGTCGCCATCGACGCCGAGATCGCCGAACTCGTTGATGATCAGCGCGATCCGCCGGCCGTCAGCGTTTTCCAGAATGTTGCGGATCATCGTCGTCTTGCCCGCACCCAGAAATCCGGTGATGACGGTTGCGGGGATCTTGGCGCCCGATGGTTTCCGGTCGCCGGCTTTGGAAGCCGGATGAGAATCTGTCATGGATCAGCCTTTCATCTTGAGCGGCAATCCTGCCGCCACGAAATAGACGTCGCGCGCTTCGGCCGCGACCTGTTGGTGGAGCCGGCCGGCATGATCGCGGAAGTCGCGCGCCATGCGGTTGTCGGGGACGATCCCGAGGCCCACCTCGTTGGAAACGAAAATGACGCAGGCGCGGAGCGCGGGAAGGCTCGCGACCAGGCGCGCCGTTTCCGCGGCGACATCGCGCTCTTCCAGCATGAGATTGGTAACCCACAGCGTCAGGCAATCGACCAGCACGACGCAGCCGACCGCATCGATGGCCGCGAGCTGGCCGACGAGATCGACCGGTTCCTCATGCGTCGTCCAGAGATCGCCGCGCGACGTCCGGTGCGTGTCGATCCGCGTGCGCATCTCGTCGTCGAAGGCGCGGCCGGTGGCGATGTAATGCCGGACCAGACCGGTTTCCGCGGCCAGGCGCTCGGCAAAGTTCGACTTGCCGGAGCGTGCGCCACCGAGCACGAGCGTGGTACCGTGAAGGGGAGATGTCATGATCGCGCCGCTATCCCGCTGATATGATACGGAAAACGCGCGGGCGATCCGCCGCTGCTGCGTGCAGCAGCCGGGCCAAGATTGTATGGGCCAAGATCGCATGCGTAAAAATCGCCGGCCCGGATGACCCGGTGGGCGAGCGTTTCGTGTGCCACGACAACCTCCGTGCTGGCGCTGGAACGCTGCATCATGAGGACGCGGCGCGGTGTGGCTGGCAGGTCTCCTGGCTCACGGCGTCACGCAGGGCAAAGGCCCTGAGAACGGGTTCGCCTCGCCTTCCCGAAACAGTGTGCCCGGCGTCTGACGGCCGGATCGATGTCGAAGAGGTGGACGATTCGTAGATAAGGAGGCGTCCGACCCCGGTTGCTCGCATCGCTGCTTCAGTGGCTTTTCCGGCCGCACCCTCTGAGCGACGCCAGCCGCACCACGCGGCATGATCCGTCGTCCATCGGACGAGACCGGATGGCGAACCCTGACCGTTCTACAGTCGCGGGGTCGGCTGCGATGAGGATGCCCTGTCTGGGTCCATCCCTTCGCATTCCCATTTACTCCCGAACGACATGCGCCGCACGGGAACCATCCATCGCTCAAGATTAGGCCCGTCGCTGGATCAAGTCAATCATCCGCGCTATGTCCGGCACTTCGACCGACCCGAAGCTCAGTGCGTTCACGACTGTTGAGCGCCCGACGAGATCGCGCCTGAAATGTTTGACGTCCTGAAATCGCTGACCCTTGCCCGCGTGAAGCGCATGGCGCTGAAATCCGTGAGTTTTTCGGAGTGGCGCATCTTCGCCCGCCGCAGCGAGATCGGGCTGCTCGTCGCCGGCATCGTCGTCGGCCTCACCTCGGGGCTCGCGGTCATCGCCATGAGCTTCGTCTCGCTGCAGCTTCACAAGCTGATCTTCGGGATTTCCGACTATGAGCGCGTCAGTTCGGCCGACCTCAAGGGCGAGATCGCGGTGCTCATGGCGCCGATCGTCGGCGGGCTGCTGCTCGGCCTCCTGATGATGGGCCTTTCGCTCTGGCGCAAGAAGGCGATGGTCGACCCGATCGAGGCCAATGCCCTGCATGGCGGGCGCATGTCGCTGACCGACAGCATCGTGGTCGCGGTGCAGAACCTCGTCTCCAACGGCTTCGGGGCATCCGTGGGTCTGGAAGCCGGATACACGCAGCTCGCCTCCGGGCTCGCCTCCAAGATCGGCGTGAACCTGAAACTGCGGCGCAACGATCTGCGCACGCTGCTCGGCTGCGGTGCGGCTGGCGCCATCGCTGCGGCCTTCAATGCGCCGCTCACCGGCGCCTTCTATGCTTTCGAGCTGATCATCGGCTCCTACACCATCGCCTCCCTCACCCCGGTCGTCGTTTCCGCGCTCGTCGCCAATCTGGTCACGCGCCTGCTCTGGGGCGACGAATTCACCATCGATATCGGCGCTTTCGGCGATGTCGTGCCCGGCGACTACGTGCCGGCCATTCTTCTCGGCGCCCTGTCGGCCGGCGTCGCCATCCTCATCATGAAAGGCGTGTCGCTGACCGAAGAGGTGGCGCGCAAGAGCGCCATCCCCGCCCCCATCCGCCCTGCCATCGGCGGCACGGTGGTCGGCCTGCTCGCGACGATCTCGCCGCAGGTGCTCTCGGGCGGTCATGGCGCGCTGCATCTCAACCTCGCGCAGACGACGCCGATCGCCATGCTCGTCGGCCTCTTCCTGCTGAAATCCGTGGCGACCGCGGTTTCCATCGGCTCGGGCTTTCGCGGCGGGCTGTTCTTCGCCTCGCTGTTCATGGGCGCGCTTCTCGGCAAGGTCTTTGCCGACCTCGTGCCGTATGTCTTCGGCGACACCACGCTGACGCCCGTCATCTATGCCGTCGTCGGCATGAGCTCGCTTGCGGTCGCCATCATCGGCGGACCGCTGACCATGACTTTCCTCGCGCTGGAGATCACCGGCGACTTTCCGATCACCGCGCTGGTGCTGGCCGCCGTCATCACGTCGTCGCTGGTGGTGCGCACCACGTTTGGCTACTCCTTTGCCACCTGGCGCTTCCATCTGCGCGGCGAGAGCATTCGCAGCGCGCACGACGTCGGCTGGATCCGCAACCTCACGGTCGGCCGGCTGATGCGCCCCGATGTCCGCACCATCAACGCCAAGGCGACGCTGGACGAGTTGAAGGCCGAATTTCCGCTCGGCTCGGCCCAGCGCGCCATCGTCGTCGACGACACCAACCGCTATGGCGGCGTCATCCTCATTCCCGAGGTCTATGCGAGCCCGGTGGAAAAGGACGCCACCGGCAAGGGCATCGAAGACTATATCAAGCTGTCGAACGATTTTCTGCAGCCGAACATGAATGCCCGGCAGGCCGCCGCCCTGTTCGACAAGACCGAAAGCGACGCGCTTGCCGTCTGCAACAACCTGATCGAGCGCCGCGTCGTCGGCGTGCTGACGGAGAGCTACACGTTGCGCCGCTACAGCGAGGAACTGGACCGCCGCCGCCGCGAGGCATCGGGAGAATTCTAGTGCACCGTCAACGGCAAGAGAGGTAACTCTTTACCGACGCATTAAACCGTCGAGCCAGCGGGGATCGAGCACGGCTTCCAGCTCTGCCGCGACGGCATCGAGCGCGGCATCCACGGACCCGCGATAGTCGAAGGCCTCCGCCTCGATGCCGAAGCTGCGCAGCAAGGCCGCGCGATAGGCATCGCTGGCAAACAGACCATGCAGATAGGTGCCCATGACGCGGCCATCCGGCGACAGCGCGCCGTCCGGCCGGCCGTCGATCGTCACCGGAGGACGCGCGCAGTCCGGCCCGGTCGTCTGGCCGAGATGGATCTCGTAGCCGTCGAGCGCCACGTCATATTCGGTGGAACGGGCGCCGCTGTTGCGGACCACTTTTTCGCGGGCCATCTCGGTCTCCACATCGAGCAGACCGAGACCGTCGATGGCGGCGCCTCCCCCTTCGATGCCGAGCGGATCGCAGATGCGATGCCCGAGGATCTGGTAACCGCCGCAGAGGCCGATCACGCGGCCGCCACGGCGCAGATGCGCGGCAAGGTCCCTGTCCCAGCCCGCCGCCTTCAAGGCCGCGAGATCCGCGATCGTCGCCTTCGAACCGGGAAGGATGACGAGTGCCGCCTCTTGCGGCAGACGCTCGCCCGGCCGGATGAAACGGAGATCCACAGAGGGTTCTGCGGCCAGAGGATCGAGATCGTCGAAATTGGCGATGCGCGGCAGGACCGGCACGGCGATCGTCAGCGCGCGGGCTGTGCCCTGCGACAGGCGTTCCAGAACCACGGAATCTTCCGCCGGAAGCTGGCGGGCCGCCTTCAGCCAGGGAACGACGCCGAAGCAGGGCCAGCCGGTAAAGCCCTGGATGGCGCTCAGCCCATCGTCGAACAGGGTGACGTCGCCACGGAACTTGTTGATCAGGTACCCGGTGACCATGGCCCGGTCTTCGGGCGCGAGCACCGCATGCGTGCCCACCAGCGATGCGATGACGCCGCCGCGGTCGATATCGCCGACCAGAACCACGGGCACGCCCGCGCGCGTCGCAAAGCCCATATTGGCGATATCGCCGGCGCGAAGGTTGATTTCGGCCGGCGAGCCGGCGCCCTCGACCACCACGAGATCGCAGCCGGCCCGGATGATCTCGAAGCTTTCCAGCACCGCGCCGAGCAGCTTCGGCTTCATCGCCTGATAGTCGCGCCCACGCGCCTGTCCGACGACCTTGCCCTGCACGACGACCTGGCTGCCGGTCTCCGATTGCGGCTTCAAGAGGACCGGATTCATGTGGATCGAGGACGGGATGCGGGCGGCGAGCGATTGCAGCCACTGCGCCCGGCCGATCTCGCCACCATCCGTGGAAACGGCGGCATTGTTCGACATGTTCTGCGGCTTGAAGGGCGCGACGCGGTAGCCGCGATTGGATGCGATCCGGCAAAGACCGGCGACCAGCACCGTCTTGCCGACATCCGAACCTGTTCCCTGAAGCATGATCGTGTTTGCCATGCGGCCTGATAGCATCCGGGAAGAGCATGCGCCATCGATCGCGACGGACGCGGCACGCGCGAAAACCGCAGCAGCCGGGGCCCTGCGGTTTTCCGTCCTCGACGCCGAAAGACGCACGGCGCGGGGCGGGCAAGCGGGCGGCATCGAACGGATGCCGACAGGCTGGCCGACCGCCGGGACGCAAAACCTGATCCGGCAGAGCCGCTGTTACCAGCCACGCCACCATCCTTAGGCCGAGACAGTTACCAGAGCGTTACCTTGCGGACATCGGATCACGTTTTTGTCAGTGCCACAGCCGGGCTAGACCGGAGGCCTCTGACCATGACGCGCAAACGGACGAGGACAGACCGGCGAGATGTTCGTCACGCGGCACATTTGAAGGAGAAGACATTCAAGGGGTTGTGAAGGCTTTGCGATCGGACGGACCGAGAACGGCGTTGATTTCTGCTTGAGAGCTTCTAGGCTGCACCGCGGACGGCAGGACGATCCGGAACACGGGATCGGCACCATGTCGAAAACAATCATCGTGGATACGCATGCAGATGCGCCGGAGGCATCGGCCTGATGAAGACAGTTCGCGACAGCTTTGGGAAGGCCGGGAGGAGGAGGTACCTCGGCGCGCGTTTGGCGATGGCAATCGGATTGTTGGTAGGCAGCGGCTTTCTGGCCTCGGGCACGCCGGCACGGGCGGCAGGCTGCGGCGCGCTGTCGATTGCCGAGATGACCTGGGGGTCGGCCGCGGTCACCGCCCATATCGACAAGTTCATTCTGGAAAAGGGCTTTGGCTGCACAGTCGCGCTTGTCCCCGGCGACACGATGCCGACCTTCGCCTCGATGGATGCCGACGGCCGGCCCGACATTGCCCCGGAAATCTGGGCGGCATCGCTGCAGCGGCCGCTCGATGAGGCGCTGCGGGACGGCCGGCTGATCGAAACCACGCGCGTCCTGACCGATGGCGGCGTCGAAGGCTGGTGGATCCCGCGCTATATCAGCGAGGCCCATCCCGACATCAAGACCGTGCAGGATGCGCTGAAACGTCCGGACCTCTTCCCCTCGCCGACCGATGCCGGGAAGGGCGCCGTGCACACCTGTCCGTCGGACTGGAACTGCCAGATTCCGACTGCCAACCTCTACCGCGCGCTGAAGGGCGACGAATCGGGGTTCGAGCTGATCAATTCCGGCTCGGCGGCGGGCCTCGACGGCTCCATCGCGCGAGCCTTCGCGGAAAAGAAGGGCTGGCTCGGCTATTACTGGGCACCGACCGCCGTGCTCGGCAAATACGAGATGGTCAAACTGTCTTTCGGCGTCGGCCACGACCGCGCCGAGTGGAACCGCTGCACCGCGGTGCCGGATTGCAGCACGCCTGTCGTCAACGGCTATCCGACCACCGATGTCTACACGATCGTGACGAAAGGCGTGCCGGAAAAGGCCGGGCCCGCCGCGATGGACTATCTGGCAAAGCGCCAATGGGACAACCAGACCGTCAACAGCGTGCTTGCCCATATGGACCAGACGAACGGGGGCCGGGATGAGGCGGCGCTGTTTTTCCTCAAAACGTTCGAGCCCGTCTGGAGCACATGGCTGCCGGCGGATGTCGTCGCGAAGGTCAAGGCGGCGCTCTGAGCAGCGTGGCCGGCCACGACGCTCCAGTCCGGCTTCAGCCTCGCATGCCATGAAGGCGCGACAACCGGCTTGAGGGGACCCCGATGAACACGCACGCGACGATGAACACCACGAGCAGCCCGATGCAGCAGACGACGCCGACGGACCGCGATGCGGTTGCCGATGTCATCGAGCGCCTGCAGGCTCCGGACACGGCCTTCCTGTCGCTCATGATGGACAACCCAAAACAGGATGATGCCCTGATCGACGGTCTTCACCGCTTCCTCGACCGCTCGGCCGGTGCACGCTTCCTGCACACGCTGAAGCTGGAACAACGCGGCCTCTGGCTCGGCCATGCCGCCCCTGCCCGGCTGCAGATCCGCCTGACGGAGGCGGCACGCTCGTCCCAGCACGCGGCCTATCAGGCCTTCCGCACCGGCCTCACCAAGTCCGGCGGGTTGGAACGGGCTTTTCCGAAGGCCTGAACCTCAAGCTTCAGCGCTCATTCTCAACCCTGGAAGAACCGGCACCATGCCACATGGGCCTGGTCACAGCGATAATCGGTCCCATCGGATAGGTTTCGTCGATGCGGCCGATCTCCGGCGCGTAAAGACTGGAGATGTGACCATCGAGAAACAGCGCATTCGGGCAGCCGAGGGCGTCACGATAGAGCGTCGCGACATCGTGAAACCGCACCGGTGACAGCGAGATCGCGAAATGAACAATGCCCTTCTCATCCACGCCGATACCGTTGCGGATCTGGAGGCTGTCGCTTTCCGGCTTGAAGGCGGGGTGAACGGCCCCGTCGATGACCAGCATCGGCCCGGACTGGGTGGCAAAATCCGGCGTCGTCAGGACCGAGCGCCGATAGGCCTCCGTCTCGCGCACGATGGCCCTGCCGTTTGAGAGCGCGAAGACGCCGTTCGGAAGCAGATAGAAATTGCCCCAGCCCTCGCCTGTCGCGATCGGCTTTTGCTCCACGCCATCGATGACCAGCAGACCGACCGGCGACAGGTCTTTCTCGTACATGCCGCCATTCATCGCGACGTCGAGACGCGTCTGATCGCGCAGCAGGTCGGTTTTCAGAGCGGTAAAGCCGCCATAGGCGCGACCGGTCTCGTCGGCATGAAAGATGGAGAGTGTCGAGGAGGCGGGATCGACATCGCAGACGGCGTAATCCGTTCCGAGGTGCCGGACAATGCGACACGCGGCACGCGCATCTTGAGCGACGGTGAGCATCAGCAAAAACGCCAGACAGAGTTTCAGGATCATAGGCTGCAGACTATCCGATCGCGCCGTGATGGCGAGACACGAAAACGCCGGCGGACACGATGTCGCCGGCGTTTTCCAACCACGAAAGGTCGATCAGATCACTTGGCAGCGCGTTCGACGTTGCGGCCCGCGTCCTGCGTGGCGTCGACGGTGTTGGCCGTGTCCTTGCCCATGCCGCGAATGGTGTTGCCGCAAGCGGACAGCGAAACGAGAGAAACGAGTACGATGCCGACGGTAGCGATGGTCTTTGCGGTCATGGCTTGGGTCCTTGAATAACGCCAGATGGGGAAAGACAAATGTCTTCGGCCTCACAACGCGCGAACACCGGAAAAGTTCACCGCATCGTGAAGAAAATCGTGAACGTGACGGCGTCGGCCGGCCTCTGTTTTCCGACGCCGGAAACGACGCAGAACGCGGGAACTTCCACGCTGCGATCCAGTTCATCTGCCATCGTGGACCAGATCACAGCCTCCATCGCCGCTTCGGTCGGCAAGAAACGCGACGCGGGACAGCCCGAGGGCACGCCGACCCCGGAACTCGTCTATCTCTCACGCCTCGACGAGGGCATCACCCGCAAGCAGGGCAAGAGCGGCTTCCTCTATTACGGGCCGAACGGCGCACGCATCACGGATACGGGCGAAGTCGATCGCATCGCGGCGCTCGCCATTCCCCCCGCTTACACCGAGGTGCTGATCTCGCCCGATCCGCAGACGCATCTTCAGGCGATCGGCAAGGATGCGCGCGGCCGCAAGCAGTATCGCTACCACCCGGACTGGCACGCCGAGCGCGGCAAGGCCAAGTTTGCCCTGCTGCCGTCCTTCGCGTCGCGCCTGCCAAAAGTCCGCGAGCGCGTCGATCACGACCTGCGCATGCGAACGCCGGGCATGGAGAAGGCGCTTGCCACCATCGTCTGGCTGCTCGACCATCTGTTCATCCGCGTCGGCAATACGGTCTATGCCGAGGAAAACGGCTCCTACGGTCTCACGACCCTGAAGAACCGGCACGTCAAGGTGTCCGGATCGAGCGTACACTTCCAGTTCAAGGGGAAATCGGGCAAGGAATGGCGCCTTAGCCACAGCGACCGCCGGATCACCCGCATCATCCGCTCGCTGCAGGAACTGCCCGGCCAGCAGCTTTTCCAGTATCTCGACGAAGACGGCGACCGCCACCAGATCCGCTCGCAAGACGTCAACGCCTATATTCGCGAGGCGACCGGCGGCGAGTTCAGCTCGCGCCAGTTCCGCACCTGGGGCGCGACCCAGATGGCCGCGACCGCACTGTCGACGGTGGAACCCGCAGAGACTGAGCGGCAGCGCAAGCGCCAGATCAACGAAGCGGTCGATGGTATCGCGGCCGCCCTCGTCAACACCCGCGCGGTCTGCCGCAGTTCCTATATCCACCCGAAAGTGTTCGAGGATTTCGAGAACGGCGAATTGCAAACCTTGCGCGCCCAGCGCAAGAGCGCGAGCGAGACGATGACGCGCTGGATGAACGACGATGAAATCCGCGTGCTGCGCTGGCTGAAGAAAACCACCAACAGCGCGTAACGGACCGCCTCAGACGAGGGCGAGGCAGGCAGCGCGCACATGCTCGGCCACTGCCAACACCGGCGCCGAGGCGTCCTCGATCGTCTGGATGCCGATATTGTAGGTGCCGAGATCCGGCAGGCTTTCCAGCGGGCCCAGCTCCACCAGCTCGCCCTGCACGAGGTAGCGCGGCAGCGGCGCGATCGCGAGATCCGCGAGGATCGCCGCTTTCTGGCCTGTCGTGTGGGCGCTGAGAAAGGCCACGCGGTGGGCGCGTCCGGCCTTGTTCAGCTTGTCGATCGCGTCGGCGCGCCAAACGCAGCCGTCCTCCCACATCGAGACCGGCAGCGGCTCCCGCAGATGCGCGGTGCCGCAGCGCCGACCCACCCAGACAAGCCGTTCCTGCATCAGCACCTCGCCCTCCCGCAGCGTCTCACTCGGAAAGCTGTTGTAGATGACGATGTCCATGCGCCGTTCCTCGACGCGTTTGCGCATGACGTTGCTCTGCCCGATCATCACATCGACCGTGACGTTCGGAAACGTCTCGCCGAACCGCTTGAGCACATCGGGAAGGATACGCTCGCCGAGATCCTCCGGCGCGCCAAGCCGGACGACGCCCTGCATATCCGGCATCAGGAAGCGCGTCACGGCCTCGTTGTTGAGCGCCAGCATCCGACGCGCAAAGCCGAGCAGCACCTCCCCCTTCGGCGTCAGCGAGACCGAGCGCGCATCGCGCAGGAACAGCGCGCATCCGAGCAGCTCTTCCAGCTTCTTGATCTGCATGGAGACGGCCGACGGGGTGCGGTAGACCGCCTCGGCCGCCGTCGTGAAATTGCCGGTCTCGGCAATGGCGACGAAGGTCTTGAGGACGTCGATTTCAAGCATCGGCAGCGCGTGCCGCATCATCATGTTCATGACGACTCCATCATCAGAAAAACTGAACGATATCGTAAGTTCTATTCGTTTGATTGAACTTCGGATGGCGCGCATTGTCAAGGTGCAAGCAGACACGATGCAAAGATGGGAGCAGCGGCCATGAACAGCAATGTCATTTTTCTGGACGTGCGGAAGACGCCGGTCGCGACGCCCCCGAAACGCGCTTCCCTTCCCGCATTCCTCTCTGCGGTGCGGAAGGCGATCGATCGGCAGAAGCTCGTGGCAACGCGGCGGGCCACCCGCCGGCAGTTGCAGGCACTGCCGAGCGTGGTGCGCCGGGATGTCGGTCTCTCCGATCGTCCGGGCATCAAGAATACTGAACTGACGCATCAATTCTATTCGTTGGATTGATGGACAAGGTTGCGACATTCTCACCTCATGGTCGCGACCTTTTGAGAACCCTCATCAAAAGGAACCAGTGCAATGTCTATCTCAGGATTTTCCCATTCCCTCTCGTCGCCCTCGTTCGGGTCGCGTGCACGCGCGGGCGTTTCCACGCTCGCCCATCGGATCGTCAAGAGCTGGCAGGACAGGCGCGCGGAACGCGCGCTGGCGTCGCTGTCCTATGACACGCTCAAGGATATCGGTTTCCCCTCCACGACCGATCCGCGGAACACGCCCACGCCATGATCGCAGCCGCCAGATGGCCGAGACAACAGGCCAATGCCGGACGGGCGGCGAGCGGCCCGCCGTGTCGAGGAACCGATAGTCAGATCAGAAGGGCGTTTTGCCAGACGGCAAAGCGCCCTTTTTTGCGTGCGGCATCCGGATGGTTCGATCTGCCTGTTTCCGACAAAGGCACGCGGGGGCGCCAGCGTCGCAAACAGAGAAGTATGAGCGGGCGGTGGCGGCCCTGTCCGACTTCGCACCTCTCCTACGAATGCTGCAAAGCAATATAATGAGGCGTTTGCACCATCGGCGGATGCTTTTTCAGGCATCGTGCGGAATGTCGCAAATTTATTCTCTTGGCAGTCGCGACCATCCATGCCAGTGTCGCATTCAGGCAAGCTCGGCGGCCGTGTCCGCGCGACGTTTAGCCATCCGCCCCGCATGGAGATATCGCTCGTGAACAAGCCGCTCACCGCCAAGCGCTCGCTGGTCTTCTTCCTTGTTCCCAACTTCTCGCTCCTGCCGTTTTCGGCGGCGATCGAAACGCTGCGGATCGCCAACCGCATGCTTGGCTACGACGCCTATTCCTGGCGGCTCGCCTCGACGGACGGGGCGCAGGTGGTTTCCTCCAGCGGCATCGCGCTCGAGGTCAATTCCTCGGTCGCCGACGAGCGCAAGCATCTGGGCGGCGAGAGCCGGCCGTCGATGGTGCTGGTCTGTTCCGGCGTCTTCGTCGAGGACTTCCAGAACAAGTCGGTCAATGCCTGGCTGCGCGAGGTCTATAATCGCGGCGTCGCGGTCGGCAGCCTCTGTACGGGCGCCCATGTGCTGGCCTCGGCCGGCCTGCTGACGGGCAAGCGCTGCGCCATCCACTGGGAGAACCTGCCGGGCTTTGCCGAGGCCTTTCCGCAGGTCGATGTCTTCGCGGATCTCTACGAGATCGACAGCAATATCTACACCTGCGCCGGCGGCACCGCCTCGCTCGACATGATGCTCAACCTGATCGACCAGGATTTCGGCGAGAACCTCGTCAATCGCGTTTGCGAACAGGCGCTGACCGACCGCGTCCGCGGCCCGCACGATCGCCAGCGGCTGCCGCTGCGCGCCCGCCTCGGCGTGCAGAATGCCAAGGTCCTGTCGATCATCGAACTCATGGAAGGCAATCTGGCAGAGCCTCTGTCGCTCCTGGAACTGGCCGACAGCGCCGGTCTCTCCCGGCGCCAGATCGAGCGGCTCTTCCGGCAGGAAATGGGTCGGTCGCCGGCGCGCTACTATCTGGAGATCCGCCTCGACCGCGCCCGCCACCTCCTCGTGCAGTCTGCCATGCCGGTGGTCGAGGTGGCCGTCGCCTGCGGCTTCGTCTCCGCCTCGCACTTCTCCAAGTGTTATCGCGAACTCTACAATCGCTCGCCGCAGCAGGAGCGTGCCGACCGCAAGGTGACGCTGGCGCAGACGGCACGGTCCGCCTGACGCTGCGGGCGGGACGGCTCGTTTCTTCGACGGGCCCGGCGCTTCCGCCTCAGGACACCATCGTGTTGATCATCGTCAGTTCGGAGACGATCCGGTTTCGGCCGGCATGTTTGGCCATGTAGAGAAACTGGTCGGCGGCGTGCAGGTAGTTGTCGAACACCTCGCGCTGCTCGATCGGGGCAAGGCCGATCGAGACCGTGATCGAGAGATCCTCGTCGTCGGTGACCACCTGCGTGCGGGCGATCGTTTCGCGCAGCTGCTCGCAATAGAGCGTCGCCGCCGTGATATCCAGGCCATCGAACAAGACGCCGAACTCCTCGCCGCCGAGCCGCGCCAGCAGATGATCGTTGCCGACGAAATTGCGCAGGGTCCGCGCCACCGCCTTGAGCACGAGATCGCCGACCTCATGGCCGAACGTGTCGTTCAGGCGCTTGAAGTGGTCGATATCCAGGATAGCGATCGACGATCCCGCCTTGTTGCGAAAGCACTTCTCGACGATGCGCGGCCCCTCCTGAAAGAAGAAGCGCCGATTGTAGAGATCCGTCAGATAATCGCGCGAGGCGAGTTGCTGCAGGGCGGTGATCCGGCGGTGAACGACGATCGAGCGATTGACACGGCTGACGAACTCGTCGCGGTCGAAGGGTCGCTCGATGAAATCGGCGCCGCCTGCCTTGAGAAACCGTGCAGCGTCGCCGCGCGCGGCCTGCGACGCCACCGCAATCACGGGCACGGCCGTCTCGGCCTCGTAGGATCGCATGCCGATGAGAAGCTGCTGCGCGGAAAGGTCGCCCGCCACATATTCCGAAACCACGAGATCGACGGACCCCTCCGTTACCGCGCTGAGAACGTCCTCAGCCGCCTCCGCCTCCATGACCTGGAAGCGCTGCTCGCGCAGCATCAGGGCGACGGCGTGGCGACGCTCCGGATCGTGGTCGGCCACGAGCACGGTCGTGCCGGCATTGCTCAGCACGCGATTGACGGCCGCCACCACGGCGGCGACCGACTCGCGCTCGTTCTTAATGATGCAGTCCACCACGCCCCGCGCCATGACCCGCTCGCGCGTGCTGTCGTTGAAGCTGCCGGTGAAGACGATGGCGGGAATGCCGTGCGAAAGGACGAGGTCGAGCGCTTCGCAATTGGGCGCATCCGGTAGGTTGAGGTCGAGCACGGCGACATCGACATTCTGGCACTCCAGCGCCCGCTTGGCCTCCTCGAGGGATGCGCAGTGCGTGACCGTGGTGACGGGGCCGTTCTGGATCTCGTGTCGGATGAGCGTCGAGAAGACGCGCGAGTCTTCGATCAGCAGAAGGTGCCTGCCGCTGGCTCTCGGCGCGGCCTCCCCCTTCGGCTCTTGCTTGCTGAACGTCAAGGTTCCCACCCTTTTCGAGCAGGCGACCGCGTGACGGTTCTGCTCCTCCCAGATCCCAGCCGTCGAAAGTGCGCGGTTACGATCTATTCTGTTTCATATGGCTTACCATGAAGCCTTTTGTGATCCGTTAACGTCACCCCTAAAAGCAGGTAGCGAAACGGAAATTTTCGAAAAGGTTGCAGCGGGAAACTCTGCCGACGGCATGAAACGACAAACGCCCGAGACCGGGCGTTTGCAACGTCGTGAGGATGCGCGGGATCTGCCCGGATGGGCTCAGGCGCTGAGCGCCATCTGCGAGCCGAGCGTGCGGATCTTCGTCAGCGTGTCCAGGTTCTGGTTGACCCGGCAGTAGAATTCCTCGTTGACGAACGGCCGCATGATGAAGTCGTTGCCGCCAGCCTTGAGGAACCGCGCCGAGAGCAGGCGGTTGGTGGAGGAGGACACCCCGATGATCCGCAACTGATGCGGGCCGTAGGCGCCGCGAATGCGGCGCGTCAGCTCGAAACCGTCGATATCCGGCATGTTGTAGTCGGTGATGACGAGGCCGATATCCGAGTGGCGTTTCAAGAGTTCGAGCGCGGTCGCACCGCAATCGGCCGTGCTGACGCGGAAGTTGAACCGCTTGAGCTGCGACGTCAGCAGCGCCCGCGCCGTCGGACTGTCGTCCACGATCATGACATGGTGGCGATGATTGGTGAGGAAACGGCAGACCGATTCCACCAGCATATCCACCGCGAAGACGCTGTCCTTGATGATGTAATCGACGATATCCCGGGCGAGGATCGATTCGCGCGTGCTCTCCTGGAAGGTGCCCGTGAAGACGATCGTGGGAACGCTCATATCGACCAGATAGGACAGCGCCTCGCCGTTCTCGGCACCCGGAAGATTGATGTTGGAGATGGCGAGCGTCGCCGGGAAGGAGGCATTCTCGATGGCGAAGGTGACTTCGTCATAGTCCTTGCAGACGATGACGTCGATATCGAGAAGTTCCTTAAGGCGCTTCGACACCATCGCCGCGAACAGATTGCTATCTTCTGCGAGCACGATACGGTGCTGTTGCAGGGACTCTCCGGAGTAATACATCCCCGACACACCGAAAAACGACATTGAGCGCTCTCTTTTCTGAACTGAAAGGAACGGTAGCAACAAAGGTTTTCGCAGTCGTTAAAGGTCGAGACCTTTATATCTGTTTTTCATCAATAACGGGAGAAAGCCGGCGGCATTTACACCATCTCCTCCGCCAGCTTGCTTTTCTCTCCTCCAGACCGCGAACGATCAGCGCGTTCGGCCGGGTCGCCTCTTGCGCGCGCCGGTGGTCGGGGCACCCGGCCCGGTCTCGGGATCGACATCGCTCTTCTGCACCGGCGCTGGCGAGACCTGCGACGGCGGGGCGGACATGGGCGGCTTTACGTCGGCGCGCAGTTCCTCTCCGCGCAGCGCATCGTTGCGCCCGCTTTCCGAGGAATCCGGGATGTCGTTGCTCCGGCTGTCCGGCGGCTCGGCGCCCGGCTGCTCCACGTAGCCGCCGGCATCTCCCGGCAGTTGGGTCGAGGCGCGGCTGCCTTCCGACGACCGCGTGCCCTGGAAGAGAGCCGAGAGGACTTCGGCGTCCTCGGGCGAGATCTTGATCGGCACTTCGGGCGCCGCGGGCCCGCCAAGCGTGATGCCGTCAGCCTGGAACCGTTCGAAAACGGCCATGCGGACATCCGTGCGGACGGAGACGCCCTGCAGGATATCGGCGAGGAAAACGCGCACCTCGAACTCGAGTTCTGCGGCCGTGAAGCCGCGGAAGACGATGATCGGCTCGGGATTGCGCAGGATGTTCGGCAATCCGGTCACCGCGGCCCGCAGCGATTCCACGACCTTGCGCGGGTCGTTGGAGGAATGGGCGGTAAAGGTGATGTCCACGCGCCCCAGCTTGTTCCTGTGGGTCCAGTTGCCGACGGAGGCGTTGATGAACAGCGAGTTCGGAACCATGATCGTCTGCCGCTGGAACGTCTCGATCTCGGTCGCGCGCACCGAAATGCGTTTGACGAAGCCCTCGGTCGTGCCCGAAATGACCCAGTCGCCCACCTTGAACGGTCGTTCGACCAACAGGATCAGGCCGGAGACGAAGTTGGAGACGATGTTCTGCAGGCCGAAACCGACGCCGAGGGACAGGGCGCCGGCCACCAGAGCGAGGCTCGACAGATCGAGGCCGGCCGCCGAGATGCCGATCAGCCCGGCAATGCCGACGCCGAGATAGCCGATGCCCGTCTTGACCGAGTTGCGCACGCCAAGATCGACGCGGCTGCGCGCAAGCACGCTGCCGTCGATCCAGCGCTGCAGCCAGCGCGTGATGACGAAGCCGAGGATGAACAGCAGGATCCCGGCGAAGATGCCGACCAGCGAGATGGTGATCGTGCCGATGCGGATCTCGGTGAAGATCCGGTAGGCCCATGCCTCGATATCCGCGATCTTGAAGCCCCATTGCAGAAGGAGCAGCGGCACGAAGAACATGATGACAAGGAGATAGATGCCGAGCCCGACCGCAAGGCCGATCTGGTCGAGTGCCATCGGCTCCAGCCGGTAGCGATGCGAGAGATAGCGGCCGCCGACGGTCTTGGCGAGCGCGTTCTGCTTGGCCAGCGCCTTGCCGGTGAGGATGCCGATATACATGGTGACGAAGATCGCGCCGGTGACGACGATCTGCGTGGCGATGAAGCGGGCGAGCCCGACATAGCCGGAAAGCGCCGCGGTGATCAGCCCGAGGCCCGCCAGCAGCAGCAGGATGGAGATGGCGCGGGGCCACGGTCGCCCCTGCCCGTCCAGCGGCTCGCCTTGCGGAATGACCGGACGGATCAGCGCGATCGCCATCAGCAGCAGGCCGATGATGATCGAGGCGATCAGGCTTTTTGCGACGGTCAGCACCAGAGGCGAGCCGAGCGTGACGCTGATCGTCTCGAGGAGGTAATCGAACAGGTTGGCAAACGCCATCGCCATGATGAGGGCGACCAGCAGGCGCGCGCCGCGATCCGAGACGCGCACGAGCCGCCAGACGGCCTGGCCCGGCGCGAGAACCGCCGTCGATATCGTCCAGACGAACTGCAGGGCGACACAGAGCGCGAGGAAGGTCGTCACGACAGGGGCGATGTCCTGCCGCAGCACGTTGAAGGACTGCAGGAAGAAGAAGGCCGACGTCGCGAAGGTGGCGGCGGCGATGGTCGGAACCAGCGTCGAGCCGAAGGCGCGCGACAGGCGGGCGATATAGGTCGGATGAAGATCGCGCACGGAGCGGCGAAGCAGCGGCGCGAAGAGACGGTGCGTGCCGGCCAGAAGCACCAGCGCCGAGCACAGCGACAGAAACAGCGCCGACATCAGCGGCACGCGCTTATAGGTGAAGACGAAGGTCAGCCAGCTGCCGATATTGCGGGAAAAGGCCCGCGCCTCGACCACCAGCGCCTGCCCCGCATCGACCAGCATGTCGATATTGATGTCGGTGTGCCGGAGCAGCGTGTTGGAAAACAGCACGCGGCGCTTTTCCGTGATCGTCGTCGACAGCGCATTGGCGTCGGCAACCAGCGTTTCCGCCGTACCGGTCACCGCATTCAGCGCATTGCGCTCGCTGATCAGGCGGCTCCGTTCTTCGGTGACGACGGACGCTTCCGCCTCGGCACCGGCGGCCGGCGGATCGCCGATCTCGGTCAGGCGCCCCTTGATCTGCTCGATGCGCGTGCGGGCCGCATCCATCTGAGCGGCCACCTGCTGCGACAGGTCGTCCACCTGTGCCTTGATCTCGGCAAGCCGGTTGTCGGCAGCATTGGCATTGTTGGCCTGGGTGGAACGCGCGGTCTCTGCCGCATTGGCATTGTCGACCTGGGCGGCCAAAGCGTCGAGCCGCTTGCGCGCCGCATCGAGCTGCTGCGCCGTGTCGGCCTGCGCCTCATCGGTCCGATCGCGCGCCGACCCGCCATCGGCTGCACCTTGCGGCCCCGTCGCAGCCGGGGCTGCGGCCGGGGCGGTCGATGGTTGTGGGGCCGATGGTGGCGGGGTCGATGGTGGCGGGGTCGAGGGGGCAGTGGCTGGCTGGCTCGGTGCCGGCTGACTGGGTGCTGGCGGATTTTCGGCAGGTTGCTGGGCGAGGACCGGCGACAGGCTGGACACAAGAATGAGCAGGATGGCGAGGAGACGGTGCATCGCGGGGGAACATGCTTTCACGTTTGGATCTGTCTTCTCCCAACGGACAGGGCCGAAAGGCTTTCGAGAGGATCACGGCCGAGGATCGCGGCCGAGGATTGCGGTGCGACCGAAGAGAATCAGGCGAAGAAAAACGCCCTGCGCGTTCCGGTTGACGGCTCGGTATGGCGAATTTTGGGCCTTGCCCCGCCGATCAAAAGCGGGAACCGGGCTGCAGTAGGAAGGCTTCCTCCTGCGGGCTCGGCAGGCGACCGAGGATTGCGTTGCGATGCGGGAAACGTCCGAAACGGGCCACGATCTCCCGGTGACGCACGGCGAAATCGAGAAGCACCGGATCGCCGAGCGCGGTAAACAGCTGAACCGCGAGATCCTGATCGGGCATCGCCTCGGAGTGTTCGAACGGCAGGTAGAAGAACGCGCGCCGCACCGGCTCGACCGCCTGGTCCGCGCCGGCCTCCAGCGCCAGCCGGGCTTCGCGGCGCGCCAGACCGTCCGTGGCGAAGGCGAGCGGAGACCCGCGATAGATGTTGCGCGACATCTGGTCGAACAGGATGAGGGTCGCAAGCCGCCCCTCCGGCGTTTCCCGCCAGGCCGGAGGCACGTCGCGCGAGAGCGCCAGATGGCTTGCGCGGAACCGCCGGTCGCATTCCGCGTCGAGCGTCGGATGCGCCTTGTACCAGTTCTCCGGGTCGATATCCTCGAACCAGAACGAGAGGACGTCCTGAGGTTCGCATAGCGTTTCGGTCATGGACATTTCTTTCTCTTCCGGATGTGATAGCGCCTTGTTGCATCAATCTTGCGCAAGCGGGAGACCTGACGGCAGGACTTTTCTCCAAACGGTGCCTCCAGCGCAAACTTCTTCGTTACCCCAATCGACAGACCGGCTAGACTGCTCGCGACAAGACGGAGGTCGAGAGCGATGAACGCAAAGCGTATAACCCGATTTTTCACGGTGGCCCTGCTGGCCACCAGCATTCAGGTTGGGGGTTTGGGCTTTGCCTATGCCGACCAGACGATTCTGAACGTGTCCTACGATCCGACGCGTGAGCTCTACAAGGACTTCAACGCCGCATTTGCCGAGAAGTGGAAGACCGACACCGGGGAAACGGTGACGATCCAGACCTCGCATGGAGGCTCGGGCAAGCAGGCCCGCTCGGTGATCGACGGTCTCGAAGCCGATGTCGTCACCTTGGCGCTCGAAGCCGATATCGACGCCATCGCCAAGGAAAGCGGCAAGATCCCCGCTGACTGGAAGACGAAGTTCGACAACAACAGCGCGCCTTATACCTCGACGATCGTCTTCCTCGTGCGCAAGGGCAATCCCAAGGGCATCAAGGACTGGGGCGATCTGGTCAAGGACGATGTCCAGGTCATCACGCCGAACCCGAAGACCTCCGGCGGCGCGCGCTGGAACTTCCTCGCCGCCTGGGCCTGGGCCCGCGCGCAGAACGGCGGCGACGACGCCAAGGCGCAAGCCTATGTCGGCCAGCTGTTCAAGCACGTCCCGGTTCTCGACACCGGCGCCCGCGGCGCGACCACCACCTTCGTCCAGCGCGGTCTCGGCGACGTGCTCATCGCCTGGGAAAACGAGGCCTATCTTTCGCTGGAAGAGCTTGGCCCCGACAGCTTCGACATCGTCACCCCCTCCATCTCCATCAAGGCCGAGCCGCCGGTGGCCCTGGTCGATGGCAATGTGGACGCGAAGGGAACCCGCAAGGTGGCGGAAGCCTACCTCCAGTATCTCTATTCCGATGTGGGGCAGAAGATCGCGGCCAAGCATTATTATCGCCCGTTCAAGCCGGAAGCGGCCGATCCGAACGATATCAAGCGATTTGCCGACGTGAAGCTCTCGACCATTGACGAATTCGGTGGTTGGAAGGAAGCTCAACCGAAATTCTTCGGAGACGGGGGCGTCTTCGACCAGATCTACAAGCCGGGGCAATAAGATTACATGACCGCAAGCCTCCCTCAGCGGTGGCAATTTCGACAGCCGAGCGTCATCCCGGGATTCGGGTTGGCGCTCGGCGTCACTTTGTCATGGCTCATTCTCATCATTCTCATTCCGCTCTCGGGCCTCGCCTGGCGCTCGAGCGCGCTCGGCTGGAGCACGTTCTGGACGCTGGCGACCGACCAGCGGACGCTGAACGCGCTGAAGATCAGCTTCGGCACGGCCTTCGTCGCGGCGCTCGCCAATGTCGTCTTCGGCGTGCTGCTCGCCTGGGTGCTGGTGCGCTACCGATTCTTCGGCCGGCGCGTCATCGACGCCATGGTCGATCTGCCCTTCGCCCTGCCGACGGCCGTGGCCGGCATCGCGCTCACCACGCTCTATGCTCCGAACGGCTGGATCGGCAGTTTGCTCACGCCGCTCGGGATCAAGGTCGCCTTCACGCCGGTCGGGATCGTCTTCGCGCTGATCTTCGTCGGCCTGCCCTTCGTGGTGCGCACCGTGCAGCCGATCATGGAAGAGATCGACCGCGAGGTCGAGGAAGCCGCAGCCACGCTTGGCGCGTCGCGCTTTCAGACCGTCAGCCGCGTGCTCCTGCCGGGGCTCGCCCCCGCCGTGCTGACCGGTTTCGCGCTCGCCTTCGCCCGTGGCGTCGGCGAATACGGCTCCGTCATCTTCATTGCGGGCAATCTGCCTTACGTCTCGGAGATCGCACCGCTGCTCATCGTCATCCGGCTGGAGGAGTTCAACTATCCCGCCGCGACCGCGATTGCCGCCGTGATGCTGATCCTCTCCTTCGTCATGCTGCTCGTCATCAATTCCATCCAGGCCTGGAGCCGGCGGAGGTATGGTTATGGCACATGATGCCCTCGCGCCCGCGTCTGGCAACACCTCCGAAATGGTGCGGTCGGCAACCTCGGAAAGCCGCCTTGCCCGCTATGGCCTGATCGCCCTGTCGCTCGCCTTCGTCGGCCTGTTCCTCGTGATGCCGCTCGCCATCGTCTTCACCGAGGCCTTGCGCAACGGGCCCGGACGGTTCTACGAAGCGCTGGCCGACCCCGAGACATGGGCGGCGATACGGCTGACGCTTCTGGTGGCCGCGATTGCCGTGCCGCTCAATCTCGTCTTCGGCATCGCCGCAGCCTGGGCCATCGCCAAGTTCGAGTTCAAGGGCAAGGCGTTCCTGACGACGCTGATCGACCTGCCCTTCTCGGTATCTCCGGTCATATCGGGCCTCGTCTTCGTGCTTCTGTTCGGGTCGCACAGCCTGCTCGGGCCCTGGCTTTCCAGCCATGGCATTAAGGTTCTGTTTGCGGTGCCGGGCATCGTGCTCGCCACGGTCTTCGTCACCTTCCCCTTCGTCGCCCGCGAACTGATCCCGCTGATGCAGGAGCAGGGCACGAGCGACGAGGAAGCGGCGCTGTCGCTCGGCGCCAGCGGCTGGCAGACCTTCTGGTACGTCACGCTGCCGAATATCAAATGGGGCCTGCTCTACGGCGTGCTGCTCTGCAACGCCCGCGCCATGGGCGAATTCGGGGCCGTTTCGGTCGTCTCGGGCCATATTCGCGGCATGACCAACACCATGCCCCTGCAGGTCGAGATCCTCTACAACGAATATAATTTTGTCGGCGCCTTCGCGGTGGCCACGCTGCTGGCGCTTCTGGCGCTGGTCACGCTCGTCATCAAGTCGCTGCTCGAATTCAAGTTCAGTGCGCAGATCGCCGCCGCACGCAAGCACTGAAAAGGTACAGGGTTTTATGGAAGTACGCGTTCAGGACATTCGCAAGGAATTCGGCCGGTTTCCGGCTCTCGAGAAAGTGTCGCTCGATATCCGCTCCGGCGAGCTCATCGCCCTGCTCGGCCCGTCCGGGTCCGGCAAGACGACGCTGCTGCGGCTGATCGCAGGGCTCGAAAGTCCGACCGACGGCACGATCTTCTTCGGCGACGCCGATGCCTCGAAGAAGACGGTGCAGGAGCGCAATATCGGCTTCGTGTTCCAGCATTATGCCCTCTTCCGGCATATGACGGTGATCGACAACGTCGCCTTCGGCCTGAAGGTTCGCCCCTCCGCGCGCCGCCCCTCGGCCGCCGACATCCGTAAGCGGGCCGAGGATCTGATCGAGCTCGTCCAGCTCGGCGGCATGGAGAAGCGCTATCCCGCCCAGCTTTCGGGCGGCCAGCGCCAGCGCGTGGCGCTCGCCCGCGCCATGGCGGTCGAGCCGAACGTGCTGCTGCTCGACGAGCCGTTCGGGGCGCTGGATGCGCAGGTGCGCAAGGAGCTGCGCCGCTGGCTGCGCGAGATCCACGACCGCACCGGCCACACCACCGTCTTCGTGACGCATGACCAGGACGAGGCGCTGGAACTCGCCGATCGCGTCGTGGTCATGAGCAAGGGCCGGATCGAGCAGGTGGGAACGCCGGACGAGATCTACGACACGCCGAACTCCCCCTTCGTCTTCGGCTTCATCGGGCAATCCAACACCCTGCCGGTGCGCGTGGAAAACGGTCAGCTCTGGCTCGAAGATCGCTCGATCGGCGTCAGCGCGCCGGGCGAGCCGCAAGGGCCGGCCGAGCTTTATTTCCGTCCGCACGACATCGACCTGCTCGACGGTTGCGGCGGCTGTCTGGCCGGTGTCGTGACCATCAGCCGGCGGGTGGCCGGCACGCGTCACGTCGAGCTGGACATTGCCGGCAGCACGCGCCGGATCGAGATCGAGCTGCCCGCGGACGTCGCCGCAGCGCCCGGCACGCGCATTGCCTTCCGGCCCAACCGCTGGAAGCTCTTCCGGTCCTGAGACATCGCGGCGGAAAGGCTTCGTCGCGGGATTTCATCCCGAAATCGATTGTGATTTAAGGGATGATCAGGGAGCCTTTTTCGCGGCGGATCGAGCATCCGCCGCGTTCTGGTTTCCGTATACGTCCGTCTCGCAGCCCCCTGATCCGAGTTTCATGCAGCACCGACCTGAAATCGATGGCCTCCGGGCCGTGGCCGTCGTCCCGGTCATCCTCTTCCATGCCGGCGTCGCCTGGTTTTCCGGCGGCTATGTCGGTGTCGATGTCTTCTTCGTCATCAGCGGCTACCTGATCACCACCATCATCGCGACGGCGCAGGACAAAGGCGCCTTCACCATTCTCGGCTTCTACGAGCGACGGGCGCGGCGCATCATGCCGGTGCTCTTCACCGTTATTCTCTGTTGCCTGCCCTTTGCCTGGGCCTGGATGCTGCCGGCGCAGATGACGAGCTTTGCCGAAAGCATCATTGCCGTCTGCCTGTTCGTGTCGAACGTGCTCTTCTGGCAGGAAAGCGGATATTTCGCCGCCGCGGCCGAGAAGCAGCCATTGCTGCACACCTGGAGCCTGGCGGTCGAGGAGCAGTATTACGTCGTCTTCCCGCTCCTGTTGATGGGTCTCCAGCGGTACGGTGCCCGGGTGCGTTTCGCGACCGTCCTGCTGGCAGCGCTCGTCAGCTTCGCCCTTGCGGTCTATGGCGCCGTCGCATTTCCGAACGCCGCCTTCTACCTGCCCCACACACGCGCCTGGGAGTTGCTGGCCGGCTCGCTCTGCGCGCTCATTCTTCTGAAACGCCCGCAGCCCGGCAACGACGTCCTCTCGCTGATCGGCATCGTGGCGGTTTTGGCCGGCGTGTTCCTCTATGACGAAGGCACGCCGTTTCCGTCGGCCTGGACGGTGGCGCCTGTGGGGGGCACGGCCCTGATCATCCTCTTTGCCGGCCCCGGCACGCTCGTGCACCGGTTTCTGTCGCTCCGGCTGCTCACGGGCATCGGCCTGATCAGCTACAGCCTCTATCTCTGGCACCAGCCTCTGTTCGCCTTCGCCCGCATTCGCAGCCTGACCGAGCCGACACCGCTTGTGATGACGATCCTGACGATCGCAGCCGTCCTTCTGGCCATCCTCTCCTGGCGCTTCGTCGAGACCCCGTTCCGCACCGGCCGCATCACGCTGCTCGCCAGCGGCCCGCGCATTCTCGGCGCGACGGCGGCTGTCGCGGCCATCCTGATGGCGATCGGTGCGGTGGGCCGGCTGGACGAGGGATTGGCGTTTCGGCTGCCGCCGGAGGCTTTGGCCGCGCTCGACGTGCAGGCGCATCCCGATCCGGCGATGGCGACATGCCTCTTCGACAAGGGCGAGGCGACGTTGCCGCATCCCGTCCGCGCCTGCATGACGCCGGACATCGACAAAAGCGACACGATCATGATCGGCGATTCCCATGCGGGCGCGATCACGGGCGAGGCTCTCAGAGCCTTCACGGCAGCAGGGCTCGACCTCTACGCCCTCTCCCACTCCTCCTGCGCCGGATTTTCCGGCCTCGTCGTTTCGAATGCAAAGTATCGCCTGCGCTGCAACAGCTTCTTCAAAGGCGTCGAAGACTATATCGCCGCGAACGACATCCGGACGATCATCATGGTCAGCCGCTGGTCGCTCTATCTCGACGGAACGGCCTTCGACAATGGCGAAGGCGGCATCGAGGCGCTGAAGCCGACCTATGCCGACCTCTACGCCCGGCGCGACGACATGGGCGGCGAGAACGACCCGGCCCGCAAGGACCGCGTGCTCGCGGCTTTCCTCGCAGACATCCGCGCCTATCTCGATCGTGGCTACAATGTCGTGCTGGTCTATCCCATACCGGAGGCCGGCTGGAACGTGCCGGACCTGTTGGCGCGCGCGGCGATGACCGGAACGGATGTCGAGCCGCTCGGAACATCAGCGGACCGGTATCGTGCGCGCAACGCGGCTGTCATCGCCGCCTTCGACACGCTGGAGCATCCCCGTCTCGTCAAAATCCGGCCGGATGCGATCTTGTGCGACAGCTTCGTTGCGGCGCGCTGCGTCAACAGTCTCTCGACGGACAGGATCTTCTATTTCGACGACGACCACCTGTCGGATGCTGGCGCCGCTCTGCTGATGCAACCGATCATCGACGCGGTCCGCCACCTGACCGGCAGGACGACGGCCCCGTGAGCGGCGGTTTTTTCGGCAGCGACCTTGGCCTTACGGAAAAATCTGCCGTCTCAGCTCCAGACTGACCTTGCCGACGCAGACCCTGGCTTCATCGAGGACCTCGACCTCGAGTCGCCCGAGCGGTCCCTGCGGCAGACCGTCGAGCGCCATTTCCGCCAGCACGATCTCCGCTTCGACCAACGCCGTTGCGACATCCGGAAAGGCATAGGCCTCCTCGCCGCCTGAGAAGCCTTCGTGATCGACAAGGTTGAAATAGAAGTGAGGCATGGTGACCGCCTTGACGACACATTCGCGCCTGTGGAGCACGCGAGAGAGAAAACAGGAAGAAGCAGCTCGACAGCAAGGGCGGCGACCGCATGCGATCGTTCGAACGCGGGAACCTAATTTCGTTCTTACGGACTCTGTTCTGCGGCCTTTTCCGGCGCGACGACGAGCGGGTCCGGCGGGGTGGTGGATTGATCGCCGGATTTTCCCTCCAGACGCTGCACGACAACGACGCTGAGGATGGCGGCGACGACGAAGCCGATCACACCGAGCATGAGATAACGGACGGGCAAGACGCGCTCCTCGACAAGATTTCGGCGCGACAATGGCCGATACTGATGACGCTGGTTCTGGGGAGTCCGGATCGCCCTCGTCTGCCTTCGCGCCCGCCTCATCGGATGAGGGCGACGACCGGACAGTTTGGCGTTCGAACCCAGAGGCTTGGCGCTCTCTGAACCACAATGCGAAACGCATATTCCTGATCAATGTTCCGCTGAACGATGCAAAGGGCATCGCATCGATCATCAGCAGGAAAGGATTCGAAAAACAGACGCTTCTGAAACGAAAAGAGCCTGCTGCGGGAGGAGGTGCAGCAGGCTCTCAATTCCGGTTGGCAGCTCGGGAGGAGGAGAAGCTGCAACCAACACTGACGATCCCGGGAGGAGGATGGGAGCGTCAAGATCATCGAAGCTCTGCGGGAGGAGGTGCATCGCTTCGATAGGTTCATCATACAATGATCCCGGAGCCGAGCGAGCGACGATATTGCAATGCAGCTATGTGTTTCGCACATGCGAAAAGGCCCTTCCGGAAGCGGTGGGATAACCGGGCCGACGGGAAATAGGGATGTCCGCGGGAGCGAAGTTGCCTTAAGGGATCGGTAACGAGGCGATAGAGCTTCGATGGCACAGGAGAGACGACCGAGATGAGCGAGACGACACCGGCGAAGTCGAACATTGCCATTGCCAAGCAGCGTGACGGGACGTGGAGTTTTATCCTGACCTTCCGTGGCGTGACCCACCCTGCCACGGGCAAGTTCCAGTCCCAGCTCCAGGCGCAGACGGCCGGCATGGCGGCTCTGAAAGCCCTGGAGGGGCGTTCGCGCGGCTAAGCGGGACATCACCGCGATCCCGGTTGGAAATCCGGACCGTTCAGGGAACTTCGGCGGAATCGAGGCGTTCACAGGCGAGAGTGCGGATGCGACTTGCAAGGGAGCGGTGACATGACGGATCTGAAGGGAATACGAGGAAAGACGGTACGCGGGGAATCCTGCACGCTGGAGGAGTTTCAATCGCGCTACGGTCTGCAGACGGAGGAGGCGAAACGTCTCTATGAACGCTTCGGGCCGTCTTCGACCGAACTGGACCTCTTGATGGCCGCCAAGCGCCGTGTTCCCGCGCTTTAGGCCTGGAAACTTGGATTTATCCTGAACGGCAGGGCGGACCTCTGGGCAAAAAAGGTCGTCCTGTCCATCGTTGAACCGGGGCGTTCTCAAGAGAGACGCAAAATGGACAAAGAAATCCTGATCTTCGCCGCCATGAACGTGATCGGCGGCCTGCTCGCCTTGGTCTTCGTCCACGTCTACTATCTCCCCAATGTCGAAAACAGCACCATCGAGCCGGCGCTCTACGAGTTGACGCAACGCGATCATCTGGCCGTCGATCCGTTGCGCCGATAGGACGTCCCAAGGCTGGTCGGTCCCGGCCATGCGGAATTGCGACAGGGTGACCTTCGGAAGCACGCTGGAAACGGAAATGTGGCGATTTCCCCTTGCCTTGATGGTTTGAATGGCTTTAGCGAACAGGTAACGCAATTGTCATTCGGAATGAACGGCACGAGGGAGACAGATCCGACATGGAAATTTTTACAGCGGCCGGAATGGCTGCCTTTCTGCAGGTCATTGCCATCGATCTGGTGCTGGCCGGCGATAATGCCATCGTGATCGGCCTCGCTGCTGCGGGCCTGCCCACGGATCAGCGCCGCAAGGCCATCCTCGTCGGCATCATCGCCGCCACGGTCCTGCGCATTGCCTTTGCCGCCATCACCGTCCAGCTTCTCGCCATCGTCGGCCTGCAGTTCGTCGGCGGTCTCCTGCTGCTCTGGGTCTGCTGGAAGATGTGGAGCGAGCTTCGCCAGGCGGATCAGAACGCCGCACACGAAACCGGGGACGCGGCCGACGAGACCCGCGTCCGCAAGACGTTCCTCCAGGCGGCAACGCAGATCGTCATCGCCGACGTTTCCATGTCGCTCGACAATGTTCTCGCGGTCGCCGGTGCTGCGCAGGATCACCCGACGGTGCTGGTCATCGGCCTGATCGTCTCCATCGCGTTGATGGGTCTCGCCGCCAGCTTCATCGCCAACCTGCTGCACAAGCATCGCTGGATCGCCTATGTCGGTCTCGCCGTCATCTTCTATGTCGCACTCAGCATGCTCTACCACGGCGGCATGGAGATCCTGCCCTACATCGACGGCAGCGCCGCCACGACGCCCGCGGTAACGACACCCGTCACGCCGCCGGCAGCGACACCGGCGCCGTAACATTCCTGCAGCGACGACACCCGATCTCGGCCAAAAGAGATCCTGGGGATTGAGAGCCAAGCCCTTCTGCCATCCCGGCAGAGGGGTTTTTTCGTTTCCACCTGCGGCCCGCGCGACGAACCTCCTATGACCCGAAGCACGGCTCTGACCCGCGACGAACTGCCCTCAAAAGCGTTCCGCCGAGATCCGTCGCAGACCGACCGTAATGACCTTCGCGTGCAGTGATCGACGCGTAACGCCAGTCACACGGCAAGCCTGTCGCACCGCAGGCCTGTCACGTGCCACGTCACCAGAGCCAACCACCCCGGAAATAGCCAAAGGCCTTGCGCACACGGCAAGAATCTCGCCGGATCGCGTCAAAGAAAAAACGACGCCAGTTTCCCGGCGTCGTTTTACATTTTGTCACATCAGCCCGTCTTGCAGGCCAATCGCGCATCATTCCCACCGATCACCCGGCGAGGACGATCCGATCAGGCAGCGGCCGAGGCGAAGCCTTCGGTCGGGACTTCCGAAATCGTCTTGAGAACGGCGGAAGCGATCTGGTAGGGGCAGCCCTGCGAATTCGGGCGACGGTCTTCCAGGTAGCCCTTGTAGTCGTTCTTGATGAACGAGTGGGGAACACGGATGGACGCGCCACGGTCGGCGACGCCGTAGCTGAACTTGTTCCACGGAGCCGTTTCGTGCTTGCCCGTCAGACGCTTGTCATTGTCGGGGCCGTAGACGGCGATGTGGTCCATCAGGTTCTTCTCGAAGGCACCCATGAGCGCTTCGAAATAGGCCTTGCCGCCGACTTCGCGCATATAGGCCGTCGAGAAGTTGCAGTGCATGCCCGAGCCGTTCCAGTCGGTGTCGCCGAGCGGCTTGCAATGGTACTCGATGTCGATGCCGTACTTTTCGGTCAGGCGCTGCAGCAGGTAGCGAGCGATCCAGATTTCGTCGGCAGCCTTCTTGGAGCCCTTGCCGAAGATCTGGAATTCCCACTGGCCCTTGGCCACTTCGGCATTGATGCCTTCGTGGTTGATGCCGGCTTCCAGGCAGAGGTCCAGATGCTCTTCGACGATCTCGCGTGCGACGTCGCCGACATTGCTGTAGCCGACGCCGGTGTAGTACGGGCCCTGCGGTGCCGGATAGCCCTGCTCGGGGAAGCCGAGCGGACGGCCGTTCTGGTAGAAGAAGTATTCCTGCTCGAAGCCGAACCACGTGCCTTCGTCATCGAGGATGGTCGCGCGGGAATTGCTCGCATGCGGGGTGACGCCGTCCGGCATCATGACTTCGCACATGACCAGAACGCCGTTCGTGCGGGCGGGATCCGGGTAGAGCGCGACCGGCTTGAGAACGCAGTCGGAGCTGCGGCCTTCGGCCTGCATGGTCGAGCTACCGTCAAAGCCCCAGAGCGGCAGCTGCTCCAGCGCCGGGAACGCGTCGAATTCCTTGATCTGCGTCTTGCCGCGCAGGTTCGGTACCGGTGTGTACCCGTCGAGCCAGATGTACTCGAGCTTATACTTGGTCATGGCAAATCTCTCATAAGTGGTGAGCAATCCAGGAGATCGACGCCGAAACCGGCCACCGAACCCTCAGACCAGAAGGGAATGCACATGCCGTGCCAGTTTTGTGACGAAGAGCGCCTCAAGCCGATTATTCTGTGTGTTCCAGCGCAGGAAACCGCAGCCTCGTCGCCTCCCGCTTGAAAAGATGCAGCAATTTGCGCCCTGCAGCACAGCACTTCGGCAGCCGGGCGGAACCCTGCAGGACCACGGCGAGGTGATACGGGGAAAATGCAGGCAGAAAAAATGCGCATTCAGCGCGAAATTGGCCGCCGAAGCGAAAATTGCGCGAAAACCCGACAGGAAATTGATTTATTTTTAGACATTCAGCGCAAAATATGTGCATATGAACGTCATATACCTCGGACACAGAAAAAGGGAGCCGATGCCATGCCAATGACACCACAGCGCCAGTCGGCAACGATCTACCAATTCCCGGTTGGAGGCCTGAAAGGGTTGAACAGCTGGAAGACGGCCCCCGACGTCAAAGTCGAGACCCCCGCCTCCCCTGTCATCATCGACAGCTGGTATCACGAAGCCGCCATGAACGAGACGAAGCCCCAGTAAGGGTCGACATGCCATATTCTTCGAAACGTTAGGAGCGATTGCCGCAGGGATGCGACAGTCGCTTTTTTCATGATCGCGACATGCGGGCCTTGGACGGTTCGGTGCGGCTCAGGACGCGGGATCGCCGATCGTGTCGGCCACATAGGCACCGCGCTCTCCCATCGGCCTTGGATGCCCAGTGGTCGAATCGATCGTGGTCTGGTGCTCCAGCTCCGCATTGATCTCCGCCCCGACGATCAGGATGATCACGGACATCCAGGTCCACACCATGAAGCCGATCAAGGCGCCGAGCGTGCCGTAAGTCGCGTTGTAATTGGCGAAATTCTCGATGTAGTAGGAAAAGCCGAGCGATGCACCGAGCCAGGCGAAACTGGTGAAGGCGGCGCCCCAGGTGAGCCAGCGGAGTTTGGCCGTCTCCCGGCTCGGGCCGTAGCGATAGAGCATCATCGTGGCAAAGCAGACGATCGCCAGCATCAGCGGCCAGCGCGCGAAACGCGCCAGAAGCTCAACCCATCGGTCGAGCCAGAGAAACGCCAGAACGGCCGGCAGGATGCCGATCGCCGAGATGACGACGACCGCGACGCCGAGCGCACCGAGCGTGAACAGCAGCCCCAGACCGGTGAGCTTGAAGAACCCGCGCTTCTCGGTCTCGCCATAGGCGATGTTCATCGCGTCGAACAAGGCGCGCATGCCGTTATGCGCGCTCCAGAGGGCGACGCCGAGACCGAACACGAAGCCGATCGACAGCGTTGATGCCTTCTGTGTGGCGAGCGTCTTCAACTGTTCGAGAATGATATCGAGCGAGCCGGTCGGAACGACATCGGCAAGCAGGGTCACCTGTGCGCCGATCGCACCGGGATCCGCGACGAAACCGTAGATGGAGACGAGAGCGGCGAGCGCCGGGAACAACGCGAGCAGGAGATAATAGGTGACCCCGGCCGCAATCAGCGTCACGCGGTCCTCGCTGATCTCCGCAATCACCCGCCAGAAGACGTCCTTCAGCCCATGAAAGGGAATGGCGGACGGCGTCTCAGCGAGCCGCCCACGGATATCGCTTTCCGGAGCCTGATCCCCGAGCGATACTGCGCCGCTTACTGCCTGCCTTCCGGCCTGATGTCCGTCTGCCATGAAACCCTCTCTCGGTCTTATGAGTGAGACTTACGGCTGTTGCGGCGGATTTCCATCCTTGGGCAGTTCATTTGGCGTGATCACCGGCATCTGGCCGGTCTGCGGTGCAGGCTCGACGATCTCGCTATCGCCGACGGCCGGTGGCTTGAGCACGCCGTTGCAGTCGTCGAGTTTTTCGGTCAGCGAGCCGCTGCCGGGATTTGCGTTCGGCGCCGTCCCCTTCTGCGGCGTGCCGACGGCGCACTCGCCCTGCTGCGCCTGGGCGAAGGCGGCACGGGTGGGCACGATCACGACGGACAGGACGGTCGCCGTAAAAGCTGCGGCGCCGGCGGCGGTCAGCAGCGCGTTTCGAGTGGAAGACTTGACGAGCATGGGAAATCTCCTTTTCCTCCCCAACGAGAAATCGTGCCGGATCGTTCCCTTGGGTTCGCGCCAGAGGACGATCCGCCCCCCCTCGCTCAAAGGGCTGGACCACAGACGACCATGATGATCCACGCCGATTTTTTCGACCGTTCCGCTGTCGATGCCGCTCGCGACCTCGTCGGCGCGTCCCTGCTTGTCGACGGGATCGGCGGCGTCATCGTGGAAACCGAAGCCTATGAGCCGGACGATGCGGCCTCCCACAGCTTTCGCGGTCCGACGCCGCGCAACCGCGCCATGTTCGGGCCGCCGGCGCATGCCTATGTCTACCGATCCTATGGCATGCACTGGTGCGTGAATATGGTCTGCCGCCCGGGGAGCGCCGTGCTCGTTCGCGCGCTGCAGCCGATATCCGGCCTGCAGGCGATGGTGGATCGCCGCGGGCTCGACAATCCGAGGCTCCTCTGCGCCGGGCCGGGTCGCCTCTGCCAGGCGCTCGGCATTAACGCCGGTCATGACGGCCTGTCGCTGCTGGCCGCGCCCTTTCATCTTTCAGCAGCGAAATCGCCGGTCGACATCGTCGCGGGCCCGCGGATCGGCATCACCAAGGCAATCGATCATCCCTGGCGGTTCGGTCTGGCCGGCTCGCTGTATCTCAGCCGCAGCTTTGCGGCGAAGAAACGCGGTCCGATGCCGGCGTCAGGCGAACCGCACGTCGAGGATTGACAAAGTCGCGGCTCGCCACATTTTCCGGATCGAGACCTGAATGACCCAACCGCCCGAATAACCCAACCGAATCTTGTCCGAAGGAGAAACCATGCGCCCGATCTTCATCGCCATCCTCACCATCTCCGCCCTGACGCTTGCCGGCTGCGGCAACACGGCCAACGGCTTGAAGCGTGACGGTCAGGACAGCAGCCGCGCTCTTGACGACGCGTCCAGCCGCGTGCTGTCGACGGGCAAGAAATAAGGCCGAGAGATCTCCGAGGCGGCCCTTCCCGGGCCGTCTCGCACGATCCATCGACGTCCGGCCGATCATGACGCCCCAGATCCTCCGTTTCCCCAAGTTTTTGACTCGGATATTGTTTTTTTAAATGGCCGCCCTGAATTAACCGTCTAGGAGAAAGGCCACCGAGAGGACAGTCATTGAACGACGTCACAGAGCATCAGCGTATCGAGGCCCAGATTGCCCGGAGGGATGTCGGGCACGACCCCTTTGCAGCAGCGGTGCGCGCAACGCGCATGCCCATGCTGATTACCGATCCGTCGAGGCCCGACAATCCGATCGTGTTCGTCAACGAAGCCTTCCTGCGCTTCACCGGCTACGAGCGTCACGAGATCATCGACAAGAACTGTCGCTTTCTCCAGGGCCCGGAAACCGACCGCGACGATATCCAGAAAATTCGCGATGCGATCGACAATCTGTATCCGATCGAAATCGATGTCGTAAACTACAAGAAGAACGGCGAAAAATTCTGGAATCGCCTGCTGATCTCGCCCGTGTTCAACGAGGAGGGCGACCTTACCTATTTCTTCGCGTCGCAGCTCGATGTCACGATGGAGCGCGACCGGGTCGTGCGGCTGGAACGGGACCGCGACCTGCTGGAGGGTGAAGTCCAGAAGCGCACGGCCGAACTGAAGCGCAACGAGACGCAGCTTCGCTTTGCCATGGAAGCGGGCCATCTCGGCTACTGGACCCTCAATATCGCGACCATGGATCTCGTCGCCTCACCGGACTGCAAGGCGAACTTCGGCTTCGCACCCGAGCAGGATTTCACGATCAGCGATCTCCTGAACGCCGTCCTGCCGGAGGACCAGGCGCGGGTCCACGAGGCCTTTCGCAACGCCGTGGAACGCCACGAGGAGTACGACGTCGAGCATCGATGCGTCCTGCCCGATGGTCGGCTGCGCTGGGTGCACATCCGCGGGCTGGTCTACTACGAGCAGGACGGTCACGCGTCGCAGATGTCCGGCCTGTCGGTGGACATCACCGACCGCAAGCGCACCGAGGAGGCCCGCGCCATCACCGTGCGGGAACTCAGCCACCGCATGAAGAACCTGATGACCACGGTGCAATCCGTGATCAACCAGACGCTTCGTCAGGCCCCGGACAAGGAAGCCGCCGGCAAGGCCATCACGTCGCGCCTCCAATCGATCGGCGCTGCACAGGACCTGCTGGTGTCCGGCAACTTCGCGGGCGCCGATCTCGGCCGCATCGTGCGCGCGACGCTCGATCCGTTCTGGGACAGCTATCCGAACCGGATCGATATCGACGGGCCGGATCTGCAGGTCTCCTCCAATCTCGTGCTGACGCTCGCCATGGCGCTGCATGAACTGGCGACCAACGCCATCAAGTACGGCGCGCTGTCCAACCTCGCCGGACGCATTCGCGTGCGCTGGCATGCCGTGCCGGACGCGCCGCTGAAACGCCTGAAGCTCACCTGGGAAGAGCGCGACGGACCGCCCGTCGCACCCCCGACCAGCCGCGGCTTCGGCACGCGCATGATCGAACGCGTGCTGTCCAACAGCCTCGGCGGCAGCGCCGAACTGCGCTTCGACGTGACGGGCGTGGTCTTCACCATGGACGCGCCGATCGGCGACGAGGACGAGGACGAGGACGAGGACGGCGAGGAAATGCACCCGCGCTGAGCGCGGCCTTCGCCGAATGCCTCAGCCCGTATAGTCCGGTTGCTGCCGGTCCAGAACCCGCCGCACGCTTTCCAGATGGAGCCTTGCACTTTCCGGGTCGCCCTCGCGCATCTGCCGTGCGGCAAGGGTCGCGATCTCCGGCGAGACCGGCAGCAGACGGCGCCCGGTGCTCATCGCCTTCAGCTGCACCTCCGCCGCGCGCTCGAGGTAGTAAAGGTCGTCCCATGCCTCCGCGATCGTCGGCCCACAGACCATGACCCCATGGTTCTTCATGAACAGAATGTCCTTGTCGCCCAGGACCGCCGCGATGCGGTCGCCTTCGCTCTCGTCCAGCGCCAGCCCGTTATAGGCCGCGTCCACGGCGACGCGACCGTAGAATTTCAGCGCCGTCTGCCCCGCCCAGACCAGCGGCTCGCCTTCGACCATGCTGAGCGCGGTCGCGTTCGGCATATGCGTGTGAAAGGCGGCGCCGACGCGTGGGTTCTGCTTGTGCAGCCGGGCATGAATGTAGAACGCCGTCGCCTCCGGCACCCCGTCGCCCGCGATCACATGGCCCTCGAAATCACAGACGAGCAGCGACGAGGCGGTCGCCTCCTGAAACGCCCAGCCGAGCCGGTTGACGAGGAAGAGATCGGGATGCCCGGGCACCACGGCGGAAAAATGGTTGCAGATACCCTCCTCCAGCCCGAGCCGCGCCGCCATGCGCAGGCAGGCGGCAAGATCGGCACGCGCCTGCCAGATCTCGTCGGTCTCCAGCGACACGTTGCGCAGCAAGGCAGGGCCGGTCTTCGGGATCGTCAATTCATGCGCCATATCGGCCTCCAAAGTCTCATGTCATCCATCCAGCCGCCCGGAGCAGGCCGGGCACGTGGTCGAGTGAGGGGACGCGCGCCTCCGGGCGGTAATCCGAAGGCGGCTTGCGACTCGTTCCACGGTCGATCCAGATCGTACGAAAGCCCAGATTGCGCGCCGCGACAAGGTCGAGATGCGGACTGGCGCAGATATGCACCAGTGCGTCGCGCGAAATGCCGAGGCTGTCCCAGGCATGCTGAAAGATCTGCGCCGTCGGCTTGTAGGCGCCGGCCTGCTCGGCCGTGATCACCCGATCGATGACCCCTCCGAGCTGGGAGACGTTTCCGGCGATGATCGCATCGTCCGTGTTGGAGATGATCGCGAGCTTGAATCCGGCCTCCTTGAGCCGGCGAAGCGTCTCGACCACCTCTGGAAAAGGCGGCATGCGGCCGATCGATCCGGTGAGGATCTCGGCATCCGCGGCATCGAAGCGGAGACCGAACGCCGCCATCGTCTTTTCCAGGGCGAGCGCGCTGACCGTGCGGAAAGATCGGTGCGGCCGCTCCGCTTCCAGCGCGTGCTCGTGACCGTCGAAGGTCGCAATGAAGGCTGCGGGATCGACGGTCGCAACTTCGTCCGACAGAATTGTCTCGATCGCCGCCATCAGCCCCTCGTCCCACTGGATCAAGGTGCCGTAGCAATCGAATGTCAGCCATTCCGGCCGTGGTCCGGATAATGTCATCCCGGGTTCTCCTTTCCGTTCCGGCTCATGTTGACAAAGATCGACGTCATCGGGAAATTAAATGTACCGATAAACCGAATTACGGAATCCGATGAGCTACCCGTTCGACCTCGACCTGCTGCGCACATTCGTAGCCGTCATCGACAGTGGCGGTTTCACCCGCGCGGCCGAGCGCGTCTTCCTCACACAATCCACCGTCAGCCAGCAGATCAAGAAGCTGGAAACCGGCCTGTCCCAGACCCTCATCCTGCGCGACCGGTCGAGCGGGACGCTGCAGACGACGGAAGCCGGCGAGCTGCTCCTGAGCTATGCCCGCCGGTTGCTGGCCACGGCCGACGAGGCGACGGAGGTGATGCGCCGACCCTCGGCACCACGCACGGTACGGCTCGGCGTTCCCGAAGATTTCGCCGGTCGGCGGCTGATCGATCTGCTGTCGGGCTTCGCCGATGCCTCGCCGCATCTTCGCCTGGATACGACGAGCGGCTGGAGCACGGGCCTCGGGCGGCTTCTGGAGGCGGGCGAGATCGATCTGGCGCTGGTCAAGCGCGAGCCGAGTGTGGGCGCCTGTCTCGCGAGCTGGAAGGAGGACCTCGTCTGGATCGGCAGCGAGAACCGCGCCGTCGAGGACGACATCGTGCCCCTCGCCGTCTTCCCGGTCGGCTGCATCTACCGGGAGCGCGCCATGCGCGCTGTGGAACGCAGCGGTCGGCGCTGGCGGATCGCCTATACCAGCCAGGGCCTGATGGGCGTGCAGGCCGCCGTCGCCTCCGGTCTCGGCGTCAGCCTCGTGCCGGCCAATGCCGTCCTGCCGGATCATCGGCGGCTGACGCCGGCCGAAGGCTTCGAGCCGCAACCCGCAGCGGAACTCGCTTTGGTGAAGGGCCGCGCGACGCTCGGACCCGAAGCGCAGGACCTCGCCGACTTCATCACGCGCAACCTTTCGCTCTGACGAAAACGCCGCCCGTCGGGTGGAGGGGCGGCGCTGCAAGATTGGGGCGCGGAAGGCCTTCAGGTCTGGGGCTGGGGCGCCGGATGGACATCCGCCTTGGGCTCGGCCTCCGGCGTGTCCTCGTGGATGCGGAACCAGGCGACGTAGAGCGCCGGCAGGAACAGCAGGGTGAGGATCGTGCCCACGATGATGCCGCCGATCATGGCATAGGCCATCGGCCCCCAGAAGATTTCACGCGCGATCGGGATGAGCGCAAGGCTGGCCGCGGCGGCCGTCAGCATGATCGGCCGCATGCGGTGCTCGGTCGCCTCCACCACCGCCCGCCAGGGCGCAACCCCGTCCCGACGCAGCGTCTCGATCTGGTCGATCAAAATGACCGAGTTGCGGATAAGAATACCGATCAGCGCGAGGATGCCGAGAATGGCGACGAAGCCCATCGGCGCGCCGCTCGGCAGCAGGGCCGCGACGACGCCGATGATGGCGAGCGGGGCGACCGCGAAGACGAGGAAGAGGCGGCTGAAACTCTGCAGCTGGATCATCAGGATCGTCGCCATGACGAACAGCATCAGCGGCACGACGGCGGCGATCGGCCCCTGGGCCTTGCCGCTTTCCTCGACGGCACCGGCCACCGCAATCGCGTAGCCGGGCGGCAGTGTCGCCTCGAACGTCTTGACCGCCGGGGTAAGCTCGGCCACGGCCGTTGCCGGCTGCACCTTGTCGATCATGCCAGCCCGCACGGTGACCGTGGGAATGCGTGAGCGCGTCCAGATCAGCGGCTGCTCGACATCGTAGCGGAACGTGGCGACGGCTGCGAGCGGCACGGACCGCCCGTCGCCGACCGGAAGCTGCAGGTCGCGCAGCGTCTCGATCGAGCTGCGCTCGGCCTCGACCGCGCGTCCGACGATGTTGACGAGATAGATATCGTCGCGCACCTGCGTCGCTGTCGTGCCGCCGACGATGCCGTTGATGGTCGTCGCGATGGCCTGCGAGGTGATGCCGAGCTGGCGCGCCTTGTCCTGCTGAACGTCGATCTTGACCACGCGGGACGGCTCGTTCCAGTCGTAGGCCACGTCGCCGAGATGCTTATTCTCGCCGACGATGTTGCCGAGATCGAGTGCGAGCTGCCGCACCGTCTGGATCTCCGGCCCGCTGACGCGATAGGCGACGGGACGGCCGACCGGCGGACCGATGTCGAGCAGCTTCACATAGGCATCCGTGCCGATAAAGGTCTTCTTGAGATAGGCCTCCAGATCGCCCTTCAGCCGGTCGCGCGCCTCGATGCTCTTGCTGACGATGATCGTCTGCCCGAAGGCCGGGCTGTTCGGCTGCACGTCGAACGAGAGAACGAAGCGGACCGCGCCCTGCCCGACATAGCTCGACCAATGCTCGACGTCCGGATTGCCCTTCAGCTTTTCGTTCTCGAACTGGGCGATCTGGCGCTGCGTCTCGCGGATCGAGGCGCTCTGCGGCAGGTTCCAGTCGATGATCAGCTCGTTGCGGTCCGACGAGGGAAAGAACTGTTGCTGCACGAACTGCATGCCGTAAACGGAGCCTGCGAAGACGATCAGCGTGACGGCGATGGTCACCCAGCGAAAGCGCATGCAGATCAGCAGAAGGCGCGAGAAGATCCGGGCGACGATGCCCTTGGAGCCGTGATGCTGCTTCATCGTCTTCGGCAGCATCAGCACGCCGAGAAGCGGGGTGAAGAGCACGGCTACGATCCAGGAGAGGATCAGCGATGCGGCGATCACGATGAACAGGGTGAAGGTGAACTCGCCGGCCGCACTGTTGTTGAGGCCGACCGGAATGAAGCCGGCGACGGTCACCAGCGTGCCGGTCAGCATCGGGAACGCCGTGGACGTGTAGACATAGGTGGCGGCCTTGCGCAGGTCGTCGCCCGCCTCCAGTCGCGCCACCATCATTTCCACCGCGATCATCGCGTCGTCCACCAGCAGGCCGAGCGCGATGATGAGCGCGCCGAGCGAGATGCGCTGCAGCGAGATGCCGAGATATTCCATGATGACGAATGTCATCGCGAGCACGAGCGGGATCGCCACCGCCACCACCAGCCCGGCCCGCAGGCCGAGGCTGACGAAGGAGACCGCGAGCACGATGGCGATGGCCTCGAACAGCGCGCGCGTGAAGCCCGACACCGCCTCGTCCACGATCTTCGGCTGATCGGACACCAGATGCGCATCGATGCCGACCGGCAGCTTCTGCTCGATCGTGTCCATGCGTTCGGTCAGCGCCTCGCCGAAGGCGAGAAGGTTGGCGCCCTGCTTCATGTTGACGGCCAGCGCGATCGCCGGCTCGCCATTGTAGCGGAAGATCGTGCTCGGCGGATCGGCATAGCCACGGCGGATCGAGGCGACGTCGCTCAAGCGGAAGAACTGGTCGTTGACGCGCAGATTGAGGTTGCGCAGGCTTTCCTCCGAGGAAAACTGGCCGGAAACGCGGACGCTGATGCGCTCGGGGCTATCCTGCATGACGCCGGAAGGCGCCACCGCATTCTGGGCCTGCAGCGTATCGACCACGCTCTGCTGGTCGAGCCCGAGGGCGGCGAGCTGCCGCGAGGAGAATTCGAGGAAGATCACCTCGTCCTGCGCCCCGATGATATCGACCTTGCCGGCATTGGGCACGGTCAGCACCTCGGCCCGCACGGCTTCCACCGTGTCGCGAAGCTCGCGCTGCGAAAAGCCGTCGGAGGTGAAGGCGTAGATATTGCCGTAGACGTCGCCGAAGCTGTCGTTGAAGAACGGCCCCTGAACGCCCGAGGGGAAACTGCCCTTGATATCGCTGACGAGATTGCGCACCCGCACCCAGGTCGGCGCGACCTGGGCTGCCGGCGTCGTTTCGCGCAGATAGACGAACACGGTCGTCTGCCCGGCCACCGTCTGGCTCTTGGTGTAGTCGAGCTGCGGCAGTTCCTCGAGCTTCTTCTCGATGCGCTCCGTCACCTGCTTGATCGTATCCTCCACCGTGGCGCCGGGCCACTGGGCGGTGATGATCATGGTCTTGATGGTGAAGGACGGATCCTCCTCGCGTCCGAGATTGAGGTAGGACAGGAGGCCGGCCAGCGAGAAGACCAGCATGAAATACCAGAGAAGCGAGCGGTGCCCCAGCCCCCAGTCCGACAGGTTGAACGGCTTCATTTCAAATCTCCGGAAATGCGGATTTTCTGCCCGTCGGTCAGGCTGTTGACCCCGGCGACGACGACGCGGTCGCCGCGCTTGAGGCCGGACGAGATGGAGACGCGGCCACTGCCGGCGTCACCGGTCGTGACCTCGCGCATCGCGACGGCCTCGGTGCCCTCCGGGATGATCCAGACGAAGGTCTTGCCGTCGCGCGTGACGATGGCGGCCGCCGGCAGCAGCAGTTCGGACGGGCGCGTGTCCGGCAGCGTGACGGAAATGACGGAGCCGAGACGAAAGGCGGCAGGCGCCGCCTGCAGCGCGATGCGGATGCGTTGCGAGCGGGTGACCGGGTCGGCCGAAGGCTCGATCCGCCGCACCCGGCCTTTGACGACCGTCGTCGGATCGGACTGGAGGACGACGCGGAAGGGATCGCCGATCTTGGCGCCAGACGCAGCGGACGACGGAAGATCGACCACCGCATCGCGAAGATCGGGCCGCGCCACCGTCACCACCGTCTGTCCGGCCGCCACCACCTGGCCGGGCTCGGCGGCCGTGCTGGTGACCACGCCGGTATAGTCGGCGGAGATTTTCGCGTAGCTCAGCCGCTCCTTCGCCTTGGCGAGGTTCGCCCGGGCCCGAACCTCGGCGGATTGCGCGGCCTGCGCCGCCTGCACGGCATCCTCGACGGCGGCCTGCGACACGACCGTCTTGGCAAAGAGGCCCTGCTGGCGCTGCTCGACGACGCGGGCATTGTTGGCGGACGCCTGGGCGCTGACGAGCGACGCCTGCGCGGCCTGAACGTCCTGTTCGAGCGCCGTCGCTTCGAGCACGGCCAGCAGCGTTCCGCGCTCCACGGGATCGCCCACCTGGACATTGCGCGAGATCATGCGCCCGAGGATCTGAAAGCTGTAATTCGTGACGATCTGCGGCTCGACGGTGCCGGCAAAGGACAGAGGCACCGAATTTGTCTCTTCCAGCACCAGCGACTTGACCGGCCGCGGCGGTGGCGGCGCCGTTTCGCCGTCGTCCGAGCAGGACGCGAGCATCAGGGCGAGCGGCAGGAGGATAAGGACGGGCTTCATGGGGCGCTCCCCTCGGCAAGAAGGACGGTCTGGCCCTGACGCAGGAGCTTGGTGCCATCGACGACGACCCGGTCGCCGGCCTGCAGCCCCGTGGCGATGATCATCGCGTCGGTCTGGTACTCGGCAACCGTCACCGGCCGGAGCGACACGGTGGTCTGGGCAGGATCGAGGACCCACACGGCAGGCTTTCCGCCGGACGCGGCAAGCGCGCTTGGCGGCAGCGTGAAGGCCGGCGGGCCGGCGAGCGAGACCGTGCCCCGCACGACCGAGGCGAGCGTCATGGCGGCCGGCGGCCGGTCGAGCCCGACCTTGACCCGCACGGTTCCCGTCTGCCGATCGACCGTCGGCGCGATTTCGCGCACCGGGCCGCGCGCGACGATGGAAGGGTCGGAGGCGAGACTGACGGTCACCTCCGGCGGCTCGCCGCTCCGCAACAGGGACTCGTAGATATCGAAGACCGCATCGCGCGGTCCATCGACCGCAACCGAGAAGACGGCCTGCGCCGCCTGCACCGTCTCGCCGACATCCGCATTTCGCGCCGTCACGACCCCGTCCGCGTCGGCTGTGAGCTTCGTATAGGACAGCGTCTCCTCGGCATTGGAGAGCGCCGATTCCGCCGATTTGACCGAGGCGCGGGCGACCTTCAGGTTCTCTTCCGCCAGATCATAGGTCGTCTGCGCCGTGGAGTTCGCGCGGAGCAGCGTCTGCTGCCGGGTAAAGGCCGCCGTGGCATGCGACAGGTCCGCCGTGGCGGCTGACAGCGTCGCGCGGGCCGATTCGAGATCGGCTTGCTGCACCTCGTCGTCCATCTGGGCAAGCAGCTGTCCCTTGCGCACGGCATCGCCCACATCGACCAGACGCTCGATGATGCGTCCGCTGGTGCGGAAGGACAGATGGGTCTCCGTCCGCGCCGCGATCGAACCCGTCAGGCTGATCTCGGTCACGGAAGGCTTGGGGGCAACGGTCTCGATGCGGACGCGCGGCAGCGGCTTTGGCGGCGGCACCTCATCGTCGGAACAGGCGGTCAGCGACGTCACCGCCAAAGTCGCGGCAAGCGCCATGCGGGCGAAGGAGAAGGTCATGATCGGATCCATATTGCCGTTCTGCCCGAGGAAGAGGCCGAAGAACAGGCCGATCGGACTTGACGAGAAACCCTGCGGTTTCCTATCAATAGAAAACCCATCGGTTTCCGTAAGTCAAGAGGGACCTCATGAGCTGCTTCGGAATCGGCAAGAAGAGAGGACCGGGCCGTCCCGCGACCTTGAGCGAGGAGGACCGCCGGGACCAGATCCTCGACGCGGCAGAACATTGTTTCGTGTCTCAAGGCTATCGCTCGACCCAGATGAACGATGTCGTCAAAGCCTGCGGCATGTCGAAGAAGACGGTGTATCGCAGCTTCGGGACGAAGGAAAACCTGTTCGTCGCCCTGATCGACCGCGTCATGCACGAGGACATCACGCTGGACATGCCCGAAGAGGATCAGGCGGCCGATGTCGTCATCGCCGACGTCCTGTCGCGCCTTTCGGCCTTCGTGCTCTCGGATCGCCAGGTGAGCATCGCCCGCCTCGTCATTTCGGAAAGCGCGCATGCGCCGGAACTCGCCGGCGCCTTCCACGACAACGGCCTGCGCTGCTGCAAGGAAAAACTCACCGATATCATCGCGCGCCTGCAGGCGACGGGCCGCCTGAACGGCGACCGTCCGGCGGACCTTGCAAGCCTCCTGGTCGGCGCCGTGATCGGCGAATCGCTGGTGACCGCGCTGATCAGACGGCCGCAACCGATGACAGACCGGGAACGCGAGGGCCGCATCGAACACCTGCTCGCGCTCGTCCGGCCCGCCCTGATGCCCGATAGGGCACCTTGAACGGTCGGGAAACCGCGTCCCCGCCCCTTCGATTAAGGGAGTGCGACGGCCGACGTCGCAGGAACGCCGTGAAAAACGCGCCCAAGCTGCTACTTTCGGCGGTATCGTTGCCCCTCTTCGTCTCGCGTCCTATGCTCCGACATGTCTGCAGGCGAAGCCCCTTCTGCACGACATGCCGGGAATGAAGACGGATGCAATCCACCATCGTCATGATCAACCTGTTCGGCGCGATCGCGCTCCTTCTCTTCGGCCTGTCGCTGGTGAAGGACGGGGTCTCGCGGGCCTTCGGCGCCCGGCTGCGCACGGGCCTGGCGACGGGCACGAAGCATGGCTGGCGGGCTTTCCTTTCGGGTTTCGTCGCGACCGTCGCATTGCAGAGTTCGACCGCCACGGCCCTCATGGTGTCGTCCTTCGTGGAACGTCGCATGGTCAAGCAGCGGCTCGCCCAGATCGTGCTTCTCGGCGCCAATATCGGCACCGCCGTCACCGCCTGGATCGTGTCCACCGGCATCGAATGGCTGTCGCCGCTGCTGATTCTCTCCGGTACCGTGCTGTATCGCGGCAAGCACAGCGGACGGCAGGGCGGCGGCACGGCGCTGATCGGCATCGGCCTCATGCTGCTGTCGCTGCATCTCCTCAGCCTGGCGACGGAGCCGATGCGCACCTCGCCCGCGCTGGCCGCCTTCATTGCGCTGCTCGACGGCGCCTGGCTGGTCGCGCTCGTTTTCAGCGCCGTGCTCGCCTTCGTCTCGTCCTCGAGCCTTGCGATCGTCGTCCTCATCCTGTCGCTCGCCTCGACCGGCATCCTCTCGCCCGGCCTCATCGTCGTGCTCGTGCTCGGCGCCAATCTCGGCGGCGCCATCCCGCCCTTCGTCGCCACCCTCAACGGACCACCGGCCGCGCGCCGGGTGACGCTCGGAAACCTGATCGTGCGCACCTGCGGCTGTCTCATTGCCCTGCCGCTCGCCGGCATCGGCGCCGATCTCCTGCGGCAATTGCCGCTGCCGCCGGAAAAACTGCCGGTGGACGCCCATCTGATCTTCAACATCCTTCTGGCCGCTGCCGCCTGGCCCTTTGCCCGCAGCCTGTCGATCCTGATGATGCGCCTGGTGCCGGACCAGCCCGAGCGCGAAAACGCACCGAAGTTCCTCGACGACCACGAACTGTCCACGCCCGTCGTCGCCCTCACCAGCGCCACGCGCGAGGTGCTCGGCGTCGGAGACCTCATCGAGCGCATGCTCATCCTCGCATCGGACGCCTTCCGCACGAAGGACATCGCGCCGCTGCGGCAGATCCCGGCGCTGGAGCACAGCGTCGACATCCTGCAGCAGGAGGTGAAGATCTATCTCTCCAAGCTCGGCCGGAAGGGTCTGGACGAGGAGAACGGCCGGCGCTCCATCGTTATCATCGACTACGCGATCAATCTCGAACATGTCGGCGATATCATCGAGAAGGGATTGCTCGATCAGGTGACGAAGACGGTCACGCTCGGGCTCAAATTCTCCGACGAGGGTTTCAAGGAGTTGCAGACCCTGTTCGACATGACGATCGACAACCTGCGCATCGCTCAGACGATCTTCGTCACCCGCGATATCGACCTCGCCCGCCAGCTGATGGAGGTCAAGGTCGAGGTGCGCAATCTCGAGAAGCAATCGGCGGAGCGGCATTTCCAGCGCCTGCGCGACGGCCATGCCGACAGCCTGCAGACCAGTTCGCTGCATCTCGACATGCTGCGCGACCTTAAGCGCATCAATGCCCACATCGTCTCCGTCGCCCATCCGATCATGGATGCAAGCGGCCTCCTGCGCGAAAGCCGGCTGAAGACGCTCGGGGTCTGAACATCGTCACGAACGGACGCAAACCGCTTTTCACGAAAAGACCAAAGAAAGCGCCGCTTCAGGCCGACCGCTTTTCGGAGGGGGAGAGCCGGGCTTCGGCGATGGCCTGGTCGATGCCTGTCAGGGCCCGGTCGAGATGTCCCTCGAACACGAGGCGCTGCTCGTCCGGGTGCACGGCGATCTCCGGCCGCCCCTTCAGCCGCACCTCGTGCGAGGCGGACAGCCCCTCCTCGATCCCCGGCGACAGAAGATCGAAATAGCGCGTTCCCGGACCGGTGAACACGACCGGCAGGCGACCGTGGAAACTCATCAGCCGCGACAGGCCGTTGCCGAGCGCGAGCCCCGCCTGCCGGAAGGCGTAGCCCGCCATCCGGTTTCCCGCACGCGCCGTCTGCGCGATCTTGTCCATCTCCGGCAGCGGGACGAATTTCGCCGGAATCGTATCCGCCGGCACCTGAAAGGCCGTGCGCAGGATGCCGTAGAACCCGGCGGTCGCCTCGATGCATCCCTGCCCGCCGCAGCGACAGAGACCGCCGCCCGGCGCGTGCAGCATGTGCCCGAAATTGGGCGCGCTCGCCTCCACCTCGTCGTGCTGCCGCCGCCGGGCGATGCCGAGCCCGATGCTGTGGCCGAGCGAGACGACCGCGAGGGCGTGGCCCTCCGTTGCGGGCTTCAAGGCAATGCCGAGCGCCTGCGCCACGAGCAGCGTCTCGTTGCTGAGGGTCACCACGGCACGCCAGTCGGAGGACAGGAGCGCGGCAAAATCGATCTCCTGCCCGCCCAGAAGCGGCGACCAGAGAAGGCGGTGCCCATCGGCATCGACCGTGCCCTTGCTGCTGATCGAAATCGCCATGACCGCGTCGCGTGCAAGCCGCGACCGCTCGGCGAGCCGGGCCAGCGCCTCGCGAAATTGCGGCGCAAACCGCGACGTGCTCTGCTCGTCATGCCGCCGCGCCTCGTCGAACCGGTCGATCAGGCGACCCGCATAATCGACGAGCGAATATTGAACCGCATCCGAGGAAATCTGCGCGGTGATGAGGTAGCCGCAATCGCGTCTCTGCGAAAACAGAACCCGCGGTCGTCCCCGCCCTGCCCCCGGCTGCTGCTCGCTGCGCTCCAGCACGCCGGCCTTTTCCAGCTCCACGGTGATCGCCGAGACGGTTGCCGACGACAGGCCGGTTCGTGTCGCAAGGTCCGTATGCGCCTGCGGACCATGGCGTCTGAGCGCGGAGAGAACGAGCAGGATATTCTGCTGTCGCATCTGCTCGGAGCCGGCCTTGATGAGCATGCGAAGCTGACCTCCCCTGGGGCCATAAGCGCGGGAACCCGCACGAAAACGATGTCGAAATCCGAAACATGAGGACGTGTTGACAGCCTCAAATTTCTCTGACATCTATTTTCTCGACTGTCGAGAAAAAACTCTCAGGAGGAGAGATCGGCAGGTTTTCGGGCTGGGCGGGGGTCGTGCGGGAGGTTCGCGCGAACGGTCAGCCGCGTTTGGGAGGTTTTGATGAAATCCGTTCTGAAACTCATGGCCGGCGTCGCCGTCATCGTATCCCTGCACACGGCCGTGCAGGCCAAGGACCTCGTCGTCGGCGTGTCCTGGTCGAACTTCCAGGAAGAGCGCTGGAAGACGGACGAGGCCGCCATCAAGGCAGCGCTCGAAGCATCCGGCGACAAGTACATTTCGGCCGACGCCCAGTCGTCCGCCGCCAAGCAGCTGACCGATGTGGAATCGCTGATCTCGCAGGGCGCCAACGCCCTGATCGTGCTCGCCCAGGACAGCGAGGCCATCGGCCCGGCAATCGAAAAGGCCGCTGCGGAAGGCATTCCGGTCGTCGGTTACGACCGCCTGATCGAAAACCCTGCCGCCTTCTACATCACCTTCGACAACAAGGAAGTCGGCCGCATGCAGGCCCGCGAAGTGTTCAAGGCGAAGCCGGAAGGCAACTACGTCTTCATCAAGGGCTCCTCGTCCGACCCGAATGCCGACTTCCTCTTCTCCGGTCAGGTCGAAGTGCTGAAGGAAGCCATGGACGCCGGCAAGATCAAGAATGTCGGCGAAGCCTATACCGACGGCTGGAAGCCGGAACTGGCCCAGAAGAACATGGAACAGTTCCTGACCGCCGCCGACAACAAGGTCGATGCCGTGGTCGCCTCCAATGACGGCACGGCCGGCGGCGCGATCGCAGCGCTCGACGCGCAGGGGCTCGCAGGCTCGGTTCCGGTCTCCGGCCAGGACGCCGACAAGGCAGCCCTGAACCGCGTGGCACTCGGCACGCAGACCGTATCGGTCTGGAAGGACAGCCGCGTCCTCGGCAAGCGCGCCGCGGAAATCGCCGTCGATCTGGCCAACGGCAAGAAGATGGACCAGATCGCCGACGTCCAGACCTTCGAAGGCGGCCCGAAGAAGGTGGCCATGAAGTCGGTCTTCCTGTCTCCCATGCCGATCACCAAGGACAATCTGAACGCCGTGATCGACGCCAAGTGGATCAGCAAGGAAGAAGCCTGCCAGGGCGTGAAGGCCGGCTCGGTCGCCGCCTGCAACTGATAGGCCTATCGACGTGAAACGGGGCGGACGGGGCATGGAGCATGCCGCGTCCGCCCCGATCGCGCACGGCAGGGGGCATGGCGGAGGGCACTGCCAGCCAGACGACATGCCTGCCCGGCTCATGAGGGAGAACGACGAGGCCATGGCCGAAACCACCAATACGATACCCTTCAACACCGCGCGGACAGCGACCGAGAACCCGGTGCGTCGCTTCTTTCGCGCCACCGAGATCGACACGCGCCTGCTCGGCATGATCGGCGCGCTGCTGATCATCTGGATCGGCTTTCACCTGCTGACGGGCGGCCTGTTCCTGACACCGCGCAACCTCTGGAACCTCACGGTCCAGACCTCCTCCGTCGCCGTCATGGCGACCGGCATGGTGCTGATCATCGTCACCCGCAACATCGATCTCTCCGTCGGCTCCGTGCTCGGCTTCTGCGGGATGGTCATGGGCGTCATGCAGGCGCAGATACTGCCGCAATATCTCGGCCTCGACAGCTCTCTCATCTGGATCGTGACGCTTGCCTGCGGCGTGGTCGTCGGCGGCCTCATCGGCGCGCTGCACGGCGTCATCATCGCCTTTCTCGGCGTACCCTCCTTCATCGTGACGCTGGGCGGCCTGCTGGTCTGGCGCGGCGCCACATGGTTCGTCACCTCGGGCCAGACGGTCGCCCCGATGAACGCCACCTTCCGCCTCATGGGCGGCGGCACGGAAGGCTCCATCGGCGCCACCGCCAGCTGGGTCGTCGGGCTCATCGCCTGCCTTGCCATCGTCGGCGCCATCCTCAACGCCCGCAAGCAACGCAAGCGCTTCGGCTTCCCGCGTCGCCCGGTCTGGGCGGAATACGTGCTGGCCACCCTCTCCTGTGCCATCGTCATCGGCGCGGTCCTCGTCGCCAACAGCTATTACTGGCCGATCAACATCGCGACGCGCTATGCCGAGGCCAACGCCATTCCGGTGCCGGAAGGCGGACTGAAGATCGCGCACGGCATCGCCGTTCCCGTCCTCATCGCCATTGCCGTCGGCATCGTGATGACCTTCATCTCCACCCGCCTGCGCTTCGGCCGCTATGTCTTCGCCATCGGCGGAAACCAGGAAGCGGCGGAACTGGCAGGCATCAAGACCCGCTGGGTCACGGTGCGCATCTTCGCGCTGATGGGCATCCTCTGCGCCATCGCCGCCGCCATCTCCACCGCCCGCCTCAACGCCGCCACCAATGCGCAGGGCGAACTCGACGAACTCTACACGATCGCCGCAGCGGTCATCGGCGGCACATCGCTTGCCGGCGGCGTCGGCACCATTGCCGGCGCCATGCTGGGCGCCTTCGTCATGCAGTCCCTGCAGTCGGGCATGGTGCTTCTCGGCATCGACAGCCCGCTCCAGCGCATCGTCGTCGGCTTCGTGCTGGTCGTCGCCGTCTGGCTCGACACCGTCTATCGCGCGCGCGCCAAGTAAGGAGGCCGATCATGACCACGACAACACCCCAGGGCATCCCGGCAACCGCCGCCGGCGACAGCGCCGCGACGACACCATCCGGCACGCCGCTGGTCGAGATGAAGAACGTCTCGATCTCGTTCGGCGGCATCCACGCCGTCGACAATGCCTCGATCGACCTCTACCCCGGCGAGGTGGTGGCGCTTCTCGGTCATAACGGGGCGGGAAAATCGACGCTGATCAAGATCCTCTCCGGCGCCTACAAGCGCGATGCCGGCGACATCCTGATCAATGGCGAGCCTGCCGACATTTCCAACCCGCGCGACGCCAAGAAATACGGCATCGAGACGATCTACCAGACGCTGGCCGTCGCGGATAATGTCGATGCGGCCGCAAACCTCTATCTCGGCCGCGAACTGCGCACACCGTGGGGCACGCTGGACGACGTCGCCATGGAAGCGAAAGCCCGCGAGGTGATGGGACGGCTGAACCCGAACTTCCGCCGCTTCAAGGAGCCGGTGAAGGCGCTCTCGGGCGGGCAGCGGCAATCCGTGGCGATCGCCCGCGCGATCCTGTTCGATGCCCGCATCCTCATCATGGACGAGCCGACGGCGGCCCTCGGGCCGCAGGAGACCGCACAGGTGGGCGATCTCATCCGCCAGTTGAAACGCGAGGGGATCGGCATCTTCCTGATCAGCCACGACATTCACGACGTCTTCGATCTCGCCGACCGGGTCTCCGTCATGAAGAACGGCCAGGTCGTCGGCCATGCCCGCACCGAGGACGTGACCAAGGACGAGGTGCTCGGCATGATCATTCTCGGCAAGGTTCCGCCGAAGGCCATCCCCGGTCCCGGCGCCATGCAGACGGCCTGAGACGCCTCTTCACGCATCATCGAGCCGGGCATGTCCGCAATGCCCGGCTTTGTTTTTCGGAACCAACACCGCGAGCATGGCTTTGCTTGCCATGGCCCTATCCTTCGGCCATAGCCTTCGACCGGAAGGCGCTCTGAGGCCCGACATCCGGGTCGCTGAGGAGACTTCGACAAGGGAGATCACCATGAAAAACCATTCCTTCGGCAGACTGCCGTTCACCGTGTCCAATGTCGGCTTCGGCGCCTGGCAGATCGGCGGCTCCTGGGGCGATGTCAGCGAGGCCGATGGACGCGATGCGCTGAACGCAGCGCTCGATGCCGGCATCACCTTCATCGACACCGCCGACGTCTATGGCGATGGCCGCTCGGAAAAGATCATCGCCGACGTGCTGAAGGCCCGCGGGGACACGCGCCCGATGGTGGCCACCAAGGCCGGCCGCCGGCTGAACCCGCATGTGGCCGACGGCTACACCAAGGCCAATCTGGAAGGCTTCATCGACCGGAGCCTGTCCAATCTCGGCGTCGATGTTCTCGACCTCGTGCAGCTGCACTGCCCGCCGACGGAAGTGCTTTATCGTCCGGACGTGTTCGAAGGCCTCGACGCCCTGCAGTCCGCAGGCAAGATCCGGGGCTATGGCGTCTCGGTGGAGAAGGTCGAGGAGGCCTTGAAGGCGATCGCGTTTCCGGGCGTCGTGAGCATCCAGATCATCTACAACCTCTTCCGCCAGCGCCCCTACCACCTGTTCTTTGCGGAGGCCCGCCGCAAGAACATCGCCGTCATCGCCCGCGTGCCGCTCGCAAGCGGCCTCCTGTCCGGCAAGATCACGGCGGACACGCATTTTGCCAGCGACGACCACCGCAACTTCAACCGCAACGGCGATGCTTTCGACGTCGGCGAAACCTTTGCCGGCGTTCCCTTCGAGGTCGGCCTGCAGGCTGTCGAAGAGGTGCGCAAGCTGGTGCCGCAGGGCGCGACCATGGCCGCCTTCGCGCTCCGCTGGATCCTGATGAGCGATGCCGTCACCGTCGTCATTCCCGGTGCCCGCAATGCCGAACAGGCCCGTGCCAATGCGGCCGCCGCCGATCTCGCCCCCCTTTCGGACGACGTGATGGCAGCATCGCGCGAGATCTACACGAGCCTGATCGCGCCGCACGTCCATCAGAAATGGTAGTCTGAAACGCCCCGTTCGAAAAGCAAAGAGCCCATGCCGCAGAACGCGGCATGGGCTCTTTCATGTCGGGGCGTCGTCGTCTTATGCGGGATAGCGCGACGCGTACCAGGCCTTGAACAGCGTGTACTGGTTTTCGATATGCCGGCGCTGCGAGGCGCTCAGCGTGTCGCCTTCGTTGAAGTGCACCTCGTACTCGGCATCGCCGTTCAGCACCATCAGATATTTGTAGTGGAGAACGAGGTCCGGACCCTCGTCATAGGTCGAGAGCACCCAGAGCGCCTCTTCCAGCTCCTTGGCGTCCCGGCGCGCCTCGGCGTCGCCCTTTGCCGCCTTTTCGCAGAGGGCGACGAGGTGCAGCACTTCCTTGGGAAGCGCGTTGCCGATGCCGGTGATCGCGCCGCCCGCGCCGCAATTGACGAAGCCGTGATAGACGCCGGTATCCACGCCGACCATGAGGATGAGATCGTCATCGCCCGTGGTGATGTTTTCGGCCGCATAGGTCATGTCGGCCTTGCCGCCGAATTCCTTGAAGCCGACCAGATTCGAGAAGCTGGCGCGCAGCGCGAAGAAGAGATCGGCGCGCGTGGCAAAACCGTAATAGGGGCTGTTGTAGATGACGGCCGGCAGGCCGTCGGCCGCCGTCAGCACGGCGGAGAAGTGATCCTTCTGGGCGGCCAGCGACGAGCCGCGCGACAGGAGCCGCGGAATGACCATGAGGCCCTTGGCACCCACCTTCGCCGCGTGCGCCGCATGGCCCGCAGCCGAAGCCGTGCTGACCGCGCCCGTGCCCACGATGACCGGAACACCGGCCTTGACCAGTCGGCGAACGCCTTCCTGGCGCTGCTCGTCGGTCAGAAGCGGCCAGTCGCCCATCGATCCGCAGTAGACGACGGCGGACATGCCGAGGTCGATCAGCTCGCGACCCTTGCGCACCAGCGCATCGAAATCCGGCGTGCGGTCGGGACGGCAGGGGGTCATCAAAGCGGGAATGCAGCCGGCAAAAACGGACTCGGTCATCTCATCTCTCCAAGAAAAGCGCGAACCGAAACGATGTGCCACCGCTCGCCCGCTGTCCGGAATGGCTCTAGCAAATCGACGCATCTCTGTCGACAAAATAAATACAGAAGATTTTCGTGCACAAATCTGCGCTCACGATATGCCGCGGCTGTCAGAAGCAGAGGATCCTGCGACGGATGGAAAATGACGTCGCGCGGGATCGTCTTGCGCGGAAAGATCGCAGCGGTCGGGCGGTGAAGGCGGCGGAAAAAACGTCGGTTATCGCTCAGCCCGACCGCGCCCGAGGCGCTGTCGAAGACAAGAAAACGATAATCTTAGAAAGATTTGGTGGGTGATGTAGGGTTCGAACCTACGACCCGCTGATTAAGAGTCAGCTGCTCTACCAACTGAGCTAATCACCCATCCCGCACCGCATGTTGCGGTGCCGCACTGCATCGCTGCGGTGTGACCGGGCGTATAAAGGCCTTCGCCCGGCTTGTCCAGCGACCATGGGCATCTTTTTGCCGATGCCCATGGGTTTTCTTGTCAGGTCCCCTCAGGCGGCCATCAGGCCGTAGCGCTTGAGGATGGCGGCGATCTTTTCGTCCTGCTCGCGGTCGGGAAGCAAGGCCGGCTGACGGCTGGCGCCGACCGAGGAATCGGTGAGGTAGAGCGCCCGCTTGACCAGCGCCGGCGGGAAACCCAGCGCGTAGAGATCGGTGCGGAACGCCGTGTAGATCGCCTGCTGGCGTTCCGCCTCGGCGATATCGCCGGCGTTGAAGGCATCCAGAATGCCGGAGAGCACCGCGGGCATGGCGTTTCCGAGGCCGGAAATGCAGCCCGCAGCGCCGTTCTGCAACGACCAGAGCACGAGATGGTCCGGGCCGGAATAGACCTCGAAGCCTTCCAAACTCTTGCCGACGGCGAGATAGGCCTCCAGCGTCTCCTTGGCGCCGCCCGAATCCTTGATCCCGGCGATGTTGCCATGCGCGGCCAGGGCCCGGGCCGTCTCCGGCTCGATATGGTTCTGCGTCCGGGCGGGAATGTCGTAGAGATAGACCGGCGTCTGCACGGCGTCCGCAACCGTCGAGAAATGGCGGATCAGGCCATCCTGCGTGCAGGCGATGAAGAAGGGCGTGATGACGGCGATGCCGGTGACGCCGATCCGGTCGAAGGCGCGGGCGAGCTTCAGCGTCTCGAAGGTCGCCGGCATGCCGGCATTGACGATGACGTCGACCTTGCCGCCGACCTCGTCCACTACCTCTTCCGTCAGCCGCACCTTCTCGTCATAGGTCAGCGCCGAAAAGTCGCCATTGGTGCCGGCGCACATGATGTTGTTGCCGGCCGCAACCTGTCGGCGGACCTGCGCGCGAGTCGCTGCATAGTTGATCGTTTCATCATCGTTGAAACAGGTGACGAGCGCGACGAAGGCTTTCTTGGACATGATATTCTCCTAAATTCCCGAAAGATGCCGCAAGGGCCTCATATCCCAGACCCGAGGCCTCAGGCCCGCTGCAGGCGGGCGGCGCGATGGGCGGCCTGGACATCCGGATCGGGGTTGAGACCGGCTGCCAGCAAAGACTGCGTATAGGCCTCGCGCGGGGTCTCGAACACCTCGCGAACGGTGCCGAGCTCGACCACCTTGCCGTTCTGCATCACCATGACATGGTCGGCAAAGTCGCGAACGACGGGCAGGTCGTGCGCGATGAAGATGAAAGCGATGCCCATGGTCTTGCGCAGATCGTCGAGCAGCGCGATGACCTGTGCCTGCACCGAGACGTCGAGCGCGGAAACCGCCTCGTCGCAGATGATCAGCTTCGGCTCCAGCGCCAGCGCACGGGCGATCGCGATACGCTGCCGCTGCCCGCCGGAAAACTGGTGCGGATAGCGCCCCATATGCTCCGGCCCGAGACCCACCTGCACTAGGAGTTCCGCCACCCGGGCACGCCATTTTGCCTTCGGCAGGATATCCGGATGGATGACCCACGCCTCGGAGACGAGCTGGTAGACCGTCATGCGCGGGTTCAGCGATTGCGTTGGGTCCTGAAAGACCATCTGAAGGTCGCGGCGCAGCTTGTAGAGTTCGGCGGCCCCCATCTGGAACAGGTCCCTGCCCTTCCAGAGCGCCGTGCCGCCGGTCGGCTCGTCGAGCCGCAGGAGGATGCGTGCGAGCGTCGATTTACCCGATCCGCTCTCCCCGACGACGGCCAGCGTTTCGCCCGGCATCAGGTCGAACGAGACGCCTTTCAGCGCGTCGAAGGCGCCATAGGTCTTACGCGCGTCGCGCACCGACAGCACAGGCTCAATGCGCGGCAGCGGCGCATGCATCTCGCCCTTGCCGGGGGCGGCGGCGATCAGCTTGCGGGTATAGGGATGCTGCGGATTGCGATAGACCTCGCGCACCGTACCGCTTTCCACAAGCTGGCCCTTCTCCATCACGACAACGCGGTCCGCCACCTCGGCAACGACGCCGAGATCGTGCGTGATGATGAGAATGGCCATGCCGGTTTCCTGCTGCAGTTCTTCGAGCAGAGCCAGCACCTCCGCCTGCACGGTCACATCCAGCGCCGTCGTCGGCTCGTCGGCGATCAGCAGGTCGGGCCGCAGCGCGAGCGCCATGGCGATCATGACGCGCTGGCGCTGACCGCCGGAGAATTCGTGCGGATACTTGCCGAGCGAATGCTCCGGATCGGGAATGCCGACGCGTCCCATCAATCGCAAAGCTTCGGCCTGGGCGGTCGCGCCATCCGTCCCATGCGTCGTCAGCGCCTCGCGGATCTGCCAACCCACGGTATAGACCGGATTGAGGTGGCTCAGCGGATCCTGGAAGATCATGGCGATGCGGCGTCCATTGACCTCGCGCCGGGCCTGCGCCGGCATGGTCAGGAGATCGACGCCGTTCAGCAGGATCTGCCCGCCGCTGATCCGGCCCGGCGGCATGTCGATCAGGTTCATGATCGCCGAGGACGACACCGACTTGCCCGAGCCGCTCTCGCCGAGAATGGCCAGCGTTTCCCCACGGTCGAGATGATACGAGATGTCGCGGACCGCCTTCACCACACCGAGGGCGGTGTGGAATTCGACGGACAAGTTGCGGACTTCGAGGAGATGGTCAGCCATTCTTGCGACCCTTCATTTCGAGGCGCCAGCGCTGCACGGGATCGAGCGCGATCCGCATCCAGTTGGACAAAAGGTTCAGCGACATGGTCGTGAGGATGATCGCAAGCCCCGGCCAGAACGACAGCCACCAGGCGTTCTGCAGATACTGGCGACCCTGCGCGATCATCAGGCCCCAGGTGATCTCAGGCGGCTGGATGCCGATGCCGAGAAAGGACAAGGCGCTTTCCGCCAGCATGACATAGGCGAAGTCGAGCGTGGCCAGCGTGGTCAGCGTCGGCAGCACGACGGGCAGGATATGGCGGAACAGGATGCGCTTGCTCGACGCGCCCATCACCCGTGCCGCCTGCACGAACATGCGCTCGCGGATTTCCAGAACCTCCGCCCGCGTGGTGCGCAGGTAGACGGGGATGCGGGTGATGGCGAGGACCAGCATGAGATTGAGGATCGAGGCGCCGAGGACGTACAGCACGATGACCGCGATCAGCAGCGACGGGAACGACATGATGACATCGGCAAGCCGCATGATGATCTGGTTGACGCGGGGCGAGGAGAAACCGGCGATCAGCCCGAGCAACGTGCCGGTGATCGAGGAGATGGCAACCGCCCCGGCCGCCACCATCAGCGTGTTCTGCGTCGCCACGACGATGCGCGCGAGCAGCGGCCGGCCGAGCGCATCGGCGCCCATCCACCACACCCAGCCGCGGCTCCAGTCGAACGGCGCGGCATTGCGGCCGCGCAGGTTCTGCTTGGTCGCGAGATCTCCCATCCAGTGCGGACCGATGATGGCCAGCACCAGGATGACGAGGAGGAAGATGGCGGCGCAAAGCGCGAACTTGTCGGCCCACAGCATGCGGCCCATGCGCTTGAGAAAGGAAGGCTCTTCCAGGAGCGGCGCGTCGATGGTCTGGAGTGTCATGGTCTGCGCCTCAATGCCGGATGCGCGGATCGAGCAGCGCGTAAGCGAGGTCGATCAACAGGTTCATGAGGAAGATCGCGAGCGCGGTCACGAGGATCGCAGCGAGCACGACGTTGAAGTCCCGCTGCAGGATGCTGTCGATCATCAGCTTGCCGACCCCGGGAAAGCCGAAGATCGTCTCGACGATGACCGCGCCGTTCAAGAGGCTCGCCGCCTGATCGCCGATGACCGTAATGATCGGCAGCATGGCGTTGCGCAGCGCATGGATGAAGATGATCGGGCCCGACTTCACGCCCTTGGCCCGCGCCGTCTTGACATAGGCGGACGACAGCGCGCCGATCATCGAGCCACGCACGATCTGCACGATGATGCCGAAGGGGCGCACGAACAGCACGCAGATCGGCAGGATCCAGTGCCAGATCGCGCCGGTGCCCGACGTCGGCAGCCAGGCGAGATTGACCGAGAACACAACGATGGCGACGATCGCCAGCCAGAAATCCGGCACCGACGCGCCGATCAGCGAGACGACCGAGGAGAACCGGTCGAAAAAACCGCCCGCCCGGAACGCGGCAAGCGAGCCGACGACGATGGCCGCGCCGGTGACGAGGGTCATGGTGATGGTGGCCAGCCACAGCGTCCAGACGAAGGCTTCGAGCACAACGTCGAGTGCGGGGCGCGCCTTGCGCAGCGATTCGCCGAAATCGCCGGTGACGACATCGCCGACATAGTTGGCAAACTGCACCAGCAGGGGATCGTTGAGGCCATGCAATTCGCGGAATTGCTGCTTCAGCTCGGCGGATGCTTCGACGGGGAGAAAGAGGGCCGCGGGATCGCCCGTCAGGCGCGACAGGAAGAACACCATCACGATCAATCCGACGAGGGAGATCAGGCTGGCGACGGCGCGTTTTCGAATGAAGCTGAGCATGGCATCCTCGCCAGTAAGTCCTGCGGCAAGGGCGGCGGGATCATCCCGCCGCCGCCGCAACCTCGGCTGCGGGCGCCGGAGCGCCCGCAATGGTGTCTTATTTGATCTTGATCTCGGACAGCTGGAGCGTCGAGTTCGTGGCGATCGTCGGCGTGAATTCCAGACGCTCGGAGACCCGGGCAAAGCCGACCATGTGGAAGAGCAGCACGTCGGCCACCACATCGTCATGCAGGTAGGCGATCACCTCGGACCAGAGCTTGGCACGCTCGTCGCCGACGGCTGCGGACGCGCGCTTGATCAGGTCATCGACCTTCGGGTCCGAGAAGCCGGACTGCGTGCCCTCGGTTGCGTATTTGAAGAACATCGAGAACGACGGATCGCCCTTCGAATTGTCGTGCATCGCGGCGACGATCTGCGGTCCACGGCCTTCCTTGAAAGGCTTGGAATAGTACTGTTCGTGCTCGGCCACCTCGACGAACTTCAGGTTGATCTTGAAGCCGACATCCTGAAGCTGACCCTGGATGGCTTCCATGATTTCCGTGACGTTCGGGAAGTTTGCCGAGCGGGCGATGATCTCGATCGGGGTCTCGACCGGCACGCCGTCAGCCTTGGCTTCGGCGAGAAGCTTCTTGGCGCCGTCCGGATCGAACGGGAACTGCTTGACATCCGGGTTCCAGCCGAGCGTCGTCGGCGGCACGATGGCCGTGGCGAGAACCGCGCTTTCCGGAACAAGGGTGCCGAGGAACGCCTGGCGATCGATGGCGATGTTCAGCGCGCGGCGGACGCGAACGTCGGAGAGCGGCGGGATGTTGTGGTCGATGCGGAGATAGACGGTCTCGCTGTCGAGATAGGACAGGTCGGTCGCGGCATTCGTCGCTTCGAGCTGCGAGATCGACGGCGCAAGGTCCGCCTCGCCGGCCTGCACCATGGCGGCGCGGACGGAGGGATCGGCACGGAACAGATAGGTCGCCTCGGTGACGTCGGGCTTCGCACCCCAGTAGTCGTCGCGCGCGGTCAGCACGATCTGCTGGCCCGGCGTCCAGTTGGAGAGCTTGTAGGGCCCGGTGCCGACCGGCTCGCGGATGAATTCGAGCGGCGTCTCCTCGGGAACGATGGTGACGAGCGACATCAGGAGCGGCAGGATCGGCTGGACCGGGTCGGCGGTGAAATCGACCGTGTTCTCGTCGACGATCTTCGCCTCGATCTTCATGCCTCCGAAGTAGCGGCGGGATTCGCAGGCGTTCTTGTCGCTCATGATGCGGTCGAAGCTGTGCTTCACATCCTTGGCATCGAAGGCGGTGCCGTCCGAAAACTTCACGCCCTGGCGCAGGTGGAAGCGCCACGAACCGTCAGCGTTTTGCTCCCACTTCTCCGCCAGACGCGGCTTGACGCCCTGCTGGCCGCGAACGTCGAGTTCGGTCAGCGTCTCGCTGACATTCTGCATGATGACGCGGCCGATATTCGAGCGGGTCGCCATGCAGGGTTCCAGCAGGTCGGCCTCTTCGGCCAGCACGATCTTGATCGGGCCGGACGCGGCAAATGCCGGCGTCAAGGCGGTGCACAACATCAGTGCGCCGAGAATCAGTGTCTTCTTCACGATAGTCTCCTCCCTTTTATCCATTGATCGCGACGCCGGCCTCTCAAGGCACGGGTGTCGCGCTGCCGCTCCAAACGTCCGGTCGGCGATGATCCTCGTCCCGAGCATCCTCCCGCTAAGGCTGCCCATACCATCGGACCTCACCACGACTTTGTCAAATTAATTTCGAATGTCATTTCGATCAAAAAATTAATTTCAAAAATAAACAGCAATTACAGTATCATGGTATTTTAGAACATATCGAAATCAATCCGCACTAACATCGTAAAACTTGACAACTCAAAAATTTCCGTGGCTTTTGAGGCGATGGAGGACAAGATGAATCCCGAAGAAATCGCCCGCGGCATGAGCGGAGCCCTTGCGTCCGTCGCCTCAGGACGGGAGGAAGCCCTGCTCCCCTCGCCGATGATCCAGAATCACGCCGCCTTCCTGCACAGGCTTGCAGACGGCGCGCTCGTCTGCGCCTGGTTCGGCGGAACGCTGGAAGGCAAGTCGGACATTTCCATCTTTGCCTGCGTCCTGCCGAAGGGCGCATCGCAATGGGGCCCGCCCCAGCAACTGAGCAACGACCCCGCCCATTCCGAACAGAACCCGATGTTCTTTACCGCGCCGGACGGCAGGCTCTGGTTGTTCCACACCTCGCAGCCCTCCGGAAACCAGGACGAATGCCGCATTCGCATGGTCGAGGTTCTGCGCGACGAAACCGACCCGCATGGTCTGAGCGCACCGGGCGGACGCTATCTCGACCTGCCCCGCGGCTGCTTCGTGCGCGCCGGCATCGTCGTCAGAACGGACGGCGCCTGGCTGCTGCCGATCTTCCGCTGCATCCAGCGGCCGAATCAGAAATGGAACGGCAGTCACGACACCGCAGCGGTCGCGATCTCGGAAGATGCCGGGGTCACCTGGCGCCTGCAGGATATCGACGCCTCCATCGGCTGCGTCCATCTCGGGCCGGTCATTCTGGGCGAGGGTCGCTACGCCGCCTTCTTCCGCCGTCGCCAGGCGGATTTCATCTACCGCACGGAAACGGTGGACGGTGGCCGCACATGGTCGCCGCCGGCCCCGACCGATGTGCCGAACAACAATTCCTCCATCGCCGCCACCCGCCTGCGCGATGGCCGGCTCGCCATCATCTGCAACCCTGTCAATGCGGAGCAATCGCCGGAACGCCGTGCATCGCTCTATGACGAGCTTGGCGAATCAGACGACCGGCCGGACGCGGACCCGACCGGCGGCTGCGTGCCGATCTGGGGCGTGCCCCGCGCACCGGTGGCATTGTGCCTGTCGAGCGATGACGGCCTGACCTTCCCGGAAAGGATCGTCATCGAAGCGGGACCGGGCACCTGCCTCTCGAACGATTCCATCGACGGCCGCAACAAGGAGATGTCCTATCCCTGGCTGCTCGAAGAGCCGGACGGGACGCTGCATCTTGCCTACACCTATCATCGTCGCGCGATCAAACATGTCCGCCTGGCTCCCGGCTGGGACAGTGCGGCTGGACGGAGAGTTTCATGAGCAACATCATCGGCATCACCATGGGCGACCCCTGCGGCGTCGGTCCGGAGATTTCCGTCCGCGCCCTTCTCGACATGTCGAAGGAAGACCGGGACCGCACCCGCATCTACGGCAACCTGCCGACGCTGGAGGCCGCACGCGATGCGCTGGGGCTCGATATCGATCTCGTACCCCATGTCGTCGACCTGCCGATCGAGGGCGCGCCGCTCGCCTGGGGACAGTTGAGCCCGGTCGCGGGCGACGCCGCCTTCCGCTTCATCGAAAAGGCCGTGCGCGATGCGGAGGCGAAGACCATCGGCTGCATCGTCACCGCGCCGATCAACAAGGAAGCGCTGAACCTTGCCGGCCACCATTATGACGGCCATACCGGCATGCTGCGCAGCCTCACGGGATCGAAGGCCGCCTATATGCTGCTTGCCTCCGAGAAGCTGAAGGTCATTCATGTCTCCACCCACGTCTCGCTGAAGGAAGCCATCCAGCGGGCGACGACGGAGCGTGTTCTCGCCACCATCCGCGCGGGCGATGCGCATCTGAAGCGCATCGGCTATGCCGCACCCCGCATCGCCATTGCCGGCATCAATCCGCATTGCGGCGAAAACGGCCTGTTCGGCACCGAGGACGACGACCAGATCGGCCCCGCCGTCGTCGCGGCGCGTGCCGAGGGCATCGATGCGCACGGCCCGATCTCGGCCGATACCGTCTTCCATCGGGCCTATACCGGCGCGTTCGATCTGATCGTCGCGCAGTATCACGACCAGGGACACATCCCGATCAAGCTCGTGGCCTTCGACACCGCCGTCAACGTCTCCGTCGATCTGCCGATCGACCGCACCTCGGTCGATCACGGCACCGCCTTCGACATCGCCGGCAAGGGCATCGCCAATCATGGCAACATGAACGAAGCCATCGCCTATGCCCGCAAGCTCGTGGCCGGCCGCGCCGACCCCGCACAGCAAGGATGACCGCCATGGCGATCGCTCCCATCACCCTTCACCAGCCGCGCCGCCTCATCGTCGGCGCCGGCACCATTCGCGAGGTCGGCGGCTGGGCCGCGGATGCGGCCTCCGTGCTGGTCATCGCCACCCCGATCACCGCCGGCTTCATCGACCGGCTGCAACTGAAGGGCCGCATCACCGTTTTCGACGCCATTCCCGGCGAGCCCGATATCGCCACGCTGAACGCCGCGATCGAGGCTGCGCGCAGCTGCCGTCCGGATCTGATCGTCGGCCTCGGCGGCGGCTCGGTTCTCGACGTCGCCAAGCTCGTGGCCGCGCTCTGGGATGGCGACCAGACGCTCGCCGATGTTGCCGGGCCGAACAAGGTCGCCGGACGCCGCACGCGCCTCGTGCAGGTCGCGACCACCGCCGGCACGGGATCGGAGGCCGGCATCCGCTCGCTGATCACCGACCCGGAAAAGGGCAACAAGATCGCGGTGGAAAGCCCGCATCTGATCGCCGATGTCGCCGTGCTCGATCCGGAACTCACCTACTCCGTGCCGCCGTCCGTGACGGCGGCCACCGGCGTCGATGCCATGGCCCACTGCGTCGAGGCCTTTACCAACCGCCGCGCCCATCCGATGATCGACGGCTTCGCCCGCATGGGTTTCGGCCTCGTCGGACGGTTCCTCGCCCGCGCCGTGCGCGACGGCACGGATACCGAAGCCCGCGAGGGCATGATGCTCGCCTCCTATTACGGCGGCATCTGCCTCGGGCCGGTCAACACCGCCGCCGGTCATGCCATCGCCTATCCGCTCGGAACACGGCTCCGCCTGCCGCACGGTCTGGCGAACGCCATCATCTTCCCGCAGGTCCTCGCCTTCAACCAGCCGGTCGCAGCCGAGAAATCCGCGGAGGTCGCGCAAGCCCTCGGCCTCGGCGCGGGCGAACGGCTGTCGCAGGACGACCTCCTGCGTCAGGCGCACATCTTCTGTCGCAATCTCGGCATCGAGATGTCGCTGCGCGCGCACGGCGCCACGGAGGCGGATCTGCCGATCTATGCATCCGACGCCCATGCCAACCGCCGCCTGATGGACAACAACCCGATCGACATGAGCGTCGAGGATGTTCTGGCGATCTACCGCGCCGCCTACTGACCGGCCACGGAGCGCGGCGCCCGGACATCGCCCCCAGATATCGCCCCCGACATCGGCGTCGATTTCGGGGGCGAACCTGTGACCGAAGATCAAGACTTGTCTGGCGTCAGTTCGGAAACAGCCGCTCGCGCGACCCGGTCAGATGCTCCCGCATCAACTCGCCCGCAAGCGGACCATCGCCGGACGCGATCGCCTTGGCGATCGCCTCGTGCTCGCCGAACACGCGGGCAAGCCCGGCGCTGTCGCGCTTGACCGAGGCGCCGTGGAATTTCATGCCCACGGCGATATGCTCCTTCAGGGCCTCCATGGCGGTCGAAAAATAGGAATTGCGCGCCGCGCGGGCGATCGCGAGATGGAACTCGAAATCCGCATCGACGCGATGGGACTGCCGGTTGGTGGCGTCCCGCATCAATTCCAAAGCCTGACGGATGGCCGTCAGGCTCGCCTCCGTGTGCCGCGCGGCAGCCGCACTGGCCGCTGCCGGCTCGAGCGTCAGGCGAAACTCGTAGCAGTTCAAGAGATCGGCGACGTTTTCGAGCTGCCCGAACCCGAGCGGCTCCTTCAACCCCAGCGCCCGCACGAAGCTTCCCGCACCCCGGCGCGAATAGATCAGGCCCTGCTCCCGCAGCCGCCGCAGCGCCTCGCGGATGATCGGCCGGGACACTTCGAACTCCGCCGCCAGATCATGCTCCGTCGGCAGGCGCTCGTCCGGCTGGTAGGCGCCCGACTTGATGGCACGGTGCATCCGCTCGAAGACGACGTCGCCGAGGCTCTTGCGTGTCGTTCCCGCTTCCAGTCCCATTCCTCAACCCCCGTCGCGAAGCATCTGGGCCGCGATCTCGCTCAGCGTTTCCGCGCCGCCGAAACCGCCGGATTTCGCGATAATGCAATGCCCGTTCGCAAAAGCAACGCCAAGCCCCGGCAGGCATTCGCCGAGCAGGCGGAACCGATGGATCCCCATCCGCGCCAGAACCGCTTCCGCCGTCGCGCCGCCCGAAAGCACCAGCGTGGCAGACGCCGGCACCAACTCTGGAAAGACGCCGGCAGCCAGATGCAGCGCCACGTCAGCGGACGAAATGTCCTGCTCGCCGGGCACGGCCTGAACGAGTGTGAGGAACGCGCTCTCGACCCCTGGGGAGGCCGGGCGTCCATTGGGCGCCGCGAGATAGGCCGGCGCATGGCGGGCGCGGAGATGGTCGATTTGTGCAAGCGTGATCGGATCACGCGAGCCGATGACGAAGAGGCCGGGTCCGGCCGGGATCGTCGCGGCACGCGCCGGCACGTGCCCGGTCATGCGCATGGCCAGGGCCTCGGCCAGTCCGCGCGCACCAACCAGGAGATCGACGCCCTCCGCCAGCGCCGCATCGAGCTGCGCCGCCATCCCGGCCATATCGGCCGTCTCCGGAATCCGCGCTTTCCCGGCGTGGCCGCCGAGACGGTCGGCGATCGGGATCGGCAGATCGACGCCGAAGCCACGGACCTCACCGTTCATGACGACGCGGCCGAAATCCGGGATCGCCGGCGCCACCAAAGCATTGCGAAAGGGCGTCACGTCGAGTTCGGCGGCGATATGGCCCTTCAGGCGCGAATCGACCTTCTTGAAGAGCACGACACCGGCAGGCAGGGCAGCCAGAATGGTCCGCGTCGCCGCCTGCGCAGCCTCCGCCCCGACTTCGCGCGACTGGACGTTGATCGACAGGACATCAGGGCTTTCTGCCAGGGCCTCGGGGATAGCAGCCGGAACGAGGGCGACCTCGACAGTCAGGCCCCGCGCGGCAAACGGCGCGGCGGCATCGAGCGTGCCTGTGAGATCGTCGGCAAGTATGACCAGCAAGATGACGGCCTCCGCAATAAGTTGTCATCTTTATTCGACCATGATCTGTTGTTTTGTCAACATTTTTGGCGTCGAAATGACAGGTATCGCGACGTGAGCCTTTAGAAGATGGAGAAGGCGTCGGGGGAACGCCGCTTAATCAGGCGGCGAACCTGCTGCGGCCGTCACGCGGCGTCGAGGTTCCGCGATGGGCACCCTTGTCGTCGAACCGGAACTGTTCCAGCAGCTGGAAGAGCGCGCTTGCTTCTTCGGCAAGACCGTGGCTCGCAGCCGTCTGTTGCTCGACCATCGCCGCATTCTGCTGCGTGCTCTGATCGACCGTATTGATGGCCTGGTTGATCCCGCCGAGCGCGGTCGACTGTTCCCGAGCCGCCTCGACGATGGCCCTGATATCTTCGTTGATGTGCTGCACGTGGCCGGCAATCGTCTGCAGCGCTTCGCCGGCCTTGCTGACGAGCGACACGCCGCTCTCGACATGCGCGCTCGACGTGGTGATGAGCGCCTTGATCTCCTTGGCCGCACCGGCGGACCGCTGCGCCAGCTCCCGCACCTCGTGAGCGACCACGGCAAAGCCCTTGCCCGCCTCTCCGGCACGCGCAGCCTCGACACCGGCATTCAGCGCCAGAAGATTGGTCTGGAACGCGATCTGGTCGATGACGCCGATGATATTGGCGATCTCGCGGGAGGAATTGTCGATCTTGTCCATCGCCGAAATGGCTTCGCGCACGACATCGCCGGAGTGATCGGCGCTTTCCTTGGCGCGACCGACGAGAACGCCGGCACCTTCGGCACGCTTGCTGGACCCCTTGACCGTCGTGGTGATCTGTTCGAGCGCGGCCGCGGTTTCCTCGACGGAGGCGGCCTGCTGTTCCGTTCTGCGGGCGAGATCGTCCGCCGACGTCCGCACCTCGTCTGCGCCCGACGCGATCGCTTCCGCATTCGTCCGGACCGCCTTGAGGGCGGTTTCAAGCTTGCGACAGGCCGCGTTGAAATCGGTTCGCAGCTTGTCGAGGCTCGGCAGGAACGGCTTTTCGATCTGCTGGCTCAGATCGCCCTCGGCAAGCCTGGAGAGACTGTCCGCCAGGCGATCGACGTTCATGACGCGCTCGGTGACATCGGTTGCGAATTTCACGACCTTGATGACCCGGCCTTTGAGATCGAAAACCGGATTGTAGGATGCCTGGATGAAGACGGCCTGCCCGTTCTTGCCGATCCGCATGAACTCGTCCGAGACGAATTCGCCGGCGTTCAGCTTTGTCCAGAACGCCGTATAGGCGGCCGATGCGCGGTACGCCGGATCGACGAACATGCTGTGATGCCGGCCGGCGATTTCGCCGAGGCTGTATCCGAGCGCCGTCAGGAAATTGTCGTTGGCGGTGATGATCGTCCCGTCCGGCTTGAACTCGATCATCGCCTGAGCGCGTGAGACCGCATCGATCTTGGCGCCGGTATCCATGCCCGCAAGCTTCGTCGCCGTGATGTCGTTGGCAAATTTGACGACCTTCACGACCTTGCCGGACGCGTTCTTGATCGGGTTGTAATTGCCGCGGATGAAGATCTCGGAGCCATCCTTCGCGATGCGCATGAATTCGCTGCAGACGAAGGTGCCATCCCGAAGCTTCTTCCAGAAAGCGGCATAGTCGCCGCTCGCGGCATAGTCCGTATCGACGAAGATCCGGTGGTTCTGCCCGACGATCTCACGCTCGGCATAGCCCATGAGATCGCAGAAATTCTTGTTCGCCTTCAGGATCTTCCCCGAGGGATCGAATTCGATGATGGCGAATGAAAGATCGAGCGCGTCCAGGACCTTGTCGGATGTCGAAGTAAAAAGCCCAGCCACGTCACGCTCCCCCTGAAAGTGTGACGTATAATCGCTCTTTTAGATGAAGAGTTTGCTAACATGAAAGTCGGGACTTAAATTTCATCGCCACGCCACGCCATGCCACGCCAAGCCGAGGCTCGCAGCGACGGAAGCGTCAGCGGCCGTACGGGCGACCAGCACCCGGCGGCACCGCCTTTCCAAATTAATATACTACCATATCACCCGATTGGGGTGCGGGGCGTGGAAATCCGTCCGAAACTATGCAATTACAATAGGAATGACAAAAATAGGGTTTTCCGAAATGGTGACGAAGCGCGTCGCAGACATATCGGCTCAAGAGACAGGCACGTTTGCACCCGCGCTGGATTTGACCATCAATCCCCGCCTTCCCATCACCGCGCAGATCTACGAGAAGCTCCGGCGGGCGATCATCACGCTGGCCATGATGCCGATGGAAGCGCTGAGCGAGAAAGAGCTTTCGCTACAGCTCGGCGTCAGCCGCACGCCCGTTCGCGAGGCTCTGATCCGGCTGGCCGACGAGGGGCTGATCGACATCCTTCCGCAACGCGGGAGCTTCGTCGCCCCCATCCGTCTCAGCGATGTCGAGGAAGCGCAGTTCATCCGCAAAAGCCTTGAAGTTGCAGTCGCAAAGCGCCTCGCGGCCGGCTGCTCCAAGCACTTCCTGACCGAGATCAAGAGCAACCTCTACGATCAGGAAAAGGCGGTCGCCGCGGAGGCGCTCGATCAGTTCCGCGAACTCGACGAGACCTTCCACCGCAGTTTCTGCGAGGAGGCCTCCCTATCGAAGAGCTGGCGCATCATCCAGTCCGTCAAGCTTCAGGTGGACCGCGTCCGATATCTGAACCTTCCCGATCCGTCGCATTTGAGACTGCTGCTCCAGCAGCATCGCGCCATCGTGGACGCCATCGAGGCGGGCGACGTCATCGCCGCCGGAGACAACATGACGGCCCATCTGCGCGACGTTCTGCTGACCGCCCGCCGGCTGCGGGAAGAAGGCGTCGACCTGATCGAAGCCTGAGTCCACCGCTTCCATGTAAGGTGAAGCCTGCCTTCTCGATATACTACCATGGCAGGTTTGTGCTGCCGCAGACATCCGCCACCAGATCGGCACAGGCCTTAAACAATTGATAAAAACAGGATTCTGGAAAAATTTGGTGGGTGATGTAGGGTTCGAACCTACGACCCGCTGATTAAGAGTCAGCTGCTCTACCAACTGAGCTAATCACCCACTAAGACGGCATCGCTGCTGTCTGACGCGGCGTATAAAGGCCTTCGCGCAGCTTGTCCAGTTGTCCCGCATAGGAATTCGTGGAAAGCGCAAACTTATCAGAGATAAAGTTCGCCGGCGGCGATCTTGACCGCCTGCCCGCCGATCCGCGCCCCGACGATGCCGCCATTGCCGATATCCAGATGAAGATGAAGGTAGGACGGACGGCCCATTTCCACGCCCTGCTCCACGAGATAGCTATGATGCCCTTCCGGGAGCTGATCGAAACAGTGGATGGCCGCCGAGAAGGCGGCGAGCGCCGACCCGGTCGCGGGATCCTCGTGGACGCCCATGGCGGGCGCAAACATGCGCGTGTGGAAACGGGCGTGATGATTGATGCCGCCGCGGCAATAGAGATAGGCGCTGGCCAGCCGCCCGTCGGCCATGGGCGCGATCTGCTCCCATCGCGCCGCATCGAACTCCAGCTCGGCCATGGCCTTGAGGTCGTGCAGGGGGATTGCCACGAAGGGCACGCCCGCGCTCCAGAGAGCGGGGACGTGGTTTTCGAACCCGATCTGCGTCGTCTTCAAACTGAGGGCATCGGCGATGCGGCCGATATCGAAACGGGCATCGAGCCGCACGGATTTGCGCGGCAGGTCGAACTCGGCAAAGCCGGCCTCCCCCGGCCGCAGCTTCACCGCGCAGCGCACCGGACCGACATTCTCCTCCAGCACATGGACGAGATCGCGATTGACGCCCTCGCCGGCCTGCGCCGCCTCCGCCAGGGCCACGGCCGCGCCGACGGTCGGATGTCCGGCAAAGGGAAGCTCGGTGCCCGGGGTAAAGATCCGCAACCGCGCGGCGGAGGTCGGATTGTCCGCCTGGCAGATGAAAACCGTCTCCGAAAGGTTGAATTCGCCGGCGATCGCCTGCATCGCCTCGCTCGAAAGCCCGTCGCCGTCGAACACCACGGCAAGCGGATTGCCCTGAAGCTTTTCCTTCGTGAAGACGTCGTAGATCGCGTATCGGCGTGCCAAATCCGTTCTCCCATTCCTGCGACCGCCTCTGACGGTCAGCCGCCACCGGACCTTGCCTTCGCGCTCCGCCGCGGGCAAGGCAAAATCGTCATCGATGCCTTCCGAAGATGTGCGCGAGAATCACCCGCATAAAGGGCTGGTAGTTGTGCGCCTGCGGATCGGCGTCGAAGATCGCGACCGCACCGTCGATCTCGTCGTCGTCGGCGGTCTCCACATGGCGCGCGATGCGCGACAGGATGGAGGCCGATGTTTCGGCAAAGCGAAGCCTGCGAAACAGCGTGGCGGAGCCGCTCATCTGTAGCGCCTCAAACGGCCCCGGCACCGCCTCGCCGATATCCAATCCGGTCTCCTCCAAAACCTCGCGGCGCATGTTGCCGGGCACGTCGCACACGAGGCCACGCGCGTCCTCCACGAGATCGGAGGCGTCGATGGACCCGGCCGCGCAATAGATCTTGCCGGGATTGGCGGTATGCGCGCCCATCCGCACGGCAATGACGGCACCGTCCGAGGTCTCGATCACCGGCACCGCAGCGAGATGGCAGGCAACGGGCGGACGCGCGGCCGAACGCCACCAGAGGAAGGCCGCATAGGGCGCGAGATAGCCTTCGCCGACGATGGTTCCGGATCGAACGGTGAGGCGATGCTGCAGCACCATCTCGCCATTGAAGAGCGCGGGATTGGCGGCATGCTCCCGCTCCCAGTTCTGCGCAATGTCAGGTCCATGCTGCGCGATAACGGGATGCGGGCCCGGCAGGACGCGCAGGTCGATGCCGGTGACGGGGAAGATGACGCCCTCCCCGGGCCAACCGTCTGCGATCCCGGACGAGCTTGCCGGGGGAATATGCGGCATCTCAGACATCGAGCGCCACCACGACGGGGCAGTGATCCGACGCCTTCGGCCGGTCCCAGCCGATGCGGGGATATCGCTCGACATCCTGCCCGGGCGGAAAAACGGTGCGGTAAGGTTGCCCGGCGCGGATGATCTCCGGCACGGCATGCGGGTTGCGGGCCGCAAGAGCGGGCGACAGCCAGATGTAATCGAGCTGGCAGAGATGGCGCTCGGCCGGGCCACGGCTGTGGAACAGCGTCCAGCGATCGAGCACCGGCCGCCGCTGCACGACGTTCTCGGCGAAGCCGTCCGCCGCAAACACGTCGAGCGCGGCGGATGCGTCCACGGCCGGGACGAAACCATAACCGCTCCGTCGATCGCCGGTCACGTCGATGCGTTCGCGATAATCGTTCATGTCGCCGCAGATCGCGAAATTTGCCGTCCGCGTCTGGCCCGGAAACCGCTTCTCGACGATGCGCCGCACGGCAAGCGCCTCCGCACGCCGCACCGGCATGGTGGACGACCTGCCGTCCACGCCGTCCCGGTTCGGACCCATCGATTTGAAATGCACCACGAACACAGTCAGCGGTCGTCCGCCGATGGTCAACTCGAGTTGCAGGCAGTCCCGCCGGAAAATTCGGTCCTCCGGCACGTTCGTCCGCTTGATCTCCGCATCGTGCAGGCCGAGATCGGCATAGGTCAGGGCGGCATGCGAAATTGCGCTGGTGCAGACGATCGCCTCGCCGTCCCGCGTCGCCTCCCGCATCATCACGGCCACGTCGATGCCACGCCCGTCATTCCCCTCGATCAGCACCTTCTTGCGATAGCCGCTGCCCATCATCCGATAGAGATAGCCATATTCGAACGCCTCCAGCGCGGCCATGTCGTCGGCCTCCTGCAGGCAGAGAATATCCGCGTCGCAATCGGCGATCGCCAGCGCCGACATCTGCCGCGTATCGTCGGCGTGCGTGATCGTGCGCGCTTCCTCGAGACGCTCGTAAGCCGCCTCGTTGCCGATATCGAACAGCCGCAGCACGCGATCCTGCTTGGACGGGTTGCGGAAGCCGGAAAAATCGAACCGGCGCATGAGGTTTTCGATGTTGAAGGTGGCAAGTCGAAGGGTCATGAAGGCATCCGCTGTCTCGTCCCCGACCATAGACGGGCTGGCCCGAGAGGCAAGCGCTGAAGGCAGCCATACGCGCAAGCATGTGCTCATCTGCCGGCCGCCGCATTTCCGGACGACCGGCACCGCCCTATCTGCCGCGGCACGACGCATCAACAGGAGGAAACAGCATGGAATACCGCAATCTCGGCCGCTCCGGTCTCAAGGTCTCCACCATCACCATGGGCACGATGACCATGGGTGGAAAAGGCTGGGCCTCGATGGTCGGCAGCCAGGGTGTGGACGAGGCGCGACGGTTGATCGACATGTGTCTGGACGCCGGCGTCAACCTGATCGACACCGCCAATGCCTATTCCGCCGGCGCCTCGGAGGAGATCATCGGCGAGGTCCTCGGCGGCAAGCGCAAGAACGACGTGCTGATTGCGACCAAGGCCCGCTTTCCAATGGGCGACGGCATCAACAATCAGGGCCTCTCGCGCCACCATCTCATCCGCGAATGCGAGGCGAGCCTGAAGCGGCTGAACACCGATGTGATCGACCTCTATCAGGTCCACCAGTGGGATGGGCAGACGCCGCTCGAGGAGACGATGGCGGCGCTCGACACGCTCGTGCAGCACGGCAAGGTGCGCTATATCGGCTGCTCCAATTTCTCGGGCTGGCACATCATGAAGGCCATGGGCATCAGTGCGAGCGATCACCGTCATCGCTTCGTCAGCCAGCAGATCCACTACACGCTGGAAGCCCGCGAGGCCGAATACGAGCTCTTGCCGATTTCGATCGATCAGGGCCTGGGCGTCCTCGTCTGGAGCCCGATCGCCGGCGGGCTTCTGTCCGGCAAGCATCGCCGCAACCACACCCCGGAGGGCAGCCGCCAGGCCGCCGGCTGGACAGAACCGCCGATCCGCGACGTGGACCGCCTCTGGGCGATCGTGGACGTGCTGGTCGAGATCGCCGAGAGCCGCGGCGTGTCGGCCGCGCAGGTGGCGCTGGCCTGGCTGATTGGCCGCAAGGCGGTGACGTCGGTCATCATCGGCGGGCGAACGGAGGCGCAGTTTCGCGACAATCTCGCCGCCGCCGATCTCAAACTCACGGCTGAGGAGCGCACCCGGCTGGACACGGTCAGCGCCCCGCCCATCCTCTACCCCTACTGGCACCAGATGCAGACGGCAGCGGATCGCCTCGGCGAGGCCGACCTCTCGCTGCTCGGCCCGCATATCGCCAAGGCGTGAGCGGAAAATCGAACGGCGACGGATTGCATATCCGCCGCCGTTCTGGCGTCGTCTAAAGACGCTTGAGAAGTTCGGCCTTCTTCGCCGAAAACTCCTCTTCCGACAAGATGCCCGCCGTTTTCAGCGCCGCGAGCTTTTCGATCAAGGCGATGATCTGCAGGCCATCGGAGGAGGAGGACGGACCGGGCGCCTGTGGCCGAGCCTCTGCCGCGTCCACGAGACGCTCCTCGAGAGACGTCTTCGCGGGATCGATCGCGGCGAGCGGCGCCGACTGGGCGGCAGACCAGCTTTCGGCCGCATATCCGCTGGCAGCGGCGTCCGGCTGGTAGGCCGGCGTGGATGAGATTGGCGTGGATGAGATCGGCGCAGCGGTGTAGCCCGCCCCGGCGTGGCTCGTGGCTTGATCGGGCATCGGCTCCGCGCCGGGCAGGTCGCCGCCATTGTTGAGACGGCGGAGGCTGGACACCGAAAACGAGCCGCGCTGGCTGGTGAAGGTCTGCGAGCCCCCGACGCCCTGTTGCTGGCCGACGCCCGAGATCAGATGGTCCTCGGTGTCGTAAAGCGTCACGCCGTCGCCGTCCTTGATGGCCAGGCAGTGCTGGGAGGGAAAGACGGCATAGGCGCTGTCGTTCTGCGCGCCGGTGCTGGAGGGCACGCCCAGCCATTGCGGCCACCAGGCATGCTGCCCGGTGGAGGCGCCGGCAACCTCGATCCGCCCGGACGACAGGGCTTCGGCCAGACTGTTGCAAAGATTGTCGACCGTGTTCTTCAGTCCGTGATTGAACATATCGCCAACCATGGTCATGCCGCCGCGCATCCATTGCCCGTGGCCGCCAAGCTCGGCGATATCGAACTGGGCCATGGTGCCGTGTCCGCGCTTCACCGCGACGAGCATCGCCGCCACGGCGTTCTCGCTCAGCTGGAAGCGCCCGGCGAGTTCGGAAAGAAAAGCTTTTGTGGCATCGCTCTGGCCCTGCATCGATCGTCCTCTTCGCTTTCACCACGCGGAGAAGCCGCGTACCACCCTCATGACAGAGTGGTACGCGAATATATAGAGCAAGGCTTGCAGACGATCAGGTCTGGCAGATGATCAGGGCGATCAGAGCGATCAGGCGACCTTGGCGAGGATTTCGCCGCGGATGAGCGTGGCGAGGCGCGAAATGCCTTCCTCGATCATCGTCTCATTGGCGCAGGAGAAGCTGACACGCAGCGTGTTGGCACCCGATCCATCGGCGAAGAACGCCTTTCCGGGCACGAACGCGACCTTGGCGGTGACCAGCGACTTCGCGAGAAGCGCCGCCCCCTCCATGCCGACCGGCAGGGTCAGCCAGACGAACATGCCGCCTTCCGGACGCGTCCAGGAGACGCCGTCGGGCATGTGCGTCTCCAGCGCCTTCAGCATCGCATCGCGGCGCTGGCTGTAGACGGAGCGGATCTTGTCGACCTGCCGATCGAAGCCGCGTTCGGCCACATGGCAGATCGCCATCTGGTTGATGGTCGAGGAGTGCAGGTCGGCCGCTTGTTTCATCAGGACCAGCTTGCGGATGACCGGCATGGCGGCCACGACGAACCCGACCCGGAGGCCGGGTGCCAGCGTCTTGGAGAACGAGCCGCTATAGATGGTGCGGGTCTCGTTGATGGCACCCTTGCGGGCGATTTCAAGTGCGAGGATCGGTGGGATCGCATCGCCGTTGAAGCGCAGCGACTGGTAGGCGCCGTCCTCGATGATGGCGATATCCATCTCGTCGGCCATGTCGATCAGCGCCTCGCGCTGGCTGCGCGACACGGTCTCGCCGGTCGGGTTGGAGAAGTCCGCCGAGAGATAGGCGAACTTGACGCGACCGCCGGCCTTGGCCGCCGTCTCCTGATAGGCCGCCGGCGTCCGGTTGCCGCCGGGCGTCAACTGGTCGTAATTCGGCTCATAGGCATTGAAGGCCTGCAGCGCGCCGAGATAGGTCGGCCATGTCACCAGTGCCGTATCGTTCGGCGACAGGAAAAGCTTGCCGAGATAATCGAGCGCCTGCTGCGAACCCGAGGTGATGAGAATGTTTTCCGCTTCGCAGGGCATGCCGATCTTCGCCATCTCGCCGACCAGCCATTCGCGCAGCGGAAGGTAGCCTTCGCTCACCGAATATTGAAGCGCGGCACCGACGGCCGGCCCGGAGAAGATGTCGGCATAGGCGGTCTTGAATTCCGCGTCCGGAAACAGCGCCGGGTCCGGAATACCGCCGGCAAAGGAGATGATGTCGGGGCGATCGAGCAGCTTCAGAAGTTCGCGGATTTCCGACGCGCGCATACGGCTCGAGCGCGTTGCGAAAATGGATTCCCAGTCCAGCATGGATATTTCCTCGATGATGCTTTTGCCGAACCACATCACGGCAGGTGGAATAAGTCAACAATGCTGACCTAAATCAGCGTAAAAAATCCGCATCGATCGACGCGGCCAGAGAGAGGCTGCAGATCATGCGGAGAGCGATGGCGGGAGGGCTTGCAGGAGCGGACCGCGTGGCAGCAGACACCGTGGACCACCGGGCACGAATGCCCGGCGTGTTCTTTCCAGAGGCAACGGGACGTCTAACCCGTTGTCGCCGGATGTCAGCCTAGCCGACAGGCCTCAAGCGCTGCCGGATGTCATGCTGCACGCGATCAGGGCGCCGATGGCGCAGAGAATCGCAAAGTCGAACCAGGCGAAATACTCCATCACGGTCGTCATCACACTATCCTCCTCGATGTGGAACGAGACAGGCAAAGTGTGCGCCCAACCGCGCGATCATGCAACCCTTAATTACCTGTTTTGCAAAGCACAATCGATTTTGCGCTGCAAAAACAGTCTTGGGAACGCGGATACAGCGGGAACGAAAATGCCGGGCAAGGCTGCCCGGCATCGCCGTTTCCGATGAAGGAAGAGGCTTAGTTGCGGGCCTTGTCGACCAGCTGGTTCTTGGCGATCCAGGGCATCATGCCGCGCAGCTTGGCGCCGACTTCCTCGATCTGGTGGGTGTCGTTCATGCGGCGGATACCCTTGAAGCGCGCAGCGCCCGAACGGTATTCCTGCATCCAATCGGAGGTGAACTTGCCGGTCTGGATGTCGTGCAGGACGCGCTTCATCTCGGCCTTCGTTTCCGAGGTGATGATGCGCGGGCCCGTGACGTATTCGCCCCACTCGGCCGTGTTGGAGATCGAGTAGTTCATGTTGGCGATGCCGCCTTCATAGATCAGGTCGACGATCAGCTTCACTTCGTGCAGGCACTCGAAATACGCCATCTCCGGCGCATAGCCGCCTTCGACCAGCGTTTCGAAGCCGGCGCGGATCAGCTCGACCAGACCACCGCAGAGAACGACCTGTTCGCCGAAGAGGTCGGTTTCGCACTCTTCCTTGAAGTTCGTCTCGATGATGCCCGAACGGCCGCCGCCGACGCCGCAGGCGTAGGACAGCGCGAGATCGAGCGCGTTGCCCGAAGCGTCCTTGTCGACGGCGACGAGGCAGGGAACGCCGCCGCCCTTCTGGTATTCGCCGCGCACCGTGTGGCCCGGGCCCTTCGGCGCGATCATGACGACGTCGAGCGTGTCCTTCGGCTCGATGAGGCCGAAATGGACGTTGAGGCCGTGTGCGAACGCGATGGCTGCGCCGTCACGGATGTTGCCGGCGATGTCGGCCTTGTAGATGTCGGCCTGAAGCTCGTCCGGGGTCGCCATCATCAGGAGGTCGCCCCACTTGGCGGCTTCGGCGACGGTCATGACCTTGAAGCCGTCGGCTTCGGCCTTCTTGATGGTCGGGGAGCCGGCCTTGAGCGCGATGACGACATTGGTGGCGCCGCTGTCCTTGAGGTTCAGCGCGTGGGCGCGACCCTGGCTGCCATAGCCGACGATGACGACGTTCTTGGACTTGATGAGATTGAGATCGGCATCACGATCGTAATAGACGCGCATGGAATGTATCCTTCCCTTGTTGAAATCTCGGCCGCCTTCAGGGCTTGGCCGTTTGTCTTTTCGTGCCGTAGAGATCGAGAAAGGCGTCGACCGCCCGCTCCGCCCTGCGGCTGAAATCCTGCTGTGTCGGCTTCACGTCCTCGCCGAGCAGCATGCGGAGATGCAGGTCGGTGACGATGAGCCCGTAGAGAACGCCGTAGGCTTCCTCACCATTGTCGAACCGCAGGAGCCCTGCCCTGCGGCCGGCATCCAGCAACCCTCCGGCCCGCTTGCCGATCTGCCGACGACCGCGCTCCTGCAGCATCTGCCCGAGATGCGAGCCGTCGCGGCTCGCCTGCCCAATCGCAAGACGGTTCAGCGCCAGCGAAACGTCGCCGCTGAGAACGTCGAGCAGATCGCGCGCGAAAACCACGAGATGCGCCCGCAGGCTCTCCACGGTCAGCGTTTCCGCCCGCTCTTCCAGCGTGCGCACCTTGCTCGCCTGATAACCGATCATCGCCGACAGAATGCCGTCGCGATCGCCAAACCACTTGTAGAGGCTTTCCTTGGAGCAGTTCGCCGCCCGCGCGACACCCGCCGTCGTCAGCGCCCGTTCGCCGCCATCGACCAGCAGTCGCAACGCGCTATCCAGAACGGCGTTCTGGCGCGGCGAAAATTCCGGCTGGGTGGACAGGGACGACACGACGAGAACCTCCAGATTAGTACCGTACGGTACGGTTCTTCTTATGCCGAATGTGGATCAGGCGGTCAAGCCGGAGAGGTGGAAAATTCTTGCGTGAACCAAAAGGCGCGACGGTGCCCTGTCTCAAGGCAACGAAGATACGCTCCTCACCGTGCCGAGAAAGAACCGTTACACGGCGTAATCGACCGGAAATGCGGCCCCGCTTTTCAAGACCTCCATGGAGATCGACGCGGAGACGTCGAAGAGCTCGGTTTTGCGCACGATCTGCTTGTAGATGACGTCGTAGTGCTCGACGCGCGGCAGCACGATCTTCAGAATATAGTCGTAATTGCCGGTCAGGCGGTGCACCTCCACGATCTCGGGAATGTCGCGAATGATCCGGCGAAACCCGTCGATCCAGTCGTCGGAATGCTGGGTCGTCTTGATCAACGCAAACACCGTCGTCGGCACGCCGATGCGGTCGCGATCAAGCACCGCGATGCGGCGCGCAATATAGCCCGCCTCCTCCAGCCGCTGGATGCGACGCGAGCAGGCCGAGAGCGACAGGCTGATTTTCTCCGCCAGCACCGTCACGGACTGGTCGGCGTCCTCCTGCAACAAGCCGAGCAGTTTTCGGTCACGATCGTCCAGCATTCATGCGCCTCCACAGGATCCGGCGCCGAAATATTGCATGAAATTTTTCTATGGCGCAATTCCTGTGCGTCAAACAGTGTTTTTTAGCCGGGAAATGCAAGCACATGCCGCTCGTTCCGCCGCATCATGGTCGTCAACGCAAGCTCAGCAGGGGAAACGGCGCCATGCGAAAGATCGGTCTGATCGGTGGAATGAGCTTTGAAAGCTCGGTTGTCTATTACCGCATGGTCAACGAAGCCGTGCGCGCGCATCTTGGCGGCCTGCATTCAGCCGAAGTGCTGCTGCACTCCGTCGATTTCCAGTCGATCGTCGATCTCCAGATGGCAGGTCGCTGGACGGATGCCGCCCAGCGTCTCGCCGATGTCGCCCGCGCATTGGAAGCGGCCGGCGCGGATTGCGTCCTGATCTGCACGAACACGATGCATCTCGTGGCTGAAGAGGTGCAGGCCGCCATCGGTATCCCCCTCATCAACATCATCGACGAAACCGCGCAGGCGATGTCTGCCGCCGGCATCCGGCGCCCTCTGCTGCTCGCCACGCGCTACACGATGGAGCATGGCTTCTATGCGGAGCGCATGGCCGGTCACGGCATCGACGTCATGGTGCCGTCAGTCGAGGATCGCACGCTCGTCCACGACGTCATCTTCAAGGAGCTTTGCGCCGGCCATGTCCTCGACGCCTCGCGCGCCGCGCTGCATGCCGTCATCGCCAAGGCGAAGGCGCAGGGTGCCGATGCCGTCATCCTCGGCTGCACCGAAATCTGCCTCATCCTCGATCCGGATGCTCTCGCTCTGCCCGGCTTCGATTCGACCGCCATCCATGCCGGCGCTGCCGTGGCCTTCGCTCTGGATGCGTCCGCGGAGTTGAAAACCGAGGCCGGTTGCCGCCAGGCGGCCTGATACGGCAGCTCAGCCCGCAGCGTCGAAGACGTCGCGAGACTGGCGGATCGTGCCGTGGTGTTTCGTCGACCAGTCGACGAGCGGCAGGAGAACGTCCAGAAAAGAGCGGCCGAGATCCGTCAGCGCGTAATCGACGCTCGGCGGATTGGTCGGATAGACGGTGCGGGCGATGTATCCGTCACGCTGCAGGTCGCGCAGCGTCTGCGTCAGCATGCGCTGCGAGATGTCCGGAATGGTGCGCTTGAGCGCCGAAAACCGCATCGGCCCCTCGCTGAGCGCGTGGATCATCAGCGTCGTCCATTTGCCGGCGATATTGCCGAGCACGTCGCGCATGGGGCAATTGGCGGCATCGAACACGACGCCGCCGATGATGACGGCGCTAGTACCCTGGGCCCTTCGGACGTTCGTGTTCATGGGTCGGTTCCCTTTCTGTGCCTATCGGCGAAAAAACTGCCGCCTTTACAGATGCGTCCAAGTGAAGAAGAAAGAGCAGGTCTCTTTTCGAGACTATATCTTTCATCGGCTCCCGCTGCAATGCGGCACCCGTCATTCTTGAGCCTGTCATCTGGAGAAGCAAGTCCATGTCCAAGATCCTCGTTACCGGCGCCGCCGGCCAGTTCGGCCGTCTCGTTCTCGACGAACTCCTCGCCTCGGGTCAGGTCGCTCCCGCCGATATCGTCGCGGCCAGTCGGGACCCCGCAAAGCTTGCCGCCTATGGCGAAAAAGGCGTGACGCTGCGCAAGGCCGATTTCGATGATGCCGCCACGCTCGACGCGGCCTTTCAAGGCATCGACAAGGCGCTGATCATCTCGACGGACGCGCTCGCCGTTCCCGGCCAGCGCCTGAGCCAGCATAAAAATGCCGTCGCCGCCGCCAGGAAGGCCGGCGTCGGCCGCGTGTTCTACACCTCGCTGCCGAATGCTGCGACATCGGCGGTCAGCTTCGCACCGGATCATCTCGGCACCGAGGAGGCCATCAAGGCCACCGGTCTCGCATACACGATCCTGCGCAACAGCTGGTACATGGAGAACCTGTTCCTGTCCGTGCCGACCGCGCTCCAGTCCGGCACCTGGTACACGTCGGCCGGCGACGGCAAGACGTCCTACGTCGCACGGGCGGATCTCGCCGCAGCGACGGCCGCAGCCCTTCTCGGCGAGCGAACCGGCAATGAGACGCTGACCCTCACCGGCCCCGTCGCCTACACCAATGCCGAGATTGCAGCTCTCGTCAGCGAGATCTCCGGCAAGCCGCTCGCCGTAGTGAACCTCACGGACGAGCAGCTCGCACGCGGGATGGAGGCAGCCGGCGTCCCCACCTTTCTCATCCCGACACTCGTGTCGTTCGACGCGAACGCGCGCCTCGGCCACATCGAGATCGTCACGGATTCGGTGGAAACACTGAACGGCCGGCCGTCGAAAAACCTCCGGGCGTTCCTCGAGGAGAACAAGGCCGCGCTCGCCGGCTAAACCATCGGTCAGACACCTCTCGAAGGGTCTGCGGTCAGGCGAAAACCTCGCCGCAGGCCCGACGGAAACGGCGTACCGTTTCCGTCATGCCATATTCCAGGGCATCGGCCGTCAGACCATGCCCGATCGAGACCTCATCGAGATGGGGAATATGCTCGACGAGCGGCGGCAGATTGTCGACCGTCAGATCATGCCCGGCATTGACCCCGAGCCCGAGCTCGCGCGCGATTGCCGCCGTGCGGCCCAATTCCCGGGCGATGACGGCCGCCCGATCCGGCGCGCCAAAGCAACCGCCATAGGGACCGGTGTAGAGTTCGATACGATCGGCCCCGGTCGCGCGTGCAATGTCGAGCGCCTCCCGGTCGCCATCCCCATCGGCAAACAGCGAGACGCGAAGCCCGAGATCCTTGAGCCGGGAGATGACATCCGTCAGAAGCTCCCGGTTCGCCCGGAAATCCCACCCGTGATCGGACGTCGCCTGCGCCGGATCGTCAGGCACGAGCGTGACCTGCTCGGGGCGATGGCGCTCCACCAGCCCCAGAAACTCGGCATTGGGATAGCCTTCCATGTTGAATTCCGCCTGCGGAAACATCTCGTCGATCAGCGTCCGCAGAGGGCCGAGATCGGAAAAGCGAATGTGGCGCTGGTCGGGACGCGGATGCACCGTCAACCCATGCGCTCCGGCCTCCAGCGCCTGCTTGCCGATACCGACCACAGACGGCCACGGAAGGTCGCGGCGGTTTCGCAGCATGGCGATCGCATTGAGGTTGACCGAAAGCTTGGCGGGCATGTGACACCTTGAAAGATCGGAGACATCGGGACGGCGAGCGGCGCCCGGAGGCGACAGGCCACGTCTATCACTCCCCGGGACGCCGTTCCAGAGGCGGTGGGCGGCTTGCCATCGCCGCCGATCAGCCTTTTAAGATCACCGCTTCACAACCCCAGGATGCTCGCCTCCGAGGAGACTGCATCCGGACGATGTTCGCCGACGTCCCATAAAGGTGCGCGAAAGGTTTATTTCTCTATCATTAGTAAGTAAATGACATCATTTTTAAACGCGCATGATATCAGGTCTTGCTAGAAGGATCGCTTGAACCAACAATAGGCCTGCCGGCCGCGCTGTGCGCGCACCGAGTCGGATGCCTCGATGGGAGACGGGTTCGTCGGCAACCTATACCGCTGAAGAGTCAGTGGAAAATTACGCAACCTTGAAGAGTTATTCTGCGCGTATCTGGTGAAAATGTCCTCGTTATGTGGTAGGATGATGCTTCTCACTCAGATCAAAACGAGAAGCGCGGGTGAAGACCTGCAACGTTACAGACGATGTGAAGAGCCGAGGCATCCGTGAGACGAAATCGATCGGTGCTCGTTGAAAGAGAAAGGAGGCAGTGTGTCTTGAAGCCGTTGGACAGACCCACCGATACGGAAATCCGCACGGCGCTTGCCGATGTCTTGGCGAGCGCAGCTTTCGCGCGCTCCGAGCGCCTGCGTGCTTTCCTCTCCTATGTCGTCACCAAGGATCTTGCCGGCCAGTCCATGCAGCTGAAAGGCTACACGATCGCGGTCGATGTCTTCCGCCGTCCAGACGCCTTCAACGCCGACAGCGACCCGCTGGTCCGCGTCCACGCCGGCAAGCTGCGCAAGCTTCTGACGGCTTTCTATGAGACCGAAGGGCAGGATGCCGTCTGGCAGATCGAGATCCCCAAGGGCGGCTATGCCCCGGTCTATCTGCGTCGTCCGGCTGCTGCATGCCCTCAAGGTGTCACGACCTTGACGACGGAAGCGAATGTCGAAGGCGAGTCCACTGCCCCCCGCGCGATCGTATCGATCGCGCCGTCGAAGCCCGCGCCGGATGCCGTCGTCCACGGAGTGCCCTTGGCCGCCGGAACGGCCAACGTCTCCACTGCCGAAGCGGCGCCGGTGCGCGCCGGTGCGCCTGCGGGATCTCGAGCGTCGATCGGCAAGCGGGCGAGGCCCAGCTGGCTGCCGGCGCCGCTGGCGACGCCCGTCGCGATGATCTCGCTTCTGCCTCTCCTGCTTTTCACCCCGTTGAGTTCGACAGCCCTCGGCGTCAGTCCGCAGATCCAGGCCCGTCTTTCGCTTTCGACAAACGCCGACGATACCGACGTTCCGCGCGTGACAGTTCGGGTCGATGGCCCGGCCGCCAACGGGGACGACGTTTTTGCGACGCGCCTTGCCCAGCAGATCCGCGCGGCGATGGATTATTACACGGTGATCATCCCCGGATCGCAGCCGGACGCGCTCGCCTGGCAGGCACCGTCGAAAAGCCCCCTCTCCTTCACCATTTCGATAGGCCCCGCGGAAACGGATCAGCAGACGCGTGTCCGGGTGTCGAGCGATGCCACGGGCGAGATCGTGTCGCAGATGTGGATCGACAACGAGAATCTCTCGAACGATTTCGACCTGCTGTTCGAGAGCCTCGGCGTGGCCGCCAAGACACTTGCGACCAATGGCGACCTTTTCCACTACGCGGTCGACAAGGGGATATCGAGCCCGCTGATGCAGTGCATGCTGATCACCGACACCTATCGCCGGGAGAAGAGCCGGGATGCGCTGAAGGAAGCGCGTCTCTGTCAGGAAAAACTTCTGGGCAAGCGGAAGACCGAGAGAGAATTCATCATCAGCGCCAGTGAGTTGAAGCGCAACGTTCATCCGTAAAAAGCAAACGTTCGTGCGGAGGATATTGGTATTCGCTTATCGCGGATCGGGGATGCAGGTTGTGCCCGGCTCCGTGAACGCCCGTTTCAGCGCACAATCGTCAGCGTTTCCGCCGCACGCGTGATCGCCGTATAAAGCCAACGCTCGCGCGTGTCGCGAAAGGCCCAGCTCTCATCGAACAGCACGACGTCGTTCCATTGCGACCCCTGCGCCTTGTGCACGGTCAGGGCATAGCCGTAGTCGAACTCGTCATAGCGTTTGCGCGTCGACCAGGGGATCTCGCCTTCGACATCCTCGAAAGCCGTCTTGAGCAGCTTGATCTTGGCCGCGCCCCGATCGAGGTCGTCCTCCTCGGGCCGGATCATCAGATTGATGCCCGGCTTCACCGTTTCCTTGGACGAGGTCATCACCTGCCACAGCGATCCGTTCAACAGCCCCTTCGCGGGGTCGTTACGCAGGCACACCAGCTTGTCGCCGGATTGCGGATACTCGGTCGTGAACCCCTTCAGCTCCCGCAGTCGCGTATTGTAGCGCCGCCGGGTCTTGTTGGTGCCCACCAGCACCTGATCGGCCTTGAGAACGAGATCCTGCGTCACCTCGGATTTCGGGATGATCTTCGCCGTGCCGTAGTCGCCGAACATGATCTCCTTGCCTTCGCGCACCTGCATGGCAAGCTTGATGATAGGATTGTCGCGCGCCTGCCGGTGAATATCGGTCAGAAGATAGTCGGGCTCGTCATTCGTGAAATAGCCCCCGCCGGACACCGGCGGCAGCTGCCCGGGATCGCCGAGCACGAGGATCGGCGTACCGAAACTCATCAGATCCTTGCCCAGCGCCTCATCGACCATGGAGCATTCGTCGACGACGATCAGCGCGGCTTTCGCGACCGGGCTCTGGCGGTTGATCGAGAACATCGGCGAGACCGAGGTCTTGCCGGTTTCCTCGTCGGACACCTCTTCCTCGCCGCGCGGCCGGTAGATCAGCGAATGGATCGTCTTGGCGTTCGAGGCGCCCTTGGAGCGCAGCACCTGCGCGGCCTTGCCCGTAAAGGCGGCAAACAGCACTTCGCCATCCACATGTTCGGCAAAATGGCGGGCAAGCGTGGTCTTGCCCGTGCCGGCATAGCCGAACAACCGGAACAAGGGCTTGCGCCCGGCCTTCAGCCACTGGCTGACGGCCTTCAACGCCTCGTCCTGCTGGGGTGCAAATTCCATGCAACGACGTGGCAGGATTCGGCGCCGGAGCGCAAGCCCGCCGGCGCGCTTTCCCCCCGCATGCGCGAGAGGCCGCCCGCTGTGGCAGCCGCAAACGAAAAGGCAAATGGAGGCTGCATCCTCCTCCTTTGACGTTTGAGAATTCTTGACTTCCACCGGCCGATGGCTCTTAACCCGCTGACGGTCCGCCCGCTGCCCGCCCGCAGTGCGCGCGGCGCTTCTTACAACCCGGCTGAGCCTGATGCCCCGGCTGGACCTGCCCGAGCGAGAATGGCCAGAAATCGAGCCGCCCGATGACGTTGCAATCCGAGAAAAGCAGGACCGGGCTTGGCCGGCGTTCGCGACGCGTCCAGTGGTTCCTGCTTCTCGCCCTCTCCATCGCCGTCGCTGCGGCCCTCGAAGCGCTCGGCATACCCGCGGCGCTCCTGATGGGTCCGATGGTCGCCGGCTGCATTCTCGGCCTCAACGGCAGCACGATCCGCCTCCACCGCGCGCTCGTTCTGTCCTCCCAGACGCTGATCGGCACGATGATCGCGGGCTCCATCACCGCCGATATCGTCGGCACTTTCCTCAGCAACTGGCCGCTCTTTCTCGGCATCGTCGTCTGCGTCATCACCATGAGCACGCTCAGCGGCTACCTGATCACCCGCCTCAACGTCCTTCCCGGCACGACCGCCATCTGGGGCTGTTCGGCCGGTGCCGCCACCACGATGATGGTCATGGCGGAGGCCTATGGCGCCGATGTCCGGCTGGTCGCCTTCATGCAATATCTGCGCGTGGTCTTCGTCGCCGCCGCCGCCGCTCTCGTCGCGCGCTATTGGGCTGGACTGGACGGTGCCACCGCCACGATCGTCTGGTTCGAGCCGATTGCGGCCCTGTCCCTGGCCCAGACGCTTGCCGTCGCCGTCTTTGGCGGCACGCTCGGCTGGTATCTCCGCATCCCCGCCGGCGCCCTCCTCGTGCCCTTCCTCATCGGCGGCCTGCTCAGCGTCACCGGCAGCGTCCACATCCATCTCCCCGAATGGCTGCTCGCGATCAGCTATGCGGCCCTCGGCTGGAACATCGGCCTCGGATTTACGCGACCCATCCTCGCGCATGCCCGTCGGGTGCTCCTGCCCACGGTCGCCTCCATCCTCGTGCTGATGGGCATTTCCGGCATCCTCGCGTTCATCCTGACCCGCACGGCCGGCATCGATCCGCTGACCGCCTATCTCGCGACCAGCCCCGGCGGCATGGACTCGATCGCCATCATCGCGGCCTCCAGCAATGTCGATATCGCCTTCGTCATGGCCTTGCAGACGGCTCGGCTGCTGATCGTCATGGCCATGGGCCCGCCGCTGGCCCGCTTCGTCGCCAAGCGCGCCGGCGCGCGGCCAAACCTCGGCTGACGCCTCTTCCGCCCGGCAGACACAAGCCTATATCCTCGCTCACCAGGAAGAGAGGACGCCCCGATGCCCGCGACGTTGACCAGCACCATATTTCCGAACGGAACCTCGGTTCCCGTGCTTGGCCAGGGCACGTGGCACATGGGCGAAAACGCAGCCGCGAGATCCCAGGAAGTCTCAAGTCTCCGGCTCGGCCTCGATCTCGGCCTGACGCTGATCGATACGGCGGAGATGTATGCGGATGGCGGCGCGGAGCGTGTGGTGGGCGAGGCCATTGCGGGCCGCCGCGGCGATGCCTTCGTCGTCAGCAAGGTCCTGCCGTCGAACGCGTCGACATCCCGGACGCTGCGGGCCTGCGAGGACAGCCTGACGCGGCTCGGCACCGATCACATCGACCTCTACCTCCTGCACTGGCGCGGCGGCACGCCGCTTTCGGAAACGCTGGAGGCCTTCGAACGCCTGCTGAAGGACGGCAAGATCCGCGCCTGGGGCGTGTCCAATTTCGATGTCGACGACATGGAGGAAATCGAGCAGCTGGCGCCGGGCCGGGCGGCGACCGACCAGGTGCTCTACAACCTGTCGCGCCGGGGCATCGCCTTCGATCTCCTGCCCTGGTGTGCCGCAAAGCGCATGCCGATCATGGCCTACTCGCCGCTGGACGAAGGCCGTCTGCTCGGCAACGCCACGCTGCATCGCGTCGCAGCAGCACATGGCGCAACGCCGGCCCAGATCGCCCTCGCCTTCGTGCTGGCAACGCCGGACGTGATCGCGATCCCGAAGACCGGCCGGCCGGATCGCATCCGCGAGAACCTGGCCGCCCTCGATATCCGGCTGACGGACGAGGACAGACTGGCGCTGGACGCCGCCTTCCCGCCGCCCTCGCGGAAGCGACCGCTCGAGATGATCTGAAACGACAAAGCCGCCCACCTTTTCGGACGCGCGGCTTTATGGGTTCGAAGAATGGATCAGGAACCGGATTCGGTTTCGCGGGAAAACGCCTCAAGGCCCTGACGGTAGGCGTGTTTTTACATTCCCTGCGCGCCGCGGTTCATGGCGGCGATGCCCGTGCGGCAGACTTCCAGCAAGCCGAGCGGCTTCATCACGGCGACGAATTGGTCGATCTTCGACGACTTCCCCGTGATTTCCAGAATGAAATGCTCGACCGTCGCATCGACCACCTTGGCATGAAAAGCGTCGGCCAGACGCAGCGTCTCCGCCCGGTTCTCACCGGTGCCCTTGACCTTCACCAGTGCCACCTCCCGCTCGATCGGACGGTCATGCCCGAGAGAACCGGCACGCACCGTCAGATCCACGACGCGGTGAACCGGCACCAGCCGTTCGAGCTGCGACTTGATCTGTTCGAGCACATGCGGCGTCCCCCGCGTCACGATCGTGATCCGCGACAGATGCGCCTCGTGTTCGGTCTCCGACACGGTCAGGCTCTCGATATTGTAACCGCGCCCGGAAAACAGCCCGATCACCCGCGCCAGCACGCCCGGCTCGTTGGCCACGAGGACGGACAGCGTGTGCTTCTCCGCGATCTCGGTTTCCTTGGCGATGAAATAGGCAGAGCCGGTCGGCTGTAGGTGGGCGTTCATGAGATTGGGTCCGTTTCCTCTAGAGTAGGTCTGCCAGTTCGACGCTGGCATTTGGCGAGTGCCGTCTTGCCCGCCGCACGAGATCGCGGTCGAAGGTGACGAACATGGTAGCCTCATCACTGAGGCAGAGATGCAGGGCGTCCGCGAGATCCATTCCGGCCTCGAAGGCTGCAAGAGCCTTCTCGATGCCATTTCGTTCAGCAATCACGAAGTCGTGTGATGCCATAATCGCTTGAAAGAGATGCATGACGCGACTGCGCGAATATTTCGCAACACTCCGAAGAACCCATTCTGTTTCGAGAAGAACGGTGGGGATGATCACGACGCGATGAGACTGCAGAAGCCGCGCCGCACGTTGCCATTGATCACTGCCGTCTTTCAGAAGGATCCGAAAGAGAATATTCGTATCAATCGTGATCGTTGTCATGCGACTGCCGATTCACTTTCTCAAATCGACGTTTTGCTTCCTCCAGAACCGCCTCGTCGATCACGGCTTGCGTCACATCGATAGCGGGTCCTTCATAGGATGGAATCCGATCCAGAAACTCCGCCATGCTCAGTGTTTTCTTCTCCGGCGCTGCCGTGCTTTGAACGGGAACAGCGATCATCCGTCCGTCGCTCGTCGTCAGATCCAGTTCCACGCCGGGAATGAGGCCAAGCCTCTCTCGCACCTCAAGAGGGAGATGCAAGTCGCCAGCTTCCGTAAGTCTCACTCTCGCCATCGCCCTCACCTTTTCAAACGGGACGCGGCCAATCTACCGCGTCCCGTCCGTGCAATCAAACCAGCTGGCGGCCCTTGGCGTCGATCGCGGTGGCGACCGCTTCGTCGGTGGCCTCGTCCGGCAGCAGCATCTCGTTGTGCGCCTTGCCCGAGGGGATCATCGGGAAGCAGTTGGCAAGATTGGCGACGCGGCAGTCGAAGATGACGGGGGCCGGGCTGTCGATCATCCGCAGGATCGCATCGTCCAGCTCGCCGGGCTTGTCGCAGCGAATGCCGACGCCGCCATAGGCTTCCGCCAGCTTGACGAAATCGGGCATCGCCTCCGTGTAGGAGTTGGAGAGACGATTGCCGTGCAGCAGCTGCTGCCACTGGCGCACCATGCCCATATACTGGTTGTTCAGGATGAAGATCTTGACCGGCAGACTGTATTGCACGGCGCAAGACATTTCCTGGATGCACATCTGGATCGAGGCATCGCCCGCGATGTCGATGACGAGGCTGTCGGGATGCGCGACCTGAACGCCGATCGCAGCCGGGAAACCATAGCCCATCGTGCCGAGCCCGCCCGAGGTCATCCAGCGGTTCGGCGCTTCGAAGCCGTAGAACTGCGCCGCCCACATCTGGTGCTGGCCGACTTCCGTCGTGATGTAGGTATCGCGGTCCTTCGTCAGCGCATGCAGGCGCTCGATGGCATATTGCGGCATGATGACGTCGGCGCTTTGCTTGTAGGACAGCGACTTGCGCCCCCGCCAGCGGGCGATGTCGCCCCACCAGTCGTTCAGCCGCGCCGTGTCGAGCTCGGCCGATCCGGCGTGCCAAAGGCGAACCATCTCTTCGAGAACGCGGCCGACATCGCCGGCGATCGGGACATCGACGCGAACGATCTTGTTGATCGAGGATGGGTCGATATCGATGTGGATCTTCTTGGAGTTCGGCGAAAACGCGTTCAGCCGGCCGGTGATCCGGTCGTCGAAACGCGCGCCGATGCAGATCATGACGTCGGCATCGTGCATGGCCATGTTGGCCTCGTAGGTGCCGTGCATGCCGAGCATTCCGAGCCAGTTGGTGCCGGAGGCGGGGTAGCAGCCGAGGCCCATCAGGGTCGAGGTGATCGGAAAATTCGTCAGCGAAACCAGCTCGCGCAGCAACCGCGTCGCCTCGTCGCCCGAATTGATGACGCCGCCGCCGGAATAGATGATCGGACGGCGTGCCGTCTTCATCAACGCGACCGCTTCCTCGATGCGGCGGATATCGCCATCCATCTTCGGCTGATAGCTCGTCTGGATCGGAACGGCCGACGGCGGCGTGTAGGTGCCCGTCGCGAACTGGATATCCTTGGGAATATCGACCAGAACCGGACCGGGACGACCGGACTTTGCGATGCGGAACGCCTCGTGGATGGTCGCTGCCAGCTCGTTGACGTCCTTGACCAGCCAGTTGTGCTTGGTGCAGGGCCGGGTGATGCCGACCGTGTCGCACTCCTGGAAGGCGTCGGAACCGATCAGCGAGCTCGGAACCTGGCCGGACAGGCACACGAGCGGGATCGAATCCATCAGCGCATCCTGCAGCGGCGTCACGGCATTGGTCGCGCCGGGGCCGGAGGTGACGAGCATGACGCCGACCTTGCCAGTCGAGCGGGCATAGCCCTCGGCCATATGGCCCGCGCCCTGCTCGTGACGGACGAGGATATGCTTGATGTCTTCCTGCTGGTGGATCTCGTCGTAGATCGGGAGGACGGCACCGCCGGGATAGCCGAAGATGACCTCGACGCCATTGTCCTTGAGCGCACGCAGAACGATCTCCGCGCCCGTCATCCTGTTCTCGTCCCTGCTCGCTTCATCCATTTCGCTCTTCCCGCCCGACATGTCTTGGATCCTGTGCTCTGCTTGTTCGAAGGCATAAAAAAAGGCCCCGTCAGGAGCCTTGGTTTGCGCATGGGTGGCTATCGCCGGATGGTTACACCATCCTGCCCATGCGCGATCCCACCACAAGAATGATTGCTTGAATGTTCATGGGGCGCACTGATACCGGCATTCGGCCAGGTCGTCAACGGTTTTTACACCTTTGCCGCGATCATGCCCGAGCGCGTTCCATCTGCGGCGATGCCGATCCGGTCAGGCCGCCCCGCATGAAAATAGCCGATGAGAAACATCTTCTTAAAGTCCGACGCTTACATTCCGAAACGTAAGCGAGGTACTACGTGGTGAACAACGAACTTCAGGCCGAAGGCCGGACAGCGGAGGCGGACAGGCGCGATACGGTCGCCCGGGGCAATCGCTTCCTCGGTCGCGTCATCGCCTGCAACGGTTCCCGCGCGACCATCGCCGCACTGGCCGAAAATGGCGAAACGTCGCTGACCGAACTCTGGTCGGTCGGGCGGCTCGTGTCCATCACCGTCGGGACCAATCGGGTCGTCGCCCTCGTCTCTTCCATGCGCACGAGCGACGACAACTGGGCGGAACAGCAGGACAATGTCTTCCGCATCGACGTGGAACTCGTGGGCGAGGTGCGGGTCGATATCGACGGGCGCGAGGCATTTTCCGCCGGCATCAGCCAGTACCCCTATCTTGGCGCCGTCGCCCACCGTATCCGCACCGCCGACCTTGCCCGCATCTACGACACGGGTCGCGGCGGTTGCTTCACCATCGGCCAGTTGACGCAGGACGACAGCCTGGACGCGACGATCCACATCCCCTCCATGCTGTCGAAACATTTCGCCGTCGTCGGCACCACCGGCGTCGGCAAATCCACGGCCGTCACGCTTCTCCTGCGAAAGGCGATCGAAGCCGACCCGAAGCTGCGAATCCTGATCCTCGATCCCCACAACGAGTTCGCCGCCGCCTTTCCCGACCATGCCGTCGTCATCGACACAGACACGCTGGACCTGCCCTTCTGGCTGATGCGGCTGGAAGAGTTCGCGGAAGTCGTGTTCCGGGGACGCTCCGCCATTGCGGAGGAACTCGACATCCTGCGCGATCTCATTCCCGAGGCCAAGCGAGGCTTCAAGGGCGACGGCGGCGTGATGCGGCGGCAGACGGAGAAAAGCTCCCTGACGGCGGACACGCCGGTGCCCTATCGCATCGCCGACCTCATCGCACTGATCGACGAGCGGATCGGTCGTCTGGAAGGGCGTGGGGAGAAGCCGTCGCTCCGGTCGCTGAAGGTTCGCGTCATGGCAGCCGTCAACGATCCGCGCTACACCTTCATGTTCTCGTCGAACACGATCAACGATACGATCCTGGAAACGATCGCGAAGATCTTTCGCATTCCGGGCGAAGGGCGCCCCATCACCACGTTCCAGCTGGCGGGCATTCCCTCGGAGGTCGTCAATTCGGTCGCCTCCGTCCTTTGCCGCATGGCCTTCGAGATCGGGCTCTGGAGCAATGGCGGCGTCCACATGCTGGTCGTCTGCGAAGAGGCGCACCGCTATGTGCCGTCGGATCAGTCCCTCGGCTTCCTGCCGACGCGCCAGGCCATCGCCCGCATCGCCAAGGAAGGCCGGAAATACGGCGTCTCGCTCGGCATCATCACGCAGCGTCCCGGCGAACTGGACCCGACCATCCTGTCGCAGTGCTCCACGGTCTTTGCCATGCGCCTCTCCAACGATCGCGACCAGGACATCATCCGCTCGGCCATCCCGGATTCGTCGGTCTCGACCATGAGCTTCCTCTCCTCGATCGGAAACGGCGAGGCCATCGCTTTCGGCGAAGCGGTCTCGGTGCCGATGCGCATGCGCTTCGCGCGCATCCCGGACAACCGCCTGCCGAAGGCGGCCGGCGGGTTTGTGAAGGCCGACGACGAAACGCCGGCCAATGTCGATCTGCGCACCATCGTCGCGCGCATGCGCGCGAGTTCCATCGGCGAAACGGCGTCGTTTGCGGCCCATTCGGCGGCGGGCGGCGGGTTCTCCGCCGGGGAACCACTCGCTCCGCCGTCCCTTCCCGACCGCGCTGCGGAGTGGCCAGACACGTCGACCCGATCAGACACGGCGACCCGATCGGACGCACGAAGCCCGACGGACAGGCTCGAAAGCTACCGCCCGGACATGCTGCCCCGCGTCGAACCGCAATATACCGATCCCCTGTCGAATCCCCAGGCCGACCGCTTCAATGCCTATCGTCGGCAGATCCTCGGCGGCGAGGCGGACGCTTCAGCCCCAACCGCCCCAGCACCGCAAGGGCTCGATGACGCTGCCGCCTCGATGCGGGCGCCATCGCTGCGCGAAAGCCTCCTCCGCAAACCGCTCGGCAGCATGATCCGAAAATAGTGCACCCACCGCGCCATCCGTCCCATCGTCACGGCACGACGCGCTGCCAGCTTTCATCCAGCTGGTTGCGAAACCAGGTCATCTGCCGCTTGGCATATTGCCGCGTGGCAGCCGATGCGGTCTCGATCACGCCGCGCCGGCCCATGGTTCCCTGCAGCATCGCTGCGATCTGCGGCACGCCGATCGCCTTCATCGCCGGCAGATCGGGCGCCAGATCGAGCGCGAGAAGCGTTTCGACCTCCTCCACCGCACCCTGTTCCAGCATCGCCTCGAACCGCCGGTCGATGCGCCGACGGAGTTCGTCGCGATCCGGCAGGACGACGATCTTCAGCGATCGATCCGGATCGACCACCATCGCGCCGCGCGCGTCCTGGAAGCTGCGGATCGACCGGCCGCTCGCCGCGAAGACCTCGAGAGCCCGCACGATCCGCTGCCCGTCCCCGGGTCTCAGCACAGCGGCGGTCTCAGGGTCGATCTTCGCCAGTTCCGCGTGGAGCACATCAGCCCCTTCCGCAAGGAGCCGCGCCCGCAGGGACGAGCGGATCGCATCGGGAACGGCCGGCATATCGGAGAGGCCGCCCGTCAGCGCCTTGAAATAGAGGCCGGTGCCGCCGACGATGACGGGAACCTGTCCCTCCGCTCGCAGATCTTCGAGCAGCGCCGTCACATCCCGAAGCCACTCGCCGGTGGAATAGCTGCGGCCGGCCGGCACATGCCCGTAGAGCCGGTGCGGTACGCCGTCCATATCCGCCTCTGCCGGTCGCGCGGTCAACACACGGAGCGTGTCGTAGACCTGCATGCTGTCGGCGTTGACGACCACCCCACCATGCGCCTGCGCCAGCTGGACGGCGAGCGCGGACTTGCCGCTGGCAGTCGGTCCCGTTATCAGGATCGTGTCCTGTCCTCTTTCAAGGTTTTTCATCATGGCTCTCGTTGCCACGCTTGTCGCCAATCCGTCAAATCCGGTGCTGAGCGCGGCCCTCGGTGAAAAGGCCGCAGCCGCCGTTCAGGCGTCCGGTCTCTATTGGCTGGCCGATGGTATCGCCTGCGATATCGCGCTGCGCGACGGAACCGACCCGGTCGAGGCCGCGCGGCAGTTGCGCGACGCTGTCGACGGATTCGCCGTCGATGTGATCGTGCAGGATGCGGAAACGCGGCGCAAGCGCCTGCTGATCGCCGATATGGATTCGACCATGATCGGTCAGGAATGCATCGACGAGCTCGCCGCCGAAGTGGGCCTGAAGGACGAGGTCGCCACCATCACCGCGCGTGCCATGAACGGCGAAATCGCCTTCGAACCGGCTTTGATCGAGCGCGTGGCCCTGTTGAAGGGCCTGCCGGTCGGCGTCGTGGATGAGGTGATCGCAAAGCACATCACGCTGACGCCCGGCGGCGTGGAGCTGGTCGCGACCATGAAGGCAAAGGGCGCCTATACCGCGCTCGTCTCGGGCGGCTTCACCGTCTTCACCGGGCCCATCGGCAAGAGGATCGGCTTCGACGAAAACCGTGCCAACCGGCTGAACGTCGCGGACGGCGTGCTCGACGGCACCGTGGAGGAACCAATCCTCGGCCGGCAGGCCAAGGTCGATGCGCTGATCGACATCACGCAGCGGCTCGGGATCACGCCGGAGGACGCTATGGCGGTCGGCGACGGCGCAAATGACCTCGGCATGATCAAGCTTGCCGGCTCGGGCGTCGCCCTGCACGCCAAACCCGCCGTTGCCGCCGAAGCCAAGATCCGCATCGACCATGGCGACCTCACGGCGCTCCTCTACATCCAGGGCTATCGCAAGACAGATTTCGCCCGGCCGGCCGACCGGCCATGATCGTCACGGAAACCGAACGGCTGCGCCTGCGCAACTGGGAATACCGGGATCGCGATCTCTTCTTCGAGATCAACAGCGACCCCGAGGTGATGACGTTCTTCTCCTATCGCCGGACCCGCGCAGAGGCGGACGCGCTGTTCGACCGGAACCGTCAAACGATCGCCGACACCGGCTTCGGTTTTTACGCGCTCGCCCTTAAGGAAACCGATGAAGCCTTGGGATTTTGCGGTCTGGCTGCGGTGGATCTCAGCCCGATTCTGCCAAGCGGCACCATCGAGATCGGCTGGCGCATGGCGCGCCGCCACTGGGCGAAGGGCTATGTGACGGAAGCGGCCCGAGCGCTTCTTGCCTTCGGATTCGAGACCCGCGGGCTCGGCGAAATCGTCTCCTTCGCCGTGCCCGGCAACCACCGCTCGATTGCCGTGATGGAGCGTATCGGCCTGGTTCGCGACGCCGATGCCGACTTCGACCATCCGCGCGTGCCCGCGACGCATCCCCAGCTGAGGCGTCACGTGCTCTATCGCGGCACGCGACCGGTTTAGCCTATTTCGCCGGAGGCGCATCGGCCTCCGGCGCGCGCGCCGGCTATTCGATGCGCACCGTTACGAAGCGCAGCTCGCCGGTCTTGTTGGAGATCATCAGCAACGCATTCCGGCGCCCGTCCGCCTTCAGCTCTTCGATCCGCGCGGTCACGTCCTCCGGCGTCTTCATGGCTTCCTGACCGATTTCGACGATCACGTCGCCGGCCGCAATCCGGCGTTCGGCAGCAGCCGAACCTTTCTCGACCTCGGTGATGACGACGCCCTCGATATCGTCGGCGATGCCGAAGCTGCGGCGGTTCGGGGCCTCCAGCAGCGCCAGCTTCATGCCGAGCACCTCGTCGGATTTCGGCAGTTCGGCGGCGGGCGGTTCGGCTTGATCCGTTCCCTCCTGGCTGCCCGGGCTGCCCGGGCCAACATTGCCGTCTTCGCCCCCGTCCGCCGGCGCATCGTCGGATGATGGCGCCGTCTCTGCATTCGCGACATCGGCATCCTCGAGCCGGCCGAGCGTGACCTGCACGGTCATCTCCTTGCCGTCCCGGATGACGATGACGTCCACGGCCTTGCCCACCGGGCTTTCCGCCACCACGCGCGGCAGATCGCGCATTTCCGCGACATCGCGGCCGTCGAACTTGGTGATCACATCGCCGGTCTTGATCTCGCCCTTCGAAATCGGCCCGCCCTCGATGATGCCGGCCACCAGGGCGCCGCGCGGCGTATCCATGCCGAGGCTTTCGGCGATGTCGTCGGTCACGGGCTGGATGCGGACGCCGAGCCAGCCGCGCCGGGTCTCGCCGAAATCCTTGAGCTGGGTGATCACGTTGGAGGCAAGCTCGGTCGGCACGGAAAAGCCGATGCCGATCGAACCGCCGGACGGCGAGATGATCGCGGTGTTGATGCCGATGACCTCGCCCTTCATGTTGAAGAGGGGACCGCCCGAATTGCCGCGGTTGATGGCAGCATCGGTCTGAATGAAATTGTCGTACGGTCCCGCATTGATGTTGCGGCCGCGGGCCGAGATGATGCCGACGGTCACCGTGCCGCCGAGGCCGAACGGGTTGCCGATCGCCATCACCCAGTCGCCGATCCGCATCGCGCGGCTGTCGCCGAGCGGCACGGCCGTCAGCGGCTTCTTCGGCTCGACCTTGAGCACCGCAAGGTCGGTCTTCGTGTCGGTGCCGATCAGCTTGGCCTTCAGCTTCGAGCCGTTGGCGAAGTTGACCTCGATATCGTCGGCGCCCTCGATGACGTGATTGTTGGTGACGATGTAGCCGGTGGGATCGATGACGAAGCCGGAACCGAGCGATTCGACCTTGCGACCGGGCGCACCCTGCCCGTTCTGCCCCTTGAAGAACTCGTCGAAGAAATCCTGGAACGGCGACCCCTGCGGCACCTTCGGCATCGGCGCGTCGTCATCCGTCTTGACGTTCTGCGAGGTCGAGATGTTGACGACGGCATCGAGCAGCCCTGCGGCGAGATCGGCCACCGAGTCCGGCCCCTGCGCCGTGCGTCCGGGCGGGGCGATGGAGGGCGATGGCTGTGGCGGAACCGGAAGCGGCCCCGCGGTCCCCGCCGTCGGCGGCGTGATGGGCTTTGCGACCTGCGCTGCGGCCTCGAAAGGCGCCGTCAAAACGAGAGCCGTCGACAGGGCAAGCGCCGCCGTCCGGGTGAAGCTGGAGCGGTGTGATCCCATGAAGTCCTCGTTTCGGAAATTAAGCCGTCGGTTCGCTCGCACCTTATCGGCCCGATGTCGGAAGGAAAAGCCTCGGGCGGGACAGACGAACCCTGCGAGCGCAGATAGCAGCATTGGTGAAGCGAAGATAAGGCGCACACCCGACGCGTCCAGTCATCTTTTCGTTATGCCGGGACGGAGAGGAAATCGTCGTCCGATCCCGTCTCGGAGGCCCTTGCACAGGCGACCGCCGCCCTTCATAAGCGACGAAACAGATACGCGGGCGCCCGGCGCGCCGGAGAGGATGGACGCATGAGCATCGTCGTCAGGGACAGCAACGGAACAGCGCTCGCCGAGGGCGACTCGGTGACGCTGATCAAGGACCTCAAGGTCAAGGGCACGTCGGTCACGCTGAAGCGCGGCACGCTGGTCAAGAACATCCGCCTGACGGACGATCCGGCCGAAGTCGAGTGCAACGCGGAAAAGGTGAAGGGTCTGGTGCTGCGCACCGAATTCCTTAAGAAGGCCTGAGCGCAGCGTTCCCACATCCTCTGCGGGCGTCAGGGTCCGGCATCGGGCCTCAGACCATGACCTCGTGGCCGTGGGTCTTGAGCGCGGCGACGGCTTTTTCGAGGTCGGAGCCGAGGATGAAGATATAATCGGTGCTGAAGGTGGAATTGGCGAAAAGGCCGACACCGGCCGTGGAAAGCGGCTCCAGAACCGAGGAGAGAATGCCCGGAATATCGAAGGCGAAGTGTTCCTCGATCCGGAGACACCGCCAGCCGTTCGAGGAGATCACCCCGGTCGGCACGCGCGCGGCGCGGCAGACGAGCGTCATTTCCTCGCGCGACGAGGAGACCGACCAGAAACCGGCGCCCGGCAGCCACTCCGGCAACGGCGAGCCGACATTCAGGCGGGTGATCGAATATTCGGCTTCAACCAGCCGGATCAGCAGTTTGCGAGACATTCATACCCCTCGAGACGCCGGCGCCCGAGCAAGGGTCTTCTGGAGACGCCTGACGGGCAGCAAGCGCGGTGGACGCAACGTCTGCTGCGCGAAGGCAGCAGGCCAAACCATTCGATCAGGGCCGGACGCGAAAGGTGCGGAGCCCTGCTGGCCTTGCCCTGCCATCCCCAGCGCATGCCGTCAAGAACGAAGGGGCCGGCATCGCTGCCGGCCCCTTCTTTTATCGTGTCGTTCGCTCTCGCTCAGTTCGCAGCAGGCGTGGCCGGAGCCGCCGCCGGTGCCGGTGCCGCCGGCGCCTGGGGAGCCCCCTGCGAGCTGTTGAAGTAGCGGAAGAACTCGGAGTCCGGAGAGATGACCAGGGTCGTATCCGGGCTTGCGATCGCGGCACCATAGGCCGTCATCGAGCGATAGAACTCGAAGAAGCTCGGATCGCGGGCGAACGCATCGGCGAACACGCGGGTCCGCTCGCCCTCGCCTTCACCGCGCAGGATTTCCGCATCGCGCTGGGCGTCGGCCACGAGTTCGACGACCTGACGATCGGCGATGGCGCGGCGGCGCTGGCTTTCTTCCTTGCCGCGGGCACGGATGAGTTCGGCTTCGGCAAGCCGCTCCGCCTTCATGCGGTCGAAGGTCTGCTGCGACACTTCCTGCGTCAGGTCGGTCCGGCGAATCCGGACATCCTGAATGTTGAGGCCGAGCGATTCGGCATCGTTCTTCAGGTCGGCGCGGACTTCCCGCATCATCGAAGCACGCTCTTCCGACAGGGCCGATTCGAACCCGCGAAGACCATAGACGCGGCGCAGCGACGAATCGAGACGCGTGCGCAAGCGGGCTTCGGCCGAGGTCCGGTCACCGGAAACGGTTTCCCGGAAACGGCGCGGATCCTGGATGCGGTAGACGACGAAGGCATCGACCTCGTAGAACTTACCACCGGAAACCTGAACGCGGATGTTGTCGAGGTCGAACCGCAGGGCCTGGTCTTCGACATACTGGACGCGATCGGCATCCATGAAGGCGAAGGGCAGCTTGAAGTAGAGGCCCGGCTCGGTCTTGACGTCCTGGATCTGACCGAAGCGGACGACGACCGCCTGCTGGCGTTCGGTCACGACGAAGACGGAGGAGTAGACGGCCATCAGAATGACCGCGAAAGCGATCAGGAAATAAGGAAGACGGCTATTCATCAGTTGCTTCCTCCGACCTGCGGGGCCGGCCGGCCGATTTCGGTGAGCGGCAGATAAGGCAAGACGCCCTGCCCGTTCTTCTCGTCCAGAATGACCTTCTTGGACTTGCCGAGAACCTCCTGCATGGTTTCCAGATAGAGGCGCTTGCGCGTCACGTCGGGAGCCTGCGCATAGGCGTCGTAGACCGAGATGAAGCGCTGCGCCTCACCCTGGGCTTCCTTGACGACACGATCCTTGTAGGCCGCCGCTTCTTCGCGGTTCTGCGCCGCTTGGCCACGGGCCTGGCCGAGCACCTGGTTGGCGTACTGGTTGGATTCCTCGACGAAGCGATCCTCGTCCTGCTCGGCGCGCTGCACCTCGTCGAACGCATCGGCGACCTCGCGCGGCGGCGCCGCGTCTTCGATCGCGACCGTGTTGACGGAGATGCCGGCGCCGTAGGTGTCCATGGTCGCCTGGATCGTCGCCTTCACGTCCTGCGCGATCGCCTGACGGTTGTCGCGGAAGATGTCCTGTGCCGGACGACGGCCGACCACCTCGCGCATGGCGCTTTCGGCAACCTGCTGCAGGGTGTTGGCGGGATCTTCGACGTTGAAGAGATAGGCTTTCGGATCCGTGACCGAGAACAGCACCGAGAACTGGACGTTGACGATGTTCTGGTCGCCCGACAGCATCAGGCCCGCGGACGACGGATCGGCCGAAACGGACTTGCTGCCGATATTCTGCTGCTGCTCGGTGACCTTCACCAGTTCGACCGTTTCAAGCGGCCAGAAATGGTAATGCAGGCCCGGCATGGAAATCTCGTCCTTCGGCTTGCCGAAGCGCATCTCGACGCCACGCTCGTCCGGCTGGACGGTGTAGATGGAGTTGATCAGGATGAAGCCGACGATCAACAGGCCGATGATGGCCGCCACGCCGCCGTTGAAACCGCCGGGAACGACGTTCTTCAACTGGTCCTGACCCCGGCGCAATATCTCTTCGAGATCCGGGGGGCCGCCATTGCCGCGGCCACCGCCGCCGCCACGCGGACGGTTGGGACCTTGGCCCCAGGGGCCTTTGTTTCCACCACCGCCATTACCACCGCCGCCGTTACCGCCGCCGCCCCAAGGACCGCCGCCGCCGCCGTTCTGATTGCTCCAGGGCATTCATACCTCTTTCGTTAAACTCCCGCCTCCGGCAATCGGCGGAACCGACTGGGAAGTGAACCCGTTATAGGTATCGCCCCGAAGCCTTTCAACGCGCCGCGTCATAACTTTGGCGTTAACAAGGCGATTTCGTTCCGTTTATTCCTAAAGTTCGAGCAAACCATCGTGACCGGGCTCCGATGCACCCGTCCGCCGCCGCCATGTGGTGAACGTGACGGCGTGGCTGTCCTTCTCGGCCCTTGGCGCAGAAACCGCGGAAACCCTGTCGAAGACGGTGGGATCGATCGCGGGGAACATCGTGTCGCCATCGAGATCGGCGTCGACCACGGTCAGGTGGATGATATCCACAGAGGCCATCGCCTCCCGGTAGACCTGCCCGCCGCCGATGACGCAGACCTCGTCCACGCCGCTTTCAGCCGCAAGGTCCCGGGCGAGCCGCAGCCCCTCCTCCAGCGACCCGACGCGCGCAGCACCCTCCGCCACGAAACTGGTATCCCGCGTGATGACGATGTTCGGGCGGCCCGGCAGCGGCCGGCCGATCGATTGCCAGGTCTTCCGACCCATGACCACCGGACGCCCGAGCGTCAGCGCCTTGAAGTGCATGAGATCGGTCGGCAACCGCCAGGGCATGTCTCCATCCCGGCCGATGACGCCGTTGCGCGCGGCCGCGACGACGATGACGATCTTTGCCGCGCTCATACGGCGATCGGCGCCCGGATCGCCGCATCGGCCTCGTAGCCCACGAGCTCGAAGTCCTCGTAGCGAAATGCGAACAGGTCCTTCACATCGGGGTTGAGGCGCATCGCCGGCAACGCCTTCGGCGTCCGGCTCATCTGCAGGCGCGCCTGCTCGAAATGGTTGCTGTAAATATGCGCGTCGCCGAGCGTATGTACGAAATCCCCCGGCTTGAGCCCGGTCACCTGCGCCACCATCAGCGTCAGCAGGGCATAGGACGCGATATTGAACGGAATCCCGAGAAAGATGTCCCCGGATCGCTGGTAGAGCTGGCAGGACAGCTTTCCGTCGGACACGTAGAACTGGAACAGGCAATGGCAGGGCGGCAGGGCCATCTCGTCCACAAGGGCCGGATTCCAGGCCGAGACGATATGGCGCCGGGAATGCGGGTTGGTCTTCAATCCCTCGACAAGCTGGGCGATCTGGTCGATGTGCCGCCCGTCGGGTGCCGGCCAGGAGCGCCATTGATAGCCATAGACGGGACCGAGATCGCCTTCGGCATCGGCCCATTCGTCCCAGATGCTGACGCCGTTTTCCTTGAGATAGGCGATGTTCGTATCGCCGCGAAGGAACCACAACAGCTCGTGGATGATCGAGCGGAGATGCAGCTTCTTCGTCGTCAGCACGGGAAATCCGTCCGCAAGGTCGAAGCGCATCTGATAGCCGAAGACAGAGCGAGTGCCCGTGCCCGTCCGGTCGCTCCGGTCGGTGCCGGTCTCCATGACGTGGCGCAGGAGGTCGAGATATTGCTTCATGAGAGACGGATCCGCGAAATTCGAGTCCGACAAGGATAAGACCTGGCGCGCAGGCGCGATAGACCCCTTGCCCCGTTGTCCCCGCCCTTGGTTGTCCCGCCCTTGCTTGTCCCGACATCGGTTACCCACGCACAATCCGGTGTGGATCGCTGGCAAGATTCGTCTTATTCGGACGAAGTGAACAGGCCCTGAGCGCCGGTCACAGCCCTGACATTCGCGACATTTATCCTTTTCGAAAAAACGATGGAACCATTTCCCATGCCGCGTGTTCCCCGGCACCTCCCCGATCCCGTCCTCCGGGCACGAACCCCGCGCCATTCCTCGCCACGAAAGCACATCCATGACCGTCCGTTACAAGCTCGGCTGCACCCTCACCTATGAGGTGCTCGAACCCACCGTGTTCATCTTCAATGTCGAAGTCGCCAAGCTTCAGCGCCATCACGATCTGGTGGAAACGCTGACGATCAACCCCAAAGGACCCCGCTGGACCTATACGGTGCCGGAAGAGCAGAACCGCTACTTCAAGATCGACGTCGCCCCCGGCCCGCTTGAGGTCACCTATGCCGCAGAGGTCACGCTCGACGTCTTCCGCGCGGATCCCGCCACGATCAACGAGACGCCGCTGTCGGAGATCCCGCTCGACATCATGCCGTTCCTCCTGCCCTCGCGCTTCGTGTCGTCCGATCGTCTCGCAGCCTTCGCGCTGCGCGAATTCGGCAATCTGCCGAAAGGCCATGAGCGCGTGACGGCGATCTGCAACTGGATCTACAACAATATCGATTACCAGCGCGGCTCGTCCAACGGCCAGACGACAGCGGACGAGAGCCTGCTGCTGCGCGCCGGCGTCTGCCGCGATTTCTCCCATATCGGCATCGCGTTCTGCCGGGCGCTCGGCATCCCCGCCCGCTTCGTCAGCTGCTATGCCTATGGTCTGCGGCCGTCGGATTTTCATGCCGTCTTCGAAGCCTATCTCGATGGCCGCTGGTGGCTGTTCGATGCCACACGCCAGGCCAATCTCGATGGCCTCGTGCGGATCGGCGTCGGTCGCGATGCGGCCGAGATCGCCTTCTGCACGCCGTTCGGCCTGATGGACCCGGGTGCCGTGGATATCACGATCGAACATGCCGATGGCACGCCCGAAAAGCCCGGCCGGACGATCGACGCCATCTCCACGGACGACCGCATCGAGATCGCCGAGATCGAACAGGACGCCGCCTGACAAACGCGCGCGCGACCATGTCGTGATGCCATACGGAAAGGGCATCCCGCTTTTTGGCGGCGATGCCCTTTTTCGATGCGCTTTGCCCTTTTCATCGGCTGCGGGAACGCCTATATCTCCCCTGCCGTCGCAAGGCGGATATGGCAATAAACTGTCGGTGTAATAAACCTATTGGACCCGGGGGCGGTACCCGGCGCCTCCACCAAAAACCGGCCTGAAGGGTGACTGGAAACAGGACGCCCGGACGGCGAAATGCCTTGAGCGGCCGGCTTTTGATGGGGGCGAAATAGGATCGACAAGGGCGTAAAGATCGAACTTTTGCTCGGCATTGTACCACCGTTATCGGGCTTAAACAGTAGTTGCAAACGACAACTATGCGGAAGCTCGTCTCGCTGCTTAATCGCGGTGTGACACTTCAAATCAAGTCCTTCCGGTTCGCACCGTAAGGCGGGGTTCGGAGGTACCTGGCAACAGAAACCTCCACTTCTCCCCCCACATATCAGAATAAGCTCACGTCACGTCTGCACGACATCGGCGCGTCGAAGTCATTTCCCACAGGTAGACCGGCGCGCCTTGAAATCGTCCATCAATAGTGCAAATGGTTTGATGGACGACGCACGGTCGATCGCCGCTCACGTGGCAGACGGTCTTGCGCACTGAAACTTCTAGGCAAGACGGGGATCCGATGGGCCAGGACCATATCCGCTACGACATTCTCGCACAGGACGCGCTTCGGGGCGTCATCCGCAAGGTTCTGAGCGAAGTTGCAGCGACAGGTCACCTTCCCGGCGATCATCATTTCTTCATCACCTTCCTCACCGGCGCACCCGGCGTGCGCATCTCCCAGCATCTGAAGTCGAAATATGCCGAGCAGATGACGATCGTCGTGCAGCATCAGTTCTGGGAGCTGAAGGTCACGGAATCGCTGTTCGAAATCGGCCTGTCCTTCTCCGACACGCCGGAAAAGCTGGTCATTCCGTTCAACGCCATCCGCGGCTTTTACGATCCCTCGGTCAATTTCGAGCTGGAATTCGACGTGGCCGTCGGCGAGGACGAGGATGCGGAGACGGAATCCGCCGAGATCACGGCCTATCCCGGCGTCACCATAGAGCGTGACGAAGCGGCGGACGCCGAAGCGCCGAAGACCGAAGACGGCAAGCCGGGCGCCTCCGTCGTTTCGCTCGACGCGTTTCGCAAGAAGAACTGATCCGTCATGGCCGGCGACGTCGTCAATCTGCGCCAGTTCCGCAAGCAGAAGACCCGTAGCGACCACGAAAGGGCCGCGGAGCAGAACCGCATCACCTTCGGCCGAACCAAGGCCGAGAAGACGCTGACGCAGACGCTGAACGAGACCGCCGAGCGTCGGCTGGACCAGGGCCGGCGGGAGACCCCGTCCGGCATCGAACGGCCGAACGAAGATTGATCCGCTTTCCCTCCGTTCGCTCAATGATGCCGCACCCGAGACGGCCGTCCTGGCAATGTGGGCGTCACCCATGCTGAAAAAGCACTCCGCCACGCTCCACGGACACCGCACCAGTTTCTCGCTGGAAGACGTTTTCTGGGAGGAACTGAAGGACATCGCTGCCGCCCGCGCCATTCCCCTCGCCCGATTGATTGCCGAGATCGACGATGCCCGCTCGGCCGACAGCAATCTCTCCTCCGCGCTGCGGGTCCACGTGCTTGCCTGGGTCAAGGCACAGCGCGAGGCCACGCAGGACTGATGGCGGCTGCGCAGACGTGACGGTGGCCATGGGTAGCGCTCTACCAGCCGATTGCACACGTGCCGGGCCGCATCGGCGCATGACATTCGTGCCCGGAGCCTGCGCGTGCGCCCTTATTGCGGGGTGACGCCTGGCAGGGTCTGGAAATTCAGTCTGTCCGGGCTTGCTCCCGGCGAAGGCAGGGTTCCGCCACGCTCCACCTGATCGCCGGGATCGACCGGCATCAGACCGGGCTGGCGATCGTCTTCGGCAGCACGCGCCGCCGCGCGCGCGTCTGCGGCAGCCTTCTTTTCCGCGGCCTGTCGGGCCGCCTGTGCGGCGCGCTGGTCGGCAAGCGCCTTCGCCTCGGCAGCCGCCTTGGCGGCAGCGGCCGCACGGGTGTCTTCTTCCGCCTTCTGCCGGGCCGCTTCCTCAAGCGCCAGCACACGCCGCCGCTGCTCTTCCGCGGCACGCACCCGGTCGGCCTCCCGTTCTTCGGCCCGCGCCTTGTAGAGCGCGGCCTCCCGACGCAGGCGCTGTTTCTCCAGCACATTGGCCTGGAGAATTTCCACCCGCCGCCGCTCGCGCTCGAAGGCGCGCAGCGACAGGAAGCTCGCAATCTCCCCGGTCTGCAGCTGGAACCCCGGCGCATCCAAGGCACCGGTATAGGACAATTCGACCTCCGGCTCGGCACCGGCAACCGTCTGGTCGCCGGCATCGAAGAGAACCCAGAGGGCAGCGTTCAGCGTCTGGTCGGGGAGCGACACCTCGGCATCGCCGGTCACGGTCGCACCGTCGACCTTGGCGGTCACGTTCTGCGCCCGCAGCGTGCCCCCCGCGATGCTGAAGGGCACCTTGACCGCGCCGAGGGCGGCATCGCCGGACAGGATGGCCGGCCGGACGATCGGCTCCACCGCCGCCGGCGTGATCTCGCCTTCGATCCGGTCGGCGCCGGAAAGGATCGCAGGAAGCGCGCCGACATTCAGCCCGCGCACCGTGAGGTCCGAGAGGTTGGCCTCCCCCGATCCGCTCGCCGATTCGGCCATGGACGCCGCCGTCTTGCCGGAGGCTTCGAGCGCCAGCGACAGATCGAACCGCCCGTTGGCGACGGCGGCTCCGGAGGTCTTCCAGGCCGCAGCCGAGAGGTCGCCCCCGGCAAGGTCGAGCCGGGCCTGCAGGAAGCCGGATCCGTTGCCGTTGCCGAGCAACATCCGGCCGGACATCTTGCCGCCCAGCCAGTCGCCGGCCGCATCGGTGATCTCCAGCTGGTCGCCCTTCCAGACGGCCTTGCCGATCATGTTGGAAATGGCGCCGTAGACGCCCGGCCAGACCTGCTTGGCCGTGAGGTCGAGCGCGATGTCGTAACCGTTCCACGCCACGGGCGCGACCGGAGACGTCGCCAGCGTTCCCTCGAGCGGGTCGAGCACCGGCCCGAGCAGGCCATCGGCGGCCCAGGCAAGGTCCAGCGTGTCGATCGCCAGCTGCCCGGTCGCCTTGCCGGGGACGGTCCGATCGAAGGCGATCTGTCCCGTAAAGCCGTTCCTGTCGGCCTTGCCCTCCACAGCCGACAGCGTCACCGCCTCGGGCGTCACGGTCACATCGCTCTTCAGGCTCAGCGGCAGGCCCGTTCCCGTCTGCGGCAGCGCGATCCCCTGCACCAGCAGGAAGGGCTCGAAATCCTGGCTTTCGAGGGTCAGTTTGGTCTGGCCACTGAGGAACCGGTCCCGCGACAGATCGATCTCGCCGCTCGCATTCAGCGCCGTCTTCTCCGTGGTGAAGCTCAGCGTTCCCGAGGCCTTGTCGCCTTCCGTGCTCTGCAGCTTGATCGAGAGAAGGCCGTTCGCATCCGTATCGAACGGCAGCGGATCGAAACCCGCCTGTCCGAGCAGCGCCAGGCTGGACGGATTTTCGAGCGTGGCTTCCAGGAAGATGCCCTGCCCCGCCAGTGCCTGCGCGATCGTCGGCGCCTGGTAGTTGGCGGCCACGCGGCTGCCGCCGGCCGTGCCGACGATGCCGAAGGTCACGGGCGCATCGCCTTCGCGGCTGCCGGCCGTCAGCGTCACGTCGAGCGCCGCGTCGTTGTAATATCCGCCGCTGCGGGCAAGTCGCGCGAGGATGGGATGCGCCGCCGCATGCCGCTCGACCATCTGGAAGAACGCGGTCATATCAGGCGCGGCGATCTTCATCTTGGCGGACACGATCGGCGCCGCCAGCGTCCCGCCCATGCGCCCGGAGGCGGCGAGCTGCGCGCTGGCAATGTTGCCGATGGAGGCACGCTCGGCCTGCAATTGTCCGTTCTTGAGCGTTGCGACCAGTTGCACATCGCGCGCCTCCTCCCCGAAGGCCAGCAGCGTGTCGGCCGAGATATCGGCGGCGATCGTGTGCGACAGCAGCGTCTCATAGGACGCATCGCCGGCCACCAGCCCTGTCAGCGCCTGCAGCGCCTCGAGATCGATGCGATTGCCCTTCAACTGCACGGAGAGCGTCGGGGCAACGCCGTTCAGCGCCTGCCGCTCGACGCGCCCGTTCAAGGTGGCGGGTCCGACGGCCACTTCGAGACGTTCGAACTGCTGCAGCGTGTCCGTCAGGTTGACGGTCGCGGAAAAGCCGGCGGTGCGAAGGCGGCGGATCGCGGGATCGACGGAGCCGGCAAGCCAGGAGGCGAGCCCGGACGGCTGGTTGGACGCGACCAGCAGATCGCCGCGAAAGGCGCGCTGGCCGGACAGATTGAGCCGCCCCTTGGCTTCGAGCTGCGTCCGGCCCGGAAACTGCGCGACGGCATTGTCGACCATCCAGCCCGCCCCGTCCGGACGGAGATCGAGCCGCACGTCGCGGACGGTCGTGTCGCCGATGACGATCGCAGGGAGCTTCAGATTGGCTCTGCCTGGCACCTGGGGAATGGGAATATTGGCGATGATCTCCATCATCGCGGACAGCCGCTGGCGGATCGAGATCGCGGGATCGCGCCCCGTCTTGCCCGCAGCCCCGGCCTTGCCGCCGATCCGGCTGACGTCGATCTGCTGCCCGTCGGCAAGCAGCAGGAATTCCGGCGTCTTGCCGGTATCGAGCGTCGCCTCGCCGGTCACGAGATAGGGATCGTCCCGCGGGCCGACCTCGACACGGTATTCTGGCACGCGGATCCGGTCGTTGGTCAGCTCGAACTGTCCGTTGATCCGCAGGGCCGCCGCGTCGTCCTCCCGCTTCGGCGCGTCGGCGGGGCGGTTTTCCGTCATGGTGAACTTGCCCTGATAGACGGGGCGGAATTCGACCACCTTCAACTCGCCGTCGAGATCGACGCCGAAGGGTCGCTTGTCGGGCGTCAGCCGCGCCCGCAGCGGCAGGCCGCCGCCGTCCAGAAGCTCGCTGCTCGAAAAGGCGAAGCTGCCGGCCTCGCCATCGAGCGCCGCCCGCCCCTCGACCTTCCAGGGCCCGGCGAGCGTGCGGGCCGAGAGATCGGCGTTGAGCCCGGTCACTTCGCGCGTGCGACCGGTCTGCTCGTCGATGAACTCGATCTCGCCATCGGTGATCTCGACGTTTTCGAGGACGACGGTCTTGGCTGGTATGGCCGCACGGCGTCCACGCGCCCAGTCGAGCGTGCCATCCGGCAGAAGCCGCATCTTGGCCTTGGGCTTGTCCAGCCGCATGTCGAAGATCAGCGCCTCGCCGGACAGGAAGGGCGCAAGCTCGGCGTCCATCGAAAAACGTTCGACCTGCACGAGAGGTGCACCGGCCTCGGTTTCGCCGATGCGGACATCGCTGAGGGTTACCGAGGGAAACGGAATGAGCCGCGCATCGACGCTGCCATGCACGACCACCGGCTGCCCGATGATCCGGCTGGCCTCGCGCTCGAAATCCTTGCGGAAATCCGTCCAGTCGATGAACAGCGGTGCGATCAGCGCGGCAAACAGCGCGAGCACAAACAAACCGCCGACGATGACGAAAATACGTGAAAGCACCGAGCCTTACGTCCTGTCCGATCCTGCCACGCAGCCCCCCATGGGCTGGTGTATCCCCGTTACCCTTGCCGCCTTATGCGCCGCGTCATCCCGTCCGCGTCTTGCCGGCTGCCTTGCATCAAACAGTGGCCGTCCTCCCGTTGCGGGCGCGGCAGGGTGCCGTCGATGCAGTAGCATGGCGCAACGGCAAATTCTCGTTCATCCGTTAAAAATCTTGCCCGGGTTGAAGATTCCGGTCGGGTCGATCGCCCGTTTGACCTGCCGCATCAGATCGAGCGCATCCCCGAGCTCCGCTTCCAGAAACGGCATTTTTCCCTGCCCGATCCCATGCTCCCCCGTGCACGTGCCGTCCATGGCGAGCGCCCGCGCATTCAGCCTTTCCACGAAGGCTTCCGCCCGCGCGACGAAGGCGGCGTCCTTGTCGTCGAACAGAAGGCCGACATGAAAGTTCCCGTCGCCGGCGTGCCCGACGATGGGCGCGATGAGGCCGTTTTCCCTGATGTCCTCCCGCGTCGCCTCGACGCAGTCTGCAAGCCTGGAAATGGGCACGCAGACGTCGGTCGACAGCATGGCAAAGTCCGGCCGCAGCGCCTTCTGCGCCCAGTAGGCATTGTGGCGGGCCTTCCACAGGATGGCGCGTTCATCGGCATTCGAGGTCCAGCTGAAATCGCCGCCGCCGAAGGCCTCGACGATCTCGGCAAAGGCCGCCGATTGCAGCGCGACGCTTTCCGCGCTGCCGTGGAATTCGACGAACAGCGTCGGCTTTTCCGCAAGATGCAGACCGGAATAGGCATTGCTCGCCCGCACCTGCGTCTCGTCCAGAAGCTCGATCCGCGCGACGGGGATGCCCGACTGGATGGTGAGGATCACCGCATTGCAGGCGGCACCGACATCGGCAAAGGCGCAGACCCCGCCCGCGATCGTTTCAGGAATGCCGTGCAGCCGCAAGGTGACGGAGGTCAACACCCCGAGCGTGCCCTCCGCGCCGACGAACAGCCGGGTCAGGTCGTAGCCGGTCGAGGATTTGCGCGCCCGGTGCGCGGTGCGAATCTCGCGGCCATCGGCAATGACCGCGGTGACGGCCAGCACGTTCTCCCGCATCGTGCCGTAGCGCACGGCGTTCGTCCCCGAGGCCCGCGTCGATGCCATGCCGCCGATCGAGGCATCGGCGCCGGGATCGATCGGGAAGAACAGGCCGGTCGCGCGCAGTTCCCGGTTCAGCGCCTCGCGCGTGATGCCGGGCTCGACCGTGCAGTCGAGATCGCTCTCGTTGACGGAGAGCACGCGGTTCATCCGGCTCATATCGACGCTGATGCCGCCATGCGGCGCATTGACATGACCTTCGAGCGAGGAGCCCGTTCCGAACGGAATGAGCGGCACCCGGTATTCGCCGGCGATGCGAACGATCGCCTGGACCTCCGCGCTCGTTTCCGGAAACACCACGGCATCGGGAAGCTGCGCCGGAATATAGGTGGTGGTGTGCGCGTGCTGCGCGCGGATCGCCTGACCCGTCTGCAGGCGCTCGCCGAACGACGTCTTCAGCGCCGCAACTGCAGCGACGATCCCCGGCTCATTGCGAACGCCCGACCTGATCGCCTTCAGAGCCATCGACCGCATCCTCCAGCCCAGGCACGCTGACTGCGGTCCTGCTGAAATATCAAGGCCCTACTGTAGAATCCGGAATCACTTTGTCCAGCCTCTCCTTCACCGCGTGAAGGTCACCTTCCATTTTGCGAAACGCGTGGGTCACGAGCGCCACAGGTGCACCATTTCGAAACAGGACGGTCGCGCGACCGTCTATTCCGCCGCGCGCAGTCTCTCCTCGGGCTCCACCGCATGGACGCCATAGGCGGCCGCAAGCTCGCGCTGCAACCGGCGCTCCTCGTCCACCTGTGGCTTGGAGAAGCGTGCGATGGCGAGGTAGGCAACGGGGGTCAGGTAGAGCGTGACCACGGTGGCGAGACCGAGGCCGCCGACGAGCACCCAGCCAAGCGCGACGCGCGCTTCCGCCCCGGCACCGCTGGCAAGCACGAGCGGCACGGCACCAACGATCGTCGCGATCATCGTCATCATGACCGGACGAAGCCGGATATTGGACGCGTTCTCGATCGCCTCCCGCAGCCCCTGCCCGCGGTCGCGCAGCTGGTTGGCGAATTCGACGATCAGGATGCCGTTCTTCGCCATGATGCCGACCAGGAGCACGAGCCCGATCTGGCTGTAGATATTGAGCGTGTTGCCCGTCAGGATCATCGCGAAGACGGCGCAGGCGAGACCGAGCGGCACGGTCGACATGATCACAAGGCCGCTGATCAGGCTCTCGAACTGGGCTGCCAGCACGAGGAAGATGATCACGATCGCAAAACCGAAGGTGACGAACAGCGCGCCCGAATTCTCGTTGAGCGTCGCGGCTTCGGCGAGCGGCACCACGCGGGAACCGGCCGGCAGCAGCGGCTTTGCGACCTGCTCGGCATAGGCGAGCGCCTCGCCAAGCCCGGTTCCGGGCGCAAGGCCGGCCGAAAGCGAGACGGCGCGAAGCTGCGATTCGCGCGAGAGCTGCGGCGCGACCGCCTGCTCCTTGACGCTGGCGATGGAGGACATCGGCACGATCTTGCCGTCGCCGGTCTTCAGGAACAGGTTTTGCAGGTCGGTCGGGTCGTTGACCGGATTGGTGGTCGAGAGCAGCTTGACCGGATAGGCCTCGCCCTCGACATAGACGTCGATGACGCTGTTGCCGTCGAGCATGGCCTGCAGGGCGGCGGACAGGCCGTTGATGTCGATGCCGAGATCGGAAGCGCGCTCCCGATCGATGGTTACGGACAGCTGCGCCTGGTTCGCCTCGTAGTTCAGGCGGACGTTTTCGAAGCGGCCGCTGTCCTCCATCTGCCGCACCAGTTTGGCGGCAGCATCGCCGAGCGCCTTGTAGTCGTTGCCGACCAGCGCCAGCTGCAGCCCGTTGCCGGCCCCGCGGATACCCAGGCTGTTCGGCTGGACCGGGAAGACGCGGATCGACGGGATTTCGGCCGACAGGCGCGAGATCTCGCGGGAGATCTGCTGCTGCGTCCGCTCGCGATCGCCCCATGCCGAGAGCGAAAGGACCATGAAGCCGGAATTGACCGCGCCGCCCTGCCCCGAGATGGAATAGACATTGGCGATCTCGCCGGCCTTGACCATTGGCTGCAGCGCGTCCTCCACCCGGCGCATCTGGGCCTGGGTGTAATCGAGGGAGACGCCCTGGGGCGCCTGCATGCGCAGCAGGATACGCGCCCGATCCTCCGTCGGCGTCAGCTCCGAGGGGAGCGTCGTAAATGCGATGCCGCCGGCAATCACCACCATTGCGGCCGCGAGGAACACGACGAGCGGCGAGTCGAGGCACGCCTTCAGGGAACGACGATACCCCCGCGCGAACACGCCGCCGATGCGGCCGAGAGCGCCGCTGTGACCGTGCCCGTCATGCTGGGCCTTCAGCATGCGCGAGGCGAGCATGGGACAGAAGGTCAGCGCCACGAAGGCCGAGAGAAGGATGGCGAAGGCGAGAACGAAGCCGAATTCGCGGAAGAGACCGCCGGTCTGCCCCGGCAGGAAGGACAGGGGAATGAACACGGCCGCAAGCGTCGCCGTCGTCGCGATGACCGCAAAGAACACTTCGAGCGTGCCGAGCACGGCCGCCGCGCGCGGCCCCATGCCCTCGCTTCGCCGTCGCACGATATTTTCGAGCACCACGATCGCATCGTCCACCACCAGACCTGTGGCAAGCACGATGGCGAGCAGGGTCAGGATGTTGATCGAGAAGCCGGCCATGTAGATCGCGGCGCAGGTGCCGATCAGTGCGATCGGCATGGTCAGGACCGGGATCAGGGTCGCCCGCCAGTCGAGCAAAAACAGGTAGATGACCACCGTCACGATGATGACGGAGGCCACGAGCGCGATCTCGACCTCGTGGATGGCGCCCTGGATGAAGACGGCATCGTCGCTGGTAATCGTCAGCTCCGTGCCCGGCGGCAGGATCTTGCCGATCTCGGCCACCGTGGTCTTCACACCGTTCGAGATGTCCAGCGTATTCGACTGCGCCTGTCGGATGATGCCGAGGCCGATCCCCTGTTTGCCGCCGGAGCGGAGCGACGACGTGCCGATATCCGGACCCATCGTCACGGTGGCGACGTCGCCGAGCCGCACGTTCGGCCCGAGGATGACCTTCTCGAACTGCTCCGGCGTCTGCAGATCGGCCGTCGCGCGGACGGACAGGTCCTGATTGGCGCTGGTCAGCGATCCTGCGGGAACGTCGAGCGAGGCAGTGGCAAGCGCCGTGCGCAGATCGGCCACGGTCAGGCCGCGCGCCGCGAGCTTGCCTTGGTTGACGTCGATGCGGAAGATCTTCTCCTGGTCTCCGTTCAGCTGGACGTCGGCCACGCCTTCGACGGAGGCGAGCCGGTCGGTCACTTCGTTTTCGGCCAGAAGCGTCAGATCCTCCATCGATAGCGTGTCGGAGGTGAGCGCAAGCCGCAGGATCGGCTGGCTGTCGGCGTCTGCCTTCACGATCTGCGGCGCGTCCGCGCCATCGGGCAGATCGTTGGTCACGCGGCCGAGCGCGTCGCGCACATCGTTGGAGGCCTGACCGATATCCGTCGTGTCGGAGAATTGCAGCGTCACGCGGCTCTGCGCATATTGCGAGGTGGACGAAATGTCCTTGATGCCCTGCACGCGCGACACGGCGCCCTCGATCACCGAGGTCAGCTCCCGGTCGACCGTCTCCGGCGCGGCACCTTCGAAGCGCGTGTTGACCGAGACGACCGGCTGATCGACCTCCGGCAGTTCGCGGATCTCGACGCCGTTGAGCGCTGCCAGCCCGGCAACGATGATCAGCGTATTGACCACCAGAGCGAAGATCGGACGGCGGATGAAGAGAGCGGTGAACCCCGCCGATCCCCCGGCGCCGGCCTTGTGCGCGCCGCTCATCGCGCCACCTCCGTGCCTGGCACTACGGGTTGCGCGTTCGACACCTTCTGCTCGGCCTGATCTCCGGCAGGCCTTGCGGGCGCATTGGCGATCTTCACCTCGCCGCCGTCGCGCAGCCGCTGCACGCCCTCGGTCGCCACCAGGTCGCCCTTCTGGAGCTTGGCGTCCACCAGAACCTTGTCGGAGTTGCGCTGGATGATCGTCACCGGCACGCGCTCGGCCTTGCTGTCCACGACGCGCCAGACATAGGAGCCATCGGCGCTCCACTGCACGGCAAGCGGGTTGACCGTGGGATAGCTGTCTCCGGCAAAGCGGACGGTCACCGAGAAGGACATGCCGGCCCGCAGGCTGTCGTCCGGATTGTCGAGACGCGCGCGCACCCGCAGCGTCCGGCTGGCCTGATCGATCCGGTTGTCGATGGCGTGGATCGCGCCGGTCAATTGGCGCGTAACCTGGGCGACGGCGACCGCGGACACCTCCTGTCCGACCTTGATGTCGTTTGCAAACCGCTCGGGAACCCAGAAATCGACGAGGATCTGCGAACGGTCGTCGACCAGGGCGATCGGTGTCGAGGTGGTGACATAATCGCCCGGATTGACCGTGATGATGCCGACGACGCCCTTGGACGGCGCCGTGATGTTGCGACGGCTGAGATCGAGTTCGGCCGTCTTCAGCGCCAGTTCCGCCGCCTGCTCGGCGAACTCGGCCTCCCGCAGCGTCGCGATCGAGACCGCATTGCCGAGGCGTCGATTGCGTTCCACCTTGTCGCGGGCGGCGTCCAGCAGCACCTTGGCCTGCGCGACGGCCAGCACCTGCTCGTCGCTGTCGAGCTTGGCAATCACCTGCCCCTGCTCGATCCGGTCGCCGGATTTTACCAGAACTTCGATGAGGTTACCGGTCGAGAGCGGCGTCACGGTGACGGAGAGGATCGCCTCGCCATTGCCGATGGCGTTCAGCCGGTCGTTGACGAGCGCGGTGCCCGCCGGCTCGGTCACGACGAGCGGCGTCTGGTTGCCGGCGGCGGCGCGCTGCGTCCCGCTCTGCCCGCTGCGTCCCTGACCCTTTTCTCCCGGAGCGGCTGCCGGCGCGACCAGCGCGACGACCCCGCCGGGAACGCCGGCCGAGACGAGCATGGGCCCCGCGGACGGCACGAAGCGCACCCATGCGGCCAGACCGATGAGGAGAAGGACGAGGCTGAGGGCCAGCTGTTTCCAGATCTGCATGCAGGTCTCCGAAGTCGGCATTCCCGAAAGGGGACGGTTCAGATGGCGGAATGCGACGGTTTGCGGCAAAGTACCGGGCAGCGCGCATGTCGCGCAATCCCGCATGGCCCTCATTACGTATTTGTAATGGTAGTGGATTTCCGATGTTCCCGAGATCGCCTCGTCATCCGGCACGGAATAAAAGAAGAACGCAATTCTGGCCTTTCAGACCCGAATCACTACATTGAGCCGCATGAGCAACGGTTTCGACGACATCCCCTTCTTCGACGAAGAGCCCGCGCGTGCGCCCGCGAGAGGCGAACGCGCAAGCGCGTCATCGCCAAAGTCCGCGGAGAGCGCGCGCGGTGCGTCCCCGGTGGAAGGCAACAGTCCCGCCAAGGGCCCCTCGGGTCTCGCAGCCCGCGCCATGGCCGCACGCGACCGCGACCGCGCACCGGATTATCTCTCGGGCCTCAACCCGGAACAGCGCCTCGCGGTGGAAACGCTCGATGGCCCCGTGCTCGTTCTGGCGGGCGCCGGCACCGGCAAGACGCGGGTGCTGACCACGCGTATCGCCCATATCATGGCGACGGGCCGAGCCTATCCGAGCCAGATCCTCGCCGTCACTTTTACGAACAAGGCGGCGCGCGAGATGAAGGAACGCATCGGCGTCCTCGTCGGCGGCGCTGTCGAGGGCATGCCCTGGCTCGGCACGTTCCACTCCATCGGCGTCAAGCTGCTGCGGCGCCATGCCGAACTCGCCGGCATCCGCTCCGATTTCACCATTCTCGACACCGACGACGTCACCCGCCTGATCAAGCAGATCCTGCAGGCCGAATCGATCGACGACAAACGCTGGCCGGCCAAGCAGTTTGCCCAGCTGATCGACGGCTGGAAGAACAAGGGCCTGACGCCCGCAGACATCCCCGAAGGCGATGCGCGCGCTTTCGGCAACGGCAAGGGCCGCGAGCTTTACGCGGCCTATCAGGCGCGTTTGCGCACGCTGAACGCCTGCGACTTCGGCGATCTGCTGCTCCACCCGATCGCGATCTTCCGCAAGCATCCCGATCTGCTGCGCGAGTATCACGGCCGCTTCCGCTATATTCTGGTGGACGAGTATCAGGACACCAACACCGCGCAATATATGTGGCTTCGGCTGCTCGCCCAGCGGCCCACTCTGCGACAAGGGGGCACGCAACCGACAGACGACCGGCAAGGCCAAGCGGCCGTCGCGTCCGATGGCGCGCCCTCGCAGAGCGGCAGCAGCGTGAGCGAACAACACGTCAATATCTGCTGCGTCGGCGACGACGACCAGTCGATCTATGGCTGGCGCGGGGCGGAGGTGGACAATATCCTCCGCTTCGACAAGGATTTTCCCGGCGCGACGGTGATCAAGCTGGAGCGCAACTATCGCTCGACCGCGCATATCCTCGCCACGGCCGGCCACCTCATCGCCCACAATGAAGGCCGGCTCGGCAAGACGCTCTTCACCGACCGCCACGATCCCGAGGACCAGAAGGTTCAGGTCCACGCGGCCTGGGATTCGGAAGAGGAAGCCCGTGCCGTCGGCGAAGAGATCGAGCAGCTCCAGCGCGACAAGCATTTGCTGAACAACATGGCGATCCTGGTGCGCGCGTCTTTCCAGATGCGCGAGTTCGAAGACCGCTTCGTCACGCTCGGCCTCAACTACCGCGTCATCGGCGGCCCACGCTTCTACGAGCGTATGGAGATCCGCGACGCGATGGCCTATTTCCGGCTCGTCTGCCAGGATGCCGACGATCTCGCCTTCGAGCGCATCGTCAACACGCCGAAGCGCGGCCTCGGCGACACCACCATCCGCCTGCTGCACGACTATGCCCGCGCCCGCGACATCCCGATGCTGGCCGCCGCCGCCGATATCATCGAGACCGACGAGGTGAAGGCCAAAGCCCGCAAGTCGCTGTTCGACGTCGTCACCATGGTGCGTCGCTGGCAGGGCCTGCTCGAAAACACGCCGCACACCGAGCTTGCCGAAATCATCCTCGAGGAATCCGGCTATACCGACATGTGGAAGGTCGACAAGACGGCGGAAGCGCCGGGCCGGCTTGAAAACCTGAAGGAACTCGTGCGCTCGATGGAAGCCTTCGAGAGCATGCGCGGCTTCCTCGAACACGTGTCGCTGGTCATGGATGCCGAGCAGAACGAGAATCTCGACGCCGTCAACATCATGACGCTGCACTCCGCCAAGGGGCTGGAATTCGACACGGTCTTTCTTCCCGGCTGGGAGGAAGGGCTGTTTCCGCACCAGCGCTCGCTGGACGAGGGCGGCCGATCCGGGCTCGAGGAGGAACGCCGCCTCGCCTATGTCGGCATCACCCGCGCCAAGCGGCGCTGCCACCTCTGGTTCGTCTCCAACCGCCGCATCCACGGCCTCTGGCAGTCGACCATTCCCTCCCGCTTCATCGAGGAGCTGCCGGTGGATCATGTCGAGGTGGCGGAGATGGAGCAGTCCTATGGCGGCTACGGGCGCGGTGGCTACGGCCAGTCGCGCTTCGACAAGCAGGAGCCGTTCCAGAACACCTATGCCACGCCGGGCTGGAAGCGTGCCCAGGCCAACAAGACGGACGCGACCCGCGACAACTGGGGCAACCGCTCCGGCGTCGCCATCGACCGTATCGGTTACGGTGAAAGCGGCCCGAAGGCCCGCACGATCGAAGGGGAGCTGACCGTCCGCTCGACCGTCGAGACGCCCTCGAAGTTCAGCGTTGGCGACCGCGTCTTCCACATCAAGTTCGGCAATGGCAATATCGCGGGGATCGAAGGCAACAAGCTGACGATCGACTTCGACCGCGCCGGCCAGAAGCGTGTGCTGGACGGCTTCGTCGAGAAGGTGTGACGCCTACCGTTTGACGGCGAGCCAGATCACGTGACGGGCGCCGCCGCGTTTGCCGTTGGCACGCGTCGAGACCGCCTCGGCATCGAAGCCTGAGTCTTTCAGCCGGCGCGTGAACCGCGGGTCCGGCCCGGACGACCAGACGGCCAGCACGCCGCCCGGGCGAAGGGCCGCATGCGCGGCCCGCAGGCCCTGGTGATCATAGAGGCGATCGTTGGACGCGCGCGTCAGCCCGTCGGGGCCGTTGTCCACGTCGAGCAGGATGGCATCATAGGCCGCGTGCGCCGATGCGATGCAGCCGCCGACGTCGCCCTCATGGATCGCGACCCTGGGATCGTCGAGACAGCCCTTGAACACGCTGGCCATCGGCCCGCGCGCCCACCGCACCACCGCGGGCACCAGTTCGGCCACCGTCACCGCGGCATCGTCGGGCAGAACGCCGAGCGCGGCGCGCAGCGTGAACCCCATGCCGAGCCCGCCGATGAGGAAGGCCGGACGCGGGCGGTCGCCGATCCTGTCGCGTGCGAGCGACGCCAGCGCCTCTTCCGACCCGCTGAGCCGGCTGTTCATCAGCTCGTTATTGCCGAGCATGATGGAAAATTCCTGGCCGCGGCTCTTCAGCCGCAGTTCGCCGGCGCTGCCGCCGCCGCCTGCGTCGTGGGTTGCGCCGGGAATGTCGGCTCTATCGATCTCGATCCAGGGAAGCATCGTCAGCGGTCCGGTTGAACACGGGCTCTCCCTACCGCAGATCGCGGCGGACGGAAACCGGTCGAAACCCGAATCAGCCGTTGCGCGAGAACAGCGATGCCAGCGTCTTGGCCGGTTTGGAGAAGCCGCCCTTCATGCTCTTGACGATGACCATCTGCGAGATCTCGCCCCGCTTGAAGGCCTTGAGGAAGCGCGGATAGTCGGCAAAGGCGACGCAACCATGGCTGTCGCCGCGGTTCCGCAGGAGATAGCTGTGCGCCAGAAGGCCGACGCGGCCATGCGGTGCGACGCCGTCGATCGGTGTCAGGCGAACGGCTTCCACACCGTGGAACAGCGCTTCGCGCATCGTCACCTTATAGGTGCCGGGCGGCGTCGGGCCCTTCATCGGGATGTGCACGGCGTTGGGGTTGTCGCGCAGCTTGCCGATCCCGGAATGCGCCTCGAGCTTTTCGCCGTTCGGCATGTGCACGACGCCGGCCGAGATGTCGTAATAGGCGACACCCTTGCGGCTGCCGAAGAGCGGCCGGCTCGGCGCCATCGACGGCTCGTCATCGTCAAGGTCGATCGGTGCGTTCGGCTTGGCATAGGCAAGCTGCACCGCCGGCTTGCGTGGACGCTCATTGGCTGCGGGCGCGTCGTCCGCTTCGATGGTGACGCCGGGGCGCGACAGCGGGAGGGGGCCCAGATCCGGCAGGCGCTCCGTCGTCTCGTCATCGTTGAGCACGAGGCTGAAGGGCTTCGGCAGCGACCCGGTCGGCAGGGCGTCCGGCTCCAGCATGGCATTTTCGCGCAAGGGAACAGCGATATCCGTGCGGTCTTCGAGGGATGCGACCTGAACCGGAGCAACCGTCGCCGCCGGCGCCACCGCCTTGGGTGGCAGTGCCGCGAGAACGATGCGATGAATGGTGCTGGCAGAGGCCATCTGCGGCTGGGTCGTGGCGACCGCGACGGCGACGACCGGCGTCTTCACGAGGCGCGAGAACTTCGCCACATGCACGGTTCGCTCGCCGACCGGCGCGCGGGCAATGGCGTTGAGGCCGAGCGAGGTCTGGAAGACCGGACGCCCGCGGGTGGCGAGATCGCCGGCCACGCCGTGCATGGTCAGAATTGTGGCCAGAAGCCAGCCGGCACCGGCAAGGCCGACGCCCGCGGCGACAAGCCCTGGAAGCAGGCGCGAGCCTCTCTCTTTGGGAAGGCCCGATCTCTGCGGCGAATGGGACGGCTGGCGGAGGGGACGCGTCTGCGAACGCGTATCGACCTGTCGAACATTCTCAATCGCTGGCGCCATGGAACTCTTTACCCAAAATGGTTACGCAATTCGAAAACAGCACGCTGCACTGTTGTCGAAGCCGGCCGTTTGGGTCGCCTGGCGCTGATGTTGCGCGCTCCCTAGAACACTGCGGCTAGGCGAAAGAATGGCGAAACATGGTAACCATTTCCTTTACGAGCATCCCGAATTCTGACGATTGTCGAAATGCGGAAGCCGCGAGCGTCCCCGCGGCTTTGTCGTGATTCGCGCTGACTGGCCGTTGGTCTAGCCGTCGATGCGCGCGGGAGCCCGGCCTTCGAGGAAGAACCAGGGGCGCAGCCGCACGCCAAGGACATTGCCGGCAAAGGCGGCGACCGCCCAGAGATAGCCATGCAGGCTGCCGGAGGCGATACCGGAGAAATAGGCCCCGATGTTGCAGCCATAGGCGATCCGCGCGCCGTAACCGAGCAGAAGCCCGCCGACGACGGCCGCGAGAACGGACCTGAGCGGAATATCGAGGCGCGGCGCGAATCGCCCGGCGAGAGATGCGGCGAGCATGGCCCCGGCGATCAGCCCGAAATCCATGATCGAGGTCACGTCCGCAAAGACACTGTCGCTCAGCGCCTTGGCATTGGCCGGCGTCTGCCAATAGGCCCAGGCGGACGGATCGAAACCGATGGCCTGCGCACCCTTTGCACCCCAGAGCGCAAAGGCGGAGGTGATGCCCCAGGGCCGGCCGGCCAGCGCCAGAGTGGCGAAGTTGAGAAGCGCCAGCGCAACGGCGCCCCAGACGAGCGGCCAGGGGCCGCGGAGAAAGCGCCCGAAGCCGCTCCGCGACGATTGCGGCGCCTGCTCCAGCGCACCGTTGCGCCGCCGCTCCACGATCACGGTCAGCCCCGCGATTGCCGCGAAGATCGCAAGCGAGACCGCGATGCCGCCCCAGGCGCCAAACGTCTGGACCAGCGAGACGGGCGGCAGCGACGGCAGGCTCGTCCACCAGTCGAAATGCACGGTGGCAACGACCGAGCCGATGATGAAGAACAGGAGCGTCACCAGCATGCGCGCATTGCCGCCACCCGCCGTGAAGAGCGTGCCGGACGCGCATCCGCCGCCGAGCTGCATGCCGACGCCGAACATGAACGCACCGGCCACGACGCCGAGACCCGCGGGCGAAACGGAGCCCTTGACCGGATTGCCGAACAGCGTGCCGTCGGCAATCGCCGGGAAGAACAGAATGACGGCGAGCGCCAGGAGGATCATCTGAACCCGAAGACCCCGCCCGCGGCCTTCCGCAATGAAGACGCGCCAGGCGGAGGTGAAGCCGAACGCCGCGTGATAAAGCGAGATGCCGAGCGCACCGCCGACGAGGAAAAGCGCCCCCTGCACCGGCCCGTAGAAAAGGCCGAGCACGACAGTGCCAAGAAGAAGAACGGCAATGGCGATCAGGCCCGGCCCCCCGAGAGGCGGTGCCTCGCTTCGCGGCGATGGAGGGGATGGAGACACGGTTGAAGACGAGAGAACGGACATGAGCGTAAGCCTCCTATTTCGTTGGGATATAGGAATGACGGCACCGCGCTTCGAGCAATGGCGTTCTGCGCTTGAGCGGGATGGTAGAAAGTTGTTCCGTAAGCCGGTTAAGGCCATCTCCGAAGACTGCGAGGGGGACGCAGGCGATAGAGCGTTCGCGCTCGCCCAGACATTTCATCATCGATGGCTTGTATTGCGTCGTCACACACTTATCTCGGCTGTGAACCCGATCCGGAGATCTGCCGATGCCCCTGCCCCCTATTCGCCTTGCTGCCGCAGCCGCCCTCCTCGGCCTTGCGGGCCTTGCATCTCCGGCCATGGCCGAGACCGTCGGCGATGTCGGCGTCGACTGGACCGGCAACGACATCGTCGTGGATGCCGTCACCGACCCCAAGGTCGAGGGCATCACCTGCCACGTGACCTATTTCGATCGTGGCGTCATCGACCGCCTGCGCAAGGGCAACTGGTTCGAAGATCCGTCCAACAATTCCATCGCCTGCCGCCAGACCGGCCCCATCGTCATCGACGACATCGACCTGTCGAAGGGCGGCGAGGAGGTATTTCGGTCCGGCCTGTCGCTGATCTGGAAGTCGCTCCAGGTCACGCGGATCTATGACCGGAAGAACAACACGCTGATCTACCTCGCGCATTCCCGCCAAGTCGTCGAAGGTTCGGCGAAGATGTCGATCTCGACCGTGCCGCTGTTCAACCAGCAGGTCACCTGGAAGAAGGGTGCGCCGCAATAAGGCGCGCGCCCGGCAGCGAGCCCGCCGTCAGGCCCTTGGTTCGCTCGGGTCTGTCTCGCTGAGAACGGTGTCGGAGGTGACCACGGCAATTCCGGCCTGCGTCATCGTGTCGATGGCGCTGCGCACACCGGCTGGATCAATGCCCCGGCTGGCATCCTCGATGAACCGGATCTGCGCCTCGGGCAACATGGTCCGGGCATCGAGCGCCGAGAATTTCACGCAATAATCCGTCGCCAGTCCGCAGATATCGAGACGGGTCACGCCCCGCGCCGAAAGAAGGTCGGAGAGGCCGGTCAGTGCCGCGCGATCATTGTCGCGAAAGGCGGAGTAGCTGTCGACGCGGCGGTCGAGACCTTTTTGCTGGATGAGATCGATCCGGTCGAGATCGAGATCGGACCGGAGCGCCGCATCCTCTGTTCCCTGAACGCAATGGTCCGGCCACAGCATCTGCGGCTGGCCGTTCAGCGTGCCCATGGTGAAGGGTGCCGCCCCCTCATGCTGCGAGGCGAAGCTGCCGTGATCGGCGGGATGCCAGTCCTGCGAGGCGACGATGAGATCGTAGTCACCCTCGGCCATCAGCCGATTGGCGACCGGCACGATCGCGTCCCCACCGGGCACGGCAAGGTTTCCGCCCGGGCAGAAGCCGTTCTGGATATCGACGAGCAAGAGGCATTTCATCGGCTGCGTGTCTCCCCAAGACATGGTCTGGCGAGACGGACCATAGACCGCGTCCCCGCGCGGGGCTAGCCCGACAGACCGTGTCCCCGCGCGGGGCTAGCCCGACAGACCATGTCCCCGCGCGGGGCGAGCCCGACGCGGAGGCGTTGCAGCGATCGTCAGCGTGCCGCCACGCCGATCAGGCGGCCTGGGCGAGCTCGTCTGCGATGACGGTGTCGAGGTTGAGGAAGCAGACCATGGTCTTTTCCAGCGCCACGATGCCGCGGCAGAAGGCGCGCTGCTCTTCCGGAATGATTTCCGGTGCGGACTGCAGGTCTTCGCTGCGGATCGTCATCATGTCGGAAACCTGCTCGACGAGCAGGCCGACCAGCTTGCCGGCGATATCGGTCACGATGATGGCCGAGCGTTCCGACGGCTCCGTCATGTTCATGCCGAGGCGGCACGCCATGTCGATGACGGGAATGACGGCGCCGCGCAGGTTGATCAGCCCGAGGACGTAGGGCGGCGTGTGCGGCATCGGCGTCACGGGCGCCCAGCCGCGGATTTCGCGGATCGCCATGATGTCGATGCAGAATTCCTGGTTACCGAGATGGAAGGACACGATTTCCATCGAGCTTCCCGACTGTTTGGACGTGGTGTTCATGATCAGAATTCTTCCCATTGATCTTTGGAACTGGAGGCCGGCGCTGTTGGAAAGGCGCCGGAAAGCTTGCCCATGAGCGCCTTTGCGGGCGACGGGGCCGGACGGGTATTGGCGGCTGCCGGCCGGATGGCCGCGGGGCGGGCATCCCCCGACCGCGTGGCGACAGACGTCAGTTTTGCGGGCGCCGCAGGGCGGTAGCTCGAAGACGACGAGGACGTCGCGCGGGGTGCGTGCGAGGACGCGGTCGCATAGGATGCCGCAGCGCCGCCGATGGCGAACTGGCCGATCAGGGCGGAAAGGCTTTCCGCATCCTGCGCCAGCGTATGGCTTGCGGCATTGGTCTGCTCGACCATGGCTGCGTTCTGCTGGGTCATCTGGTCGAGCTGGCCGATCGCGATATTGATTTCGTTCAGGCCCGTGGACTGCTCGCGTGCGGCAACGACGATGGTGCGCATATGCTCATTGATCTGGTCGACATCGGTTCCGATGCGGCCGAGCGCGTCGCCGGTCTCCTGCACCAGTCGCACGCCGGTTCCCACTTCGGCCGAAGCCCGGCTGACGAGGCCCTTGATGTCCTTGGCGGCGCCCGCGGCCCTCTGGGCCAGTTCGCGCACTTCCTGCGCGACGACGGCAAAGCCCTTGCCCGCCTCGCCGGCACGGGCAGCCTCGACGCCGGCATTCAGGGCGAGCAGGTTGGTCTGGAAAGCGATCTCGTCGATGACGTTGATGATCTTGCCGATCTCGGCGGAGGCATCCTCGATGCGCGCCATGGCGGCGACGGCCTCGCCCACGATACGGCCGGACTCCTCGGCATTGGCGTGGGTCCGGCTGACCATCTGGCTCGCCTCTTCCGCCTTCTCGGTGGCCGTGCGCACGGTGACCGTGATCTGGTCGAGCGCGGCGGAGGTCTCCTCGAGAGAGGCGGCCTGCTGTTCGGTCCGCTTGGCCAGATCGTCAGCCGCGGACCGCATCTGGCGTCCGTTGGCATTGATCGAGGCGCTGTTGTCGCGCATGCCCGAAAGCACGGTGCGCAGCTTCTCGACGGCCTGGTTGAAATCGAGGCGGAGCGATTCGAGGTCGGCACGGAACGGCGTATCGATGGCGATGGTCAACTGGCCATCCGCAAGCTTGTTGAGGGCCTGACCGAGGGCGGTGACGGCGCTCTGCACCTGGCGGGCGTCGTCGGCCGTTGCAGCGTCGCGCTGGCGACGATCCGTGTCGTTGTGACTGCGGCTGTCAGCGGCATCCCGCTCCAGCCGCTGCTTGTCGATGGCATCGGTGCGGAAGCGATCGACGCAGCGCGCCATGTCGCCGATTTCGTCGCTGCGCTCCACCGCGCCGACCGCCGTGGCGTAGTCGCCGCCGTGAATGCGCTGCATGCTGTCGCGCACGCCGAGGATGCCGCGGCGCAGGATATTGCCCTGCACGGTCAGCAACCCGAGAACGAGGCCCATCGAAAGAAGGCCGCAGACAAACTGCCAGAAGAAGGCATCGCCCGAGATGGCGCTCGCTTCCGCGATGCGCGCCTGCGTCAGCGCCATGCTGGCGTCGGCAAGATGTGCGAAACGCTCCGTCAGCTGTGAGCCGGCAGCGTCGATCTTGTCGTCGATCGCGTCGAAGGCTGCCTGGTCGGCGCCGGATTCGACCAATCCCTTGAGTTCCGTCTGGATGGACTGCGTCAATTGCGCAATCATCTCCGGGACGCCCACGCTCAGCTCCGGCTTGCCGACGGCTGCGGCAAGACCGGCGATCTCCCCGCTTGCGCGTGTCAGGCTGGACACCGTCGTGTCGATTTCGGTCATGCGATCCGGCGCGATCGCCTTGTCGGCCTTGTCGACGATCGTGTCCATGGCCGCAAGCACGAGGTCGAGGCTGGTGGCGCGCAAGGTGATCGCCTTGGTCTCGACGGTCTTCGCAATGCTGGCTTCATCCAGAACCCGCTCGACCTGCCGATGCTCGTACCATCCCGTCGCCAGGATGGCGCTGATGCCGACGAACGACGCCACGCCCAGCGTGGCCAGTCGCTGACTGACGGTAAGAGAGCTCTGACGGGTCTCGGGATGAATCATTAAAGCGTCCGGAATAGCGCGGATCGTGTCGCGCGCAGGTGAAGGAGCAGCGGTCACAGATGGCGATGGCGGGAACGGCCGACGTCATGTCGACGCGCAAAAGACCTGCACGGAAGGGAAGAATAACAGCGATGCGTTAAAGATCTGGTAAAGATGTTGGCAACGCTCTCCCGCTTCTAGCCGGCCGGCAGATGCGCTATATCGGTGTCATGGACAAACGCCACATGACCAGCCAAATCACCAACCATGCCGCCTTGATCGCCCTGACGGGCGCGGGCCTGCTGCTGGTCGGATGGGCGGGGCTGATCGGTTGGTGGAGATATGGCCCCGACATGATCCTCGCACTGGCCGCAGGCAGCCTGTCGCTCTGCTTCTGAGCGCGGGCACACAGAAACAGAAGACGCGGGGTGCCGCGGACGTGATCGTGGCGATGGGTTATGCCGTGCAAATCGGTTTGCGCGGATCGCCGCTTGGCTCTATGCCTTGCGCCTAAACAATGATGCGGCGTGGACGTGAGACGAGCCTGACATGAAACTTCTTCGAGTGGTGCTGTGGATTGCCGTTCTGGTCACGGCCTCCGCGCTTGGCTTTCTGACGTACAAGATGACGCAGACCAAGGAGGCCGCAGCCGGCGGTCCGTTCGGCGTACCCTTCACGCTGGTGGCGCAGAACGGTCAGCCGATCACGGAGAAGGCATTGACCGGCCGGCCTTCCGCCGTGTTCTTCGGCTTTACCCATTGCCCGGAAGTCTGCCCGACGACGCTGTTCGAGATGAACGGCTGGCTCCAGACGGTCGACCCCGACAACACCAAGCTCAACGCCTTCTTCGTCACCGTCGATCCCGAGCGCGATACGCCGGAGATCCTCGGCCAGTACGTCTCCAACGTCACCAGCCGCGTGACCGGCATTTCCGGCCCGCCGGACAAGGTGATGGAGATGGTCAAGGGCTTCAGGGTCTTTGCCAAGAAGGTGCCGCTCGACGCCGCCAAACCGGATGGGGACTACACGATGGACCATTCGGCTTCCGTGTTCCTGCTGGATGCCGACGGCGGCTTCCGCGGCACCATCGCCTATGGCGAGAACACGGAAACGGCGATCCAGAAACTGAAGAATCTCACCAAGAGCTGACCGGAACGCCGCGCGGGGCGAGCGGCGGGGAGCGCCATTCGGCATTTTGGCCGTGCAAAGCCCTGCCGTCGTGGTAAAGCGCTCATCCGAAGCTCTTGAGACCCGAAGGACGACCCGTGGCTGATTTGCGCCTCTATCTCACCACCACCGAAAAAGGTGCCGACAGCATTCTCGCCCTCATGACCGACGCCTTCGAAGACGAAGGCCATGCGATCGCAACCATGGAGATGGACGAGAAGCGCAATATCTGGGAGGCGTCCGTCTATCTCGACTTCGCCGAAGAGAATGAGGTCCGCGCCCGGTTCGCCGACATCGTGGAGCACTGGAAACCCGGCACCGAGATCCTGCGCGAGGAAATCCCCGACATCGACTGGATCGCGAAGTCGCTTGAGGGTCTGAGCCCCGTCGCCGCCGGGCGTTTCCTCGTCCATGGCTCGCACGACCGGGACAAGGTGCGGGCCGGGCAGATCGCCATCGAGATCGATGCCGGCGAGGCCTTCGGCACGGGCCATCATGGCACCACGGCCGGCTGCCTGGAGATGATCGAGAGCGTGGCGCGGTCGCGCAGCGTCACCAATGCGCTGGATCTGGGAACGGGCAGCGGCGTGCTCGCGATCGGCCTGCGCAAGATCAAGACCGTGCCGGTGCTGGCCACCGACATCGATCCGATCGCGACCCGAGTCGCCCGCGAAAACATTCGCCGCAACGGTATCGCGAGCGGCATCTCTGCCGTCACGGCCACCGGTTTCCAGTCGCCGGCCTTCGCCGAACACGGCCCCTTCGACCTCATCATCGCCAACATTCTCGCCCGTCCGCTGATGCGCATGGCGCCGGAGCTTGCCCGTCACCTTCAGCCCGGCGGCTCAGTCATTCTCTCCGGCATCCTCGCCGAGCAGCGCTGGAAGGTTCTGTCCGCCTACAATGCCCAGAAGCTGCGCCATGTCCGCACGCTCTGGCGCAATGGCTGGGTGACCATCCACCTCGACAGCCGCGCCTGAGGCGCCTCACCGACAGACGACGACACGAAAATGGCCGTCCGTTGCTTTCGCATCGGACGGCCTTTTTTTCAAAACGAAGGCGATGCCGAAGCATCGCCCGTGACCGGCAAGCCGGCCATGTCCGCGAGCTCAGGGAGGAGGATCGCTCAAGCGGACTCTGCGTGATCCCTAAACGTTGCCCGGAGGGAGGAGAAGGCCAACGATCGAACGGATCACTCAGACGATTGCCTCTCGGCATCTGCGGGAACAGGGTGTTCGCAGCCCGTCCGTTGGCAGCCCTTCTAACGCTTTCAGCGAAACCAGCTAGAGGCTGGCGCGAATAGGTGCCATGCAGATTCCGCATAAGTATGATGAATGGCCATGCGCACCGGCCAGCCGACCGCTTTGATGGGACAGCGCAGCCGGATTTGCTATAAGCGGACAACCCCTTTCATTCGCATGCAGGAAGACATCATGTTCCAGTCCTTCGACGTCACCTCCACTCCGCAGTTCGGGCGCGAACGGGCTGAAGGTCTCCGCGCTTCCTTCGACACGCTCGGTGTCGATGGCTTTCTCGTGCCGCGCGCCGACGAATATCAGGGGGAATATGTCCCGGCCTGCGCCGAGCGCCTCGCCTGGCTGACGGGCTTCACCGGCTCGGCCGGCATCGCCCTCGTGATGCGCGAGACGGCGGTGGTCTTCGTGGACGGACGCTACGTCACGCAATTGGCCGAGCAGGTGGACGGCACGGTCTTTACCGGCGGCGACCTGATCGGCGAGCCGCCGCATCTCTGGATCGAGCGCCACGCGCCGAAGGGCTTCCGTCTCGGCATCGATCCATGGCTGCACACCAGCGCCGAGGTGCGCCGACTGGAAACCGCACTTGCAAAGATCGGCGGGACGCTCATTCACCTCGACCACAACCCGCTCGACCGGCTGTGGGCCGAGCGGCCGGACATGCCGCTCGGCCGCGTCGTTATCCAGCGAATCGAGCAGGCCGGCATCCTCGCCACCGAAAAGATCGCCGACATGGCCGAAACCGTGGTGAAGGCCGGGGCTGCGGCCGTCGTTCTCACCGACCCCTCCTCCGTCGCCTGGACCTTCAACCTGCGCGGCAACGATGTTCCCCACACGCCGCATCCCCTCGCCCGCGCGATCATCCATGCCGATGGCGGTGCCGAGATCTTCCTCGACGCCCGCAAGACCGGCATCGAGGAGAAAGCCTATCTGACCCAGATGGCCGATATCAAGGCGCCCGAGACCTTCGGAGCCCGGATATCGACGCTCGCTGCATCCGGCGTCGGCCTCATGCTCGATCCGGACCACGCCGCCTTCGCGCTGGCCGACCGGATCCGCAAGGACGGCGGCACCGTCATCGAGGCTGCCGATCCCGCCCGGTTGCCGCGGGCGCGTAAGAACGCGGTGGAACTCGAGGGCTCGGCCCGCGCCCACCTGCAGGACGGCGCCGCCATGGTCGAGTTCCTCGCCTGGCTCGACGGCACGACGCCCGGGACGGTCACCGAGATCGCCGCGACGGAAAAGCTCGAAGCCGTGCGGATGGCCTGCGGCGAGCGGCTGCAAAATCCGCTGAAGGACGTGTCCTTCGACACGATCGCCGGCGCGGGGCCGCATGCGGCGATCATGCATTATCGCGTCACGCGCGAAAGCGACCAGCCGCTCGAAGCAGGCACCCTGTTCCTGATCGACTCCGGTGGCCAATACGTCAACGGCACCACGGACATCACCCGCACCGTGGCGATCGGCAACGTGCCCGAAGAGCAGAAGCGCTTTTTCACGCTGGTTTTGAAGGGCATGATCGCGATCAGCACGGCGCGCTTTCCCAAGGGCACGCGTGGGGTGGAGCTCGATCCGCTCGCCCGCATCGCCCTGTGGAAGGCGGGTGCCGATTACGGCCACGGGACCGGGCACGGCGTCGGGTCCTACCTCTCGGTCCACGAGGGACCACAGCGCATCTCGCGCGCCGGCATGCAGGAGCTTCTGCCCGGCATGATCCTCTCCAACGAGCCCGGCTATTACCGTCCCGGCGCCTTCGGGATCCGCATCGAGAACCTGCTGCATGTCCTGGAGCCCGCCGCGATCGAGGGCGGCGACCAGAAGATGCTCGGATTCGAGACGCTGACCTTCTGCCCGATCGACCGCCGGCTTATCCTGCAGGAGCTTCTGACCGAAGAAGAACGCGTCTGGATCGATGCCTATCATGCCGAAACGCGCGAAAAGCTGGCGCCGCTGATCGACAGCGCGGCGGTGAAAAGCTGGCTGGAGACCGCGACGGCAGCGCTTTAGAGCGAGGTCGGAAACGGGCATCGGCCGGAGGAAGGAAAACCCTCGTCGGCCGAAGCCCGGGTCAGAACAGCCCGGCCGTGCGAAGCACCATGACCACGGCCCATCCGGCCAGCAGCATGGGCAGCGCCGAAAATCTCAGGCCAACGAGAAAGGCGGCAAGGATCGCGATCGTCACATCCACGCCGCCATAGACGATCGCGGGCGCCACCAATGTCGAGAGGACCGCAGCCGGCACGGCGTTGAGCGCCGCTTCCATCCGCGGTGGAATGCGCTCCATCCGCGCCATCATGATCGCGCCGCCGATGCGCGTGAGATAGGTGGCGATGGCCGCGAGGATGATAACGGCGATCAGCCGAAGATCCTGCGGCAGGAAATGATCGAAGCTCATCGCGCGGCCTCCCCGGATTTGACCGGCAGGCAGGCGGCGAGCACGACGCCGGCGAGCGCGCCGATGCTGACATGCCAGGGCGAACCGACGAGGCGCATCGCGATGACCGACACGACGGAGCTGACCGCGACCACCGGCAGCCAGTTGTCGCGGCTGCGAAAGCCGAGCACCAGCGCCATGAAATAGATCGGCAACATCACATCGAGGCCGATCGCCTTGGGATCGCCGATCAACCCGCCGAAGACGGCGCCGAGGGCGGTCGCGACCAGCCAGGGCAGGTAGATCGCAAGGCCGAGCCCCATATACCAGACGAAGGTGACCGGCTCGCCGCGCTCGCCCCGCTTCTCCGTTTCGGCATATTGCGGATCGGTCAAAAGAAAGAGCGCCGCCGCTTTCTGGACAAGCGAGAAATGCGCGATGTGGCGCGCCATGGAGGCGGAATAGAGGACGTGGCGGAAGTTGACCGCAAAGACCGACAGCACGATCAGCCATGGCTGGACGGCATGGCCGAAGAGATCGAGCCCCACCATCTGGCTCGCGCCGGCAAACACCGTCGCGCTCATGAAGAGCGCATCGACGATGCTGAAGCCGTTGTCGATGGCAAGCGCGCCGAACAGCGCTCCGAAGGGGGATGCGGACAGGACGATGGGAACGCCACGGCGGGCGCCGTCCCAGAAATCACGAGATGCCATGCAGACAATCCAAGGGCTTTGCCGAACCGGCGGCACGAGAGCATGTCCGGACAGAGCATGGCTGCTCGGCCGTCGAACGATGCGGCGATCGAAAAGGGCTGTACCCGGCTTTAGCCATCGATCCCGGCATCGGCAAATGAAATCCGCTGATGACCGGATCAACCAGCGTCATGCATCGTGCGGCGGCAGGAGGCCGTTCAACTTTTGACCGTGAACGTATGCTCGGGGCCGGGGAAGCTGCGCGCCTTCACCTCGTCTGCATAGGCCTTGGCGGCGGCCGATATGTCGGGTGCGAGAGTGGCGAAGTGCTTGACGAACCTCGGCTTGAAATCGTTGAAGAGGCCGAGCATGTCGTCGGATACGAGGATCTGCCCGTCGCAGGCCGGCGATGCGCCGATGCCGATGGTCGGCGCCTTGAGGGAAGCGGTGATCTCGCGGGCGAGCGGCTCGACGGTCCCCTCGACCACGATGGCGAAGGCCCCGGCATCGTCGATCGCCTTCGCATCCCGCCGGATCTTTGCTGCCTCCCGCTCGTTGCGACCGAGCGAGCGGTAGCCGCCCGTGGTGTTGACCAGCTGCGGCATGAGCCCGACATGACCGAGAACCGGAATGCCCCGGCTCGCCAGGAAATCGACCGTCTCCGCCATTTCCGCCCCGCCTTCGAGCTTGACGGCATTGCAGCCGGTCTCCTTCAGGATGCGCGCGGCATTGCGAAACGCCTGCTCGCGGCTTTCCTGGTAGGAGCCGAACGGCATGTCCACCACGACGCAGGCCGCCGACGTTCCCCGCATCACGGCTTGGCCATGGGCGATCATCATCTCCAGCGTCACGCCGAGCGTCGAATCCATGCCGTAGAGCACCATGCCGAGCGAATCGCCGACCAGCAGGAAATCCACATGCGGATCGAGCAGCCGGGCGATCGGCGTCGTATAGGCCGTGAGGCTGACGATCGGCCGCTCGCCCTTGAGCGCCTGGATGGCGGAGGGTGTGAGGCGGCGGCGGGGTGTGGGGGACGCGGGCTGAACGCTCATGACAGGCGGCTTTCGAGAGAGGACGACGGTGGATAAACGCGATTGTCGAGGAGCCGCGTGGCGCCGAACCGCACGAAGAGAAGCACAAGCACCGGACGCCCCGAAACCGTGTCGATGGGGGCAAGGGTTTCCGGATCGCGAACGGCGACGACCTCGGGCACCGCGAGGGGCTCGCGGCGGATGAAGTCGGTGACGGCCTGTTCCAGCGCGTCCGCCGAGCCTATGCCAGCGCCGAGCAGCCGTCCGGCCTCGTCCAAAGCCTGCGGCACGATCGCGGCCGCGCGGCGTTCGTCCGGCGAGAGGTAGACATTGCGCGAGGAGAGAGCGAGACCGTCGGCATCCCGCACGGTCGGGACGGCCACCACCGCGACCGGCTGCGCAAGATCCTCGACCATGCGGCGGATGATCTGAACCTGCTGATAATCCTTCTCGCCGAAATAGGCGCGGTCCGGCTGGACGAGATTGAAGAGCTTCGTCACCACGGTCGCGACGCCCGCAAAGTGTCCCGGACGCACCGCCCCTTCGAGTTCGGCCCCGAGCGCGGGAACATCGACAACCGTCTCCATGGCCCGCGGGTACATATCGGACACGCCGGGCGCAAACAGGATATCGACGCCGCCGCCAAGCAGCATCGCCTGGTCGCGCGCGAGATCGCGCGGGTAACGCGAGAGATCCTCGCCCGCCCCGAACTGAAGCGGATTGACGAAGATACTGGCGACGACGATGTCATTGCTGGCACGCGCCTGCCGCACGAGGTCCATATGCCCCGCATGGAGATAGCCCATGGTCGGCACGAGGCCGATCGAGCGCCCGGCCCGCCGATGATCGCCGACCAACCGCCGCAGATCCGCAATCGCTGAAACTGTCTCCATCCCGGACCTCCCCTCCGTTACAGGCATCCGGTATCGCGTGCCGTGCCGGAAGACAATTCAAAGCCGACGCAGGAGCAAAATAAACGGCTGATGGACGAAGAACGGCGACGCCTCACCCGCCGATCAAAGCCAGCCATTCGTCCTCGTCCATCGTCAGAACGCCAAGCTCCCGGGCCTTGTCGAGCTTGGAGCCCGCACCGGGACCGGCGACGAGAATATCTGTCTTCTTGGAAACCGACCCGGAGACCTTGGCACCCAGACTCTCCGCCCGCGCCTTGGCCTCGTCGCGCGTGAATTTTTCAAGTGACCCGGTAAAGACCACCGTCTTTCCCGCCACCGGGCTCCCCCCGCCCGAAGGCGCCTCCGCATCGAGCGGCGTGACCTGTTCGAGCAGACGATCGACCACCGCCACGTTTCGCTCTTCCTTGTAGAACTCCACGATAGCCCGCGCGACGACCTCGCCGATCCCGTCGATCCGGTTGAGGTCGTCCCGGGCCTCCGACCCCGGCTCGCCCGCCGCCCGCATCGCTTTGTCGAACTCGCCATAGCTGCCATAGGAGCGGGCGAGCAACTTCGCCGTGGTCTCCCCGATATGGCGAATGCCGAGCGCATAGATGAAGCGGGGCAAAGCCACCTGACGCCGCTCGTTGATCGCCTCGTAGAGCTTGCGGACGCTGACCTTGCCGAACCCGTCGATATTTTCGAGCTTGGAGAGCGAACCGTTCTGCCGCTCTTCCAGCGTAAAAATGTCAGGAGCGGTGCGGATCGACAGGCTTGGGTCTTCCGCGGCAAAGAAGAAGTCGATCTGCTTGGCACCGAAGCCCTCGATATCGAAGGCGTTGCGCGAAACGAAATGCTTCAGATGCTCCACCGCCTGCGCCCGGCAGACGAAGCCGCCGGTGCAGCGCGTGACCGAATCGACCTTGCCGGTCTTCTCGTTGACCTCCCGCACCGCATGGCTGTGGCAAATGGGACAGGTCTTCTGAAAGACGTACGGCGTGCTGTCGGCCCCGCGCTTCTCCTCGACGATATCGACGATCTGCGGAATGACGTCGCCGGCGCGCTGGACGATGACGGTATCGCCGATGCGGATATCGCGCCCGTCGCGCAGCGGCTGGCCGGCATTGCCGATGCCCTTGATGTAATCCTCGTTGTGCAGCGTCGCATTGGTGACGACGACCCCGCCGACCGTTACCGGCACGAGGCGCGCCACGGGCGTCAACGCCCCGGTCCGTCCCACCTGGATATCGATGGCGGTCAGAATGGTAAAAGCCTGTTCGGCCGGAAACTTGTGCGCGGTCGCCCAGCGCGGCGAGCGCGACCGGAAGCCGAGCCGGCGCTGCAAAGCGAGGTCATCGACCTTGTAGACGACGCCGTCGATGTCGTAGTCCAGCTCCGGCCGCTGCAGGCCGATCCGCCGATAGTGATCGAGGATTTCGGCAACCGATGTCAGCCGCTGCGTCAGCGGATTGACCGGGAAGCCCCAGCCCTTCAGGGCCTCGACCATGCCGGACTGGGTATCCGACGGCATCTCCGACATCTCGCCCCAGGCATAGGCGAAAAAGCGCAGCTTGCGCGTCGCGGTGATCGCGGGATCGAGCTGGCGAAGCGAGCCCGCAGCCGTGTTGCGCGGATTGACATAGGTCTGCCGGCCCTCGGCTTCCATCTGCGCATTGAGCTTGAGAAAATCGCTCTTGGCCATGTAGACCTCGCCGCGCACCTCGACCACATCGGGCGCGCCGTCGGGAAGCGTTTGGGGAATTTCCGCGATCGTCCGGATATTGGTGGTGACATTCTCGCCCGTCGTGCCATCGCCTCGCGTGGCAGCGGTCACCAGCGTGCCCTTCTCATAGCGCAGCGACATCGAAAGGCCGTCGATCTTCGGCTCGGCCGTGAACGCGATGGAATCATCCGGCAACCGGCCGAGAAACCGGTAGACGCTGGCGATGAAGTCGCTGACGTCCTCGTCGGAAAACACGTTGTCGAGCGACAGCATGGGACGGGCATGGGTGACCTGCTGGAAGAGGCCGGACGGTGCCGCGCCGACTTTTCCGGAAGGACTATCGGGCCGCACGAGATCGGGAAAGCGCGCCTCGATCTCGCCGTTGCGCCGCTTCAGCGCATCATATTCCGCGTCCGATATCTCCGGCTCGTCCTTGCCGTGATAGAGCGCATCGTGACGGGCAAGCTCGGAGGCCAGAAACGCCAGTTCCTCCACGGCATCGGCTTCGCTCAGCGCATCCACGGGCTTCGTATCGGTCATGGCGCTCACTCCTGCTGTCGGGAGTGTTGTAGCGAAAATCATTCTTTTGAGAAGAGGAGGAAGCTGGCGATTCCAAGCCTATCGCTCGGAAGATTTCGCGTAAGGACTTGTGACTACGCTTAAAAAAGCAGCTCCGACCTCAGCCGCCGCCGGCCAGCAATTTCGCCGCCGCCGCCCGCGCCTCCTCGGTGATCGAGGCGCCCGCGAGCATCCGGGCGATCTCTTCGGTGCGGGCCTTGTCGTCCATGCGCGCCACCCGCGTCGCGATCATCTCCGAGGATTTTTCGGACGGGCCCTTGGAGATCAAAAGATGCGTCGCCGCCCGCGCGGCCACCTGCGGCGCATGGGTGACGGAGAGCACCTGAACCGTCTTCGACAGCCGCTTCAGCCGCTGCCCGATCGCATCGGCCACCGCGCCGCCGACGCCGGTGTCGATCTCGTCGAAGACGAGCGTCGGAGCGGAGCCGCGGTCGGCAAGCGCCACCTTCAGCGCCAGAAGAAAGCGCGACAGTTCGCCCCCCGAAGCGACCTTCATGATCGGCCCGGGCCGTGTACCCGGATTGGTCTGCACGTGGAATTCGACCGTATCGATGCCCTCGGCCGTCAGTTGCGTCGGGTCGCTCACGACTTCCGCCATGAAGCGCGCGCGCTCCAGCTTCAAGGCCGGCAGCTCCGCCATGACCGCTTCGGACAGCGCATGGGCGGTGTTGTGTCGCTTGGAGGACAAAGCGGCGGCGGCCGCGTCGAAATCGGCCCGTGCGATGGCGACCTGCGCCTCGAACTGCTTCAGCTTTTCCTCGCCGGCATCGAGATCGGCCACGCTGTTGATCATGCGCACGGCCAGCGCCGGAAGCTCGGTGACGGGAACCGAATATTTGCGGGCGGCGGCACGCAGTGCAAACAGCCGCTCTTCCACCCGCTCCAGTTCCTTCGGATCGTATTCCGTCCGCCGCAAGGCCGCATCGACCGCCATCTGCGCGTCGGACAAATGGTTCAGCGCCAGATCGAGCAGGTTGACGGTTTCCTCCAGCAGGCCCGGCGCCTCATGGCTCTTGCGCTCCAGGCGCCGCACCAGAGAGGCGATCTGCGGCACGGGAGAGGCGTTGCCGTTGAGAAAATCGCTGGCCTCGCTGATATCCGACGCGATGCGCTCGGATTTCATCATCGTCGCCCGGCGCTCGGCAAGCTCGTCCTCCTCGCCATCGAGCGGCGACAGGGCTTCGAGTTCCTCGACGGCGGCGCGCAGGTAATCGGCCTCGCGCGCGGCGGCATCCACCTTTTCGCGGTGGCGCTTCAGGCTGCGCTCGGCGTCCCGCCAGATCCGGAAAAGATCGCCGACCGTCTCGGCCTCGGCCGTGAGGCCGCCGAAGGCATCGAGCAGCAGCCGGTGGGCATGGGTATCCACGAGCGCGCGATCGTCATGCTGGCCATGGATTTCCACGAGCCGCTGGCCTGCCTGACGCAGGAGCTGGACGGAGACCGGCTGGTCGTTGACATAGGCCTTGGTGCGGCCGTCGGAGGATTGCACGCGGCGGAAAATCAGATCGCCATCGTCATCGATGCCATTTTCGCGCACGAGCACACGGGCGGGATGATCCATCGCGACGTCGAAGACGGCCGTCACCTGCCCCTTGGTCCCGCCATGCCGCACGAGCGAACCGTCGCCGCGACCGCCGAGCGCTAACGAAAGACTGTCGAGCAGAATAGACTTCCCAGCCCCGGTCTCGCCGGTCAGGACCGAAAGGCCCGCATCGAAGGACAGATCAAGCCGTTCGATCAGGACGATATCGCGGATCGAGAGCTGTGCAAGCATTCGGTCTTCTGTTCTTTCGGATCAGACGCCGAGAAGCTTCTTGCCGGCCCGGGAAATCCAGGATCCGCCATTCTCGCGCGGCTCGAGCCCGTTGGTCTGCAGCAGCTTGTAGCTGTCCGCATACCATTGGCTGTCGGGATAGTTATGTCCGAGAACGGCGGCAGCCGTCTGGGCTTCGCTGGTGATCCCCATGGCGAAATAGCTCTCGACGAGGCGGGCCAGCGCTTCCTCGACCTGGTTGGTGCCGGCATACTGCTCGACCACGGTGCGGAACCGGGTGACGGCGGCCAGATATTCCTTGCGCTCCAGATAATAGCGCCCGACTTGCATTTCCTTGCCGGCGAGCTGGTCCTTCGCATAGCGGATCTTGGCCTGCGCATCCTCGACATATTCCGAATTCGGATATTTATCGACGACGACCTGCATGGCCTCGATCGTCTTGAAGGCCGGCTTCTGGTCCTGCGTGACCGTGGGGATCTGCTTGGAATAGGCGAGACCCAGAATGTACTGGGCGTAGGCCGCGTCTTCCGATTCGGGATAGAGATTGAGATAACGGCTGGCCGCGTTGATCGCGTCCTGGTTCTGACCCTGGCGGTAGTTCACGAAGGCCTTCATCACCAAGGCTTTGCGGGCATATTCGGAGAACGGCTGCTGCTTGTCGATCGCGTCGAACTTGCGCGCGGCTTCCGTCGTCTTGCCCGCATTCAGGTTGGCGAGGCCCTGATTGTAGAGCACCTCAGGCGGATCGGTTTCGGCCGAGAGCTTGGTGATGTCGATGTCGGGGTCGTTCTGGCAACCGGTGACCACGATGCTGGTTGTCGCCGCAACAAGCGTGACCATCGCCACGCGCTTGATCGTCTTCCATTCGAAGCCGTCTGCAAAAACCATCAGAAAATCCCAACTCGAGTGGCAGCTGCCCCGCCGCCGACCATGCGGTTCTAGATCATACTAGAACAAGTCCGCAACGTCATGGTGATCGAATAACGCAATTTTGTGGCATCGCGTCCATGAAAAAGCCGGTCTTGTGACCGGCTTTAAGGCAATTCCGATGGCTGAGATGCGTCAGGCCGAGAGTTCGGAGGCGCCGGCGACCTGCTTCTCGCGGGGAAGACGCGTCCGCGGCATGGCCGTTTCCACGATCTCGTAAGCGGTGGCATCGCTGAACAGAGCCTGAAGCGCATTGGCATTCATCTTGTGGCCACCGCGATAGGAGCGGTAGCAGCCGATGAACGGCAGGCCCGCCAGCGCCAGGTCGCCAACGGCGTCGAGCGTCTTGTGACGGACGAACTCGTCCTTGGCGTAGCGCAGGCCCTCGACATTGATGACCGTATGGTCGTCGGCAATGACGACAGAGTTTTCAAGCGACGAACCGAGACCACGACCGGCCGCCCACATCCGCTCGACATCGCGCATGAAGCCGAAGGTGCGGGCGCGCGAAAGTTCGTTCTTGAAGGTCGCAGCCGTCATGTCGCCCTTCCAGGACTGGCGGCCGATCAGCGGCGTGTCGAAATCGATCTCGACTTCGAAGCGCATGCCGGCGTCATAGGGCACGAACTCGGACCAAGAGGCGCCATGCTCGATGCGCACCGGCTTCAGGATACGAATGTAGCGACGCTTGACGGCGAGCGCCTTGATACCCGTCTGCTCGATCGCTTCGATGAAGGGTGCGGAGCTGCCGTCCATGATCGGCATTTCGGCGCCGTGAACCTCGACCAGCAGATTGTCGATGCCGACGGCATAGATGGCGGCCATCACATGCTCGATCGTGGCGATCCAGGTGGCCGGGGACGTGCCGAGAATGGTGCAGAGATCGGTATTGCCGACATTGGAGGACACGGCGCGATATTCGCCGAGAACACGCTCGCCCTCGACGCGCTGGAAGACGACGCCGGTATTGGCCTCAGCGGGGTGGAAGGTGATCGAAACGTCGGTGCCGGAATGAACGCCCGTGCCGCTCAGGGTGACCTGGTCGGCGATCGTCGTCTGAAATCCCAGCAGTCCAATTCCCAGTCCCATACTCTTCACTTTCACAATCCTGGCGGCGAGCCGCCCTATTCCGTGTCTGCAAGATACGTCTTTGAGCCTCAGGTCAACCTTTCGCCGGCACATGCGACGTGCGGCCTGATCCTTCGAAGCGGTCGAGAGCGCGGATATCCACAGACTTTCGAGTTTGAAGATAAGGCCCTCGTTCGGCCATTCCAAATCACTGTTTCTTTCGCTTTGTAACGCTTCTCCGTCTGCAACTATCCCGTTGCAAACATAGCGGAAAAACGGAAAAGCCTGGGCTTGGAGCCCAGGCGTTCCGGCAAGGTAGAAGGCGGGTGGAAAATCAGTTCGACTGACGGCGCAGGAACGCCGGAATCTCGAGCTGATCGTCGTCCTGCGCACGCGGCTGCGGGTTCGTGCGGCCGCGTTCGTCGAGCGCACCGCGACGCGGTGCGTAGACGCTCGCCTCGGGGGACAGCGGACGGCGCTGCTGCGATGCAGCGCTCGGCGCTCCCGAGGTCATGTCCGACGCGACGGAATGGTCTTCCTCTTCGCGGCGGCCGAGCGAATTGGTGATTCGCTTGAGAAGGCCCATCGGACCACGCTCTTCTTGGTGCGCTGCAGCCGGCTGTGACCGGTGCTCGGCTTCGGCCTTCACCATCGGCGGGAAGTCCTCGACCTTGGGCATGCGGGCCTGTTCCGGCTGGCGCATCATCGGAGCGGGCTCGTGACGCTGAACCATCGGCTCATGCTGCATGTAGGGTGCCTGAACCTGCTGGTGTACCGGCTGGGAATGCATCGGAGCGGCCTGCATCGGCTGCTGCTGGTACATCGGCATCTCGACCGGAGCCGGCTGCATGGCAACCTGCGGCGCCGGAGCCCGCATGACGGGGGCGGCTTCCGGTGCGGCACCGGCAAACAGCTTGCTCTGCGGACGGAAGTCGTCCTGGGCCTTTTCGGCAGCGCGCGCCTGGATCAGGAGCTCGCGTTCGATTTCGGCCTGGCGGATGGCTTCGGCGATGTGGTCGGCCTGCGGCGCCTGGGCGACCGGCTGGGGAGCCGGCTGCTGCATGACGGGGGCGGGCTGGGCCTGCATGGCGGGTGCGGCGGCCGGAGCTGCCGGACGCGTGGCGGGCTTTGCTGCTACCGGGCGAAAGCTGGAAGTCCGATCGGCCACCTCCGCGGCCGTACGATCGATTCCGGTTGCAACGACGGAGACACGAATCATGCCTTCGAGCTCTTCGTCGAACGTCGCGCCGAGAATGATGTTGGCGTCCGGATCGACTTCTTCGCGGATGCGGGTCGCAGCTTCATCGACTTCGAACAGCGTCATGTCGCGACCGCCGGTGATCGAGATCAGCAGGCCCTGCGCACCCTTCATCGACGTTTCGTCGAGGAGCGGGTTGGCAATCGCGGCTTCGGCAGCTGCCATGGCGCGGCCATCGCCGGAGGCTTCGCCGGTGCCCATCATCGCGCGGCCCATCTCGCGCATGACCGAGCGAACGTCGGCGAAGTCGAGGTTGATGAGGCCTTCCTTGACCATCAGGTCGGTGATGCAGGCAACGCCCGAATAGAGCACCTGATCGGCCATCGCGAAGGCGTCGGCGAAGGTGGTCTTGTCGTTGGCGATGCGGAAGAGGTTCTGGTTGGGGATGACGATCAGCGTATCGACCGACTTCTGCAGTTCGGCGATGCCCTGATCGGCAAGACGCATGCGGCGCTGGCCTTCGAAGTGGAACGGCTTGGTAACGACGCCGACGGTCAGAATGCCCTTGTTGCGCGCCGCCTGTGCGACGACCGGAGCAGCCCCCGTCCCCGTGCCGCCGCCCATGCCGGCGGTGACGAAGCACATATGCGTGCCGGAGAGGTGATCGATGATCTCGTCGATGCACTCCTCGGCGGCTGCACGACCGACTTCCGGCTGCGAACCCGCGCCGAGACCTTCGGTAACGGCCACACCCATCTGGATGATTCGTTCGGCCTTGGTCATGGTCAGTGCCTGGGCGTCCGTGTTGGCGACAACGAAGTCGACGCCCTGGAGGCCTGCGGTGATCATGTTGTTGACGGCATTGCCGCCGCCGCCGCCGACACCGATGACGGTGATGCGGGGCTTGAGCTCGGTGATATCCGGCTTCTGCAAGTTGATGGTCATTTTACCCGTTCCTTCCTGGTTTCTGGTCGCCTTGCCGAGCCGACCAAATCTCAATTCACTCTTATGCCGGTCCTACCTTACGCGAACCTAGAAACTCTCTTTCAGCCACTGACCCATTCGGGCGATGCGGCTGTCGCCGCCGCCGAGCGATGACAGCATCCCGCCCTGGGCGGCATGCGTCTCCATCTCGGCGACCTGCGGGTAGATCATCAGGCCGACGGCCGTGGAAAAGGCCGGACCCTTGGCCGCCGGCGGCAGGCCGGAGACACCAAGAGGGCGACCAATCCGCACATTGCGGGCGAGAATACGGCGCGCGGCTTCCGGCAGACCCGTCAACTGGCTTCCGCCGCCGGTCAAAACGACGCGCTTGCCAACGATCGGCGAGAAGCCGGAACGCTGGATGCGGTCGCGAATGAGTTCGAGCGTTTCTTCGACGCGGGCGCGAACGATTCGCGAGACGAGCGCGCGCGGCACGTGAGTCGGCTGGTCGCGATCGTCCTCGCCGATCGGGGGAACCGTGACCATTTCGCGCTCGTCGGCATCGTTCGGCATGGCCGAGCCATGCACGACCTTCAGTCGCTCCGCGTCTTCGATCCGGGTCGAAAGACCACGTGCAAGGTCCGTCGTCACATGATGTCCGCCAAGGCTTACGGCATCGGCATGTACGAGCTTGCCTTCGGCAAATACCGAGATCGTCGTCGTACCGCCGCCCATGTCGATGCAGGCGCAGCCGAGTTCGACCTCGTCGTCCACCAGGGCCGAAAGACCGCTGGCATAAGGCGTCGCGACGATGCCCTCGACCGAGAGATGCGCCCGGTTGATGCAGAGCTCAAGATTTTTCAGGGCCGCACGTTCGGCCGTCAGCACATGCATGTCGACGCCGAGGCTGTCGCCGAACATGGCGAGCGGATCGCGGATGCCGCGTTCGCCGTCGAGCGAGAAGCCCGTCGGCAGAGAATGGAGAATCACACGGTCCTGACGCTGCGAGCGCTGGCCGGCAGCCGCAAGAACCCGCTTCAGGTCGGCCGCATCCACTTCCTGGCCGCCGAGATCGACGGACGCGGTGTAGATGTCGCTCTGCAGACGGCCTGCGGAGACGTTGACGATCAGGCTGTCGATGGTGAGCCCCGCCATGCGCTCGGCCGCATCGACGGCCAGCCGAACGACGCTTTCGGCGGCGTCCAGATCGGCGATCACGCCGTTCTTCATGCCATGCGACTTGTGATGGCCGAGACCGATGACCTCGATCGCATGGGTGCGACCGGGCAGGATCTGGCTTTCGGCGCGCGGTGTCAGGCGGCCGATCATGCAGACGACCTTGGTCGAACCGATGTCGAGAACCGAAACGATATGCGATCGCTTCGCCGACAGGGGCTTTAGACGCGGCAGGCCGAAATGCGACGAACCGAACAGGCTCATATGCGGTCCTCTTGGCTCTCAAGTTTCTTGAGCTGCTTGGTACGGGCTTCCAGGGCGACCTGTCGGCGCTCTGCGGCGCCGGGGGTCAGTTGTATGGTGGTGCGATCTTCGAGACGAAGATCGATGGCGGCGATGTCGCGCTCCAGCAGCTGCTGGCCCTCCTCCATCGTGGACAGCACCTGCATGGCGCGGTCGAGATCCTGCTCGGGAAGCTTCACCATGACGCCATTGTCGAGGATCAGATCCCAACGACGGCCGGCGACACGGACATAGGCCTTCACGCGGCCGGCGATTTCCGGCCATTCGGCGAAGCGGGCATAGAAGCCGGCCGCAGCCGTTTCCGCATCCCGACCGACGAACAAGGGCAGTTCGGCGAACTTGTTGTCCCGCAACGGCGCGATCACGCTGCCGCTCTTTTCGATGAGCGACAGGTCGGAGCCGTGCTGCCAGATCCCGAACGCCTTGCGCTCCTTCAGGTTGACCTCGACCGTGCCGGGATAGACCTTGCGAACCGTCACCTCTTCGACCCAGGGCATCTTGGCGATGGCCAGACGCGCGGCGTCGATATCGAGGGCGACGAGCGACGTTGCGCCATCCAGACCGATCTCCTGCAGGATGTCGATTTCCGATGTCTGGTCGTTGCCCGAAATCTTGACGTCCTCGATGGCGAAGCCGGCCGCCGTCGTCGTTGCCTTGGCGACTTCAGGCGTGTGCCCGCCGATCGCCATGCCGTAGAATCCGGTTGCCGCAAACAGGGCCAGCGCCGAGACGGTGCCGGTATAGGGGGCGAAATGGATGCGGCCGGTGCCGAGCGCCACGAAGAAGCGGGCCACACGGCGCAGAGGACGCGGCAGGACGACATGGCCCTCCATATCGCGATATTCCTGCGGCGCGCGGACACGGCTCTGAAGACGACCTCTCAACGCAAACACGACGCATCCTCCACGATCCAGCTGAGGAACTCACCAAAGGAATGGCCGGCATGAACCGCCATTTCAGGCACCAGCGATGTCGGGGTCATGCCCGGCTGCGTGTTGATTTCGAGCCAGATCAGCTCGCCCTCGCCGGAGGAGCTGTCGTCGAGGCGGAAGTCGGAGCGGCTGACACCGCGGCACCCCATCGCATGATGTGCCGCAACGGCCAGTCTTTGAATGTTTTGGTAAATATTCGGTAAAATTTCCGCCGGAATGACGTGCGTGGAGCCGCCCTTCACATATTTCGAATCATAGTCGTAGAAGGCATGCCCCTGCGGGATGATTTCGGTCACGGCGAGCGGCTCGCCACCCATCACGCCGCAGGTGAACTCGCGGCCGGGAATGTAGCGCTCGACCATGACGAGGTCGCCATAGCGCCATTCGCTGGAGGTGATGATCTGCGGCGGATGCGACTGCTCCTTCTGGACCATCACGACGCCGAAGCTCGACCCTTCCCGCACCGGCTTGACCACATAGGGCGTGGGAATGGGATGGTCCCGGCCGAAATCGTGCCGGTCCATGACCTTCGCCTCGGCGACGGGAATGCCCGCAGCCTTCGCGACGATCTTCGCCTGCGCCTTGTCCATCGCGAGCGACGAGGCGAGAACGCCGGAATGCGTGTAGGGAATTTGGAGATATTCCAGGATACCCTGGATCGTCCCGTCTTCGCCGAACGGTCCATGCAGCGCGTTGAACGCCACATCCGGGCGAAGCGCCCCAAGAACGGATGCGACATCGCGATCCACATCGACGCGGGTGACGCGATAGCCGAAGGCTTCCAGCGCATCGGCACAGGCGGCGCCCGAAGACAGGCTGACCGGCCGCTCCGACGAGAAGCCCCCCATCAACACGGCAACGTGTTTGCCACTCATGAAAACCCCTGCCATTTCTTCTCGATCCGATGGCGGCGAAGCGACCGTGTCGAACCTCGACTCAATGCCTGCCTGCTGACGCTCACTAAAGCGTCATTAAGGTTAACGAACCGTTTACTTTCGTTAACCCGAAGCGTCGGGAGGTCCCTCCGAGGCACCACGGCATCCGCGAACCTGACGCCTGTGATGAAAATGGCACGGGCCCCGATCTGCATGGCTGGAGAGGATTTCGATGCGGTTTCCGCGGCCAAACCACGTGCCGTCCCCGCTTTCGCCCAAAGGCCGGGCATCGAGCGGGGGATCCCCGCTTCGGCTATGCGCCAGCGTTGCACCTCATGCGTTACCGCCGGACTCTGCGTCATATTATTGCGCGAACAGGGTTTCTTCCGACATTAACTTGCCCTATGAAGCCGCCAGCTACCTATGAGGGTGGCGGATCCTCAACACGGACAAGATCATGACCAACGCGATATCTTCGGTATCGCCGACGGCAGACGTCTTGGACGCACGCGCTACCAATTCCCCGGCTCGCGTGCTCCTGGCGAGCCTCGTCGGCACCACCATCGAATTCTTCGATTTCTACGTCTATGCGACGGCTGCCGTCCTCGTGTTTCCGACGCTGTTCTTCCCGAACAACGACCCGACGACGGCGCTTCTGGCATCCTTTGCCACCTTCTCCATCGCCTTTTTCGCCCGCCCGCTCGGCGCGGTCGTCTTCGGCCATTATGGAGACCGGGTCGGCCGCAAGACCACGCTGGTCGCGGCTCTTCTGACCATGGGCATTTCGACCGTCATCATCGGCCTTCTCCCGTCCTATGACTCCATCGGCGTTGTCGCACCGCTGCTTCTGGCCTTGTGCCGGTTCGGCCAGGGCTTCGGGCTTGGCGGAGAATGGGGCGGTGCCGTTCTGCTCGCGACAGAAAATGCGCCCGAAGGCAAAAAGAGCTGGTACGGCATGTTCCCGCAGCTCGGCGCGCCTGTCGGCCTGTTCCTGTCCTCCGGCGTTTTCTGGCTGCTGCTGCATGTCATGTCGCAGGAGGCGCTGCTCAGCTGGGGATGGCGCGTGCCCTTCATCGCCTCGATCCTGTTGGTCGCGGTCGGCCTCTGGGTCCGTCTCTCCATCACCGAGACGCCCGCCTTCCAGAAGGCGATCGACAGCCACGAGCGCGTCCAGGTTCCGGTCGTCGAACTCTTCCGCAACCACAAGCGAAGCCTCGTTCTCGGCACCTTCGTGGCGCTTGCGACCTTCGTGCTCTTCTATATCGGCTCGGCCTATCTCCTGTCGTACAACATCAAGGTCCTGAAGCTGCCCTTCGTCGATGCGCTGGAAATCCAGCTCCTCGGCGCCGTCCTCTTCGGCATCTTCATCCCCATCGCCGGCAAGCTCGCCGAGCGATTCGGCCGCCGCGAGATCCTGATCGGCGTCACCGTGCTGATCGGCATCTTCTCCTTCTTCCTTCCCGGTCTCCTGACCAGCGGCGAAGCGAGCGTCGTGCTCTTCGTCGTCATCGGCATGGCGCTGATGGGTATCACCTACGGCCTGATCGGAACGGCGCTGGCCGCCCCCTTCCCGACCAATGTCCGCTACACCGGCTCCTCCATCACCTTCAACTTCGCCGGCATCTTCGGCGCCTCGCTCGCGCCCTACATCGCCACATACCTGCAGGCGACCTACGGCATGACCGCGGTCGGCTACTACGTGCTGTTTGCAGCCATCATCACGCTCATCTGCATCCTGCTCTCCGGCAAACACGAAGTCTGACCTCAAGCAGAATCAGAACAAGCAAAAAGGCCGCGATGTCCCTGACATCGCGGCCTTTTTTCAATGACAATGGGCCGAGTTCACCGGCCCGGATTGTTGTAGTAATCATATGCGATCCATCCCAAGGTGATCGCGGAAACGATCCATGGGAAAACATACCAGACGAAGTCTTGCGAGGTCATGCTTTCAACCCTCCAAGGATGCGGTGTCCAGCCCAATGTAAGAGAGCTGCGCCCAAAATCCAACGACCGAACACCGCCAGCCCGCGCATCGTGGTCGACTCGGGCTTGAGCGACAGCACCTGCCCCAAACCGCCAACGGCAAGAAACGCCGTGGACAGCCTGTCAAGCGCACCGGCGGCGAGCTTGCGCCTTTCGTTGCCAACGAGCTTGCGGCGCGAAGCCTCGATATCGGCCTCGCCCTCCGCCATCACACCGTCGCCCGGCCCAGAAACTCCCGCACCTCATAACCGGCCATGAAGGTGCCGATCCGCTTGATCTCCCATTCGAGCTTGATGCCGGAATGCTCCATCACGCGCTGGCGCACGGTTTCGCCGAGATATTCGAGCTCGTAGCCGCTCGCCTGTCCCGTATTGATCATGAAGTTGCAGTGCATCGGCGACATCTGGGCGCCGCCGATCATCATGCCGCGGCAGCCGGCCTCGTCGATCAGCTTCCAGGCGGAAAGTCCGTCCGGATTCTTGAACGTCGAGCCACCGGTCTTCTCGCGAATCGGCTGAACGGTCTCGCGGTGCTGGCGCACGGCGTCCATGTCGGCGCGGATCTTCGCCTTGTCCTCTGGATAGCCCTCGAACACGGCATGCGTGAAGATCAGGTGCTTCGGCGCGCTCGAATGCCGGTAGCTATAGCCCATGTCGGCATTGCTGAGCACGTGCGTCTCGCCCTTCCGGTCGATCGCGTGCACTTCGACCACCCGCTCGCGCGTCTCGCCGCCATTTGCGCCGGCATTCATGCGCAAGGCGCCGCCGACCGTGCCGGGAATGCCGTAATAGAAGAAGAATCCACCGATCCCATGATCGAGCGTCATGGCCGCGAGGTTCTTGTCCGGGCAGATCGCACCCGCCTTGACCCGGTTGTCGCTCACGAGCTCGATATCGCCGAACCCCTTCGCCGACAGCCGGATGACGACGCCGGGAATGCCGCCGTCGCGCACCAGGAGGTTGGAGCCGACGCCGGCCACCATCACGGGAACCTCGTCCGGAACGAGCTTCAGGAAGGTCACGAGATCGTCGAGGTCATGCGGCTGGAACATCAGTTCGGCCAGGCCACCGGCGCGGAACCAGGTCACGCGGTCCATGGGCGCATCCGGCGTCAGCCGTCCCCTAAGCGCGTTGACGCCCTCGCCGAGCGATGCGAGCAGCTTTGTTCCGTCGACCTGTTTCATGCGTCCTGTCCCGTCCCCTGCCCTGTGATCTCGGCCAATTCCTTTGGCAGCGCCGCAGCCCAGTAGGTAATGCTGCCGGCGCCCAAAAGAACCACGAAGTCACCGGGTTGTGCAATGGTGGAGACCAGAGGCGCAAGGGCTTCCGGCCCTTCTATGGAACGCGCGTCGCGATGTCCGCCGGCTTTGATGCGGGAAACCAGCTCCTGCGACGAAATTCCCTCGATCGGCTCCTCGCCGGCCGAGTAGACGGGCGACAGGAGAATCGTATCGGCATCGTTGAAGCAGGCTGCAAAGTCTTCGAACAGGCTCTGCAGACGGGAGTAACGGTGCGGCTGGTGGACGGCGATGATTCGGCCCTGGCAGGCCTCGCGCGCCGCGCGCAGCACGGCCTTGATCTCGACCGGGTGATGCCCGTAGTCGTCGTAGATCCGCACGTTGTTCCACTCGCCGGTGAAGGTGAAGCGCCGCTTGACGCCCCCGAAGGAGGCGAGGCCCTTGGCGATATCCTCCGGCTTCATCCCGAGCCGATTGGCAACCGCAATCGCGGCGGTCGCGTTGGACACGTTGTGGCGGCCGGGCATCGGCAGGCGCAGGTCCTTCAGTTCGATCAGCTGGCCGGTCCGCCGGCGGCGGATGGCGACGTCGAAGATCGAGGTTGCCCCGTCCATGCGAATATTGAAGAAGCGAACGTCGGCCTGCGGGTTTTCGCCGTAGGTGATGACCTTGCGGTCCTCGATCTTGGAGACCATCGTCTGAACCTCGGGATGGTCGAGGCACATGACGCCGAAGCCGTAGAACGGGACGTTTTCGACAAACTGGCGAAACGCCGCCCGGACCTGGTCGAACGTGCCGTAATGGTCGAGATGTTCGGGGTCGATGTTGGTGACCACGGCCACGTCGGCCGGCAGCTTCAGGAAGGTGCCGTCGGATTCGTCGGCCTCCACCACCATCCATTCGCCGGCACCCATGCGGGCATTGGTGCCATAGGCGTTGATGATCCCGCCATTGATGACCGTCGGGTCGAGACCGCCGGCGTCCAGGAGCGCTGCGACCATCGATGTTGTCGTCGTCTTGCCATGCGTACCGCCGATGGCGATCGAACTGCGGAAGCGCATGAGTTCGGCCAGCATCTCGGCACGACGCACGACCGGAAGCAGCTTCTCGCGCGCCGCGATCAGTTCCGGATTGGTCTTCTTGATGGCGGTGGACACCACGACGACCTCGGACTCGCCGAGGTTCTCGGCCTTGTGGCCGACGAAGACCTCGATGCCCTTTTCGCGCAACCGCTGGACGTTGGCGCTGTCGGACTGATCGGATCCCTGGACGCGGTGACCGAGATTGTGCAGCACTTCCGCAATGCCGCTCATCCCGATCCCGCCGATACCGATAAAATGGACGAGGCCGATCGTCTGCGGCAGTTTCATGAGCGTTTTTCCTTGAATTGGGCAATCGTCTGGCCGCTGGCAATAGCCTCTACCATGCCGGCAAGCAAGCGCGCGGCATCCGGGCGGCCGGCAGCCTTGGCGCTGGTCGCCATCTCGGCCATGCTCTCCGGGCTGTTCATCGCGTCGCGGATGAAGCCGGCGAGAACCTCCGGCGTCAGATCCTTTTGCGGCACGAGCCGGGCGGCGCCGGTCTCGGCCAGAGCCGCGGCATTGGCGGCCTGGTCATGATCGAGCGCGAACGGATAGGGCACGAGAATGGAGGGGCGGCCGATCACGGCGATCTCCGACACGGTGGACGCCCCGGAACGGCAGATGAGCAGATGCGCCGCTGCGATGCGTCCCGCCATATCGGTAAAGAAGGGAGAGATCTCCGAGGTGAGCTCGAACTTGGACATCGCCGTGCGCGCGCCGTCGAGATCCTCCGGTCGGGCCTGCTGCGTCACATGCAAGCGCGCGCGCAACGCGGGCTCGAGCAGAGCGATGGCCGCCGGAATCGCCTTTGAGAAGAACTGCGCGCCTTGGCTGCCCCCGAACACGACCAGGCGGAACGGCTCGCCCGCGCCGGATGCCGCATAGGGAACCTCGGCGGCTTCGAGCACGGCCGGGCGAACCGGATTGCCGGTCGTCACCGTCTTGCGCGCATAGCGGCCATCGGTCTCCGGCAGAAACCCGCCGGCAATCGCCGTGACCCGCCCGGCAAGTCCCTTGTTGGCGCGCCCCATGACGGCATTCTGTTCGTGGATGATCGTGGGAATGCGCAGCCGACTGGCCGCCAGAAGCGGCGGGACGGTCGGATATCCGCCGAAACCCACGACCACCTTCGGCGCAAGGGTCTTGATGATCGCCCGCGCCTCGCGCAGTCCGGACCACAGCTGCCAGAGGGAGGACGCAACCTTCACAGGATTGCGCGAGCCGATCGTTGCGGACCGCACGACATGGATCCGCTCGGCAGGAAACGAACCGGCATAACGCTCGGCCCGATGGTCGGTGATCAGGTGCACCGTGAAGTCCAGTGCGGCCAGTTCGTGCGCGAGCGCCTCGGCTGGAAAAAGATGACCGCCGGTACCTCCGGCGGCTAGCATGACGATGCCCTTGGTCAAGACTCGAGACCTCCAGTACGAAACGTGTTGCGCGAAACGGCGCAGCTATGTGTCAAAATCGAACGCGTTGATATCTACTACCGCACAATGTCGAAAATCGTGACGAGTTTTCACACCCGTCCAGGCTTCGCTTGAAGTGCCACAGCGTCGCGCATCGGGAAGACGCGCGACGCTGTTTTTTCTTCGGCGCACGCGCGGCGCGCGCCTCGTTTGATGTGGTGCTACTCCGCCGCCACCGGTGCGCCGGTCCGAAACAGGCTGCGCTCCAGAGCGCGCTTTTCCGGGCGATGGCGCGTCAGCGCGAGAATGAAGCCGGCCGTGACGCAGATCGCGATCATCGACGACCCGCCATAGGAGATCAGCGGCAGCGTCATGCCCTTGGCCGGAAGCAGCTCCAGATTGACCCCGACATTGATGATCGACTGGATGCCGATCTGCAGCACGAGGCCGGCGACCGCGAAGCGGTTGAAGTCGTTGCGCTCGCGGAAAGCGTGGCTGAGCCCGCGCATGACGAGGAACGAGAAGATGGCGACGATGACCATGCAGAAGACGATGCCGAACTCCTCGGCCGCGACCGAGAAGATGAAGTCGGTATGGCTGTCGGGGATGATCCGCTTGATGATGCCTTCTCCGGGACCCTGCCCCAGCCAGTCGCCGCGGATGATCGCCTCGCGCGCCGTGTCCACCTGGAAGGTATCGCCCTCGCCCGTCATGAAGCGGTCGATACGGCCAGCCACGTGCGGCAACAGCGTGTAGGCGACGACGAGACCGCCGACGGCCGATCCGCCGAGAACGACGATCCAGAGCCAGGGCATGCCCGCCATGAAGAACATGCCGCCCCAGACGGCCGTCGTCAGGATGGTCTGCCCGAGGTCGGGCTGGGCGATCAGCAGGGTCGCGACGATGCCGTAAAGCAGGATGGCGAAGAGATTGCCGGGAATTTCCGGCTGGCGGGCATGTTCGGAAAAGAGCCAGGCGCAGACGATGACGAAGGCCGGCTTCATGAATTCGGATGGCTGGATGCCGATCGGACCGATCGAGAACCAGCGGCGCGAGCCCTTGATCTCGATGCCGAAGAACAGCGCGAGAATCATCATCGCGATGGCTGCGACAAGGATGACGATCGCCGTGCGCCGCACCTGACGCGGCGTCAGGAACGACAGTCCGATCATAACGACCAGCGACGGAATGAGGAAGGCCGCCTGGCGCTTGACGAAATGAAAGCTGTCGAGGCCCAGCCGTTCGGCAACAGCAGGGCTTGCAGCGAAGGACAGCATGAAGCCGATGCCCATCAACAGAATGAACGTCGCCAGGAAGAACCTGTCGATGGTCCAGAACCAATCGGCCACCGGGCCCCGCTCCGCACGACTCACCATGTCTTCGTCCTCGTCAAAGTGCGCCTCTGCGCCGTAAACCGTGCGGCCGCGGCAGCAAATGCCGCCACACCCGTCAAATCAGCCCAAGTCCGTCACATCAGCCCAGGGCCATCACATGAGCCCAAGCCCGTCACATGAGCCCAGGCCCGTCATACCAGCATGGTCACGCCGGGAAGTGCGGCCACATGGGTGACAAAGGCATCCCCGCGCATCTCGAAGTTCTTGTACTGGTCGAAGCTTGCGCAAGCCGGTGACAACAGAACGGTTGCCGGCAATCCGTCGCGCGCGGCATCCGCCGCTGCGTCGGCCACCGCCTTCTCCAGCGTCTGCGACGGCTCGAACGGAACGACGTCGCCCAGCGTCGCCGCGAAATCCTCTGCAGCACGGCCGATCAGATAGGCCTTGGCGATTCTGGAGAAGTAGGGAGCAAGCGACGCGATGCCGCCCTCTTTCGGCACGCCGCCGGCAATCCAGTAGATGCGCTCGAAGCTCGACAGCGCGGGCGCCGCCGCCTCCGCATTCGTCGCTTTGCTGTCGTTCACGAAAGTGATGTCGCGCAACATCGCGACCGGCTGCATGCGGTGCTTCAGGCCCGGAAAGGAGGCAAGCCCGGAGAGGATCTCTGCCTTGGAGACGCCGACCGCAAGGCAGGCGGCGATGGCGGCTGCCGCATTCTGCCCGTTATGGCTTCCGCGCAGCGTCGCGATGCCGGAGAGATCGGCAAAGACCTCCGCAAGGCCCGCCTCGGCGCGTAGGACGGAGGCGTCCTGCGCATAGTACCCGTCGCCGAGCGACCGGTGCCGGGCGATCCGGATGACAGAACGGCCGGCAAGCGCCACGCGGTCCGCAATGGCTTCGCACCAGGCATCGTCCACACCGATGATCGCCGTATGGCTCGCGGCGACGAGGCGCTCCTTGACGGAGGCATAATGCTCCATCGTCCCATGCCGGTCGATATGGTCGGGCGTGAGGTTGAGGAGGATGCCGGCGGTCGGTTCGAGTGAAGGCGACAGGTCGATCTGGTAGGACGAGCACTCGACCACGTAGAAGCGGTCCTTCGCCGGCGGGTCGAGCGTCAGCACCGCCGTTCCGATATTGCCGCCGAGCTGCGTGTCGCGGCCGCTTGCCGAGAGGATATGCCCGATCAGCGCTGTCGTCGTCGATTTGCCGTTGGTGCCGGTGATGGCGATCAGCGGTGCCTCGGGCGCAAGGGCACGCCGTTCGCGGGAGAACAGCTCGATATCCCCGATCACCTCGACCCCGGCGCTGCGCGCGAGATCGACCGTCCAGTGCGGCGTCGGATGGGTCAGCGGCACGCCGGGCGAGAGGATGAAGGCTGAAAATTCCGACCAGTCGGCGTGGCGCAGATCGCCGGTGCCGATGCCCTCGGCCGCGGCCTTCGCGACGCTCTCCGCATTGTCGTCCCAGGCCGTCACCACGGCTCCGCCGGCCACCAGCGCCCGCGCGGTGGCAAGCCCGGAGCCACCGAGGCCGAAAAGGGCGACCCGAGCGCCACGAAGGGAGGTGACCGGAATCATCGGATTACCGCAGTTTCAGCGTGGACAGGCCGACCATGGCCAGGATGACGGCGATGATCCAGAAGCGGATGACGACCTGGCTTTCCGTCCAGCCCTTCTTTTCGAAATGGTGATGGATCGGCGCCATGAGGAAGACGCGGCGGCCGGTGCGCTTGAACCAGAAGACCTGGATGATCACGGACAGCGTCTCGATCACGAAGAGGCCGCCGATGATGACCATGACGATTTCATGCTTGGTGGCGACGGCAACGGTGCCGATCAGGCCGCCGAGGGCGAGCGAGCCCGTATCCCCCATGAAAATGGCGGCCGGCGGCGCGTTGAACCAGAGGAAACCCAGCCCCGCCCCGATCACCGCCCCGAGAATGACGGCCAGTTCGCCCGTGCCGGGTACGAAATGGATCTGCAGGTAATTGGCAAAGACCGCGTTGCCGGCGAGATAGGCGATCACGCCGAACGAGGCCGCGGCGATCATGACCGGCACGATGGCGAGCCCGTCGAGACCGTCCGTCAGGTTCACCGCATTGCCGGCGCCGACGATGACGAAGCCGCCGAACAGGATGAAGAAATAGCCGAGATTGAGCGTGAAATCCTTGAGGAACGGAAAGGTCAGCGACGAGCCGAACGTCGAGCCCGCCGTGCCTGCGGAAATCGCCGAACGCATCATGAAGAACACAGCGACGGCGGCGACCGCGAACTCGATCCCGAGACGCGCCTTGCCGGAAAAGCCCTTGTCCGACTGCTTCGTCACCTTCAGATAATCGTCATAGAAGCCGATGGCGCCGAAGCCGAGCGTGACGAGCAGGGTCGAGACGACGTAGACGCTCGACAGATCGGCCCAGAGCAGCGAGGAGACGACGATCCCGGCCAGGATCATCAGGCCGCCCATGGTCGGCGTTCCCGCCTTCTTGAAGTGCGTCTGCGGCCCGTCGGCCCGGATCGGCTGCCCCCGGCCCTGGCGAACCCGCAGCGACGAGATCATCTTCGGTCCGAACAGGAACACGATCATGGCGGAGGTGAACAGCGCCGCGCCGGTGCGGAAGGTGATGTACCGGAACAGATTGAAAAACTGGAAATGGTCCGCCAGTTCGACAAGCCAGATGAGCATGAGGGACCCTTCCCCGAAAGTTCGATGTCGACACTCCTTCCGCCGACCGGAGAAAGGAGACCGGCCGTCCGGCCGAAAATGAGATGGAGAGCGGCCTAGACCGCCTGCTCCGCTTCGGCCTTGGCCGCAAATGTATCGAGAAGCGCCTGGACGATCCGTCCGCAGCCGGTGCCCTTCGAGGATTTGATCATGACGACGTCGCCTGCCCGCACCGACGCGACCGCATGATTGCGCAGATCGTCGACCGCATCGCAGTGAACGACCGAAACCGTGTCCGGCAGCGCATCGCGCAGATGCGTCATTTCTGGCCCCGCGAGCCAGACCGTGTCGATGCCATGCTCGAGCAGCGGCCCGGCGAGTGCCGCATGGGCCTGCGCCGAATGATCGCCCATCTCCAGCATGTCACCGAGAATGGCGATGCGCCTGCCGCCGCCGGTGCCAAGCTCCGCCTCGCCGAGAAGGGCGATGGCCGCGCGCATGGAGGCCGGATTGGCATTGTAGCTCTCGTCGATCAGCCTCAGCAGGCCGGTGCCGACCGACAGGCGATGGCGTTGGCCCCGCCCCTTCTCCGGCTGCAGCGTCGCGAGAGAGGCGATCGCCGTATCGAGATCCGCGCCGACGAGCGAGGCGGCGCCAAGCACGGCCAGCGCATTCTCGGCAATGTGGCGACCCGGCGCGCCGATCGGAATTTCGAGCGTGCGGCCATCGACCATCGCCCAGAGCGTGCCGCCCTCCGGCGTCGCCGCATATTCGATCATCCGGAAATCCGCACGTTGATCGACGCCGAAGCTGTGGACGCTGGACACGCCGAGCATCGACGCCGCCTTTGCCAGCGTGCCGAACTGCGCATTGTCGCGGTTGAGAAGGACGTGACCGCCATCGACCAGCCCTTCCATGATCTCGGCTTTCGCCAGAGCGATCTCATCGAGGTCGCGGAAATTGCCGAGATGGGCCGGCGCGATCGTCGTGATGACGGCAACATGCGGACGCACCATGCGCACCAGGGGGCGGATCTCGTTCGGATGGTTCATGCCGATTTCGAAGATTCCGTAATCCGTGGCCTCCGGCATGCGTGCAAGCGTCAACGGCACGCCCCAATGATTGTTGAAGGAGGCGACGGACGCGTGGACCCGACCGCTCGGAGACAGCGCATGCCGCAGCATCTCCTTGGTGGTCGTCTTGCCGACCGACCCCGTGACGGCAATGATCTTGGCGGCACTGCGGTCGCGGGCGGCGCAGCCGAGCCGCACCATGGCGGCAAGCACGTCATCGACGACGATCATCGGCGCGATCAGTCGGCCGAGCGCCGGCAGCTTGCCCTCGCTGACCACGAGAAGCGACGCACCATTGGCGATCGCAAAGCCCGCATAGTCATGCCCGTCCACACGGTCGCCCTTGATGGCGAAAAACGCCTCGCCCTTGCCGATGGCGCGGCTGTCGATCGAGATGCCGGTAATGCCTTGCGGCAGGTTGCCGACCGGGCGGCCGTGCATGGCCGCCATGAGATCGGCGCTCGTCCAGAGAAAACCCATGCCCTCAGCCTCCCAAATCCTGGCTATCCGTCAGCCCGCCCGTTTGCCGAGCACCCTCGATTTGGGCACCCTCGTTTTGGGCACCCGTCGTCTGGGCACCCGTCGTCTGGGCGCTGAGGGCCTTGCGAATTTCGGCGTGATCCGAGAAGGGCAGCGTGACGGAGCCGACCGTCTGGCCTTCTTCATGCCCCTTGCCGGCAACGATCAGGGTATCGCCGGGTCCAAGCAAGCCGACGGCGTGGCGGATGGCCTCGGCACGATCGGCGATCTCGGTCGCGCCGGGTGTCGCGGCAAGGATCTCGCTGCGGATCGTCGCCGGCGTCTCGGACCGCGGATTGTCGTCCGTCACGATCACGATGTCGGAAAGCCGGGCTGCAATCTCGCCCATGAGGGGCCGCTTGCCCCTGTCGCGATCGCCACCGCAGCCGAACACCGTGACCACGCGTCCCGTCGTGAAGGGTCGCACGGAGGTGAGGACCTGCGTCAGCGAATCGGGCTTGTGGGCGTAATCGACATAGGCAAGCGCACCGTCCGCCGTCTGCCCGACCAGTTCCAGCCGGCCCGGCGCGCCCTGCAGCTTTTCCAGCGCCAGCATCACGATGCGGGCCTCGACGCCGGTCGCCATCGCGAGACCTGCAGCCACCAGCGCATTCGAAATCTGGAAATCGCCGGCCAGCGGCAGATTGACCTCGAAGATGCGCCCATCGGCATGCACTTCGGCAATCTGCTTGTGACGGAAATGCTCGACGCGCTTCAGCGTGAGATAGTCGCCCTTGCGGCCGACGGTGCGCACATCGCTGCCGGCCGCATTGGCGGCGCGGATCGCGGCGTCCGACCATTCGTCGTCGGAGAAAATGATGGCCGGCGCGCCTTTGGGCAGCAGCGCTTCGAACAGGCGCATCTTGGCGCCGAGATAATGCTCGACCGTCGGATGATAATCCATGTGGTCGCGGCCGAGATTGGTGAAGGCTGCAGCCGAAAGGCGCACGCCGTCGAGCCGGCTCTGGTCGAGCCCGTGGCTGGAGGCTTCCATGGCGGCATGGGTGACCCCGGAGGCCGCAAGCTCGGACAGCAGCTTGTGCAGCGAGACGGGATCGGGCGTGGTGAGCGAGCCATAATCGTTCCGGCCGGGCGCCACGACGCCGGTCGTGCCGATCATCGCGGCGGAGAGGCCGGCCTGCGCCCAGATCTGCCGGGTGAACGAGGCGACCGACGTCTTGCCGGCGGTGCCGGTCACCGCAACCATGGTTTCCGGCTGAGCCCCGTAGAATGTCGCAGCGGCCCGCGAGAGAAACGTTCGCGTGGAGGCAACGCGGATGACGGGCACCGGCAGATCCGCGCCGAGATCCTCCTCGGTCACGATGGCGACGGCACCGCGCGCGACCGCGTCGTTCACATAGACGCTGCCGTTTGCCTTGTTGCCGGGAACCGCCACGAACAGCGTGCCCGGCGCAACCTTGCGACTGTCGGCGGTCAGCCCCCCGATGTCGGCATCGGCCTGATCCGGGGAGAGAGAGATCCCTGCCCCATCCTGTCCATCCGCAAGCGTCGCAAGGTCACTGATCTTCATCGATTGCACTTTTCCCAACACGATTCCCTCGGCCATCACGGCCGCGTGACCGTCCTTTACCGCTCAATACGCCACAAGCAAGGCGGAACCATCGGCGCCGAACTTCGGCTCGACGCCCAGAAGCGGCGCGGAACGGCTGATGATGTCATGAACCATCGGAGCCGCGGTATTGCCGGCGAGTGCCGCCCCGTTGCCCTTGTCCGTCTTCGGCTCGTCGATGAAGGTCAGCACGACGTAGCGCGGATTGTCGATCGGGAAGCCGGCGAGGAAGGCGTTGAAGTTGGCGTCGCTCGAATAGCGGCCGTTGACCACCTTGTCGGCGGTCCCCGTCTTGCCACCGACGTTGAAGCCGGGGACGCGAGCGTTCTTGCCGGAGCCGTGAACCCCGTTCCAGCGGAACAGGTAGCGCATGTCCGCGCTGGTCGATGGCTTGATGACCTGGGTGGACGCGGCAGCGGCCTCTTCGACCGAGCGCGGCAGGAAGGTCGGCTCGATCAGCTTGCCGCCGTTCATCAGCGCCCCGCCGGCGACCGCCGTCTGGAGCGGCGTGGTGGACACGCCGTGACCGAAGGAGATCGTGATCGAATTGATCTTCTTCCACACCTTCGGCTGGCTCGGCATCTTGATCTCCGGCAGCTCCGTGGGGATCCTCGACAGGAGCCCGAGCCGCGTCAGAAATTCCTTGTGGGCATCGATGCCGACCAGGTCGGCCATCTTGGCCGTGCCGATGTTGGACGAATACTGGAAGATTTCCGGCACCGTGAGGACGCGGCTCTTGCCATGGAAGTCCTTGATGGTGAAGCCGCCGATGCGGATCGGGAAGCGGGCATCGAAGCTGTCGGTCAGCTTCACCTTGCCGCTGTCGAGCGCCATGGCCGTGGTGAACGATTTGAAGGTGGAGCCCATCTCGAACGTGCCGTTCGACATGCGGTTCATCCAGCCTTCCTTGGCGCCGTCCGCCGGCTTGTTCGGGTCGTAGTCGGGATAGGAGACCATGGCGAGAATTTCGCCGGTCTTCACATCCATGACGACGCCGCCGGCGGCAAGCGAGCGGAACTTGGCCATGGCCTCGACCACGACGTCGCGCATGATGTTCTGAACGCGCAGGTCGATCGACAGGCGCACGGGCTCGAGCTTGGCGTCGCTGGTCATGCCGATGGCAGCGAGATCCGCGAGACCCTGGTTGTCGATCCAGCGCTCCATGCCGGCAATGCCGCGATTGTCGACATTGACGTGGCCGACGACGTGCGATGCGGTGGCGCCACCGGGATAGAAACGGCGCTTCTCCGGCCGGAAACCGATGCCGGGAATGCCGAGCGCGAGAATCTCGCTCTGCTGCTTCGGCGTCAGCTGGCGACGCAGCCATTGGAAGCGCGTCTTCGACTTCAGCTTGTTATAGATGTCGGCATTGTTGAGATTGGGCAGGACGGTCGCCAGTTGCTCGACGGCCTCGTCCGCATCCACGATCTTGTGCGGCTCGGCAAAGAGGGACACGGTGCGGATGTCGGTCGCAAGAATCTGGCCGTTGCGGTCGAGAATATCGGGCCGCGAGGCCATCAGATTGTCGGCGCGGCCGATGCTCGACACCGTCTCCGGCTGGGCGAAACCGTACTGGATCAACCGTCCGCCGATGATGCAGTAGACCACGGAGAAGCCGGCGATGACGATGGCGACGCGGCTGCGGGCCTGGTTGCCGCGCCGCTTGCGGATGCCTTCGAAGGGTGCGCTGCGCGAGAGATCGCCGGGATGATTGTTGCCGCCGGCGGAGAAGTGCGCCTTGCTCTTGACGACCATGATGCGGGAGAGAAACGACATCAGCGCGCCACCGAACCTGTTGAGATCTCGTCGGTCGCCGCCCCATCGCGCGAAGCGACGGCCGGAGCGGCCTTCTTCTTGCCCTTGCTGTCCTTTTCCTCCGGCGGAGGCACGTCGGCCTTCATCATCGGCAGCTCTTCGGGATGCACGAGCTGGGTCGGATCCGTGGGAACCAGCTGCAGATCCTTGTCATAGGCCTTGACGAGGCGATCGAGCCGGTTCGGCTGCGTCAGGAGCGACCAGTCTGCGCGCAGGAGGTCGATCGTATCCTCCTCGAGCTTGATCTGCGCCTCGAGCGACCGGACGTCCTCCAGCTTGTTCTCGGCCTGATGCTTGATCGTATAGGTGACGGTCGCTGCAGCCGTCATGACGACGATCAACACGATATCCAGCGTTCTCAGCATATGTCAGCCTCCCAGCTTCGAAAGACTTGCAAGGTCTGGCAGATCGAAAATCGACATGTCGGCGGGCTCGGCTGGGGCATGCGTGCGTTCCCCGACCCGCAACTTGGCGGAGCGGGCGCGCGGATTCCTGGATGATTCGTCTTCGCTCGCAGCAATCATGGCCTTACCAACTGGTGCGAAGGTTGCCGGGCGCTCGTGCATGATGGGCAGGTGACGCGACCCCGAGGCCTTGCCGGCCCGGTCCTGGAAGAACTTCTTGACGATCCGGTCTTCGAGCGAATGGAAGGTGACCACGCTCAGCCGACCGCCGGGCTTCAGCGCGCGCTCGGCGGCAAACAGAGCCTGCGCCAGTTCGCCGAGTTCGTCGTTGACGAAAATGCGCAGCGCCTGGAACACCCTTGTCGCCGGATGGATCTTGTCCTTGGCCTTGCGCGGGGTCACCACCTCGATCAGGCCCGCAAGATCGCGGGTCGTCTCGAACGGGGTTTCGGCGCGGCGCTTCTCGATCGCCCGGGCGATGCGGCCGGACTGGGGCTCCTCGCCCAGAAAGCCGAAGATGCGGATGAGATCGCCGACCTTGGCGCGGTTGACGACATCGGCGGCGGAAACGCCGTCCGACGACATGCGCATGTCGAGCGGGCCGCGACGCTGGAAGGAGAAGCCCCGATCCGCCTCGTCGATCTGCATGGAGGAAACGCCGATATCGAGCACGACGCCATCAAGCCCGCCTTCGGGGGCATGGCGCGCGAGGTCGGAAAACTGTGCGTGGACGAGGGTCAGGCGACCGCCGCTCGCCGCGACGAGAGCTTGTCCGGCCGCAATCGCGCTCGGATCGCGATCGAGCGCGATCACATCGGCGCCGCTCTCGAGGATCGCGGACGTATAGCCGCCGGCACCGAACGTGCCGTCGAGGATCGTCTTGGCCGGTCCCGGCTGAAGACTGTTCAAAACCTCTGGGAGAAGAACCGGAATGTGGCGGACCGGTCCGCCATCGGCTCCAGTTGCACTGTCGCCAAGATCCGCCACCATTCCGTCTCTCCATGCTAGCCGGGGCGCAGACCTCGCAACCTGCGTTCCTGACGTGCCGCCGCCTGCGTTTCCTGAAACACCTGCGGCGCCCATAACTGAAAGTGATCCGCCCGACCGACGAAGGTCACCTCGTTGGTGATGCCGGTGAAGTCGCGAATGAAATCCGTGACCATCAACCGACCTTCCTGGTCGAGCTTCATGAAGACCCCGCCCCCGTGAATGAGGAGCGACATCTCGTTGGCTTGCGGCGAAAACGGATCCTCGCCCGCAATCTGCCGCTCGAAACGATCCAGCAGTTCCGGCCCGCCCGCACTGATCGCAGGGAACACGAAATCCTGGAAGCAATACAATTCCCGGATATCCAGCGTCGCCAGCACACCGCGAAACGACGAGGGAACGGAAACCCGTCCCTTCGCATCGATGCGATTCGTGGCATGCGAGAGAAATCGGTTCATGACGCGTAACAGCCGTTTTCATCCAACGCGCCGGCGGAAGACGCCCGCAAGCAACTCCGGAAGCAGACACTATACGCCACTGCCGGGCGACATGCCCGTTCCACAACCCCTTGAGGGTCAACCACCAAGCTCGCGATGATCGGGCCGTCAACGACCCCTGTGCAGTGCATGATTGGGATAGCATGGGACCATATGGGGGTCAATGGGATTTGGGTCGCTGGAGGGGCCGCCTCCATCGAACATTGATAGACTGTTAAGTTTAACAAATGGTTACGACACGCCCTGAGACACTCTATCCGGAAGAGACCCTCCGGCATGGCTCAACGACCGCAGGCGGCAATCGATGCTGACAAAAGGGATTTGATAACAACAGGATAGATTAAACCCAGCCCGCGCCTGAAAACGGGCACTGCACGCAGGAAGGGTATCGACAGGAAAAAACGCCAGTCGGCCTGTAAGCCGGGTTCTGTATGGCTCCGGCCGGTTGAGGACCGGAACGTGGCAGCCATTCATCTGGGACGACGCTCGCGCGCCGCCTCGTGCAACCCACCCGGATGACTGGCCCGGAACAGGCCGGCAGCCTTGCGGCTGCCACGTCATCCCTATTCGGTCTTGCTCCCGGTGGGGTTTACCGTGCCGCCCCTGTTACCAGACGCGCGGTGGGCTCTTACCCCACCCTTTCACCCTTACCCGCGTAAACGCGGGCGGTTTGCTTTCTGTGGCACTTTCCCTGAGGTCGCCCTCGCCGGACGTTATCCGGCACCGTTTTTCCGTGGAGCCCGGACTTTCCTCCCCCCGCAACCTTTCGGTCATAGCGGAGAGCGGCTGCCCGGCCGACTGGCAGCGCCCTGATAGCGGAGACTTCCAGCCTTGGCCAGCTTTATCGGGCCGGTACGAACAGGGTCTGGAACGATCACGGGCTGGAACGGCAGGTTCAGGCGAACACCGGTGCGAAGGACTGGCTGTAGCCTTCGCCGTCGACCTTCCCGTCGAGGATCAGTGAAGCCCCGAGCCGTCCGATCTCGTCGCAGCTCTTCGCCGCCATGCCGTTGCCGCCGGTGAGAAGTGCGACCCGGTCGGATTCGACATAGCCGATATAGGGATAGCCGGTCTCTGTCAGCGAGACGACGCAGGGCGAAAAATGCGTGGAGGCCGGCATAAAATCCGGCAGGATATCGGCCAGATGCCGCGCCAGATGCGCGGCTGCCGCAGCGCGACCGCCGCTGCGGAACCAGGACCGGATCGCCGCCTCGTCGCGCAGCTGGAGATCGTCCGGATCGCCGCCGATCTTAATATAGGTCTTGCCGTCCGGATAGCGGATCGGCGGCAGAAGGTAGAAGCTGTCGGCTTCGCTCGCTCCGTTGCGGATCAGCGACGGCATCGCGGAAAGCCGATCCCGGTCCGCCTCCGCCACCTCCGCGAAGAGGACGGTGCGCGCCATGACCTGCAGGGCCGGTGTTCGACGCAGAAGCCGATCCGACAGCGCGAACCCGCCAGTGGCGACCAGCACATTCTCGGCTTGGTAGGCGGCACCGTCGATCGTGGTGACGGTGACGCCGTCCGCCGTCTCGACAAGAGACGTTACCTCCCGGCTGATGACCGACGCGCCGGCCATCGCGGCGCAGACGGTTTCCGCGGCAACCAGGGCCAGCGGATTGACGTGCCCGGCATCGCGCGCCTCGAAGATCCCGCGTTCATGGCCGCGGAAGGAAAAGGAAGGGAAGCGCGACCGGAGACCCGGCTGGTCCAGATGCGCTATGGCAACGCCCAGGCTTCTGGCGGCGGCATCGACATGGCCGAGATAGGCACCGCCCTCCGCTCCCGCGATCAGGCATCCGACTTCGGTATAAAAGCCGATGCCCGAACGGCTTTCGATCGCGTGGTAGCGCTCGATGGAGCGACGGGCCATGCGCGCCCAGTCGCCGTCGCTGTCGATCGTGCGGGTGATCCGGCCATTGTCGTAATGGCTGGAAAACACGCCGTCATGCGTGGCCCAGTCACCCGGCTCGTCGGGACCGATCAGGGCGACGTTCGCCCCGCTCGATGCGAGATGGCGCGCGGCAGACGCGCCCATCATGCCCTTGCCGACCACGATCGTGTCGAACGTCCCGCTCATCATCATCTCCGGATCTTCGCATCTGCACAGGTCCGGTCTCCGTCAGACCTGTCGTTTACGAGTCGAGCAGAGTCTGGACCTTGCCGCAATAGCGCCTGGAGACCGGGTTCATGCGGGTGGCGCCATGTCCGGCGTTGTAGCGCAGGATCGTGCCGCAGGTGAAGCCGCCGGAGAGGCGATGCGCCTTGGCGAGGTACTTCATGCCGAACTTTATATTCGTTTCGGGATCGAACAGCCCTGCCCGGCTGCCGCCATAGCCCATCATGCGGGCCGTCGCCGGCTTGATCTGCATCAGTCCGACCTCGCCGGCACTGCCGCGCGCCTTCGGGTTGAAGTTGCTCTCGACCCGGATGACCGCATGGGCCAGATCGAGCGGCACGCCATTGGCCTGCGCATAGGTCGCGATGAGGCCGGAATAGGCCGGCGCGTCCATCTCGAAACTGGTGAGCGGGAAGCCGAGCGTCCGCCCGATATCCGGCAACGCGCGCGTCATCTCGGTCGCGCTCGTGTCTTCGAGAGAGGCTGTCCGTGTCGATGGAGATTGAAGGGACAGTTCGGTGGATGCCGTTTGATAAGCGGCTTCCGGTGCCGGAACGACCGGTGCTGTCGCACCGGCAAAGGATGGTTGAACCCCAGAAAAAAGCGCGCAGAAGCAGGCGGCTGCCTGGACGACAGTCGTTCGTCTCATGAATTTTGTAAACTCCGCTGGGATCGGGAGACCAGCGGACGCCCCGCCCCGGTCTCGCCCGATCCATGATCATGGTCATCAGCGGGGAACGGTACGCAACCCTTAGGACCCCGCCCTCGGTACCGTGTCAAAATCCGTGTGGAACATGGTCATCATATGGCGATGCAGCAAATTGCTGCAGAACGGTAAACGCGACAGGTTTCAGGTGCGCGTGAACTGCGGCAGCGAACCGAGCAGCCGATGCAGCGTATCGAGCGTCGAAATATCGGCGATTCCATCGATTCGTTCGGGGCGAAAATGCCGTTGGAACGCTTCGACGACGCCCTGCGTCCGGTCGCAGAATTCGCCTGTCACCTCAACGCCATAGCCATAGAGCGACAGCAGGCTCTGCACGGCCTCGACCGGCTGGCCCCGGTCGCCCCGCTGAAAGTAGCGTCCGCCACCGACCGGCGCGGGCTCGACCCAGTGACCAACCCCTTTTTCATACAATTTCTTCCAGGGGAAATTTTCCCCCGGATCGACCTTGCGAATGGGGGCGATATCGCTGTGCGCCAGTACCCTCTCGAGAGGGATGGACCAGCGTTCGACACAAAACTGACACAGTTCGACGACTGCCGCGATCTGGAGGGCGGGATAATCCGGCAGCCCGCCGGGATGGCCGGCATTGACGATCTCGATGCCGATCGAGCGCGAATTGATGTCGGTTTCGTTCTTCCAGATGCTCTTGCCGGCATGCCACGCCCGGCGGTCTTCCGCCACGAGCTGATCGACTAGGCCGTCCTCGTGCACGAAGTAATGGCTGGAGACCTGGCTCTCTTCCCGGCACAGCCAATCGAGCGCGCCTTCCCCCGTCGGCATGCCGGTGTAATGCAGGATGATCAGATCCGGGCCGGAAACGTTCAGACGCTCGTTATGATTGGGCGAGGCGACGAACCTCGCCTTCGGAAAATCGCAGACGGGAAGACTCATGCCGCGCGACGTTCTCTCTCGATCGCCGCATAGGCGGCATTGAAGGCTGCCATCCGGTCGTTGGCCGAGGCGTGCTGCTCGGCCGGCGCGCCGCGGGCAACCAGCAGGTCCGGATGATGCTCGGAAACGAGCACGCGGTAGCGACGACGAATGGTCGAGAAGTCGTCCTTGCGGGAGACGCCGAGCAACGCATAGGGATCGACGCCTTCGAGATAGGCATGGCGCGACAGGATCGTCTCGAACTTCGCCTCGTTCATCCCGAAGATTTCGGAGACGCGGCGCAGGAAGGCCAGTTCCTTCTCGTGCAGCGCGCCGTCCGACTTCGCGATATGGAACAGCCCGTCCACGATATCCTCAAGCACGGGGCAATCGGCTTCGCAGGAGACGCAGAGGGCCGAGAGCTTCTCGGCATAGGCCTCGTATCCCGCCACGTCCTGACGCGCGAGATTGTAGAGCCGGGCCACGTTCTGCGCCTGGTCTTCCGGAAACTTGAAGATCTGGCGAAAGGCCGAAACCTCAGCCTCGGTCACCACACCGTCCGCCTTCGCCATCTTGGCCGACAGCGCAATCATCGCGACGGAAAAGGCAACCTTGCGGCGGGTTTCCGGATCGCCCTCGAACAGCGTCCGGATCGCCTCGACGAGACCCGACAGCGCATTGCCGGTCGACGTCATGATTCCGATGAGGCGATCCCAAATCGACATGAAAGAGTCTTTCCCGTTTGGCGGACCTGTCGAGGCCCTTGCTCCGGCTCGTTTCGTCCGGCTGTGATGTCAGGACAAAAGCAATGCAGGTGCTATTTGTTGCATGGGAACCACAGACATCCTTGGTCCGGGCCCGCGCAGGAAGGAGAAGTCTGATCAGATGTCGGCAGCGAATGCAAGACAAGGACGGCCCGGAATGACAGTTTTGTGATGGCCCTCATTAATTTAAGGCTGCATTCTGCGTTGGACGCTCGGCAGCCGTGCGGTTCATGTCATTTTACTTGTGATGGTTCTGGGCTAGGAGAGGTGCGCTACCCGTTGAATGGCATCGTCCCGAGGAGGAATCATGGCCAAGCAGAAAGTCGCAATGCTCACCGCGGGGGGCCTGGCTCCGTGCCTCTCGTCTGCCGTCGGCGGATTGATCGAGCGCTACACGGACATCGCGCCGGATATCGAACTGATGGCCTATCGCTCCGGCTATCACGGCTTGCTGCTGGCCGACCGGATCGCGATCACGCCGCAGATGCGCGAAAAGGCAGGACTTCTGCACCGCTATGGCGGCTCTCCCATCGGCAACAGCCGCGTCAAGCTCACCAATGCGGCCGACTGCGTCAAGCGCGGCCTCGTCAAGGAGGGTGAGAACCCGCTCCGCGTCGCAGCCGAGCGTCTTGCCTCCGACGGCGTCACGATCCTCCACACGATCGGCGGCGACGACACCAACACGACCGCCGCCGATCTCGCCGCCTATCTCGGCGCCAATGGCTACGACCTCACCGTCGTCGGCCTGCCCAAGACCGTCGATAACGACGTCGTGCCGATCCGCCAGTCGCTCGGCGCCTGGACCGCGGCCGAATATGGCGCGAAGTTCTTCGACAATGTCAGCAACGAGCAGAGCGCGGCACCGAAGACCCTGATCGTCCACGAGGTCATGGGTCGCCACTGCGGCTGGCTGACCGCCGCAACGGCGCGCAGCTACATGCAGACGGTCGAGAAGACCGAGTTCGTCGATGGCTTCATGATGAACAGGGAACTGAAGACGATCGACGGCCTCTATCTGCCCGAGACGGCCTTCGACCTGCAGGCCGAAGCCGAGCGCCTGCGCGCCGTCATGGCCAGGACCGGCTATGTCACCCTGTTCGTCAGCGAAGGCGCCTGCATGGACGCGATCGTCGCAGAACGCGAAGCCGCCGGCGAAACCGTGAAGCGGGATGCATTCGGCCACGTCAAGCTCGACACCATCAATGTCGGCAACTGGTTTTCCAAGCAGTTTGCCGACCTTCTCGGCGCCCAGCGGGCGATGGTGCAGAAGTCCGGCTACTACGCCCGTTCGGCGCCCGCCAACATCGACGACCTGCGCCTCATTCAGGGCATGGTCGATCTCGCGGTCCAGAGCGCCCTCGACAAGGTTTCGGGCGTCACCGGCCACGACGAGGACCAGGGCGGCAAGCTGCGCACGATCGAGTTTCCGCGCATCCGCGGCGGCAAGCATTTCGACACGGCGACGCCCTGGTTCGGCGAGGTCATGGATGCGATCGGCCAAAGCTGGAAAGCCGCGCACTGAGGCAAGACGATCCAAACATGACGCACCCGAACACGGCGGCCGGTTCCACCATCGGGCGCCATCTGTCGGGAGTGTTAACGACGGATGAAAGACGCGTGCCGGGGCCTTCGAAAACAGGCTCCGGCACCCTTGTTTTTGGGGCTTTCCGCCGGCGGAGACAGGCCGCGACCGAGCCGAATGACGGCCGTCGCTTGCGAGCGGCCTTCATATAGGTTAATGACGGCGACGACATGGCGGCTTTTGGCTGCAGCACTGGTAAGGCTACGGGGCCAAAAAGCACGAAAGCGACAGCATGGCAGTTTCACGTCTTTCCCTTCATAAACAGTCTCTTACGGCATGTGCACTGATCTCGGCGACCTTGATGGTCGGCTGTTCGAGTGTCGAGCGCACGCCGATGGAGCAGTTGATGGCAGCGCAGACGGTGACGCCGATCGCCAAGCCCGGAACCGAGTTGACGGCATATGCGCTCCCGACACCGGATGGCGCAGCCGCCACGGCGGTCGAAGCCCTCGCCGCACAGACAGCCAACGCTTCGGCGACCACGCCCGCACAACAGACGTCAGCCGCACCTGGCGTTTCCGCACCGATGGCCATCGCTTCGGCCGAGGCTGCAAAGACCGCGCCGGGCGCGCCCTCGGCCGTCAAGGCGCTCGCCAATACCGAGGTCGCGTCTCTCGCACCGGGGAAGACGACGACCGCCAATCCTCTCCTCGCGAACACGGCAACCGACGCACTTCCGGAAACCGCGAATGCGATGATCACCGTGCGGCAGGTTGCGGTTCAGCCGATGATCGCCAGTGCCGGCGGCATGGAGTCGGATTTCGATACCGGCGAACCGGTCGGCCTCGAAACGCTCGTTGCCAAGCGCATGATCGTTCCCGCCGCCAAGCCGCAGCTGATCTCGGTCGCCTATTCCAAGATGGAATCGGCTGCCAGCGCCCTGCTTGGTCGTGAAAAGCCTACAAGCTCGCGTCCCGAGCTCGACAAGCTGATCACCCATTACGCCAAGCTCAACGGCGTTCCGGAAGACCTGGTTCATCGCGTCGTCCGCCGCGAAAGCACCTACAATCCCCGCGCTTATCACAACGGCAATTACGGCCTGATGCAGATCCGCTACAACACGGCCAAGGGTCTCGGCTACGAGGGAACGCCGGAAGGCCTGTTCGATGCGGAAACCAACCTGAAATATGCGACGCAATATCTCCGCGGCGCGTGGGTTGTCGCCGACAACCAGAACGACAATGCCGTCAAGCTCTATGCCAGTGGCTATTACTACCATGCCAAGCGCAAGGGCCTGCTCGACACGCTGGGAATGCGCTGAGCCGGAAACACTGTCTGCGATCCCGGGAGGTCAGCTGCGTCCGAGATGACGCATGACGCCTCACGTCGCGAGATGTGCCTTGACGGCCCGGCCTTGCCTTCGAGGCCGCCCCTCACCCCTCCTGTAGGCGTCGTTTCCACGACCGGCAGAGCGCCGTCAGGGCTGCGGCTTTGACAGGGCGGCGACAATGTCGCGATGGAGCACGCTGTCGTCATAGCCCAGCTCGCGCGGCGTCAGCCCGAGACGCACGACGGCAAGCTGCATGGAGGGTACGAGCAGGATCGACTGCCCGTCATGACCCCGCATCCAGTAGGCGTCGCTCGGGAACCCCTGAGCCTCCGGCCCCGTCTTCATCCATACCTGTCCGGAGCCGAACCGGCCGTTCGAGGCGGAGGTTGCCGTGCGCATCTGCCGGACATAGTCCGCCGGCAGGATCTGTTCGTTGTTCCAGGCGCCATCCTGCAGCAGGAAGAGCGCGAAGCGCGCCCAATCCCGCGCCGTCGCATACATATAGGAGGAGCCGACGAAGGTGCCGTGCGCATCCGGCTCCAGGATGGCGCTGCTCATGCCGAGCGGCCGGAACAGGGAGGCGCGCGGGAACGTCAGGGCCTCGCGCGGGCTGGCGAAGGAATTCATCCAGAGGCGCGAGAGAACGACCGTGGTGCCGCTCGAATAGGAGAATTGCGTGCCGGGCGCGGCATCCAGCGTCTTCGACGCGGCATAGGCCGCCATGTCGTTTTCGAGGAAGAGCATGCGCGTCGCATCCGTCACGCTGCCGTAGCTCTCGTTGAAGCCGAGGCCGCTCTGCATTCCAAGCAGATCGGACAGCGTGATCCGGCTTCGCTCGTCATTGCGCCATTGCGGCAGGAGGTCGGATGCGTCGAGGGCCATCTGCCCATCCCGAACGCGCAGGCCGATCAGCGCTGCCGTGACGGTTTTCGTCATCGACCAGCCGAGCAGGGGGGTCGAGGCGTAGAAGCCGGGAGCATAGCGCTCCGCGATGATCCGCCCGTTGCGGACGACGACCAGCCCCCGCATGCCCGGCCCTGCCCGGCCTTCGTCCTCGATCAGCGCCTGCACGCCGGCATCCGCAACCAGCGCGCCACCCTCCGGCCAGGGCTGCGCCGTGTCCGGCTCCAGGCTGCGTCGGCGCAACGACCGGTTGCCCGGAAAGGCAGCGAACGCCCCATCGGTCACGTTGGAGCAGCCGAGCCCATCGCGGAAGATCGCATGGCCCGGCGCGGCAAAACCGAACATCCGTGCCGTCACCGTCTTGCGCTGCTCGTCGACGGAGACGCGGATGAAGCGCAGCAGGGGATGGCCCGGCGCCTGCACGTCGTCGGCCAGAACCTCCGATGCGTTGCGCCCGGCAACGAACAGGCTGGAACAGACGATCTTCGCCGCGTAGCTGTCGCCAAGTTTCAGGAGATCGGGAGGCGCGACCGTCAACCAGGTGCCGACACCGGCCACGAGCGTGAAGAGCCCACCGGCCATCGTCATGAAAAAGGTGCGTCTGCGCATGATCCGGTTCCGCAGGACTGCAGGCCCCCAACCGTCCGAAACGGCGGCGAAAAGACCGTGCAGCGGGTGAAGCTGCCGGGGCGTTGCGTCTCTCCAAGGCAGAGCCTGCACCGCGCCGGGCGACTGGCCACGCGGCGGCAGGACGCCGCGCACAGGCCGGCGCCGGCTGCCACTATGGCCGTTTCACCCCCGCAAACGCAACCCGCAAGACGACCTGCACGACGACCCGCGAGCCGAAAAGTGAGCGCTCAGACTTTGAGGGAATGGGCGCGGTTGCCATCCAGAATGGCCGAGACGTCGCCGGCCGACACCGGCCGCGAAATCAGGAATCCCTGGATGGCTTTGGCACCGCGCGAACGCGCATATTCCAGTTGGCGCTCCGTTTCCACGCCTTCGATCGTCGTCGACACATCGAAGGTGTTGCCGAGCCGCAGGATGATATCCACCAGTTCCGCATCTCGCTTGCTGCCGAGCATGGCTTTGGTGAAGGAGCGGTCGATCTTCAACTGATCGAGAGGAAAGCGGCGCAGATTGTTGATCGAGGAAAAGCCGATGCCGAAATCGTCGAGCGCGATCCGCACACCTTCGGCACGCAGTTCCGTCAGGCTGTCGCAGATCACGGCGGGATCGACGGAGAAGATCGATTCGGTGACTTCGATCGTCAGGCGGCCGGGCGCTATTCCCGACTGACGCAGGCAATCCCGGACGAACGGCAGAAAGGTCGGATCACGGAACTGGTCGCCCGCGACATTCACGGCAACGCCGATCGGCGCCGGCCAGTGCCGCGCCTCCGCGCAGGCCGTCCGGATAACCCAGTTGCCGATCGGCAGGATGAGGCCCGTGGCCTCGGCGATCGAAATGAACTGATCGGGCGCGATCACGCCCTTCTGGGGATGCTGCCAGCGGATCAGGGCTTCGAAAGCGCTGATCTTGCGTGTCTCCGAGCACACGATCGGCTGGTATTCGAGAAAGAACTCGTTTCGGTCGAGAGCGCGCGAGAGATCGTATTCCAGCTCGGTGCGCGCCGACGCCTCGGTCAGCATGCCGACCTCGTAATAGGCATGGCTGTTTCCGGCGATCTGCTTTGCCTGCATCACCGCCAGGTCTGCCCGGCGCAGCAGGGCCGACATGGACGTGTCCTCGGGTGTCGGCAAGGCAACACCGATGCTTCCCCCGATCCAGACTTCGCCGGCCGCAAGCGCGAAGGGCGTGCTCATCACCGTCTTGATCGTCGCGCAGACATCCTCGATCTTGCCGTGCGACGGAGCGCCCGCGACGTGAACCGCGAATTCGTCCGCGCCCAGCCGGTAAATCGTGCCGACCCCGCTGAGAACCTGGGACAGACGCGTGGCGATCTGGATCAGCACCTCGTCGCCGGCGGCGTGGTCCATCGTGTCGTTGATGAAGCGGAACCGATCGAGATCGATGAGGAGCAACGCTCCCCGCCCCTCCGTCCGGGAATCGTTCAAAAGCGATGTCAGATCGTGCTCGAGCGCGAATCGATTGGAGATGCCGGTGAGATGGTCGATGTGCAGAATGGGCGCGATCGGCAGCGCGTCACGGCCGCTGGCGTGCGCCGCAGCTGAGTGGGCACCCTGCGGATGCACGAGGATCTTCCGCCCGGATCGTCTCTTCTGCAGCCACTCCAGCATCATGGTCTTTCCGAACATAATCATTTCGCTCGGTCAGGCACGATGCCGTCCCGGCGGGTAAAATCCGACAGACGTCTACATGTTATACTTGTGGGGCATGCCAAGCGTCGTGCCAAGCGGAGTCTGCCGTATTGGTAAACGAAGAGCATCCGAAAGCCGAGGCCGACGGGCCCCACCACAGCCGCCCACAGCCCCCTCGGAGCGCACGTCACGAAAGTGTTGCGCAAGCATCCTAGAAGCATCGCATCTTCAACGAACGGCTGTTAACCATGACCGATCTTGCGCCCACCGATCTCGTGTCCTCCCCGCGCGTTGCGGATACTCCCAGCCGGCGTCGAAACCAGAAGCTTCGCAAGGCGCTGATCCAGCACCGGCCGCTGTCGGCCTCCGGCCTGTCCGAGCGCCTCTTCGGCCTGCTCTTCTCCGGCCTCGTCTACCCGCAGATCTGGGAGGACCCGGCGGTCGACATGGAGGCGATGCAGATCCGCCCGGAACATCACATCGTCACCATCGGCTCCGGCGGCTGCAACATGCTCGCCTATCTCTCCGCCATGCCGGAGCGCATCGATGTGGTCGATCTCAACCGACACCACGTGGCGCTGAACCGCCTGAAGCTCGCCGCCTTCCGCCATCTCCCGGCGCAGGGCGATCTCGTGCGCTTTCTCGCCCGCGAAGACCTCAGCTCCAACGTGGCCGCTTATGACAGGTTCATCGCCGAGCATCTCGATGGGTTCACGCGCAGCTATTGGGAAGGCCGCAAGCTGAACGGTCGCCGGCGGATCGCCGTGTTTGGCGCCAATCTCTACCGGACCGGCCTGCTCGGCCGCTTCATCTGGCTCGCCCATATGCTGGCCCGCGCTCATGGCGTCGATCCGTCGGAGCTGACGGCCACCCGCTCGATGCGGGAACAGCGCCAGTTCTTCGACGAGCGTCTGGCACCCTTGTTCGAACGTCCGGTGATCCGCTGGCTGACCGGCCGCAAGAGCTCGCTCTTCGGCCTCGGCATTCCCCCGCAGCAGTTCGACGAGCTCGCGAGCCTCAGCAGCGAAAAGACGCTGGCGCCCGTCCTGCGCCACCGGCTCGAAAAGCTCGTCTGCCATTTTCCGCTCCGCCACAACTACTTCGCCTGGCAGGCCTTCGGCCGCCGCTATCCGCTGCCGCACGAAGGCATGCTGCCCTTGCACCTGCAGCCCGAGGCCTACGAGGCGATCCGCGACAATGCGGAGCGCGTCCACGTCCACCATGAAAGCTTCACCGACCTTCTGGCGCGCAAATTGCCGGGCACCGTCGATCGCTACGTCCTTCTCGATGCCCAGGACTGGATGACCGACCAGCAACTGGACGATCTCTGGAGCGAGATCACCCGCACGGCCGCACCGGGCGCCGTGGTCATCTTCCGCACCGCGGCCGAACGCAGCATTCTCGAAGGCCGCGTCTCGGACGACCTCCTGGCGCACTGGCATTACGACCAGGCGAAATCCGAAGCGTTGAACGTCAAGGATCGCTCCGCGATCTACGGCGGCTTCCACATCTACCGTCGCCAGGCCTGAGCCGCATGACCGAATCCCTGGTTTCCGACAGCGCGCATGCCGGCCGCATGGACCGGATGTACCGGACCCAACGCCATATCTACGACGCTACACGAAAATATTACCTCTTCGGCCGCGATACGCTGATCGACGGTCTCGACGCCGGCGCCGGTGCCCGGGTGCTGGAGGTCGGATGCGGCACCGGGCGTAATCTGGCGCTCATCGCCAAGCGCTATCCCCAAGCGCGACTCTACGGCCTCGACATCTCGGCGGAAATGCTGATTTCCGCCGAAAAGGCGCTGGCCGGCCGCGCGGCGACGCTGAAGACGGCGGATGCGACGGACTTCGAGGCCCGCGCCTTCGGCGTCGAGGGCTTCGAGCGGATCGTCATCTCTTACGCCTTGTCGATGATCCCGGACTGGGAAAAGGCGATCGATGCGGCGCTCGACGCTTTGGCGCCGGACGGTTCGCTGCACATTGCCGATTTCGGCCAGCAGGAAGGCTTGCCGCCGATCGCGCGCCGCATCCTCTCGGCATGGCTCACCCGTTTCCATGTCACCCCGCGCGCCCGCCTGATGGCGGTTGTGACGGCGAAAGCGCGCGCGCGCGGCCTGAGCACGGAGACGAAAGCGCTTGGCCGTGGCTATGCCTGGCTCGTCATCTGCCGACGCACGTAGCTTTTATTCAAGACGGCCTCCCGCCAGATACGGGTGCTGCAAGGCCGACGATCCCGGCGGATCGGAGCATTTGGAGGGCTGTTTGACACAAGCCACGAACGCTATGCTGCGATCAGGGCTTGAAACTAACCCAATTTTTACGTTGATATGATGAACATGGGGTTCAGGTCTCCGGGGGTCGGCACATATGGGCAGTCACGGGTGAGGCACAACGTTCCATCATCAACGAACGGGAACTCCATGCGCCGGCTGCTCCTTGCTCTTCTGCCGCTTGTCTCGCTTCTGTCCGCGTGCACGTCGACCGATTACGACCTCGTGCAGACAGCCTCCATATCGCCCCGTTTCCAGGACAAGGATCCGCAGGATTTCGGCGTGCGCACGCCCCAGCATCACAGCATCCACGGCATCGACGTTTCCAAATGGCAGGGCGATATCAACTGGACGGCCGTCAAGCAGTCCGGCGTGTCCTTCGCCTTCATCAAGGCGACCGAGGGCAAGGACGTCGTCGATACCCGCTTCTCGGACTACTGGCCGCAGGCCCGCGCCGCCGGGATCGCCTATGCGCCCTATCATTTCTACTATTTCTGCTCGACGGCCGATGAGCAGGCCGACTGGTTCATCCGCAACGTTCCCAGAAGCGCGGTCCATCTGCCGCCGGTTCTGGACGTGGAGTGGAACGGCGAATCCAAGACCTGCCGTTATCGCCCCTCGCCGCTGACGGTGCAGACGGAGATGAAGCGTTTCATGGATCGGCTGGAAGCCTATTACGGCAAGCGCCCGATCATCTACACCTCGGTCGATTTCCACCGCGACAATCTCGTCGGACAGTTCAACGAGCATCACTTCTGGGTGCGCTCCGTCGCCAAGCATCCGGTCGAGATCTACAAGGACCGTCGTTGGGCCTTCTGGCAGTATACCAGCACCGGACAGATCCCGGGCATCTCCGGCAACACCGACATCAACGTCTTCGCCGGCTCCGAGAAGAACTGGCGTAAATGGGTGAAGGCCGTTTCCGAGCCGAAGCAGGTGGCCGGCAACTGACGCTCGCCCTGCCGCGGGGCTCCCGGCTCCGGCTTCCTTACGCCCGCTTCTTCATTCCGCCCTATTGCCGTGTGAGAGCGGCCTGACATCGCCGGTCCTGCGACCGGCGACCTTTTTCTTGTCGTGGCGTCTGCCCGTATTGTCTTGCCCGACCCGTATTGTCTTGCCCGACCCGCATTGTCTTGCCCTGATTGAATCGAAGGACCCGCTCATGCTTCGCACTCGCCTGCTCTCGTCCCGTCTCGCCGCTGCCAGCCTGCTCGCGCTGATGACGTCGGCTGCCGTCTCGGGACCGGCATCGGCCCAGACCGCGACACCGCCCGTGGAAAAGCCCGCATCAGCCGCTCCCGCCGCCCCGTGCGGCGGCGATCTCGCGGGCTTCCTCAGCGGTGTCAAGGCGGAAGCCGTGGCCAAGGGCATTCCGGCCGACGTGGTCGACCGCGCGCTGGCCGGCGCTGTCATCGATGACAAGGTGCTGGCGCGCGACCGGGCGCAGGGCGTCTTCAAGCAGACCTTCGCCGAGTTTTCGAACCGCACCGTCAGCAAGGCGCGTCTCGATATCGGCGCGAAGAAGATGAAGGAATATGAAAGCGTCTTCGCCCGAGCAGAGCAGGAATATGGCGTTCCCGCACCGGTCATCACGGCCTTCTGGGCGATGGAGACGGATTTCGGCGCGGTCCAGGGCAATTTCAACACGCGCAACGCGCTTGTGACGTTGTCGCACGACTGCCGCCGTCCGGAAATGTTTCGTCCGCAGCTGATCGCCGCCATCGAGATGGTCCAGCATGGCGACCTCGATCCCGCGACCACCACGGGCGCCTGGGCCGGGGAAATCGGCCAGGTGCAGATGCTGCCCGAAGACATCATCGCGCAGGGCGTCGATGGCGACGGCGATGGCCACGTCAACCTGAAGGACAGCTCGGCCGACGCGATCCTGACGGCGGCGAAGTTCATCAAGAGCCTCGGCTATACCGCGGGCCAGCCCTGGATCCAGGAAGTCACGCTGCCGGAAAACCTGCCCTGGGAAAAGACGGGCCTGCAGCCCGGAATGACGGCCGGGCAGTGGTTTGCGCTCGGCGTCAAGCCGCGCGACGGCAACACGACGTTCGGCGACCTCCCCGCCTCGGTGGTCATCCCGCAGGGCCGCAAGGGCGTGGCCTTCATGACCTATCCGAATTTCAACATCTACCTCGAATGGAACCAGTCGTTCATCTACACGACCTCCGCCGCCTACTTCGCCACCCGTCTTGCCGGCGCCCCGCCTTACGAGGCGCGCAATCCGGAACCCGGCCTCAATGACGAAGCCATGAAGGTGCTGCAGACCAAGCTCGACGCCATCGGCCATGATGTCGGCAAGATCGACGGGATTCTGGGCTCTGGCACCCGCGCAGCGCTGCAGCGCGAGCAGCAGCGCCTCGGCATTCCCGCCGATGGCTGGGCGACCCAGGCCGTCCTCGACGCCCTGCCGTAAACGTCAGACCTCCCCTCGCATCAAACGCCGCGCGTCGGAAACGACCGCGGCGTTTGGCATTGTCGGATCAGGATCTGCCGGATCCGTGATCGTCGGCGACGTCGTCTCCGGACGTCTCTGCGCCGGGCGTATCCTCTGCGGAGCCGCCCTTGACCGGTTGGTCGCGCCGATGCTGCCGGGCCAGCCGCAGCGCGCGATAGCGGAGGCGCAACGCGCGGCCGATGCCCACCAGCGCCGCACCGCCACGCGACACCTCGGCAAGCTCCCGCTGATAGGCGATCGCAAAGGCGTGGCCGTAGCTCTCGCGGTGCTCCGCGGCCAGCCCGTCCAGCCTGTGCATGATCGAGACCCACAGCGGCGACACCAGAAGGGAGAGCGCCGTGACGGCGATCGCAATGCGATAGGCGTCGAGATCGAGCGCCCCGGCCGAAAGGCCTGCGGCCGCGAGCACGAAGGAGAATTCGCCGATCTGCGCCATGGAAAGCCCCGCGACGAGCGCCACCTGCGGCGGCGATCCCGTGCGGCGCAGCAGCGCGATGTTCAGCACCGTCTTAGCCGCAATGACGACGACGGCGAGCGACAGGACGAGGACCAGATGCGCGGCGATGAAGGTGAGATCGATGAGAAGCCCGATCGACAGGAAGAAGGCGACGAGGAGCACGCTTTGGATCGGCTCGATGACCGGGATGACATGCGCCCGCAGCGTCGAATTGCCGATGACGATGCCGGCGAGAAAGGCGCCATAGGCCGGCGACATGCCTGCAAGGCCCGAGAGTGCCGCCGCCGAGAAGCAGACCGCAAGCGCGCCGAGCGCCAGAATCTCCACCTTGCCTTCGATCGCCGCGCTGAACGGCAGCCGCAGCTTTCCCCGACGTCCGAGCCACCAGAGGAGGCCACCGAGCAGCCCGATGGCGAGAAGCATCTTGATCGCGATCTGGACGAAACCGATCTCGCCGCCGCCTTCAGTGCCACCGAGACTGGTCACGAGAATGAGCATGGGGACGACGGCGATGTCCTGCGCGATCAGGACGCCGACCGCGATGCGGCCGGTCTCGTTGCGCAGTTCCCCGCGGTCATCGAGCATCTTCATCGCAACGACGGTGGACGAGAGCGCCACGACGAAGCCGAGAATGAGCCCTTCGGCAAGCGGCGTTCCGGAGACACCCGACAGGATCAGCGCGAGGAGGACGGACACGCCGATCTGCCCGCCGGCGACGAGCAGGGCCTGCCGGAGGCTGAGAATGAAAGCCCGGATCGACAGCTCCATGCCGATGAAGAACAGGAGCACGATCACCCCCATCTCCGCCAGAAGCGTCACGTTTTCGCTGTCGGAAATGAACCCGAACCCGGTCGGCCCGAGCGCCACGCCGGCCAGGATGAACCCGACAAGCGGCGGCTGACGCAGCCGCAGGAAGCCGAGCCCCATCAAGGCGGCGACCGCGATGACCAGCGCGATCGAGACGAGATCCTGTCCGTGACCGGCCGCCTCTGCGGCCGAATGGGCGGTGGATGACGTTTGCAGCAGCCCTCTCCTTATCCATGCGGATCGACCCTCAGCACCGCAGACCTGCGATCAAGGAGCCGAACAGACCGGCATGATCGGCATGAAGCGTCTGAGGTCAACCCTCAGCGAGGCCGGACCGTCCGGCTGAAGGCCCTTCGGAGAGCGCACTGCCCCGTCGAGCAAGAAACGGGTGGATGAGACACGGACAACTGCGCTACAGCCCCCGGCAGAGACCGGGAACGAAGGCGCAAGGTGCCCGAGCGCAGAGCGAGGAGGACGACATGACGATCGCGACAACACCGGTGGAAACGCGGATGACGCCGCTCACCTGGGGACTGCTGGCGCTGCTCGGGCTCATCTGGGGTGCTTCGTTCTTTTTCGGGCGCATCGCCGTCCAGCACGTCCCCGCCTTCACGCTGGTGTTTCTGCGCGTCTCGATCGCCGCGCTGGCCCTGCATCTGTTCGTTCGCGGCCGTTTCGACATCTACAAGGCGCTTGCAGCGCGGTGGCGCGCCTTTCTGGTGCTGGGGCTGCTCAACAACGCCATCCCGCACAGCTTCATCTTTCTCGGCCAGACACAGATCGGCGCAGGTCTTGCGTCCATCCTCAACGCGACAACCCCGATCTGGACCGTCCTCCTGGCCCATGTCCTGACGAACGACGAGAAACTGAGCCCGCGAAAGATCGGCGGCACCGCGCTCGGCCTGGCCGGCACGGTTCTGCTCATCGGCCCAAGCGCTCTCGGCCATCTCGGCGCCACATCCCACGGCATTCCGCTCTGGGCGCTCATCCTGCCGCTGGGCGCGGCCATCAGCTATGGCTTCGCAGGTATCTACGGCCGCCGTTTCCGCGGACTGGCGCCGCCCGTGACCGCCGCCGGACAGCTGACCGCCTCGAGCCTGATCATGCTGCCGGTCTCGCTGCTGGCGGACCACCCATGGACGCTGGCGATGCCGCCGCTGACGACGATCCTCGCCATCCTCGCACTGGCGCTCGTATCGACCGCCTATGGCTACATCCTCTTCTTCCGGATCATGGCGCGCGCCGGCGCAACCAATACGTCGCTCGTCACGCTGCTGGTGCCGCCCAGCGCGCTCCTCTTCGGGCTCGCCTTTCTGGGAGAGCGTCTCGACATCACGGATATCGGCGGAATGACCCTGATTGCCGCCGGTCTGATCGTTCTCGATGGCCGCCTGCTGGCCCGCAGGAAGCCCGGTCAGGATGTTGTTAACACCTGAAAACGAATCGTTAATTTCAGAATAATCTAAGGAAACAGTGACTTAAGGAGATGAATAGGGTCTCTGAGCCAAATGGCGCTGCAATGCAGCACAAGATTTTCTTGGAGGTGTGACATTTTCAACCTATGTTTCAAGCGTTAACGCTTGGAGGGTTGAATGGGAATCGCACGGTCCGTGAATGTTCTCATGATAGGTGCCTCGTTCGCATTCGTTGCGATGATGCTCTTCATCTAGGAGGAGATGAAAATCCGCCGGCCTTGAGGATGGAGGCCGATGGGGACACTCTCAGCGTGGGACGGGAGAAAATCGTCTCTCTGCTCTGGCATGCAGAAGCCCTCGAACGAACCTTCGAGGGCTTTTGTACGTCCGGCGCCGTGATTGAGACCGCAAGGGCTCAGGCCGCGGCACCCTCGGCAATGTCGTCCAACCGCTTGAAACCCACGAGATCGCAGACGGCCGTGATCAACGGCGAGCGGTTCATCGTATAGAGGTGGAAATCCCGGACCCCCCTGCGCGCGAGATCGACGATCTGCTCGGCGGCAATATGGGTCGCCTCCTTGAAGCGCTCTTCGGGAGACTCGTCCAGATGCGCAAGACGCAGAGCGAGCGCCTCGGGAATGCGCGCGCCGCAAAGGCCGGCAAATTTCGAGACCTGCGAGAACTGGTTGATCGGCAGGATACCGGGAACGACCGGAATGGTGATGCCCGCCTTGCGCACCCGCTCGAGGTAGCGTTCGAAGTCGTTGTTATCGAAGAAAAACTGGGTCAAAGCGCGGGTCGCGCCATTGTCCACCTTGCGCTTCAGCATATCGATATCGGCATCGACATCGGAACTTTCCGGATGCTTCTCCGGATAAGCGGAGACGGAAATCTGGAACCGGCCGCGGCGCGCCAGCGCCTCGACAAGTGCGGCCGCGTTCTCGTATCCATCCGGAAACGGCTGGTAGCGCGCACCAATCCCGCCCTGCGGATCGCCGCGCAGCGCCACGAAATGCCGAACGCCGGCGGCCGCGAATTCATCGACCACGGCATCCACCTCGGCCCGCGTCGCACCGACGCAGGTGAGATGGGCTGCCGTGTTCGGGATGGCGCAATCGTCGATCAGACGGCGAACGGTGGTGAGCGACCGCGCCTTCGTAGACCCGCCCGCCCCATAGGTCACGCTCGCGAATTCCGGCGCATAGGCATTCAGGGCCGCCGCCGTCCGCGTCAGTTGCGCATCCATCTCATCGGACTTCGGTGGAAAATATTCGAAGGAGAGGCGCAGATCGCCGCGCTCGGCCGGGTAAAGCGTGCGGGTGTACATTCAGCGGGCTCCTGCAGCAAGACGCCGGGTTTGTTCGGCGGAGGAATCGGCGGGCTTGACCGCGATCCAGATGGTAACGGTGAGCGGCGTCTCCTGCGCCGCCTTCGGCGAAAGATCGATGACGCGCTGAACGGAGAGACCGGCCGTCTCCAGCCACTCTCCCATCACCTGATGGGAAAAACCGAGGCGCAGATGGGCATGATCCTGACGCAGATGCTCCAGCATATGCGGCGCGAGATCGACGATCGCCAAGCGCCCGCCCGGCGCCAGAAGACGCGCCGCTTCCTCGATCGCCGCTTCCGGCGCCTCAAGAAAATGAAGGACCTGATGGATCGTCACCAGATCGAACTGGCGACCATCGAGCGGAAGATTGAAGATATCGCCATGACGCACGGACGCCGTGGAGACGCCGGTGCGATCCAGATTGGCGCGTGCCACCGCCAGCATGTCGCGGCTTGCATCGACACCGGTCGCGGTCTGGTAGAGCCCCTGGAAGAGCTGCAGGATGCGCCCGGTGCCCGTTCCGAGATCGAGCAGGCTCTCGACCGGCTCCGGCCCGACGGCTGCCACCAGCGCCGCCTCGACCTCGGCCTCGCTGACATGGAACCGCCGCATCGCATCCCACTCGGCCGCGTTGCGGCTGAAATAGGCCTGCGCCCGATCCGACCGCGCCTGCTTCAATGCGGTCAGACGTTCGCTATCCCGGGCGAGAACCGCGTCGTCCTTATCCGCCGCGTCGAGAACCTGGCGGATCAACCCAACGCCGTCCCCCTGCCCCCGCAACCGAAAATAGGCCCAGGCACCTTCCTGATAGCGATCGATCAGCGCCGCTTCCGTCAAAAGCTTCAAATGACGGGAAATGCGCGGTTGGGACTGTCCGAGAATCTCGGTCAGGTCCGTCACTGTCAGGTCTCCGGCAGCCAGCAGTGCGAGCAACCGCAGGCGCGTGGGCTCGCCCGCCGCCTTCAGCACATCCACCACCTCCTCCAGCCGCAATCTGATCTCGCTCGCCATGCTCTTCCCATCAACACATAAAGATATCTTTATGTGATAACGCAGGAGCCTGCAAGGAGAAAGACGGCTTGGCGAACAACCTTTCTGGACACAAAATCCAACAACGGTAGGATACGGACGTTATCCAACCGGCTCCAAGGCAATGTCATGTCGATCCTGATCGTTTTCTCCGGCTTGCCAGCAACGGGAAAGACGACGATAGCAACCAGCCTTTGCCGCCTTTTAACCGCCGTCCATGTGGGCATCGACAGTATCGAACACGCTCTGCAGTCCAGCCGACACCCTATGGCAGACAGTCCACTCGGATACGTCGTCGCCCAAGCTGTGGCTGCCGACAACCTTCGGCTGGGCCACATCGTCGTCGCCGACTGCGTCAATCCGGTCAAGGCTTCCAGAAAGGCATGGCGATCCGTTGCAGCAGAGACAGGCGCCATTCCCCTCGATGTGCGCCTGATCTGCAGCGACGTCCGCGAGCATCGGCGGCGAGCCGAAAGCCGTCAAAGCGATGTCATCGGCCTGATCAAACCCTCGTGGGACCGGATCTTTATCCTTGACGATGAGCCTTGGGACGGACCACCCGATCTGACCTTGGACACCGCGACCTCAAGCCCAGAGGCGCTAACAGCACAAATTGCGGCCCGGATCCGAAGCCTAAGGCCGACCCCATAGGGATAATGCAGCGGCTCTGGCGTCATCCCCGGGGCTATCAAGGCAACGCCCTCGATCGTTTCGTCAGGCGCCGCCTTGCGTTGCTTCAATCCACCAAACGTCCGGCGGCCGCCCTCTGGCGCAAGCCGGCATATTCACAGGAACGTCATGCGTCTGCCACGCCGAGCTATAGATGTCCGGCGTATGGATCGAACCCGCGATAGAGCCACGCATCGGATATGACCCCGCCGTCTTTCGCCTGCTGCGGAATGCACCCCGATCAAACCGACCGGAGAGCCATACTCTTGGGCCGCACCGACATCTCGTTAAGACGACACGCCTGACACGTCGGCGCAACATCCTTGCAATTGAACGCATGCGCCTCACGCGAAGGCACATGCATCTGGCGCGGGCTGAACGACGCGGAGCCCCTTGGACCGACGCTTAACGCGTCAGGCGCTTGTAGGTGACACGGCGCGGATTGACCGATTCCGGGCCGAGACGACGGACCTTGTCCTTCTCGTAATCCTCGAAGTTGCCTTCGAACCACTCGACATGGCTGTCGCCCTCGAAGGCGAGAATGTGCGTCGCGAGCCGATCGAGGAACATGCGATCGTGGCTGATGATCACGGCGCAGCCGGCGAATGCTTCCAGGGCCTCTTCCAGAGCCGAAAGCGTCTCCGTGTCGAGATCGTTCGTCGGTTCGTCGAGCAGGATGACGTTGCCGCCGTCCTTCAGCATCTTGGCAAGATGGACGCGATTTCTCTGGCCGCCCGAAAGCGAGCCGACCTTCTGCTGCTGGTCGCCGCCCTTGAAATTGAAGGCGCCGCAATAGGCGCGGCTGTTCATATCGTACTTGCCGAGCTTGATGATGTCGTTGCCGCCCGAAATCTCCTCCCAGACGGTCTTGTCGCCACCCAGCGAGTCGCGGCTCTGGTCGACATAACCGAGATCGACCGTCTCCCCGATGGTGATCTTGCCGGTATCCGGCGTTTCCTGACCCGTGATCATGCGGAACAGGGTCGTCTTGCCGGCGCCGTTCGGGCCGATGACGCCGACGATGCCGCCCGGAGGAAGCTTGAATGTCAGGTTGTCGATCAACAGGCGGTCGCCATAGCTCTTCGACAGGTTTTCGGCCTCGATGACCACCTGACCGAGCCGCTCGCCGACCGGAATGACGATCTGCGCTTCGCCGGGCTTGCGGTTCTCGGCTGCTTCCACCAACTCGTCATAGGCGCGGATACGCGCTTTCGACTTGGCCTGGCGTGCGCGGGGACTGGACGCGATCCACTCCTGCTCGCGGGACAGCGCCTTCTGTTTGGCGACATCCTCACGGCCTTCCTGGGCAAGACGCTTGGCCTTGGACTGGAGGTAGGCCGAATAGTTGCCTTCATAGGGAATGCCACGGCCGCGGTCGAGTTCCAGAATCCAGCCCGTGACGTTGTCGAGGAAGTAGCGATCGTGGGTGATCATCATGACGGCACCCGGGTACTCCCGGAGGTGCTTTTCGAGCCAGGCGATCGTCTCGGCATCCAGGTGGTTGGTCGGTTCGTCGAGAAGCAGGAGATCGGGCTGCGACAGAAGGAGCTTGCAGAGTGCGACGCGACGCCGCTCACCTCCCGACAAGCCCGCGACATCGGCATCGGCCGGCGGGCAGCGCAGCGCGTCCATGGCCATCTCGACCTGACTGTCGAGATCCCAGAGGTTCTGACTGTCGATGACGTCCTGCAGACGCGCACCCTCGTCGGCCGTCTCGTCGGAATAATTCATCATCAGCTCGTTGTAGCGCTCGAGCACGGCCGTCTTGTGGGCCACACCTTCCATGACGTTGCCCAGTACGTCCTTATCCGGATTGAGGTGCGGCTCCTGTGGCAGGTAGCCGAGCGTCGCACCCTCGGCGAGCCAGGCTTCGCCGGTGTATTCCTTGTCCAGACCCGCCATGATGCGCAGGACGGTCGATTTACCGGCACCGTTCGGGCCGAGAATACCGATCTTCGCATCCGGGTAGAACGAGAGATGGACGTTCTCCAGGACCTTCTTCGTGCCGTAGGCCTTGTTCAGCCCGGCCATGTGATAGATAAATTGACGCGCCATGCTCGATCAATGCTCCGCGGGAAATGGAATTTGGCCCGCTATGTAGGCGAATTGCGCCGGGGGAGCAATGACGCCCGCCCTCATTTCCACCCCGATGCGGAATTGAAGCGCGCAGGCCAGAGGACAGCCTAGAGCACCGAACGACGCGGCGGCTAACGAAGCTCGATCGCAGCGCCGGCCCGGCTCGCTCCCGTTCCCACCGTCCCGACCACCGCCTCGTTTCGAGACCGAAGTTGCCGTGACGATCCGGCGGCATCGAGCAGACCGGCACTGCAGCGCGAGCGGATGGGTGCCGCCCCAAGCATCGACGTCGCAAGATCCGATGCTTCGTCCATCGTTGCGGAGAGACCGATCGTCAGTCCCGTCACAAGCGTCCGATCGCCGACCTTTCGGCACTGAAGACGAACGCGCTCCCCGGCACCCGCCGCAAAATCCGTATCGAAGGCCGCCCTCACCTCGGCTTCGGTGATGTCCAGACCGACTTTGCTGCGAAACAAGGCGCCGACGGCCGAACGGTTGACGGCCTCGAGCAGGCGGATCTGAAGAGAGAAGTAAGCGTCCGGCTCGAGGGTCTGGCAGCTGCCGCTTCGCAACCACATGTGTCGGTCGAGGCCAGAGGCGACCCCGGGCATGGCGACAGCAAGCTTCGTGGCAAGCTCTGTCGGCAGCGGCACCGCGGGCAGCGCCAGCCAATCGCGCTTGCGATCCTGAGCCTGCAGAGCCTCGGAGACTTTGCAGAAGCTGTTGCGAACCGGCCAGAGGCCGGCGAGCGTCAAAGCTCGCGCATCGGCACGCTCCGACGTCTGCCCCAAGCATTCCGGGCGTTTGGCTTTCGTCTCGCAGAAAGCCGGCAACCAGCTGAGCCCGAGGACAGAACCGGTTCGTCCTGCCGCGGGCTTGCGATCCTGGCTCCTCGTCAGGTCAGAGCGATCGGCCGGCGCCGGCGGATTGGAGGACGCCGCGGGATTGGAGGACGTCGGTGCAGCGAGTGCTTGAGGCGCTTTCTGTACCGTTGAAGCCGCTGGAGCCGTCACCTCCCCCGCGTAGACGTCATCCGCTGAGCCCGCCACCGCCAACGCAAGGCAAACGGAGAAGAATAGCCCGAGGGAACGCAGGTTTCGGTAGAAACGCCATAGTCGCATCGGCGCGGAAAATGCACTCGGAACACCCAAAAACATCATTTCGACCTCCAGAACAAAACAAGATCAATGAAGGACTAAAACAGGATAAATGCAAGAACGAATTGTGCACGGCTCACAATTTTTTAGGGAATGCTCATATTGACATCTCCGTTCTGTGCCCGGATAGTGGCGGCGGGGATGGCTTCTGGAGGAGACGATCGTGACATTCGAGGAGAGGCGGCTGGCCAGCCCGTCCGGTGCGGATCTCGCGATCTATCACATGCCGGCAACGACGCCGGTGCGCGGTTTGCTTCTGGTCAATCACGGCGTGGCAGAGCATGGGCGGCGCTACCTGAACTTCGCCGTGTCGATGGCGGCACAGGGGCTCGCCGTCTATGTCCACGATCACAGGGGACATGGTGCGACGCGCAGTCCGGCGCATCTTCAGGGGAGATTTGCGCCCGATGGAGGTCTCGATGCCGTGCTGGAGGATGTGGCGGCGGTCCGGAATTGGGCGGCGTCGGATCATCCCGGTTTGCCGATCATCCTTTTCGGCCATTCCATGGGCGGCTTGGTCGCTCTGAATGCCGCGGAAAGAGATCCGGGGCTCTATGACGGTCTTGCCGTGTGGAATGCGAATTTTCATCCGGGCCTCGCCGGTCGGTTCGGGCAGGGCGTTCTTGCGGTCGAGCGGATGTTGAAAGGCTCGGATGTGCCGAGCCCGATACTGGCTCGCCTCACCTTCGGTGCGTGGGCGCGCTCGATCGCTGAGCGGAGAACCGATTTCGACTGGCTGTCCCATGACCCGATGGAGGTCGATCGGTATGTTGCCGATCCCCTTTGCGGATTCGACGTCACGGTTTCGCTCTGGATCGAACTGTTTCGTATGAGCTACGCCGGTGCGACGCTGGATCGTCTCCGTCGGCTTCCGCCGGACATGCCGGTCAACCTTGTCGGCGGCGGAGAGGATCCGGCGACCGAGAATGGAAAAGCCGTATCATGGCTGCAAACCCGGATGAAGAAAGCGGGCCTGCGGCAGGTAACCGCAACGATCTATCCGGGCGCACGCCACGACACTCTGAACGACACGGTCCGGGCGCGCGCTGAACAGGCGTTTTCCGCCTGGTGTCGCAGCGTCGTCGAGCGCTCGCGGGGTGCGCCAGACTAGGCAGAAGCAGGAGGCCGAAGCGCTTTCCGCCAAGCGCGCATGTCACGGAGGGCCTTCGGACGGAGGCCAGAGAGGGACGATACGAGAGGGACGGTCCTGAGGGGCGGTACTGAGAGGGCCATACTGAGAGGCACAGTGCGGAGCGAGCCGCCGAGCCCTCCTGGAGACATCGAGTTTACCCGCGGATATGTTGCGTCTGCTGGTAGACGGCGGTCGAGCGGGCGCCGGAGCGGCAGTAGCCGAGCATGGGGCGCTGGAACGTGTCGAGCGCATCGACCATCTTGTGCACGGCATCGGCGGTCACGCCAGCGGGGCCGACGGGAATATGCATCGTCTCTATGCCAAGCGCATGGGCGCGTTGCTCGATCTCGGCAAAGTCCGGCTGGCCGGGCTGCTCATGGTCGGGGCGGTGGCAGACGATCGACTTGAAGCCCAGGGCCTTGATCTGATCGAGGTCGGCTGCTGTAATTTGGCCGGTCACGGAATATTCGTCGTTGATCGGGCGGATGTCGTCCATGCTGGTTCTCCTCGACGCGCGGCGCGCCGCAAGCTTCGTTGTCGAAGATGTAGGACGCCTTTGCGGCAGAGGTCAATCAGGTCAGGTCCGCTTCCTCCGGGGCGACGATGCCGAACATCAGTTCGTATGCGATTGCGGCGCCCCGCTTGAGCATGAAAAGCGCGCCGCTCTCGGCAAGCGCTGGGCGCTTGGCGATGCGGTGGGATACGGGCTCGATGCTGACCACGTTCGCGTCGCCGCGCTGGCAACGCCACATCTGGAGGAACGGTAGGTGGTCGCTCCTGAAACGGATGTCGAGCGAGCGGTTCGCGAGCGCCGCAAAGGGGCCAATTCGCACCCGTGCCCAGTCGTCTGCGGCGATCGCCGCACCGGTGGCTGCACGGCCAGCGGGTTTTGCATCTGGAGTTGGTTTTGCATCTGGATCGGCAGCATCCCCGTAAGCCGGAAAAAGCACATGCGCGCTCTCGCTTTCGCCGAACCGCCAGCCCATGACCCCGCCCGGGATCATGGCGCCGGTGACACAGGTGCTGCTGTCGAAGAGCCGACCGGCGATATTCAGATGATACATCCACAGGGGCGGAAATGGCGTACCGCCGGTATTCTCCACCCGATCGCGGAGATGAACCGCACCCTGCGTGATCGACCAGCGGCGGCTCAGTCGGGCCTTGCCGCCATCGGCCAAGGCGATATCGACGATGGCATGGCACGTATTTTCCGTCGCCTCCAGCGTTTCGGCCTGGACCGGCGTGCCCGAAAGCGAGCCATGGAGAGGATAGAGGCCACCTTTGGACGTTGGCTCGGGATGGCGGATATGGTCCGGGCCGCAGGTAAAGAGGAACCCCTTCAGGGCCTGATCGATGCGCGGATCCCCATCGGACGGAATGGCCTCGCCCGGCGAGAGGTCCAGTCCATCGACCACCAGCGCCGCCACATCCATCGCGGATGCGCTGTCCAGCAGCAGCGTCACCCTTTTTCCCGCATGATCATCGTCCAGTCGCATCATCTCCCCCTTCTGACGCGGGCAGGCGTTTCCTTGCTCTCCGACGTCTCGCTTTTCGCATGGTTAGCAGTTCTTTAACGTTGAATTCAGGCTTTTCATATTAACGTCCCATTCCGCTTGTAGCTCGCGGGTCGGCCCGCCCATCAACAGGTTCCCGCCTATCAACAGGTTATTGTCGTGACGATCGCTCCGAGACGTACCCCACCCTTCCTTCTGGCCGCCCTTTTGGCGGCCGGCCTTCTGCCGGTTTCCACGCCGGTTTCGGCGCAGTCGCGCCTCGTGCTCTCGCCGGATCAGGTTCTGGTGACGCCACAGGGGGATGTTCTCGATTTTGTCCCTGAGAATGGTGACGTTCGCGTGATGCGCGATACCCGCGGCCGCACGGTGCTGGTGGACAATTGGGGCAATATCGTCGCCACCGTGATGGGGTCGCGCGCCGCCAATGCTGAACGCCGCCGCCCGCCGCCCGATTCCTACGGCGCGGAACCCTATGGCGACGAGGCCTTTGGCGGCCGGCCGCAGCAAGACCGGACCTACGGAAACAGCGCGTTCGGCAACGAGGCCTATGGCGACCGACCCTATGTCCGCAGGCGCGACGGCGGGAACGGCGTTCCGGATTATCGCAATTTCGTGCCGCCAGGCGTCGAGCGGGGCGATCTTCCGGCCGCAGACGAGCCGCTTCCGGACGAAAACGACATGGCCGCACTGCCGCCCGAGCAGCCGCCGGCGTCGCAGGGGACCGCCCTGCCCCGCGCGACGGCCATCACCCGCAAATCCAGCGCCGAAATCACGGCCCTGCAGGTCTTCCTCGATCGCGAAGGCTTTTCGCCCGGCGTGATTGACGGCAAGAACGGCTCGAACGTCACCAAGGCGATCGAGGCGTGGCAGCAGGCAACCGGGGAGACGCTCGACCCGAACAACACGGAAGACACGCTAGAGCGCCTGCGTCTCAGCGGCGGCCTGGCGATCACGACCTACACCATCACGGCTGCGGATGCTGCCGGTCCCTATGTCGCGGAAATTCCGGACGATTACGCCCACAAGGCGCTCCTTCCGCACATGTCCTTCACCTCGACCACGGAAATGCTCGGAGAGCGCTTCCACATGGACGAGGCTTACTTGCGCGAACTGAACCCCGGCGTCGATTTCACCATTCCGGGAACGATCATCAAGGTCATCAATCCGGGCGAGCCGAAGACAGGCAAGGTGGCGCGCATCGTCGCGGACAAGCCGCGAAAGCAGGTTTTCGCCTATGACGAATCGGGTGCGCTGATTGCGGCCTACCCGGCAACGATCGGCTCCTCGGACACGCCCTCGCCGTCCGGCACCGTCCAGGTCGATCGCATTGCGCTCAACCCGGGCTATACCTATAATCCGAAGATCAACTTCAAGCAGGGCGAAAACGACAAGGTCCTTACCCTGCAGCCCGGGCCGAACGGCCCTGTCGGAACGGTCTGGATCGCGCTGTCGAAGCCGACCTACGGCATTCACGGAACGCCGGAGCCGTCGAAGATCGGCAAGACCCAGAGCCATGGCTGCGTGCGACTGACCAACTGGGATGCGACGGAACTCGCCAAGATGGTGAGCGTCGGCACGACGGTCGAGTTCCTCGACTGATCGCGGACGCGGCGACAAGACAAGGACGGCTGCGAAGACGGCGGAGCAGGAACAGCGCTGGAGGTCAGGGTATCGCCCCGGCATCACGTCATCCGCGATTGTCATGAGGCATCCGGGGCCAGGATCGGTTATCTCTGGGCTGCAGAGCTTTAGACACAGTAAGGATGCCCGCATGGCGGATGAACGCGCGCGTTACAAGATCGGGCCGAACCTCTGGCATGCGACCGCGCCGCCTCCGCCGCAGACCTTGATGCTGGACACGGATGTTACGGCAGACGTCGCCGTCATCGGTGGCGGATTTACCGGACTTTCCGCGGCCCTGCACCTTGCGGAGCAGGGCGTCGATGTGGTCCTCATCGAGGCGCGCATGATCGGGTTCGGCGGGTCGGGGCGCAATGTCGGCCTCGTCAACGCCGGCATGTGGACGAAGCCGGCCGATCTGATCGCCTCTCTTGGAAAAGAACCTGGCGAGCGCCTGCTGCACGCCCTCGGCGATGGTCCGTCCCTCGTCTTCGATCTGATCGAGCGGCACGAGATCGCATGCGAGGCGGTGCGCAACGGCACGCTGCACATGGCCGTGGGGGCGGACGGTCTCGCGGATATCACCGATCGGCAGGCGCAATGGGCCGCTTTCGGCGCCCCGGTCGAGGTGCTCGATACGGACCGGGCCCATGGGCTGACCGGCGCGGAGGGATTTGCGGGCGGCCTTCTCGATCGCCGCGCCGGCACCATCCAGCCTCTCGCTTACGCCCATGGCCTGGCCCATGCAGCCGTCAAAGCCGGCGTCCGCGTGTATACCGAGACGCCGCTGACGGGTGCTGCCCGCGAAGGCGTCGCCTGGGTCCTGAAGACGCCGGCCGGCCGTGTGACGGCACCGAAGGTCGTGCTGGCCACCAATGCCTATGGCTCGCTGGTCGATGGCATGCCGTGGAGCGCGCCCGCGAGCGAGCTGACCATTCTTCCCTATTTCCAGTTCGCCACGAAGCCGCTTTCCGCCAACGTCGCAGCCACGATCCTGCCGGAGCGCCAGGGTTGCTGGGATACCGGCATGGTCATGACCTCGTTTCGCATGGACCAGCAGAACCGGTTGATCTTCGGCAGCATCGGACGCCTCGATGCCGTGGCGACCGGGACGCATCGCGGATTTGCCGAGCGCTCGCTTGCGGCGCTCTTTCCGCAGCTCGGCGCGATCGATTTCGAATATTGGTGGGACGGCCGTATCGGCATGACGACCAATGCCCTGCCCAGGCTTCACACGGTTGCGCCCGACGTCCTCTCGGTCAGCGGTTATAATGGCCGGGGCATCGCGCCCGGCACCGTGTTCGGTCGGGCCCTCGCCCACCAGATTACCGGTCGCGCCCATGCCATGCCGCTCGACGAGACGCCTGTCACGCCCGATCCGCTGCGGACGGTGAAGTCCGCCTTCTACCATGTCGGCGCGCAGGCAAAGCACCTGATCGACCGGCGCTTCTGAAGCAGGGTCCGAGACACGGAACGCGGCACCGTGATAATGCCGCGTTCGGGACCGTCGATCAGGCCGCGCGGCGGAAAGCGCGAGTGACGTTGAGCGGCACGAGGCGGCGGACCTCCTCGGCGAACAGGCGGGCGTTCTCGCGTGCCTTGTCCAGATTGCTCACGCGCGCGGGGTCCATGGTCTGCAATGTCCCGCCGCAATCGAACACATCGCGGAAGGCCGCGCGCTCGATGATCGGCGTTTCCAGAACGCGCACGTTGCGGCTGGCCAGAAGCCCCTTGACCACCTGCAGGGCCCGCGTCGTCACCAGCGAGCTGACACGCGTCAGCACCACGGAATGGTCAATGCGCACGCCGGCCTGCTTTTCGAGCTGTGCCAGGAGTTCCAGCACCTGCGCGCCGCCCTTGGCATCCATCGAACAGCCCTGGATGGGGATGAGCACATGGTCGGACAGGCCGATGGCGGTTGCCAGCAGGCTGTTGCGCGCACCGGCGAGGTCGATGACGAAATAGTCGGTGCTGCGGCGGTTTTCGATGATGTGGCCCTGGATCGAGGCCATCGAGATTTCCGAGATGACGTCGATGTTCGGGACGGCACCGGAGATCTCGTGCCAGGTCGAGATCCAACGCTGCGGATCGGCGTCGAGCACCGTAACGCGGTTGCCGGCGCGTGCGAGTTCCGTGGCGAGAATGAGCGCAGCAGTGGTCTTGCCCGCGCCGCCCTTCGTGTTGGCGAGTGTAATGACTGGCATGGAAACCTCTTTGGGGACGCAGAGCCCCGGTTTGCCCCGCAATCGGCTCCAGCCCCTGAAGCCGCCGCGGTTAAGCCAAATCTTTCAAATCGTGGTTAATGAAGTCTTAACGCACGATACGAGAACCAATGAGAGAAAGCCTGGCGCAGGCTTTGAAACCGTTGCGCCAGGCAGCCTTCGAAGCCGTCTCAGATCGTCTCGATGAACAGCGCGCGCGCCGCGTCGAGCGTCAGTTCGACCGGATTGCCGCCGGCCGTGGGATCGACGATCGCCATCTCCGCCATGCGGTCGATCTGGTCCGTACCGACCCCGAGGCCGGACAGCGCGTCGGGAACGCCGAGGCTCTTGCGCAGCTCGAGCACATAATCGGTAAACCCGTCGAACCCGCCGGAAATGCCGAGATAGGCGGCGGCACGGCCGATCTTCTCTTCGATCGCAGGCCGGTTGAAGCGCAGCACGGCCGGCATGACAACGGCATTGGTCATGCCGTGATGCGTGTTGTAGATCGCACCAACCGGATGCGACAGGGCATGAATGGCGCCAAGGCCCTTCTGGAACGCCACGGCGCCCATTGCGGCCGCGCTCATCATGTTGGCGCGCGCTTCGATATCCTGCCCGTCGGCGACCGCCCGCGGTAGGTATTCCTTCACGAGCCGCAGGCCTTCGAGCGCGATGCCCTGCGACATCGGATGGTAGAACGGCGAGGAATAGGCCTCCAGGCAATGCGCGAATGCATCCATGCCGGTGCCGACCGTGATGACCTTGGGCATGCCGACGGTGAGTTCCGGATCGCAGATCGTGACCGCAGGCAGGAACTTGGGGTGGAAGATGACCTTCTTCGTGTGCGTCACGTGATCGGTGATGACGCTGGCGCGGCCGACCTCGGAGCCGGTGCCGGCCGTGGTGGGCACCGCAATGATCGGCGCGATGCCGGGCACGGACGCCCGCGTCCACCAGTCGCCGACATCCTCGAAATCCCAGACCGGGCGCGTCTGCCCGGCCATGAAGGCGACGGCCTTGCCGAGGTCGAGCCCGGAGCCGCCGCCGAAAGCGACGACGCCGTCGTGCCCGCCATCGTGGAAGGCTTTCACGCCGGCTTCGAGGTTGACGTCGTTCGGATTGGGATCGACATCCGCGAAGATGGCGCGGCCGAGGCCGGCAGCCTCCAGAATATCGAGCGCAGTCTGCGTGATCGCCATCGGCGCGAGACCGCGATCCGTCACCAGCAGCGGCCGCTTCATGCCGACGGCCTTGCAGTGCTCGGCGAGTTCCTTGATGCGCCCTGCCCCGAACTTGATGGCGGTCGGGTAGCTCCAGTTAGCGGTAATGGTCATGCCGTGACTTTCTTGAGATGGTAGGATTTCGGCCGGGTCAGGTTGTGGAAGCCGAAGACGGAGAGCGAGCCGCCGCGACCGGTTTCCTTGACGCCGGTCCAGCAGAGTGCGGGATCGAGATAGTCGGCGCGGTTCATGAAGACGGTCCCCGTCTCGATCTCGGCGCCGATGGCGGCCGCGCGTTCGGGGTCCTGCGTCCAGAGCGATGCCGTCAGTCCGTATTTGCAGTCGTTCATCAGGGCAAGCGCTTCCGCGTCGCTCTTGACCTTCATGATGCCGACGGCGGGACCGAAGGTTTCCTCGATCATGAACTCCATGGAATGATCGACATCGACAAGGATCTGAGGCGCGATGTAGGCGCCGCCATCATCCGCCGGAAACAGCTTCGGATCGATCGTCGCCCGCGCACCCTTGGCGATCGCGTCTGCCACCTGCGCCCGCACGACGGCGGCAAAGCGCTTGTTGGCCATGGGGCCGAGCGTCGTTTCCGGATCGAGCGGATTGCCGAGCTTGTAGTTCGACACCCAGGCGACCGACTTTTCCACGAAGTCGTCATAGAGGCTCTCATGCACATAGATGCGCTCGATGCCGCAGCAGCACTGGCCGGAGTTGAAAGTGGCACCATCCATCAGCGTGTCCACGGCCGCATCGAGGTCCGCATCCTCCATGACATAGCCCGGATCCTTGCCGCCGAGTTCAAGCCCGAGCCCGGTGAAGGTGCCGGCCGCCGCACGCTCGATCGACCGCCCGCCCTCGACGGAGCCGGTAAAATTGACGAAGTCGAAGGCCTTGGCCGCGATCAGGCGCGCGCTCGTCTCATGGTCGAGGAAGAGGTTCTGGAACACGTCTTCCGGCATGCCGGCCTCGGTGAAGGCGCGGACCATGCGCTCGCCGACGAGCAGCGTCTGGCTCGCATGCTTGATGATCACGACATTGCCGGCCATCAGCGCCGGTGCGATCGTGTTGATCGCGGTCATGTAAGGATAGTTCCAGGGCGCGATGACGAAGACGACGCCATGCGCCTCGCGCACGATCCGGCGCTCGAAGCGGTCGCTTTCCTCGATCACCAGCGGCTTCATGGCATCGGCGGCAATCGAGGCGACATAGTTGGAGCGCTCGTTGAAGCCACGGAACTCGCCGCCGAATTTCACCGGGCGGCCCATCTGCCAGGCAAGCTCCGGCACCACCTCGTCCACCATCTCGTTCAGCCGGGTCACGCCCTTGAGCACGAGCTGCACGCGCTCCTCGAGCGGTCGTTTCGCCCAGGATTTTTGCGCTCTGCGCGCACGGGCGACCGCCTCGGCGGCGGCCTCGTAGGGCATGGCTTCACGCTCGGCATAGACCGAGCCGTCGACCGGCGAAATGCATTGGATCATCGTCATCATCAACTCCAGAGGAAGTCGGCCCGCAGGCCGTCGTCTCGACGCGGGGATGCCGAGACATGCCGCACCGCGACGGGTTTTGCAATCACGCGCGCTCGAAACCGCGCGCGACCTCCCAGTCCGTGACCCGGCGATCATACTCTTCCTGCTCCCAGGTGCCGGCCCGCGTGTAATGGTCGATCACCTCGTCGCCGAACGCCTCCCGCAGCATGGACGATGACGTCATCAGCTCGGTCGCATGCCGCAATGTCTTCGGGATCTCGCGGATGTCCTTGCCGGAATAGGCGTCGCCGACGAAGGGCGCCTCGAGCTCCAGCTTGCCCTCGATCCCGGCAATGCCCGCGGCCAGCAGCGCCGCCATCGCGAGATAGGGATTGAGGTCGGAACCGCCGACGCGGCACTCGATGCGGATGCCCTTGGTGCCGTCGCCGCAGAGGCGATACCCTGCCGTACGATTGTCCTTGGACCACACGGCCTTGGTCGGCGCGAACGTCCCGGCCATGAAGCGCTTGTAGGAATTGATGTAGGGCGCGAGGAAATAGGTGATCTCGCCCGCATGGGTCAGGAGGCCGGCAACGTAGTGACGCATCGTCTCCGACATGCCGTATTCGCCGTCCTTGTCGAAGAAGTGGGATGTCTTGCCGTCGAGGCTCCAGAGCGACTGATGGATGTGCGAGGACGAGCCCGCCGCATTCATGTGCCACTTGGCGAGGAAGGTGATCGCCTTGCCCTTCGACCAGGCAATCTCCTTGCAGCCGTTCTTGATGATGACGTGCCGGTCGGCCATATCGATCGCTTCGGCATACCGGACGTTGATTTCCTCCTGGCCGGCCGATGCCTCGCCCTTGGAGTTCTCGACCGGAATGCCTGCGCCCTGCAGCCCCTTGCGGATCGCCCGCATCACATCCTCTTCCTTGGTGGTCTGGAAGATGTGGTAGTCCTCGTTATAGCCGCTGGCGAGCTTCAGGTCGCGATAGCCGCTCTCGCGGGCCTGATCATAGGTCTGGTCGAACAGGAAGAATTCGAGTTCGCTCGCCATGAAGGCCTTCAGCCCCATCGCCTCCAGCCGCTTGACCTGCCGCTTGAGAATGGCGCGCGGCGAATGCGGCACTTCCTGGTGGGTCTGGTGGTCGAGCATGTCGCACAGCACCAGTGCCGTGCCTTCGAGCCAGGGAATCCGGCGAAGGGTGCCGAGATCCGGCTTCATCGTATAGTCGCCATAGCCGGACTCCCAGCTCGTCGATTTGTATCCGGACACCGTCTCCATTTCGAGATCGGTGGCCAGCAGATAGTTGCAGCTGTGGGTCTCCTCATAGGCGCTCTCGACGAAATATTCGGCCTGGAAGCGTTTGCCCATCAGGCGGCCCTGCATGTCGATCTGGCAGGCGAGAACCGTGTCGATACGGCCCTCGGCAACGTCGGTCTTCAGCTCTTCGAACGAATAGGTCATCGGGCGTCCTGTCTGCGATGGTCGAAATGCGTTTCGTGTCGGTGATCGGCGGCACCCCGTTCTCGGGTGCCGCCGCAGGGTTCGGAGAGCTTACGCCTGGCCCACGGCCTTTTCGGCTGCGGCGATCTCGGCAGCGCGACGCTTGACCTCCTCGCCGATCGGCGGACCGCGGAAGCGGCGCTTCTCGAAGCCGAACCAGATCACGCCGGTCAGAAGGAGGAAGCCGACGGTGACGTAGAGCGCCGGGCCGTTCGGCGGCTGCACGCCGAGAACGAAGATCAGGATCATCGCGAGCACGGTCAGGCCCGCAAAGAGCTTGAACACGCCTTCGCCGAGGTTCCACGGTCCCTGAGCCGGCCACTTGGATGTGCCCCAGGCAAAGAGGCCGAGCGTGATTGGAATGGCGAAGGAGAAGAACAGGAAGATGACCGTGCAGGAGACGACGATGGTGTAGACCGGCGTCTCGCCGATGGTGATCAGCGACGAGCCCCAGACGAAGAGCACCGAGAGGATCGACCCGGTCCAGATGGCCGAGACCGGCGTGCGGAACTTTGGGCTCACCTTGGCCAGAGCCTTGGACGCCGGCAGGCCGCCGTCACGCGAGAAGGCGAAGATCATACGCGAAACCGATGTCACCGTCGCAAGACCGCAGAGCCACTGGCACAGCAGAATCGCGAGATAGAGCACATCCTTGACGATCGGGTTCATCTGCGTGTCCATCGACCAGAAGAACACGTTCCAGCCCTGGGCTGCAGCGGCCTGCATGCCATCGACGACGGTGCCGTCGGCAAGCGGCGCCTGCGTCGGGATCATCAGCACGAACGAGCACAGCATGATGTAGCCGAAGAGCGCCGACCAGAGCACGGAGGAGATCATGCCGCGCGGCACGGAGGTCGCCGCCTTCACCGTTTCCTCGGAGGTGTGGGCCGAAGCGTCGTAGCCGGTGATCGTATAGATCGGCAGGAGCAGACCGAGCAGGAACACCCAGGTGGAGGACGTTTCCGGCCAGACATTGCCGCCGGCCGGCCCTGAGAAGTTCGAGAAGGTGAAGAGACGGGCGATGTCGTAGCTATCGGCCGCGACGAGGCAGGCGAGCGACAGCAGGATGGCCGTCACGAAGATCAGGTAGCCGGAGAAATCGGTCAGCTTGGCCGTCAGCCCGATCCCCATGTGATTGACCACGGCCTGCAGGCCGGTGATGACGACGAGGAAGAGAATCCGGAAGGTGGTGGTGTCCTCGAGCCCGAAATACGGCGTGCCGAAGGTGCCCATGAAGAAGTAATAGGTGCCGACATTGATGGCGCCGAGCACGGTGACAAGGCCGAGCAGGTTGAACCAGGCGGTCAGCCAGCCGGTGAAGCGGTTTCCGAGGATCGAACCCCAGTGATAAAGGCCACCCGCTGTCGGATAGGCCGAGGAGATCTGCGCCATCGCCATGGCGAAGACGAAGGACACGAAGCAGCCGATCGGCCAGCCGATCCCGATGGCGGCGCCGCCGGCCCCGGCCGTCGCCTGCGCCAGCGAATTGATGCCGCCGGAGAGAATGCAGATGATCGAAAAGGACACGGCGAAGTTCGAGAACGAGCTCATGCGCCGCTCGAGTTCCTGCGCATATCCCATGGAATGAAGGACCTGGAGGTCCGCGTGTTTATCCACGTCACTATAGTCAGGCATGATTTTCCCCTCTGAACGCTCGGCGCCGGGCGGTATTGCCGGATGCCGGTGCAGCGACGCGCGACCCTCATGGCGCACGGACGCTGCAACGCTTGATCGTGCTGCGTGTGTGCCCCGCTTTTTCAGGTTCTGTTCGAGGTCTTCACGCAGTCGTGCCAGTGCTCCCGCCAACCGGGCGGGAACGGTTTCCGCGGACAAGCCGCTCCCCGGGTCTTTTATGGCTCGAGGTCCGCCAGGGCCTTGCCCAGGTGGTCCCCGATATAGCCGGCCAGGACCCTCTGGCCGTCTTTGCTTGCGATGAGATCGTTGCGGATCTCGATCATGACGTTGAGCAGGCCGTTGTGAAGGCCGTGCTCGATCAGCGTATGCGTCACACCGTCCTGCGGTCCGTAAGGCTCGTTGCGACGCGTGACGAAGTCTTCATCCTTGGCGGCCTCTTTGAGAAAAGCATCGGCAAGCCGACTGTCGCTGTCATGCAGGATGCCCACCTCGACGTCCCGTGGCTGCCCGTGCCAGACGGGCGTGAAGGAATGCAGGGTGACGATAACGGGCGGCCGATGGTTTGCAACCCGAGTCTTGATCAGTTCGGAAAGGCTCTTGCGGAACGGGCTGTAGATCGCCTCCGTGCGCGCCAGACGTTCGGCCGCCGATAGCCCCGCATTGCCGGGAATATCGAAGATCTCGCTGCTTGCGGGCATGGCGCTCGGCGAATCCGGCGGACGGTTACAATCATAGACGAGCCGGGAAAAGCGCTGGTAGATTAGCGTCGCATCGAGCGCCTGCATCAGAATCCGGCAAACGGCCAGAGCGCCCGGATCCCAGGCGATGTGGCTTTCGAGCGCCTCCGGCGAAAGCCCGAGCGTTCCCAGCCTCTGCGGGAGACGCCGCGAGGCATGCTCGCAGACGAGCACGATGCGGGAGCCAGCCTCCGCATTCTCGAGCGCGACAGGCGCGCCATCCTCGACGGTCAACAGCGCACTCACACCCGGCTCCGTCCTCGCACCCACCCTCATGGCAGGCCTCATGACTGAAGAGAATTCTTCACAAAATCGTGTCTGTCAATTGCAAACTGAAACGATCTCTTCATACACCCCATTGACTCCGATTGTGACAGCGATGTTTACTCTGTCACACAAGGCCGGCGAAGATCGGCCTCAGGGGAATATCTTGATCAGCACCGAAACACACAAGACGGTGTCGGACGTGATCGCCGCGAACTTCACCGCACTGACCCGGGCGGAGAAGCAACTGGCGGAGACGTTGCTCGACAACTATCCCGTTTCCGGGCTCGGCAGCATCACGACCGTGGCCGAGAATGCCGGCGTCTCGACGCCGACCGTCGCGCGCATGGTGCAGAAACTCGGCTTTCGCGGCTTTCCGGATTTTCAGGCCCGGCTTCACCAGGAGCTGGAAGCGACGATCTCCAACCCGATCAGCAAGCATGATCGATGGGCGACGAATGCGCCGGGCACCCACATCCTCAACCGTTTCGCCGACGCCACCATCAACAATCTCAGGGCGACGCTCGCCCAGATGGAGACGCAGGACTTCGATGGCGCCGCGGCGCTCGTCGCGGACCCGAAGCGGCGGGTCTATCTCATCGGCGGCCGCATCACGCGGACGCTTGCCGACTACGTCTTCACGCATCTGCAGGTCATCCGCGCCGGCGTGACGCTGATCGCCTCCGGCTCGAGCCCCTGGCCCCACTACGTCCTCGACATGAAGAAGGGCGACGTCCTCGTGGTGTTCGACATCCGCCGCTACGAGCAGGAACTCGAAACGCTGGCAAAGGCCGCACGCTCGCGCGGTGCCGAAATCATTCTCTTCACCGACCAGTGGTCGTCACCCGTCGCCAAGTCCGCGGCCAAGGTTTTCCGCATTCACATCGAGGCGCCTTCTGCATGGGACAGCTCGGTCGTCACCCTCTTTACGGTGGAGGCGCTGATCGAAGCCGTGCAGAACTCGATCTGGGAGGAGACCCGGGACCGGATGAAGGCGCTGGAGACCTTGTTCGATGCGACACCGTTGTTTCGAAAGCCTTTTCAGGAAAGAAAGGGATGAGATCGGATACCCGGCAACACCAACCCTGAAGACAGGGGGTTAGCCGGGAAACGAAGCCTGAAGCCGTCCACCGCGTCTGTCATAGAAGCTTCATGACGCCGCTCTATCAGCTTGACCCACCGGGTCGGAAACCCCGGCCTGACAAACCCAAGGAGACTTTCGTGCTGTCAAAGACCCACCGCCTTCTGTCGCTGACATCGGCGATGCTCGTCGCCTCCACCGCGCTTGCCGCGGCTGCGCCGAGCGAGGAACTGATCGCTGCCGCCAAGAAGGAAGGCACGCTCACCACCATCGCGCTTCCGCACAACTGGTGCGGCTACGGCGACGTCATCGCCGGCTTCAAGGCCAAGTATGGTCTCGAGGTCAACGAGCTGAACCCCGATGCCGGCTCCGGCGACGAGATCGAAGCCATCAAGGCCAACAAGGGCAATACGGGTCCGCAGGCCCCCGACGTGATCGACGTCGGCCTCTCCTTCGGCCCCTCGGCCAAGGCTGAAGGCCTGATCCAGCCCTACAAGGTCTCCACCTGGGATTCGATCCCCGATAGCGCCAAGGATGCCGACGGCTACTGGTACGGTGACTATTACGGCGTTCTCTCCTTCGTCGTGAACACCGACATCGTCAAGGACGTGCCCAAGGACTGGGCCGACCTGAAGAAGTCCGATTACGCCAACAGCATCGCGCTGGCGGGCGATCCGCGCGCCTCCAACCAGGCCGTTCAGGCCGTCTACGCGGCAGGCCTCGCGGCCGGCGAAAAGGATGCGACGAAGGCCGGAACGGCCGGCCTCGCCTATTTCGGCGAACTGAACAAGGCCGGCAACCTCGTGCCCGTCATCGGCAAGTCGGCCTCGCTCGCGCAGGGCTCCACGCCGATCGTCGTCGCCTGGGACTATAACGGTCTCTCGTGGCGCGACAGCCTCAACGGCAACCCGCCCGTCGAAGTCGTCGTTCCCACGAGCGGCGTTGTCGCCGGCGTCTACGTTCAGGCGATCTCCGCCTTCGCACCGCATCCGAACGCGGCAAAGCTGTGGATGGAGTATCTCTATTCCGACGAAGGTCAGCTCGGCTGGCTGAAGGGCTATTGCCACCCGATCCGCTTCAACGATCTGGCCAAGAACAACAAGATCCCGAAGGAAATGCTCGACAAGCTGCCGCCGGCCGCCGCCTATGAAAAGGCCGTGTTCCCGACGCTCGAAGAGCAGGCTGCCGGCAAGACCGAGATTACCGGCAAGTGGGACAGCGTCGTCGGCGCCAACGTGAAGTAAGCCGCACAACCGGTCCAGCGACCGGGCAACATCGCCTCTCCGCGTCCGCGCGGGGAGGTTCGCCACACGCCCTCCCGCACGAAAGCTCGCCGATGAGCCCACCGATCAGCACAGTGACAGCGCCGATATCGCGGCCAGCCCCGATCATCAGCAAGGACCGGATCATCGACTGGCTGGGCATCGCGCCCTTCATGCTCTTTGCCCTGCTGTTCCTGCTGGCGCCGACCTTCTATCTCGTCATCGGCGCCTTTTTCACGCCGGATGGTCGGCTGACGCTCCAGAACATCGCCGACCTGTTCACGCCGTCGATTCTGTCGGCCTATTGGATCTCGATCCGCATCTCGCTCGCCTCCGCCCTCGGCGGCGCCTTCATCGGCTTCTTTCTCGCCTGGGCGGTCGTGCTCGGCGGGCTGCCGGCCTCGGTGCGCTCGACCCTCCTGACCTTCTCCGGCGTCGCCTCGAACTTCGCCGGCGTTCCCCTCGCCTTTGCCTTCCTCGCCACCCTCGGCCGCACGGGGCTTGCCACCGTGCTCCTGCGCGACTGGTTCGGCTTCAATCTCTATTCCACCGGCTTCAACCTTTTGAGCTTCACCGGCCTGACGCTCACCTACATGTATTTCCAGATCCCGCTGATGGTGCTGATCCTGACGCCGGCGCTCGATGGCATGAAGAAGGAATGGCGCGAAGCCTCCGAGATCCTCGGCGCCACCAACCGGCAATACTGGACCATGGTGGCCCTGCCGATCCTGTGGCCGAGCCTGCTCGGCACCACGCTGCTCCTCTTCGCCAACGCCTTCGGCGCCATCGCAACTGCCTATGCGCTGACCGGCAGCTCGCTCAATATCGTGCCGATCCTGCTCTACGCGCAGATCCGCGGCGACGTACTTCACAATCCGAACCTCGGCTATGCCATCGCGCTCGGCATGATCGTCATCACCGGCGTGTCCAACGTGCTCTACCTCATGCTGCGCATGCGCGCCGAGAGGTGGCAGAAATGAAGACGAACCGGATCGGCGCCTGGATCGCCATGGCCATCGGGGCGAGCTACTTCGTCATTCCCCTGATCGGCACCTTCGAATTCTCGTTGCGCATGCGCCGCGGCGAATACTCCTTCGATGCCTACCGCTCGGTCTTCTCGGACATGCAGTTCCGCGAAACCTTCGGCTATTCCATGTTGATGGCGCTGCTGACCATCGTCTTCGGCATGCTGCTCGTCGTTCCCACCGCCTACTGGGTGCGCCTGCGCCTGCCGCAGATGCGGCCGGTGGTGGAGTTCATCACGCTCCTGCCGCTGGTCATTCCCGCCATCGTCATCGTGTTCGGCTATCTGCGCATGTACAATTCCTCCTCCGTCCTGCCGCTGACCGGCTCGACGACGGGAACGAACGTGCTGCTGGTATTCTCCTACATCACCCTGTCGCTGCCCTACATGTACCGCGCCGTCGATACCGCCATGCGGGCCATCGACGTGCGCACGCTGACCGAAGCGGCGCAAAGCCTCGGCGCCAGCTGGGGGACCATTCTCTTCCGCTGCATCTTTCCGAACGTCATGAGCGGCGTGCTCTCCGGCGCCTTCATCACGCTGGCCATTGTCATGGGCGAGTTCACCATGGCCGCCCTGCTCAACCGTCCGGCATTCGGCCCCTACCTTCAGCTCGTCGGCGCCAACAAGGCCTACGAGCCGTCGGCGCTCGCCGTCATCGCCTTCTCCATCACATGGCTCTCCATGGGCCTCCTCAATCTCGTCTCGCGCTTTGGCAAGTCCGCCCCCGTCAAAGCATAAAGGTCACAGGCTCCATGTCGTTTCTTACCCTGACCCATATCCGGAAATCCTTTGGCCAGACGCAGGTCGTGCACGACTTCGACATGGCGATCGAGAAGGGCGAGTTCGTCTCGTTTCTCGGCCCGTCCGGTTGCGGCAAGACGACGGTGCTGCGCATGATCGCCGGCTTCGAGACGCCGTCCTCCGGCACCATCATGATCAACGGCCGGAACCAGACCGAGCTGAAGCCGAACCAGCGCAATATCGGCATGGTGTTCCAGGCATATGCCCTGTTCCCCAACATGACGGTCCGCGACAACGTCGCCTTCGGCCTGAAGGTCGCCGGCGCGCCGAAAACCGAGATCGACGCACGGGTGAAAGAGATGCTCGCGCTCATCCATCTCGAGCATCTGGCGGACCGCTATCCCTATCAGATGTCGGGCGGACAGCAGCAGCGCGTGGCGCTGGCACGGGCGCTTGCGCCAAAGCCGCAGGTCCTGCTCCTCGACGAGCCCCTCTCGGCCCTCGACGCGAAGATCCGTGTCTCGCTGCGCGAGGAGATCCGCATGATCCAGCAGCAGCTCGGCATCACCACCGTCTTCGTCACGCATGACCAGGAAGAGGCGCTGTCGATCTCCGATCGCATCGTCATCATGAATGGGGGACGCGCCGACCAGATCGGCACGCCGTTCGAGATCTACAACCGTCCCGCGACCCGCTTCGTCGCGTCTTTCGTGGGAACGCTCAACCTGATCGATGCGAAGGTGCTGGACCCCGCGGCAAACCGCATCGCCATCGGCGACCAGGGCATCACGCTGCGGGAACCGCTGGGCGCGGCCAAGGCCGGCGACACCGTCTCGCTCGCGCTGCGGCCGGAAGCCGGCTCGATCGCCGCGGACGCCAAGGGCGATACCGCACTGACCGGCCATGTCATTGCCAGCAACTTCCTCGGCTCCGTCATCCGCACCCGCATGAAGATCGCCGACAGCGTCATCTCGTTCGACACGTTCAACAATCCGGGCGTCAAACCGCCGGCGATCGGCGAAACGGTGACCTTGCGCTTCACCGCCGGCGACCTTCTCGTCGTACGGGAATAGTTTTTCGCAAAAACGCTTCACGGCAGAATAATGCGGATTTGACGCCTCGCCACACTTGCTTATAGTTGTCGGCGTACGTTCTCAGGGCGGGGTGAAACTCCCCACCGGCGGTAACAGGCGTCAGTGTCTGGAGCCCGCGAGCGCTTCAGGTCGTTCGGCAACTGCCGCACGTCGTGAAGGTCAGCAGATCCGGTGTGATTCCGGAGCCGACGGTATAGTCCGGATGAAAGAGAGCAAACGGCAGGCAGGCCTCGCAAGGGCTTGGTCGCGTCCGCGTGTTCGCCCAAGGGATCCCGTCGAACGGCTAACCCTTGAAAGGCCACTTGCATGACCATCGTTTCCCACCCCACGCAGAAGATCGCCGTCATCCGTGCCCGTTGGCACTCCGCCATCGTCGATCAGTGCGTCAACGCCTTCGTCGCCCGCTGGCAGGACCTCGGCGGCAACGCGGCCGATGTCGAGATCTTCGACGTGCCCGGCGCGCTCGAAATTCCGCTTCACGCCCAGACACTGGCAAAGACCGGCCGGTTCTCCGCCATTCTCGGCACCGCCTTCGTCGTCGATGGCGGCATCTACCGCCACGACTTCGTCGCCTCCACCGTGCTCGACGGCATGATGCGCGTCTCGCTCGACACGGGCGTTCCGGTTCTCTCCGCCGTGCTGACGCCGCATCATTTCCAGGAATCGGAAGCCCATATCCGCTTTTTCACGGATCACTTCGTGATCAAGGGCGGCGAAGCGGCCAATGCGGCGCGCCAGCTGCTGGCTGCCCGCGCCGAGATCGCTCTCGCGCCGGTCGACGCGGCGGCCTGACCGACAAACCGGCTACAGCCATCCACCTGGAAGCCGTTCCGAATGACGGCGATGGCGCCCGAAGTCCTGCGAGACCTCGGGCGCCATCGCCGTTTCGACACAGAGACCGAACGCACGGGTTCCGACTCATCGTCTCAGCGAAACCCCGCAAGCGATTCGCAGGATTCGATATTCCCGGACCGTTGAAGCCCTGGGTGAGCGCGTTGATTGAGATCCTGAATACTGCCTGATCGGCCAGATCATCGCGAAACTACACGAAATCGCGATTTGACGCCGCCGGCGGATCGGCTCACAACGGCGCGCATACCAGCAACATTACGGCGCGTCGTCAGGCCCTACCGCCCTCCGCGCCCTCAGGGATTGCCGCATGTCGAAGACCTCCCGTTCCAATCTCCGTCGCAACCTCACCGGCGGCGTCCTCGGCGCTTTCGCTCTGACCGCCCTCATCATCGCCGTCACCGCCGTGCGTGCCGGCGCCGCCGAGGAAGCCGTGGTCATTCCGCCGCCTAGCATCGATGAGAAGACCGCCGCCAAAACCGAAAAGGCCGTCTTTGCCGGCGGCTGCTTCTGGGGCGTGCAGGGCGTGTTCCAGCATGTGAAGGGCGTTTCCAACGCCGTCTCCGGCTATTCCGGCGGCGCGAAGGAGACCGCCTCCTACGAGACCGTCAGCGGCGGCAAAACCGGCCACGCGGAAGCCGTCGAGGTGACCTATGATCCGTCGCAGGTCAGCTACGGCCAGCTGTTGCAGATCTTCTTCTCGGTGGCGCACAATCCGACCCAGCTGAACTATCAGGGCCCCGATCACGGTACGCAGTACCGCTCGGCAATCTTCACGCTCAGCCCGGAGCAGAAGAAGGTCGCGGACGCCTATGTCGCCCAGCTCGACAAGGCGAAGGTGTTTCCAGACAAGGTCGTCACCCAGGTAGACGATCTCAAGGGCTTCTACACCGCCGAAGCCTATCACCAGGATTTCCTGACACTCAATCCGGATTATCCCTATATCGTCTATAACGACCTGCCGAAGATCGAGAACCTGAAGACCGTCTTCCCCAAGGCCTATCGCGAAAAGCCGGCTCTCGTCTCGCAGGCCAAAGGCTAAAAGCCAAGCCTCTTACACGCCGCCACGCGCCGCACCGCCGTGGCGGCTTTCGTCTGTCTGTGCGCACGCGTTGCGAAATTCCCACAGCCCTTAAACATGATTGCAATTATCATGTTTAAGGGCTGTTATCGGGAAAGAATCTTGATAGTGAAAGTCATCTTTCACCGAGAGACTTGTCGCATGCCGATCCGTTGTCCCCGCCGCCTTCCCCTCCGGTCAGCCCTCGTCACCAGCACATCGATCCTCACGCTGGCTTTCAGCGGCGGCAGTCTTCAGGCTTTCGCGCAGGATGCAGCGACCGGCGAGGCAACGGTTCTGGAGGAAATCGTGGTGACCGGCGGCAGCGGCGGCGTCATCACGGGGGACGGCTATGTCGGCACGGCGAGCGCAACCGGCGCGAAGACCGACACACCCTTTCTGCAAACGCCGCAATCCATCTCGTCGGTCACGCAGGCGCAGCTTGAGGACCGCAATCCGCAGTCTTTACAGGAATCCCTCGGCTACACCCCCGGCACCCGCGTCGGCGCCTTTGGCTTCGATCCGCGGTTCGACAGCTTTTCCGTCCGCGGCTTCGACGTCACCTATACCGGCATCTTCCGCGACAACCTGCGCCAGCCGGGCGCGGGCTCCTCGCTGTTCAAGACGGAGCCCTATGGTCTGGAAGGTGTCTCGATCCTGCGGGGGCCCTCCTCTGCGCTCTACGGCGCATCCGGTGCCGGCGGCCTCTACAATCTCATCACCAAGCGCCCGACGATCGAGCCTCTGCACGAGATCGAGCTGCAATATGGCACCAACCAGCGCTATCAGGGCCAGTTCGACGTCTCCGGTCCGATCAACGAAACCGATCCGGTCTACTACCGGATGACCGGGCTCCTGCGCGATGCTGAGACCGAACAGGTGTCCGTCTCCGACGACCGCGCCTATATCGCGCCGGCCGTCACCTGGAAGCCGGACGAGGACACCAAGCTGACCATTCTCGGCGAGTATTCCCGCACGAGGTCGGGCGGGACCGCCGCCTATTATAACGACCCTCTCACCGGCGACGTGACCGACATTTTTGGCGGCAATCCGGACTTCAACAGCTCCGTCCAGAAGCAGGCGCGGATCGGCTATGAATTCGAGCATCGGCTGAACGACGTCTTCGTCTTCCGGCAAAACGCGCGCCTCTCGACCCTCAACATCGATGCCGACTACGCCTTTGCTTATGCGCCGAACGCGCTCGACCCGACCTTGCTCGACAGCAGCGCCGGCACTTTTGACGAACGCCTAACGGCCGGCGTCATCGACAACCAGATCGAGGCGAAATTCGCCACAGGGGCGTTCGATCATACGCTTCTCTTCGGCGTGGATTTTCAGAAACTGCGCTACCGCTCGCTCGACGGCACAGGCACCACCCCGCCACTGGACACGGCGAACCCCGATGCCGGGCGCGACGTCGCTCCCATCCCCTTCTCGACCCGCACCGTGCAGGACCAGTGGCAGATAGGCACCTATGTGCAGGACCAGATCCGCTACGACGCCTGGACGCTGACGCTCGGCGGCCGCTACGACTGGGTCGACACCGATACCGACGACACCGTTCTGGCGACAGGCGACACGACCAAGACCTCGCAGCGCGACAAAGCCTTTTCCGGTCGCATCGGCCTGACCTACGAGACGGATTTCGGCCTCGCGCCCTATGCCAGCTACTCCACCGCCTTCTCGCCCAATGCCGGTATCAATCAGGAGACGCGCCGGCCGTTCGATCCGACGGAAAGCCGGCAGCAGGAGGTCGGCGTGAAATATCTGCTGCCCGACAGCAACACGCTCCTGACCGCCGCCCTCTTCAACATCGATCAGGACAACGGCCTCTATTACGAAGTCGTCAACCTGCCGACCGGCCCCGAAAACATTCAGGTCCAGCGCGGCAAGCTGCGCTCCCGCGGGCTGGAACTGGAGGCGACGACGAGCCTCGACAACGGCCTCTCCCTGACGGCATCCTACACCTACACGCACATGAAGATCGTCGAGGGGCCGACCACCAGCCAGGGCAATTTCGTCTCGTCGGTGCCGATGCACATGGCCTCGGTCTGGGCGAATTACGATCTGCCCGAAGACACCTTCGCGCACGGCCTCGGCGTCGGTGCTGGCGCGCGCTTCATCGGCTCGAGCTTCGGCAACGACACGAACACGAGGAAAAATGCATCGCGGGTCCTCTTCGATGCGGCCGTGCATTACGATTTCGCTGCCATCGACAAGAAATACGAGGGCCTGAAACTGCAGGTCAACGCCACCAATCTCTTCGATCGGCGCGATGCCGTCTGCTCGGCCGGCTTCTGCTATCGCGATCAGGGCCGCACCGTGATCGGCTCGCTGAAATACAGCTGGTAGGCCCGGATGATCGAGACCCCTCCCTCCTCGACGAACGAAGCCTTCCGGCCACCGGGATTGAAATCCGTGTTCACCGGCGAACATGCCTGGTGCGGTGAAAAGATGATGCTGTCGCGGGATCTGGAGGGCGCGCTGCCCCTCGCCGGGTTCTTTTCCTCGTCGGTCTTCACCGAGGCGCTCGATCGCTACGCGAACACCCACGGCGGCAGCGACCGCCGGGCGGTGACCTCCATGTGGTCGCTCTATTACTTCGCCGCGTTGACGATCCCCTTTATCGTCGCCCGCCGCGCCGATCACGTCCTGCCGGTCGATCTTGCCAGCATGACCATCGCGCTCGCCGAAGACGGCCTGCCCCGCGCCTTCGGCCTGGAGACCGAGGGAGACTGGAGCGACGACGATACGGGCGACGGACCCGATGGCTACGTCGTGCCCCTCGTCCACCGTCATCTCGCCGCTGTGATTGCCGCCTTGAAAACCTCCGCCGGTTTGGCACCGAAGCTCGCCTGGAACAATGCGGCCGTCTATATCGACTACGCGTTCAACGCGACGGCCCCGACGGGCGGCGGCGATGCCTGGGCCTCCCGTCCCTTGTTCGAGCAGCCGGTGCTGGCCGACGGCACCGCGAACCCCTTTCGCGGCTGTCTCCGGCACGAGCCCGCAGGCGAAACGACCGTCTGTCGTCGCAAGGTCTGTTGCCTGCGCTATCTGCTTCCCGGCATTCCGAGCTGTGGCGCGCTCTGCGCCCTGCCGAGCCAGCGCGGCGAGCTTGCGCAACAAGGACACTGACCCCCGATGCACCCGCTCCGCTTCTCCGCCGTTTTCGTCTGTCTCGTCTCGCTTTTCGGCATCCTTTCGTCCGGCCCGGCCTCCGCAACGACCTATCCGCTGACGGTCACGGACTCGATCGGCCGCTCGGTCACGATCAAGGAGAAGCCGAAGGCTATCCTGCTCGGCAGCGGCTTCAACCTCGTCGCCCTCTCGCTCATCCATCCCGATCCGGTCAGCCTGCTGGCCGGCTGGTCCGGCGACATGAAGGGCGACAATCCGGACATCTATGCCGCCTTCGAGAAGCGTTTTCCCGACATCGCCAAGCTCCCGACCATCGGTGACGGCACCGGTGACGGCCTGTCCTTCGAGACCATGCTGTCGCTGAAGGCCGATCTTGCGATCCTGGCGAACTGGCAGGCCGATACGGAGCTCGGCAAGCGCGCCATCGACTATCTGGAGAGCACCGGCGTCCCCGTCATCGTTGTCGATTTCAACAGCGACGCCCTGAAGAATACCCCCTCCGCCATGCGCCTCCTCGGTGCCGTGCTCGACCGGGAAGCGCAGGCGGAGGATTTTGCGATGTTCTACGAGACCCGCCTGCAGCGCATCCGGGACCGGGTTGCACAGGCAACGGCACCGGGCCCGACGGTGCTGATGGATGCCTTCCCCAATCCGGACAAATGCTGCTACGCCTATGGCACAGGCGGGCTCGGCGCCTTCATCGGTCTCACCGGCAGCCAAAACATCGCCGATGGCAACCTGCCCGCCCAGGGCGGCATCGTCAGCACGGAATATCTGATCGCCGCCGATCCCGAGGTCTACATCGCCACAGGGTCCCCCGGCGGCACCTACAGCACGTTTTCGATCGGCCCGGGCGTGACCGACGACGAAGCCCGCAGGACGCTGAAGCAGGTCGTCACGGCCCCCATCCTCTCCAACCTCAAGGGCGTGCGCGACGGGCGGGTCCACGGCCTCTGGAATTTCTTCAATGCGGTGCCGCTCAACATCCTGGCGGCCGAGGCGTTCGCCTGCTGGCTACGGCCGGAGCTTTTCGCAGATCTCGACCCCGCAGCGACGCTGGCAGACATCAACGCCCGGTTCGCCGCCGTTCCGTTCGAGGGCGCCTACTGGATCAGCCTCAAGGAGTGAGACGCGAAGAACCACGCGTGACAACGCCGGCGCGGAGCGATCCGGCCGGCGTTGTTCTTGAGCAGAAAAGTCGATGGCTCAGGCAGCTTTCGCCTTGTCCATGGCGCTGGCATTAACGGCCTTCGACAGCTTCGTCAGATCGGCGTCGGTCTTTTCTTCCTGCTTCAGCGTCTCGTCCAGCAGCTTCACGGCTTCGTCGAGGCCCAGGAGGCCGGCCCATGTCTTCAGCGTGCCGTAGCGCGCAATTTCATAATGCTCGACGGCCTGTGCCGTGGCGAGCAAGCCTGCATCAACGGCCGGCGAACCCTTGAATTCCTCAAGGACTTCCTCGCCTTCCTCGATGATGCCTTCGATGGCGGCACAGGTCTTGCCGGTGGCGCGCTTGCCGAAGATTTCGAAAACCTGCTGCAGGCGTTCGATCTGGCCTTCGGTTTCTTCACGGTGCTTTTCGAAAGCGGCCTTCAATTCCGGGCTCTGTGCGCCGCGGGCCATCTTCGGAAGCGTCTTCACGATCTTGCGCTCGGCGTAATAGACGTCCTTGAGCATGTCGTGGAACAGATCTTCGAGTGCTTTCCCAGCCATTGTTCATTCCTTTCGTGGGTCCGCGCACGAAGTCTCGCCGCGGTGGTTCAAAGGTGTTTGTGCGGTTGAGGAACTAGACGATCCGTCCTTTGTTCCCGTTTTGATTCGCCCGCTCCGCTTTGACCCCGGCGCCCTCGTTCCTATATGAAAGGGCATGGGGAGGACGTTGATGCTTTGGATATTGCTCGCTGCTGCAAGCCTGCTGATCGTCGGGCTTGCGGTCTGGGAGCCGCGGTTTCGCAAGCTGGCGGAGCCCGTTCTCTCCGTGCTCGTCGCGGTCGGCCTCATCAGCGCCTTCGTCGTCTGGTGGACCGACGACAATGCGAAAACGCGCGAGCCCCTGTCGCCGGTCACGGCGGATCGCCCTGTCGCAACGATCGGGGAAAACCAAATCCGACTGGAAAACCTTCAGTTCGAAAAGAGCACACCGGCGAGCAGCTATGTCGTGACCGGAACAGTGCACAACGACAGCACGGCTTTCCTCGACTATTTCACCCTCGACGTGACGCTGGACGATTGCCCTGCCGGCACGTGCCGGACGATCGGCCGCGACGACGCGCTGATCATCGCCCGCATACCGCCCGGTCAATCCGCGGCGCTTCGCACCTCGCTCGTTTTCCCCGCCCCGCGCGCAGGCCCGCCGGAAGCGCCGCGCTGGACCACGGCGATCGTGAAAATCCAGTCGTCGCCCGCCGGTCCGTGACGGACCCGATCGCGAGAAGATGCGTCTCTTGAGGGTCTCGACAGTCAGCGCCGGATGACGGAAACTCGGCAAAACCGTCCCGCCGCTCCAGGATCACGCGCATGACCCAACAGACCACCGCCGACGATCGCGACCTCGTCATCACCCGCCACATCGCCGCATCGCCGAATGCCCTGTTCCGATGCTGGACGGAGCCTGCCCTGATCCGGCAGTGGTTCGTCCCCAGGCCCTGGACGATCGCGTCGGCCGAGATCGATCTGCGCGTCGGCGGTGCGAACCTTATCGTCATGCAGAGCCCCGAGGGTGAGGAAATGCCCAATCGCGGCGTCTATCTCGAGATCGTCCCGGATCGGAAGATCGTCTTCACCGACGCCTATATCCAGGCATGGACGCCTTCGGAAAAGCCCTTCATGACCGGCATCATCACCTTCGAGCCGGAGAACGGCGGGACGTGCTACACGGCCCGTGTCCGGCACTGGACGAAGACCGACCGGGACGCGCACGAGCAGATGGGCTTTCACGAAGGCTGGGGCCAGTGTGCCGATCAACTCGCCGCTCTCGCCGCGACGCTGTAAGGCGCGGCACCAGCACAGGAGCCGCCGGCACAGGAGCCGCCAGCACGAGGGTCGCGAGCACGGGGCCGATTGACACACGCCCTGCACGCGTCATAGTGACCCTTATCAAGAGGTTCTCCGGATGACACACCATCCGGGGAGTAAATGGGAACGTGACGGGTGGACCCAGTGCGGCACCTTCATCACGGCCGACCCCGCGACTGTAGAGCGGTCAGGGTCTTTCATGCCGGGCGACCGGTAGAAGCCACTGCGGAAACGAGGCAACTCCGATCTGCGGGAAGGCGAGAAAGACCCGACGATGCCAGCCGGCATCAGACGCCGCGAGCCAGGACACCTGCCGCTTGATGTCGGGCATTTCGCCCAAATGAGTGGGACATGTCCCACGCTGCCATCACGGAGGTTGTCATGGCTGTTACCAACGCATCCGGCGTTTCGCTTTCCCTCAATGACCGCATGATTGCGGGTTTCCTGTCCTTGTTCATCGGAGCGTTTCTCGTGTTTGGAGCGGGGCTCGCCAATTCGTCCGTGCTGCACGACACGGCCCACGACGTCCGCCACTCGTTCGGCTTCCCCTGCCACTAAGGCTCGGGAGTCTTCGATCGCGCGCCTGGTCGTGACCTCGCCTTTGTGGCAAGTGAGGCGTGCATCCGTGCGCGCCGTCGAGCGTCAAGGCAGACGCGCGTCCAATGATCGGCTGCGCGCAGTGGAGGCATGCCGGATCGGCATCGCTTCCCCGCGCCCGCGTCGCTTCGTGGAACCGCGCCGAGCCTAGACGTCAGACCTCCCGCAGAGTCTCAACAAGGATCCAAGAGCAGACCGCAAGGTGCTGCTTAAAAAGGACTATCCATGATCGTCAAAACACTGCTGGCCGCCATCTGCGCCGGCCTTATTGCGGGCAGCTTCATGACAACCGCCCAGGAGCTTCGCGTCGTCCCGCTCATACTGGAAGCGGAAACCTACGAGACTGCGCCCCTACCGGGAGCGCCGGAAGCCGAGGGGACCCCGGCGGCACACGAGCACTCGTCGCGCGCCGGCGGCTCGCTCTTCCCTTCCCTTGCATCCGCGCTCCAGCTCGTCACGCCGGCCTATGCGCATGAAAGCGCGGGCCAGGAGGCAGGGCACGCGGATGGCGGCATCATGTTCGGCTTGAGCCGCTTCTCCGGCACGCTGATCGCCAATTTGGTCACGGGTGCAGGTTTCGGCCTCCTTCTCGCCGGCCTCGGCCTGGTGACGAGCACACCGCCAACCATGCGGAACGGCCTTGTCTGGGGCGCGCTCGGCTGGCTGTCGGTTCACATGCTGCCGGCCCTCGGCCTCCCGCCGGAACTTCCGGGCTTTCCGGCAGGCGATCTCGGCGATCGCCAGATCTGGTGGCTCATAGCTACGGTGCTCTCGGCGCTTGGGCTCGGTCTCATCGCGCTGCGAAAGGAGATCTGGGCAAAGGCGGCCGGTCTGGGACTTCTCGCACTGCCCCACCTCTATGGCGCGCCACAGCCCGGCGACCTCGCAAGCCCTGTTCCCGCCGTTCTCGGCGCGGAGTTCGCGGTGGCCGCGCTTGCGACCACGCTGGCCTTCTGGCTCGTGCTGGGAACCGTATCCGGCGCCATCAACGATCGTTTTCTGAAAACGGCATGACGGCGACGGGCGCGTCAGGTCGGGTCGCCGCGATCCGGCCTACAGCCAGCCGCCTTCAAACCCCGCGCGCTTCAGCCCGCGCCGGATCGGCACCGACTGGCGCAAGAGGTTCCAGAACAATCCGGTCCTGTGATTCTCGATCATCATCAGGAGAATACCCTGATCGAGCCCGATCCGCCGCGTGTTCATCCAGCCCTCGGCCGTGCGGGCGGGAACGCTCGGATTGAAGCTGCCGATGAAGCCATCCTCTTCGACCACGCCCGGATAGGCATCGAGAATATGCCGCGTTCCGGCAAGGGCCGCGGCCTCATCGAAGGGCAGGCAGGCAAGCGGCGCCCAGGGCGCAAGCGTTCCGTCGTCCGGTCCGTCTGGCGCACCTCTTGCGGCATAGCCCGAAAAATTCTGCTGGCGACCATCCCGCAGCCGACGCGACCGCTCCGGGCCGTCGCACGCCGTCAGGCCCCAACAATCCTCACCGTAACCGACGAAGGATCCGGGGTTTCGCGCGGCATAGTCGCGCTGGACATCGATGGCGAGACGGGTGTTCTCGAAGTAATCGCTGTCGTGTTCCGTCATTGCCGCATCACGGATACCCCGAAAGTCGATCCAAGCATGCGAGAAGAGATGGATGAACAGCGGTCCGGCAGAGAGGAACGGCTTGCCCTGCATCTCCTTCCAATCGCACTGGTTGCCGAAAGCCAGGTAGCTCTTTGGCGGGATCGGATAGGACGGTGACGACAGGGCCAGCGTGTAGAGAATGATCGCTTCGCTGTAGCCATGCCAGCGAAAGGGAAGAAAACCGCTGCGCGGCTTCCAGCCGAGCGCCAGCGCATCCTGCTCGTCCAGCGCCCAGGCCCAGTTGGCCCGCGCATAGATCATGTCGGCGATATCGCGGATTTCCTTCTCCGCCGGCGTATTGTCGGAAAAATACGCACCGACCGTGATGACGCCGGCGATCAGAAGCGCGCTGTCGATCAGCGAAATCTCGCTCCGCCACGCCCGTCGTCCCGTCTTCATATCCAGGAAATGATAGTAGAGGCCCTTGTAACCCGTGGCCAGCGTATCGCGGCTCTGCTCGCTGTCGCGAAGGAACCGCAAGGTCGTCAACGCACGCGTCGCAGCATCCTCGCGCGACAGCCAGTCACGCTCGACGCCGACCGGGAGCGCGGACAGACCGAAGCCCGTTGCAGCGATGCTGGCCGGCGAACCGTCCTGCGAACTGTCGGCCACGAGACCCGTTTCCGGATGGGTGTACCGCATGAAGTACCGGAACGCGCCCAGCTGAAATCTGTCGATCAGGCCGACATCGGTCGTATCCTTGAAAAGCATTCCAACTCCTCAGATGTCGGCACGCTTTGGGTACCACATCTCTCGTGCTCAAAAATTTATGGTCTCACCGAGTGTTGACTTCCTGCAGCCGCTTAGCGGTCGCCGCCATCACCCGTTGTGTTAATGTTCGCTTCTACGGGGCGAAGCGGGGATTGGATGACATGATCTTGGCGGGAATTGCATTGCTGATGAGCCTTAGCAATCAAGGCATTCAACCGACGCCTTACGCGATGGAAACGGTCTCCGGCCACACGGCTGCCGCACGTGTCGCGCGGGAGGTGGATGTCGAGCTGGTTCTCGCTGTCGACATGTCCGGATCGATGGATATCGAGGAGGCCCGCATCCAGCGCGCCGGTTACCTCGACGCCCTGCGCCACAAGGAATTCATCGATGCCGTGCGCGGCGGACTGATCGGCGAGATCGTCATCAGCTATTTCGAATGGGCCGGGAGCGTCAATGAAAGCTCGCGCGTGGACTGGCGCGTGATCGCGTCGGCCGCGGACGCTGCGGCCTTTGCGGACGAGATTGCCGCAAGGCCCGTCACCACCCGTCGCGGCACCTCGATATCCAACGCGCTGACCTATGCCAGCGGCATGATCGATACCAACGCCTTCGCAGGCCAGCGCCGTGTCATCGATGTCTCGGGCGACGGGCCCAACAATCTCGGGCCACCGGTCGTGCCCGCGCGGGATACGGCGGTGCGCAGCGGCATCATCGTCAACGGCCTCGCTATCATCATCCGTCCGACCGGCGTCGGCGTCCGGCTCGACCGCTATTACGGAGACTGCGTCATCGGCGGGCCGGGCTCCTTCGTCCTGCCGATCCACAATCCCGACGATTTCGGCGTTGCCATCCGGCAGAAGCTGGTGATGGAGGTGAGCGGGCGCCAACCGCCGTTCCGCGTCATCCCTGCGGCAAGCCCGGCCGCGACGGATTGCCTGATCGGCGAGAAGCTGCGTCCCGGCTTTTTCGACAAGTGAGCGGGCTCACGGCCTCGGTCAGCGCTCCGCGGCCCCGTCGTCCATAGCCAGATCGTCGCGCGCAAGCCGATCAGCGATACGCCCGGCCGCAAGCCGTCCCGCAACGATCGCGCCTTCGATATAGGTGGGAAAGGACGGAGACAGTTCGGAACTGGCAAACGCCACGCGGCCGACGCCCGCGCGCAAAACCGCCTCGGCATCGTGGGCTGCGGGATCGACGATCACGTCGCTATAGCCGCCGCCGCTCCAGCGGTCGTCCGTCCAGTCGTGCAGGATGAACTCGACCGGCTCCGGCGCGTCGGGACCAAGCAACGCGGCCATCCGTTCCCCCACCGTCCGCGCGATATAGGCCTCGCCCCGGGCGCGCCAGTCCAGCGCCAGCGGACCGCCGACAAACACCACGAAACCGGCGTGATCCTCGTCCTGGCTGACGTCGAACGCATAGAGCCCGCTCACATCGTCCCACGAAATTCCTGAAGAGACGGAAGGCGACCAGGTGCGTGCGGGATAGCGCAGCAGGATCTTGATCACGGCCCCGCTTCGCCAGCTGCCGAGCGCACGGGCAAGCGGCTCCGGCAGCGGCGGATGCTGGAGGATGTCGCGCGCACGCACGGGCGGAACCGCAACGAGCGCATGCCGCGCCGTGATCTGCCGGTCGCCGGCTATCACCACGACATGATCCTCCTCCCGCCGAATGCTCGAAACAGGCGTGGAGAGACAAAGAGAGCGCTGCAGCCGCTCGGCCATGACCTCGGCGAGCGCTGCCGCGCTCTCTTTCAGAAAGTATTGAAGCTCCGAGACCTCGGCGGTGTTCCGACGGTCGCTGTCCACGAGATACCAGAACGGGATGACATCCGCCGGCAGGCACCAGAGCCCGTGCACCATGCTCAAAAACTGCCGCTTCGCCTCGTCTGTCGTGTCCTGCCTGTCCAGCCAGTCGGTGATGGAGAGGCCGGCAAGCGCCGGATCCGCAGGATCGGCCGCTTCCATCTTTGCAAACAGCATGTTGTCGCGCTGGGCGATCCGCCGGGACGCCGTGGCCGACACGGTCTTCGACGCGCCCTTCCACCGGCTTTCGACAAGGTCGAGACGCGCCTCGCGGACAAGGGCCGTCACCTCCGGCATGTCGTCACAGATGAACTGTCCGCCGGCATCCCGCCGCACGCCGTCCGACGTCAAGAACGACCGGACGCGCCCGCCGACGTCGGACCGGGCCTCAAGCACCTGAACCGACAGCCCGCGATCGACCAGAGCCTGTGCTGCCGCCAATCCCGTGAAGCCGGCCCCGACCACGACCACATCCACATCCCGCTTCATGCCACCCTCTCTGCAATCCCCGGCCACAATTCGCCAAGCAAGGCCATCTGTCCGAAGGATATAGCAGGACGCGATCGAAAGGACACGCGAGCGTGCGCTTGTTCCATAGCCTCCCTCGGCAGGCGGAAAGACAAAGGTAAAGTGTGATCGACTTCAGCCCGTGCGAAGGTTCAGGCAGCGGTAGACGGCGCGAAGTCGCTCAGCACGCCGGAATAGGGCTTGGCCAGAGGTGCGGCATAGGACCCCCGCTTGCTGGTGGTCAGCCGCTGGGCGATCAGCGCTTCGGCCTGCTTCACCGCGGCGGAAACGCCATCGACGACCGGCACGCGATAGATGGATTGCAGCTCATGGACCAAATCCGCCATGCCGGCACAGCCCAGAACGATGGCCTCCGCGCCGTCTTCGGCGAGCGCGCGCTCGATCTGGTGGCGCAGCTTGTCGAGTGCGCCGGAGCCTTCCTTTTCCAGATCCAGCACCGGAATATCGGCCGCGCGCACCTTGGCCCGCCCACCGAACCCATAATGCCGAGTGAGGTTTTCGAGCAGCACGCGAGACCGCTCCAGCGTGGTCACGACGGTGAAGCGCTGCGCGAGGAATCCGGCGGTCACCAGCGCGCTTTCGCAGAGCCCGAGCACCGGAATGGAGGCGAGCGACCGCGCGGCATCGAGCCCGGTATCGTCGAAACAGGCGATGACGGCGGCCTCGGCTCCGGCCGCCTCGCCATCCCGGATCGCGGCGAGCAGGCCCGGCAGCGCCAGCGCGCCGTCGTAGTGCCCCTCGATCGAGGCCGGCCCCATCGCGGCGGTCGCAGCGACGATCTGCGTCCCCGCTGCGGCGACGAGACGCGCCGCCTCAGCCGCCTTCTCGGTCATGGAAACGGTGGTGTTCGGATTGACGACGAGGATGCGCATGCGAGGATTCAGACCAGCTTGACCTGCTTGCGGCCGAGCATCAGGATGATGCCGAGCGCCAGCAGAATGACGGTGAAGGAGAAGACGGTGGTGACGGTGCCGAGCGCATAGAGCACCGGCGTGGTGACATTGGTGGTCATGCCGTAGATTTCGAGCGGCAGCGTGTTGTAGGTGCCGGACGTCATCAACGTGCGGGCGAACTCGTCATAGGACAGCGTGAAGCCGAACAGGCCGACGCCGATCAGGCTCGGTGCGATCATCGGCAGCACGACATGGCGGAAGGTCTGCCAGGCACTCGCCCCGAGATCGCGCGCCGCTTCCTCATAGGCCGGCGAGAACCGGTTGAACACGGCGAACATGATGAGCACGCCGAAGGGCAGCGTCCAGGTGAGATGCGCGCCGAAGGCCGAGGAATACCAGGCAGGCTTGAGCCCGAACTGCTGGAAGACGACGCCGATGCCGAGCGAGATGATGATGGAGGGAACGACGAGGCTGGCGACCGTGAGGTAGAACAGCGTGGTCGAGCCGCGGAACTTGCGGCGGAAGGCGAGGCCCGCGAGCAGCGACACCAGCACGTTGACGACCATGACCATGATGCCGAGCGCGAAGGATCGCCGGAACGACGCGCCGAAATTGCCCACCGCCTGCTGCTCGAACAGATTGTAGAACCAGCGCAGCGACACCCCGTTCATCGGGAAGGTCAAGCCGCCGTTCGGTCCCTGGAAGGACAGGATGAGCACCGCCGACAGCGGACCGTAGAGAAAGAGCACGAACAGCGCGAAGAAGGCGGCGAGCACGTAGAATTCGAAAGTGCGTTTCTCGTGGCTCATCTCACAGCTCCTTGCGGATATCGACGACGCGCAGGATCGCAGCGACCATCAGCAGCACGACGATCAGGAGCACGACGGCATTGGCGGCGGCGGCCGGATATTGCAGCAGCGACATCTGGTTGCGCATCATCAGTGCCACCGATGCGCTCTGCCCGCCGGACATGACCTGCACGGTCGAGAAATCCGCCATGACCAGGGTGACGACGAAGATCGAGCCGATGGCGATGCCGGGCTTGGCGAGCGGAATGATGACGTTCCAGAGAATCTGCCAACCGCTGGCGCCCGCGTCACGCGCCGCCTCGATCAGCGATTTGTCGATCCGCATCAGCGTGTTGAAGATCGGCGTCACCATGAACAGCGTGTTGAGATGCACCATGGCGAGGATGACGGCGAACTCGGAATAGAGCAGCCATTCGATCGGCGCCGGAATGATCCCCATCTCGATCAGCGTCGAATTTACCAAGCCATTGCGCCCGAGCACCGGGATCCAGGAAATCATGCGGATGATGTTGGAGGTGAGGAACGGCACGGTGCAGACGAGGAACAGCACCATCTGCATCGTCGTCGTGCGGATGTGGAACGCGAGAAAATAGGCGACCCAGAAACCGATGAACGTCGTCAGCGCCCAGACGACGACCGTATATTTCAGGGTGTTGAGGTAGGTCTTCCAGGTGACCCAGGAGCCCAGAGTCTCCTCGTAATTCATGGTCAGGAAATCCGGGTAGAGGCCTGCGAAATCATAGTCCCAGAAGCTGACGATCAGGATCATCAGGATCGGCAAGAGAAAGAAGAAGCCGAGAATGGCGATGAGCGGCGCCGACTGCAGATAGGAGACGGCGCGCGGCGGCAGTCGGAAGGATTTTGGCGTGCGCACCCGCGCGTCCGGCGCCGGTGTCGGCTTGCTTGCAGCGATGATCGCCATGGTGCGGTCGTCTCCGTTGAGGACTCAAGGCGCAGCGGAGTGAGGGGCTTCCCCTCATCCGCCTGCCTGCACCTTCTCCCCGGCTGCGGGGAGAAGGAAGGTTGTGGCAATCGGCCCGGCTTGAAAGAGCCGGAGATTGAAGGGCCGCCGCGCGAGCGACCCGCACCGCATCAGGCCGCGATGAACTCGTTCCAGCGGCGGACCATGTAGCGGTCCTCGTCCATCACCGAGTTCCAGCAGGCGACCTTGCCCATGCGTTCTTGGAACGAGCCGCCATCGCGCACTGCGCCGGCTTTCTCCATGATCTTGCCTTCCGGAGACATGATGTCGCCCTTGGCGGCCTTGCCCTCGATCCAGTAGCCCCACTCGTCCTCGGTCATGAACTTCTTGGCGGTGTCCATGGCGGCGGAGTAATAGCCCTGGCGGTTGAGATAGCCGCCGACCCAGCCGGACGTGTACCAGTTGATATATTCATAGGCCGCATCGAGCTGCGCGCCCTGCAGATGCGCGGCAAGGCCGAGACCGCCGCCCCATGAGCGATAGCCTTCCTTGAGCGGCTGATATTTGCAGGCGATGCCCTTGGAGCGGACGGCGGCGACGGCCGGCGACCACATGGACTGGATGACGACTTCGCCCGACGCCATCAGGTTGACCGACTCGTCGAACGACTTCCAGAAGGCGCGGAACTGGCCGTCCTGCTTCGCCTTGATGAGGAAGTCGATCGTCGCGTCGATCTCCGCCTTGGTCATGTTGCCCTTGTCGGCATACTTGATGTTGCCGAGCGCTTCCATGATCATCGCGGCATCCATGATGCCGATCGAGGGGATGTTGAGGATCGAGGTCTTGCCCTTGAAGGCAGGGTCCATGATATCGGCCCAGGAGGTGATGTCGCGGCCGACGAGGTCCGGGCGGATGCCGAGCGTATCGGCATTGTAGATGGTCGGGACCATGGTGAAGAGACCGGTCTCGGACTTGGCAAAGGTCTTGTCCCCGGCCTTCTCCACATAGCCTACCGTGTGCGGTGCGGTGCCCTGCGCGATCACGCTGTCCGGCGTCAGCTTGCCCGTTTTGAACAGGGGCACGATCTGGTCGTAATATTTCAGCTTGGAGATTTCCATCGGCTGGATGACGCCGGCCGGGAAGACCTTCTTCAGGATCCAGTATTCGATGTCGGCGATGTCGTAGCTGTCGGGCTGGGTCACCGCGCGCTGGGCCGCGGCATCCGAGTCGGTCGCCGTCATCTCGAGCGTGATGCCGAGGTCGGCCTTGCACTTCTCGGCGATGGCGTTGATGTTGGAAACGCCGGTGCCGAACTGGCGCAGCGTGATCGGGTTCTGCGCCCAGATGGTCGGAAAACCGGTGATGGCGCCGGAGCCGGCAATGGCGCCGACGGCCGCAGCTCCTGTCTTCATCAAAGCGCGGCGGCTGATACCCGTCGCCTTCTTCGTGTCCTTGATCTCGGTCATAGTCTGTTCCCTTTTCTTGTGGTGAGACGGATCGTGATGAGCTTGAAGACGTCAGGCGGCCGCAGCCCCCAGGAGGACGGCGTCTTCGAGGCCCCAGCTGAGGGAGACCGCATCGCCGACGGCGACCGGCTTTTCGAAATAATCCGCATCGGTCGCGATGACGGTGAAATCCTCGGACCCCGCGCCCATGACGGTGATCTTCACCGACGCGCCGCGATATTCGACGTTGGACACGACACCGTTGAAGCCGAGCGTCTTCTCGGCCGGTTCGCTGAGCCGAACGCGATCGGTGCGGATGCCGATGTCGATCGGCGACCCCTCGTCCCGCCCCTCGCCCGCGACGGCGAAGGTCTGCCCCTCCGGCACCTGCAACGTCAGCACGCCGTCGGCGCTGGAGATCACCCGGCCGGTCAGCACGTTGTGATCCCCCATGAAGCGCGCGACGAAGGCTGTCGCCGGCCGTTCGAAGACCTCGCGCGGGCTGGCCGCCTGCTCGATCCGCCCATCGCTCATGATGACGATGATGTCGGCAAGCGCCATCGCCTCTTCCTGGCTATGCGTCACATGCACGAAGGTGATGCCGAGGTTCTTCTGCAGCTTCTTCAGTTCGGCCCGCATGCGGATCTTGAGAAACGGATCGAGCGCCGACAAAGGCTCATCGAGCAGCAGCGCTTCCGGATCGGTGATCAGCGCGCGGGCGAGCGCCACACGCTGCTGCTGTCCGCCGGAAAGCTGGGCCGGGCGCCGGTTGGCATAGGGCTCCATCTGCATGAGCCGGAGCATCTCCAGCGCCTTTGCGCGACGCTCTTCCTTGTCCACGCCCTTCATCTTCAGGCTGAAGGCGACGTTGTCGATGAGGTCGAGATGCGGGAACAGCGCGTAGGACTGGAACATCATCGCCGTGCCGCGCTTGGCCGGGGGCAGGTCTGTCACCACCGTGTTGCCGAGCCGGATGTCGCCCGAGGAGATCGTCTCGTGCCCGGCGATCATCCGCAAAGTCGATGTCTTGCCGCAGCCGGACGGCCCGAGAAAGCAGCAATAGCTTCCCGACGGGATCTTGAGACTGATGGAATGAACGGCCGTCGTAGTTCCGTAAATCTTGGAAACGGATACGATGTCGATCTCTGCCGCTTTGGTCATGACAAATTCCCTTCTGGTAACAGAGAGAATGCATCAAGCGTGCCAGTTCGACAGGCAGGCGTCAGTCCGTTGTTTCCAAATGATTATCCGAAATCTTTGAAACCATGACGTCCATATGAGAATGAAATCGCCCAATTTTTCATCTATTGTGCCGAATAAAATATCAGATCGTATACAATCTCGTTATGTTATGGATACGAATGGCCCTTCTTTCCAATGGTCATCTGAATTAGATTAGACAACCATGGACAATCACCAGACCAAGCCGGACAGCGTGATCGCGCGACCTGACGCCGATAGGGCGGATGGAAGCCAGCGCGCTATTCGGGATGCCATCCGCGATGCGATCGTCGACCGGCGGCTGATGCCGGGCACGAAACTGACGGAGACGGATGTCGGCGCCCTGTTCCAGGTGAGCCGGACGCTGGTGCGCGGCGCCCTGCAGGCGCTGGCGCATGAGGGTCTCGTGACCGTCGAGCGCAACCGCGGCGCCTTCGTCGCCAACCCCTCGCCGGAGGAAGCCCGGCAAATCTTCGCGACGCGCCGCATCATCGAACCCGGCATTCTCGCCGAGGCTGCATGCCACATCACGCCGGCCCATATCCGCCAGCTCCGTGAACTGCTGCTGGACGAGGGGCGCCTGATGAACGAGCGGGGGCAGAGCGCACGCCGGGCCGAAATCAAGGCATCGGGAGACTTCCACCTGCACATCGCCGCCATGACCCGAAACACCGTCATGCAGCGTTTCATGGACGAGCTGATCGCCCGCTCGTCCCTCGTCATCTCGCTCTATGGACAATCCACCGTCTCGAGCTGCGGCCATAACGAGCACAGCGACATCGTCGACGCGATCGAGGCCGGGCAGATCGATCGCGCGGGCCGGCTGATGGTCCACCATATCCACCACATCGAGGCCGATCTCGACCTGCGCGTCCGCCGCGCCAACGAGCTCCGCGACGCGCTTCTTCCTTAAGACAAGGATCTTGCGAGAGCGAACAACGCACTGAAAAAATACGTGATTTTTTGTTAACCAATGAACGGAACCAAACAGTCCGGAAACAGTTTTGCACGCGCACGAAAGACAGCATGCGAGGCGAGTATGAGTTACAAGCGTTTTCCGAAGCCGGTCCGGATCATTCTCCAGCAGAGCCAGGAGTGCGTCATCGCATCCGCTTGGGACGCCCTGGAATTTCTGCGCGGCTGGCCCGCCGGTCGCTCCGGCAGAGCCTATCGCATTGCTCTCCAACATTGCCTGGATGCCCTGGACGGCATCCTCAGCCCGCGCAAGGCGCAGGCATCCTTCATGGCCGCAGCCCGCGAGGCCGGCATTCTCGCGAAACGCAAACAGTCCGTCTGAAGCGTCGCCGCCGCTTGACGGGAGGCCGCCGGTCGGGCGACCATGGACCCTTCAAAGCGCCACCAGGAGCAGAGCATGTCGGACGCAAATCCCCCGGAAGAACCGTCCGACGATACGAAACTGACACGCTCCAAACGGCGCTGGGCGGCAGAAGGCCGGTTTTTGACGGGTCAGGTCTCGGGCCAGGTCGCGCGCGCAGGCGGAGATCGCCTGCCGCCGGGCCAGCATCTCGTGAAGAACTGGCCTGTGCTCGATCTCGGCCAGCACCCGATCATCGACATCGCGGCTTGGTCCCTGACGCTGACAGGCGCGGTCGAGCAACCGGCGAAGCTGGACTGGGCGCAGTTCAAAGCTCTGCCACAGAGCAAATTCCTGTCCGATATCCACTGCGTCACCACATGGTCGCGCTACGACAACAGCTGGAAAGGCGTTTCGACGCATGATCTGCTGGACCTGGTCGCACCGAAGCCGGAGGCGACCTATGTCATGCTGACGAGCTATGACGGATACACGACCAACCTGCCTCTGGCGGATTTCGCGAGCGAGCATGCGCTGGTCGCGACCGATTGGGAGGGCCAGCCGTTGACCCGCGAGCATGGTGCGCCGGCCCGGCTGATCGTACCGCATCTCTATCTCTGGAAGAGCGCGAAGTGGCTGACGAAGATCGAGTTCATGACGGGCGATCGTGCCGGCTTCTGGGAGAAGAACGGCTACCACATGCTGGGCGACCCCTGGCGGGAGCAGCGCTATTCCGACGATTGAGGACAGGCGATGGTCCAAAAAGAAAGAGGCTCCGGCGATCGTCGCCGGAGCCTCTTTGCTGATCAGTAGGCCTTTTTCTTGAAAGGCTTTTTGGCAGGCTTGCTGCCATCGTCCGTCGGCTTTGGGCCAGCCTTGGAGAAGCCGGGCTTTGCCGCCTTCTTTGCCCAGGGCTTGCTGTCCGGGCGGTCGGACTTTTCGCCACCGTCTTTCCAGCGCGGCTTGCTGTCCGACGGCGCGGCATTGTCCTTGCGGACGAACGGCTTGCGCGGTGCGGCAGACAGATCGGGCGCGCTGTCGAGCTGCGTCACGGTGATGCCCTTTTCGAGCATGCGCTTGGGGCCGAGCGCCTCGACGAAGCTGTCGGAGAAGTCGCGCGCGATTTCGACGAACGTGTTCTCCGGCATCATCTTGATGGCGCCGATTTCCTGCTTGGTGATACGGCCGATGCGGCAGAGCATCGGGATCAGCCAGCGCGGCTCGACATTCTGCTTGCGACCGGCGGAGATCGAGAACCAGACGGCATCGCCGAAATCGCCACGCGGCGCACGCGCTTCCGACCGCTCAGGTCGCGGACCGCGATCACCGGCACCCTGGCCCGACGTTTGGCCGGACGGCTGGAAGGCTGGCGTATCGATGATGTCTTCCGGCGCGGAGCGGCCGGCACGCGCGAGCCGTACGAAGGCTGCGGCAACCTGTTCCGGGCTATGACCGGCCAGCACCTGCTGCACGAAAGCAGTCTCGTCCTCGCGGATCGGATCGTTCAGCGCGGCATCCGAGAGAATGCGCTCGTCGTCCTTCTGCGAAACCTCGTCGGCCGACGGCGGCTTTGCCCAGTCGGCTTCGATGCGCGCATCCCGCAGCAGACGCTCGGCCTTGCGGCGGGCGTTCGAGGTGACGATGATGGCGCTGACGCCCTTGCGCCCTGCCCGGCCGGTCCGGCCGCTGCGGTGCAGAAGCGTTTCCGGGTTGGTCGGCAGGTCGGCATGGATGACGAGTTCGAGACCGGGAAGGTCGATGCCGCGCGCGGCGACGTCGGTCGCGATGCAGACGCGCGCGCGCCCGTCGCGCATGGCCTGCAGCGCATGCGTCCGCTCGCTCTGGCTGAGTTCGCCCGAAAGTGCCACGACCGCAAAGCCACGATTGTTGAAGCGCGCGGTCAGATGATTGACGGCCGCGCGGGTCGAGCAGAACACCAGCGCGTTCTTCGCTTCGTAGTAGCGCAGCACGTTGATGATGGCGTTTTCGCGATCGGAGGGAACGACGACGAGCGCACGATAGTCGATATCCAGATGCTGCTTCGCCTCGGCCTGCGTCGAGATCCGCAGCGCGTCGCGCTGGTAGTTCTTGGCCAGCGTCGCGATGGATTTCGGCACCGTGGCCGAGAACATCAGTGTCCGCCGATCGGCCGGTGCCGTCTCTAGCAAGAATTCGAGGTCCTCGCGAAAGCCGAGATCGAGCATCTCGTCGGCTTCGTCCAGCACGATGGCCCTGCAGGCGGACAGATCGAGCGCACCGCGGCGGACATGGTCGCAGAGACGGCCGGGCGTGCCGACGACGATATGCGCGCCGCGATCGAGCGCGCGACGCTCGTTGCGGATGTCCATACCCCCAACCGAAGCGGCGATCACGGCGCCGGTCATTTCGTAAAGCCATTCGAGCTCGCGCTGAACCTGCAGCGCCAGTTCGCGCGTCGGCGCAACGGCCACCGCCAGCGGCTTGCTGGCCGGGCCGAAGCGATCGGCGCCATCCAGCAGCGTCGAGGCGAGCGCGAGCCCGAAGGCGACGGTCTTGCCGGAGCCGGTCTGGGCGGAGACGAGCGCGTCGCGACCCGACATTTCCGCTTCGATGACGGCGGCCTGTACCGGCGTCAGGGTGGAATAGCCGCGTTTGGTCAACGCCTCGGCGATCGCCGGAACGACCCCTGCGAATTCTGTCATATGTCTGTCTCTCGGAAGTTCGAACCGTGCAGCGTGCACGATAGAATGCGCACATGCCTTGAGGACCGCACGCTGCGGCCCATACCATGGCGCTCTCTTAGTCCCTCTATCCGCAAATGTACAGAGGATCGCCGAAGGACGCCCTTTGGCGGCCGGAGCCGGCCTCAGCCTGTCAGGCGCGGGCTGCGGATGATCTTGACGAAGAGGGCCTTCATCGCCGACTCGATCCCGTCGGACGGATTGACCTCGAAATAGAGCCCGGGAGAGGCGCAGGCCTGCATTTTCGTGCCGATCTCCGATTGGAACGGCTTGATCCACTTGTTGTACCAGTCGTTCGTCGGCAGCGGCAGGTAGGTCGTATAGAGCACGGCGATCTTGACGCCGCGATCCTTGATGGTCTTGCAGAAGCTGACGTCGATCGGCTCCTGGCACCGGCCACCCGTCGTCTTCTTCGTGCAACCGCTCGGCTTGTAGCTGTCACCGACGCCGTCGGCGACGAAATAGACGACCTTTTCGGCTTTCGCCGCCGTCGATCCGTCGCCTGGTGCCGGGATTTCCGTGTTGATGCGCGTCAGCGCCTGATCGAAGCTGGTGATCTGGTCGCCATTATATCCGTGATACGGGATGCTCATGAGCGAGATCGTGTCCACCTTGGTCTGGATATCCTTCAGGTCGTCGGTGAGCTTGGACACCTGATAGAGCTTGGCATCTTCCGCCTTCTGTCCGAATGTATAGGCCGCCATCCGATACTGGTTCGTGTAGGTCTCCGTCTTCTCCGCCTCGCGCGTCAACGCGGCCACGGCCTGCGCCACGACATCGATACGGATGGTGGCACCTACCTTTCGGGCGACGAAATAGTTGCTGGTCTTGTCGGCATCGCCCTTTTCGGACACGATGTGGCAGGCGAAAGCGCAGTTGCGCGAACCCGCATCCGATGCGTTCTTCGTCGCGGCGATCAGCTTGTCCACATCCGCCGGGGTCGCACCCACGCCCATCGAAGGCGTATTGTCCAACAGCATGTAGAAATCCATGAACGAGTTGGACTGGAACGTCGCTTTGGCGACGCCATCGACCCGGATGAAATCCTTCCCCAAGATCCGCAGGAACGTCGTCGGCACGAGCGTCGAGAACGACGCCGACACATTGATGTCGCGTCCGGACTTCACCGCGCTGACGGTAAAGACTCTGGCCGCCGTCTCCATGTCTTCGGGCGGCGGCTGCACCGCCTGGCCGGGCACGTCTGAGACCGCCGTCGTGGAAAGCTGGGCATTGAAGATCTGGCGCGCCTCGGTTTCGCTCAGGCTCACCGTGCCGTCCGCCGACATGGCCATCGCCTGCGCCACGCCATCCGATTTATCCGTGATGGATCCGACGACCGCTGCGTCCGCCGCGCCTTGCAGTTCCGACTTAACCTTGATCGCATTGCTGATGTCGAGGGCAAGCCCGGCCGTCCCGAGAAGCGGAAGGAGCGACAGAGAGCCGATAATGGCCAGATTGCCGGAACGATCGGCGAGAAAACGCTTGAACATGATGACGACCCCAAGCGCCGTATCTGGCGGCGCCCGATGATCGTAAGCGAATGCTTTCAATAGTGCGTGAAGCAGCGCGGTAAACGAAATAACAAATGATACACCTATTCAGCGATCGAGGTTCCGATCATGAAACCGTGAATGTATTTACGGTTAAGTTTCCTTGCGTCAGTCGCATGATCGCATACATTTACAACTGCGATGAGGAGTCGCCGAAGCCTATGGGAGGAATGATGATGGAAACGTCGGATCATCTGAGAGTGCAATACGACTTCAGAAGCGGAACGGTCCTGCTCCAGTGCCGCAACCGGAGCCATGTGCTCGCGGAGCGCTTCAGAACGAAGGAAAGCGCAGAGGCAGCGGCCATCCAGTTCGCCCGCAAGAACTGGGACTATTCGGACCCGCAGTCCGAAACCCAACACTAGCGGGCATAAATCCAGCCCGCCGATGACGCGGTTGCGGATGTTAAAAGAACGAGGAGGCCGGGGCAAACCCGGCCTTTGTTACGTTCGCCGGCAAGAAACGCGCTCTTGCCACGAAGAACGCATGCCGGGACCACTCAATGGCGCGACGGCTCAACGTCCTGACGCCGCAGATCGTCGATCGCGGCGACCGCTTCCTCCGCTGTCCAGCCGGCGCCGACGGCCGCCCTGATCAGGCGCGCATCCGTTTCCACTTCCAGCTTCACGAACAGCGGCTCCAGCGCTTCGCGGGCCGTGACGACGTTCGATTGCGCGACCGGAATGGCCTGCTTCGACATGGGCATGATCTTTTCTCCTTTTTCAGACTCCTCGGAATGGAAGCAGAGTCAAACTGGTTCCATCATTTGTTCGCAATATGTCTAAAATGACCGGAATACGGGACGTTTGCGCGATTAGAGATCGCGATCGCTGATCTCGAAGTGATCCATGATCACCCGGATATTTCTCTTGTGGGCTTTGAAGTAGACGTCGAAGACATCGCCGACCAAGGGCACGGCACCGACGGTCGCGTCCACGCCGAGATTATAAAGCATCCGCGCAAGCTTTCGCTTCGGCACGCCGAGCCGCCGGGCCTCGTTGACGATCGCAAGACCGATGATCGCGCCGCTGGCATCGCCGATGACCGGAACGAGGCCCAAAAGGGCGTCCGCACCGAAGCGGAACCGCGTTCCGGGAATGCCGACGGCGGTATCCATGATCCGCGCGAGCTTTGCCAACCGGCGCAGACGCCGCAGGCGTTCGGCACGCCCGACATCGTCGGCGGCGCGCATGAAGTCTGCCGCATAGGCTGTGCTTGGCATCGTCCTTCGTCTCCCGTGTTCGCTCTCTCTTGCATATGGAGAGTGTTTGCCGCGGCACAAGGCTCCCCTCCTCTCGATTGTCGTAAAAGGGTTACATACACCGCCGTTCAGTGTCGCCGGGCGCTCCCGCGCAACTTCAAATGCCCTGCTCGAAATTCCGCAAGAACCATGCGCTGCAGAGACGAGCGCTTCGCGGACATCGCAAGATTTTCCGTCCGTTACCGCACGAACTCAATTGAAATTAAAAGATAATTTAAATTCACACCCTATTTTCGGGGTGAACTGCCCACCCGTTCTCCTTTCAGAAGCGATCCCAGCCGAATGTCGATTTTCTCCCTGTCCGATGGCGCCATCATGCAAGCGCTCAACCAGTCGCAAGCGATTATCGAATTCGATCTCACGGGCAGGATTCTACGCGCGAATGCCAATTTCTGCCGTGCCATGGGCTACGACAGCAAGGAGATCGTCGGGCGCCATCACAGTATGTTCGTTCTGCCGGACGAAGCGCGCTCCCCGTCCTATGCCGCCTTCTGGCGTGCGCTTGCAGACGGCACGTTTCAGCAGGCGCAGTACAAGCGGCTCGGCAAGGGCGGTCGCGAGGTCTGGATCGAGGCATCGTACAATCCCGTCTTCAAGGGAAAGCGCCCGATCAAGGTCGTGAAATTTGCGACCGATATCACACAATCGAAGATCACCAGCCTCAGCGACAAGGGCAAGCTCGACGCCCTGTCGCGCGCGCAGGCCGTCATCGAGTTTACGCCCGAGGGGCAGATCGTCACTGCGAACGAGAATTTCCTTTCGGTCCTCGGCTACCAGCTGGAGGAGATCGTCGGCCGGCACCATGCGATCTTCTGCGAGCCTGCCTATGTGCAGTCGGCAGCCTACCGGACCTTTTGGGAGCACCTCGCCGGCGGCGCCTTCGTGACCGACCAGTTCCTGCGTCTCGGCAAGGACGGCCGGCGCGTGCATATCCAGGCGACCTATAACCCGATCGTCGACGACAGCGGCCGCGTCATCAAGGTCGTGAAATTTGCGACCGACATGACCGAGCGGGTCCGCGCCGTCGAGGAACTGGGCGCCGGTCTCGGCCGTCTGGCACAGGCCAATATCCGCCAGACGCTCGACCGCCCCTTCACGCGGGAATTCGAACAGCTGCGCCACGACTTCAACCTGTCGATCGGCGGCTTCCAGCAGACACTGGTCGATGTGCTCGGGCAAACCGAAAACCTGAACGGCCACAGCCATACGATGCGGCAAGCGTCCGACGTTCTTGCCGAGCGAACCCATGCACAGGCAACTGCGCTCGAAGAAACGTCATCGGCGCTGGAACAGATCACCGTCACGGTCCGCCAGTCGAACGAACGCGTGCAGGACACGCGCAATCTCGTGAAGCAGGCAAAGGAGCAGGCCGGCCATTCGGCGATGGTGGTCAGCGACACCGTGGCGGCCATGCAGCGGATCGAAACCGCCTCGGCCTCGATCGGCCACATCATCGGCGTCATCGACGAGATTGCCTTCCAGACCAATCTGCTGGCGCTGAACGCCGGTGTCGAGGCGGCCCGCGCCGGTGAAGCGGGTCGCGGCTTTGCCGTGGTCGCCCAGGAGGTCCGCGAACTCGCCCAGCGATCGGCGCGCGCCGCAAAGGAAATCAAGGGCCTCATCTCGAACGCCTCCAACGAAGTCGTCGAAGGCGTCCGCCTCGTCGGCGATACCGGCAGGGCATTGACCGAGATCGAGGTTTTCGTCGCCGCCATCAACGAGAACATCGATGCGATCGCCGCCGCGACCTCGGACCAGACCACCGGCCTTGGCGACATCAGCGCCTCGGTCAACAATCTCGACAGGATGACCCAGGAAAACGCCGCCATGGTCGCGCGCACCACGGAACTGAGCCACACCCTGGCGCAGGGCGCAGCCGTGCTTGCCGATCTCGTCTGCCGTTTCCAGCTGAACCGCCGCACCACCACCCGCGAACCCGGCACCTTCAAGCCGGACCGTCATAACGCGGAACAGGGCGAACGGGGACTTCGCAAGAGCGCCTGACGCGTCAGGCGAACAGCCTTCGCGCTGCCATCGAACGAAAGCCCGGTTGCTGAGACCGGGCTTTTTTATGCGTTTCTCATGCCGGTTTCCGGACGGGGGCGGTTTCCGGCGGTGAGTGCCGGACGATCGAGCGACAGATCGGCGAGCTCCGAGATCGGGCATGGACGGCCGAAGAGGAAACCCTGCACTTCATCGCAGCCTTCGGCAACCAGCACGTCGAGCTGGTCCTCGGTCTCGGCACCCTCGGCGAGAATCGTGACATCGAGGCTGTTGCCGAGCGCCACGATGGCGCGGATGAACGCGCGCGATTGGCGGCCGTCGAAATCCTGGACGAAGCTCCGGTCGAGCTTGATCTTGTCGAAGGGGAACGCCCGCAGCGTTTCAAGCGAGGAATATCCGGTGCCGAAATCGTCGATCGCGATCGTCACGCCCATCGCGCGGATCTGGCGGAGGATGTGCAGCGCCCTGCCCTTGTCGCCGATGATGGCGCTTTCGGTGACCTCCAGCTCCAGGCGCGACGGCGAGAGACCCGTGCGCAGGAGTACGGAACGGACCTTGTCCACCAGCGCGACATCGCCCAATTGCAAGGGAGAAAGATTGACCGCGATCTTGTGACCGAGATTCCATTGGGCAGCCTCCCGACAGCCCTCCTCCAGAACCCAGTCGCCGATGGCGGAGATCAGTCCGCATTCCTCGGCAATGGGGATGAACGTCGCCGGCGAGATCAGCCCCCGTCGGGGATGCCGCCAGCGCAGAAGCACCTCGTAGCCGGTCGTCTTGCGGGTGCGCGCGCATTTTTGAACCTGATAGACGAGAAAGAACTGTTTCTCGTCGAGCGCCACGTTGAGGTCGCGCCCGATGGCACGACGCTCGCGCGCCGCTTCGTCCATCGCCGCCTCGTAGAAGCTGATGCGCTGGTCGGGCTGTGCCTTGGATCGATACATCGCCATGTCGGCATTGTTCAAAAGCTTCTCGCGATCCGGCGCATCCAGCGGATAGATCGAGACGCCGATGCTGGCACCGGGCAGGATCTCGGTCGTGTCGATGACGATGCGCTCGTTCAGCGCCCGGAATAGCCGCCCGATGAAATCCTCGAGGTCCTTGTCCTCGAGGAAGCGCTTGAAGGCGACGAATTCGTCGCCGCCGAAGCGACCCACGGCCTCGTTCTCACCGACCAGCCGCTGCATCCGTCCGGCAAGCTCATAGAGAACCTTGTCGCCCATCGCATGGCCGTAACGGTCGTTGATCTCCTTGAACTCGTCGAGGTCGATGCAGATCGCGGCAACCTTCTCCAGCCCGCTGACGCTGTCGATCGCGGCGTCCAGCCGTTCGGCGAACTGGTGGCGGTTCGCAAGGCCCGTCAGGGCATCATGCCGCGCAAGATGCCGGATCTTTGCTTCGGCATGCACGCGATCCGTAATGTCTTCCAGCGTCATCACGAAAGAGCCGTCGCCCGTCGGGCGATGCACGGTGCGGATGTTCCGGCCGTTGGCCACCTCCCGCGCCGTCTCGCCACCGCCGGGAGCCATGAACAGCGCGCGATGGAGCGCATAGAGCCCATCCGCATTCGTCGATCCGGTCTGATCGGTCTTGAAGCGCTCGTAGCAGAGCGAATGGAAGCTCCGCCCGACGATATTGAGCGAGGGCGGAAACGCGATGATCTCCCGGAACAGCTCGTTATGGAGAATGAGCTTCTCGTTCGCGTCGAACAGCGCGATCCCATGGCCCATCGTGTTGAGCGCGATCGAGAGGTTGTTGGTGACATCCAGCAGGCGCGCCGCACTGTCGGTTGCCTCCGTGCAGTCCCGCGTGATCTTGGCAAAGCCGATATGGAGCTTGTGCTCGTCGTAGATCGGATCGATGACGACGGAGGCCCAGAACCTGGTTCCATCCTTGCGGTAGCGCCATCCGTTCGTCTCGAACTTGCCCGTGAGGAGTGCCGTTTCGAGCGCCTGTTCCGGCGCCCGCGCGCGACGATCCTCCTCCGAGTAGAAGAGCGCAAAATTCCGGCCCACGATCTCGCGATCGACATAGCCCTTCAGACGCTGTGCCCCGACGTTCCAGTTTGTGACGAAGCCGGCGGGATCGAGCAGATAGATGGCGTAGTCGCTGACCCCCTGGACGAGATGACGAAACCGCGCATTCGTGGCGAGGGTCGCCGTTTCGGTGCGGCTCGCAAACAGCGCGGCCGCGAGCACGGAGAACAACAGCGACGTCGCGGTCGCGACGATGACGATCACCATGAGGGCCGGCGACAGCAGGTTCGACGGCAAGGGCGGGTCCGCGACCGGCGTCATGGTCACGCCGCCCATCGAGGTGAAATGCATGGAGACGATGCCGAGCGCCAGAAAGCTCGCCGCAGAGGCCAGCCGCCTTGCGCCCCAACGCCCGTGCCGGACGGCTGCAAATCCCGCAACGGAGAAGAGCACGGCAAAAAGGATGGCGCTCCAGACGAGATGGACGTCCCAGAGGATCTCGCCCGGGAACTCGATGGCCGTCATGCCGACGAAATGCATGGTGGAGACGCCGAGACCGAAGAGGAGCCCGGCCATGACATAGGCCGAACGGCCCGCAAGCAAGGTCGCGACGGCGACGGCGAGAAACGTGGTGACGATCGAGATGGCGAGCGACGCCAGCGTGCGCGACGGGTCGTAACCGAGCACCTGCGCAGCCTCATAGGCAAGCATCGCGACGAAATGCGTCGCCCAGATACCGAAGCCGCCTGAAATGCCGGCGGCAGCGAGCCAGATCCACCGGGCAAAACCGTCCGCGCGATGCGCCCGCTTCAGCAGCATCATGGCCGAAGCGCAGGAGACAAGGCAGAGAAGAGCCGCCAGAACGACCAGACGCACATCATGCTCGAGTGACATGCAGGAGAGAACACGGAGCATGGATGCCTCATGGCGACCGCCTCGTGGCGAAGCGCGCGACGGTCGGGAGATCGGATTGGCAGGCACCCTGTCGGCTGACTGCGCGGGGAAAGATGTGAGGCCATCGGCGAGAGGCCCCGGTACGGGCTCCGCCGATGACGAACCCTACGCTATCCACCAAACCTTCAAACAGGTTTAAGACGTCCCAAATTTAGGGTCGAAATCTCACCTTTATCGCGTCGCGAAATCACTTCGTACGATGCCGTACCGTTGCAGCTTGTCGTAGAAGGTCTTGCGGGGAATGCCGAGCGCCTCGATCGTGCGCTGCACATCCCCTTGGGCCTCGCGCAGCGCCGCGCGGATGAAGTCCGCCTCGATGCGGTCCATTCGCTGCGGCAGCGTGCCGGTTCCCGCATCGGCCACATCGAGGCTGCCCCTGGACGGACCGTCCGGCGAGAATCCCAAAACCGTTCGCTCCGCGAAATGGCCGAGTTCGCGCACGTTGCCCGGCCAGTCGTGCTCGGCCAGATATCGGCGCACGGCGTCGGTCATGGCGGGAACGTCCCGCTTGAACCGCGCTGCGGCACGGGCTGCAAAGGTCGAGAACAAGAGTGGAATATCGTCGCGGCGCTCGCGCAGCGGCGGGATCGAGAGGGTGACGACATTCAGTCGGTAATAGAGATCCTCGCGAAAATCGCCGCGCGCCCGCGGATCGCCAAGGTCGACCTTCGTCGCCGCCACCACACGTAGATCGACCGGGCGCACCTCGTTGGTGCCCAGCGGCGTCACCTCGCGCATTTCCAGCACGCGCAGCATCTGCACTTGCGTCGCCGGCGCCATGCTCTCGATTTCATCGAGAAAGAGCGTGCCGCCGCTCGAATGCTCGATCCGCCCGACGCGCTTCTTCTGCGCGCCGGTGAAGGCGCCGGGTTCGTGGCCGAAGAGTTCGCTCTCGATCACCTGTTCCGGAAGCGCCCCGCAATTCAGCGCAACGAAGTGCCCTTTCGCCCGCCGGCTCCAGCGATGCAAAAGCGTCGCCACGACCTCCTTGCCGCTGCCCGTCTCGCCGGTCATCAGCACGTCCACATCCGTGTCGGCGATCTGGCGGATGGTTTCACGCAGCCGCTCCATCGCCGGTGTCTGGCCGATCAGCAGGCCGCCGTCCTGGGCCTCGTCCGCGGCCTCCCGCAGCGCGCGGTTCTCCAGCACCAGCCGCCGCTTCTCCCCGGCATTCAAAACCCCCTGCACCAATCGGTCCGTCGGATATGGCTTGGGCAGGAAATCATAGGCGCCATCCCGGATCGCCTTGATCGCCATGGGAATATCGCCATGGCCAGTCATCAGGATCACGGGAATATCCGGGTCGATGCGGCGGACACGGTCGAACAGCTCCAGCCCGTCGATCTGCGGCATGCGGATATCCGTGACGACGACGCCCGCAAAGCGCCGATCGAGCCCCAGGAGCGCCTCGCGCGCGGAGGACACCGCCTGGACGGTGAAGCCTCCGAGTTCCAGCGTCTGCCGCGTTGCCTTCAGGAGGTCCGGATCGTCATCGACAAGGAGAACGTTGACATCGCTCATACCGTCGCCCTTTTCAGGTGAATGGTGAAATGCGCGCCGGCATCCGAACTCTCGACCGCGATGCGCCCGCCATAATCCGCCAGAATGTCGCGCGAGATGACGAGCCCGAGTCCGAGCCCCTGCTCCTTGGACGTGTTGAACGGCGTGAACAGAGCGCTCATGATCTCCGGAGAAATCCCCGGCCCGTTGTCGCGAACGTGCAGCTCGACATCGTCGCCCTCCGTGTCGACTGCGATATCCACCCGGGCATCGGACCGGCCGGACAGGGCCTCCAGCGCATTCTGCAGGAGGTTGATCAGCACCTGCTCCAGCCGCACGCGATCGCCGAGAACGAGAAGGGCGTCCTCCGGAAAGTCGATCTGCAGCGCATCGAGCCGCCCGCCAAACCGGCTCTTCAGCAGCATTACGGCGCTTTCCAGCATCGCACGGACCGAGACCGGCCCGGCCGGGGCACGGCCCTTGCGCGAAAACGTCTTCAGCTCGTCGGTGATGCTGCCGATACGATCCGTCAGCGCGGCGATGCTTTCGAGATTCTCGTCGACTGGCCCCGGCTGTGCCCGCGTCAGGAAAACACGGGCATTGTCGGCATAGGCGCGGATGGTGGCGAGCGGCTGGTTGATCTCATGCGCGACGCCCGCGGCCACCTGCCCGAGAATGGCAAGCCGGTTGGCATGGACAAGCTCCTGTTGCACGCCCTGAAGCGTCGTCTCCGTCGCCCGGTGTCCGGCAATCTCGTCCTCCAGCCGGTCACGGGCCGACGTCAGCGCCTCGGTGCGCTCCCGCACGCGGCGCTCGAGCTCTTCGCGCGCGGCCAGTTCCCGCGCCAGCCGACCGATCGCCTGCTGCCGGCGGGCGGTGAGGATGGCTGCGAGCGCTGCAAGCGGCACCACGATGGCAAGGCCGAGCAGGCGCTTGCTCTGGACGGCGGCGGCAACCGCGGCATCCGTCTCGACAAGATAATCGAGCCGCCAATCCGTCGATGGCACGGCGACGGCCAGGCGCAGAAAATCCCGCTGGCGCTCCCCCGGCATGACGGCGCTGACCCGCTCGACGCCAGCCGACACCGGTTCGAGAACCGTCATCGGCACCGGCGTCAGGGGCGCATCGCCGAACTGGAGGCTGGTGCGGATGGCGGCGAGGCGATCGGACGCGATCGGCGTCATCGCCATGAACCGCCAGGACGGAATGCTGGTGATCAAGACGACGCCGTTCAGGTCCGTGACGAAGGTGGGTCGTCCCGCGCTGCGCCAGTCGGTCTCGATCTGGTCGAACTCCATCTTCGCAACGACCACGCCGAGCGGCCCGGATGCGCCTTCGATCCGCCGGGATATATAGAGACCCGGGCGCTTGCTGACCGAACCGAGGGCGAAATGCTCCGCCGTGCCCGCCGCCATCGCCCTGCTGAAGTATTCGCGGAACGTATAGTCGTTGCCGACGAAGCTCGTCGGTTCCTTCCAGTTGCTCGACGCGATGGCGATCCCGTCGCGCCCGATTACGTAGATCACGGCGGCATCGGTATCCGCGACGATCTCCTCCAGCTTTCGATCGAGACTGATGCTTCGCTGCGGATCGGGTCGCTCCAGCGTATCGGCCAGCTGGCGATCGCGGGCGAGCAGCATGGGCAAGGCGCGCGGACGCTCGAGGACCGCCCGCAAATGCGCAACTTTGAGGCTCGTATCGGTCCGGGCCTGGGCCTCCAGCGTCCGCAGCGCATCTTCCCGCCCGAAATACGACCCTGCCACCATCGCCGCGACAAGGCCCGCAAGCACCAAGGCCCCGAGAACGATCCAGGGGAGGAGGCGTTTCCGCGAGCGGGAGACGGACGGTTTCGGTAGCGGATCGTGCATGTCCCATTGTGCATAAATCCGGACACATCGCAAACCGCACCGTGCGGATATCCGCATTCGCCAAGCTCGAGAAAGAACGGTTGTAAAATTTAGCTGAATGAAAACAACCGCCAGACCTGCGAGACAAAACTGGCACGCTCTTTGCAATCTTAGTTTCGAGAAGGAACAGTCCCGGGAGAGCCTGTCGGCGGGGGACGCAAGGAGGAACGATATGCACGCGATACCTGAACCCATGGAACAGAGCGCAAAGCTGCCCTTTTACCGGCATCTCTATTTCCAGGTCCTCACCGCGATCATCGCGGGCATCCTGCTGGGCCACTTCTACCCGCAGCTCGGAACCCAGCTGAAGCCGCTCGGCGATGCCTTCATCAAGCTCGTCAAGATGATCATCGCACCGGTCATCTTCCTCACCGTCACCACCGGCATTGCCGGCATGTCGGACCTGAAGAAGGTCGGCCGCGTCGCAGGCAAGGCGATGCTGTACTTCCTGACCTTCTCGACGCTGGCGCTGGCCGTCGGCCTCGTCGTCGCTAACGTCGTCCAGCCGGGTGCCGGCATGCACATCAGCGCCGCTTCGCTCGACGCCACGGCGGTCGAGACCTATACGGCGAAGGCGCATGAGGCGAGCATCATCGGCTTCCTCATGAACATCATCCCGCAGACGATCGTCGGCGCCTTTGCCGATGGCGACATCCTGCAGGTCCTGTTCTTCTCGGTGCTGTTCGGCATCGCGCTCGGCATGGTCGGCGACAAGGGCCGTCCCGTCACGGACTTCCTGAATGCCGTGACCGCCCCCATGTTCCGCCTCGTGGCGATCCTCATGAAGGCCGCCCCCATCGGTGCTTTCGGCGCCATGGCCTTCACCATCGGTAAGTACGGCATCGGCTCGATCGCCAACCTCGCCTTCCTGATCGGCACCTTCTATCTCACGGCCGCGATCTTCGTCTTCGTCGTCCTCGGCGCCGTCGCCCGCTACAACGGTTTCTCCATCGTGGCGCTCATCCGCTACCTCAAGGAAGAGCTGCTGCTCGTCCTCGGGACATCGTCGTCGGAAGCAGCGCTTCCCGGCCTGATGGCAAAGATGGAACGGGCCGGCTGCAAGCGCTCCGTCGTCGGCCTCGTCATCCCCACGGGCTACTCGTTCAACCTCGACGGCACGAACATCTACATGACCCTTGCCGCCCTGTTCATCGCCCAGGCGACGGATACGCCGCTCACCTACGGTGATCAGATCCTGCTTCTGCTCGTGGCCATGCTGTCGTCGAAGGGTGCCGCCGGCATCACCGGCGCGGGCTTCATCACGCTTGCCGCCACGCTCTCGGTCGTCCCCTCGGTACCGGTCGCCGGCATGGCGCTGATCCTCGGCATCGACCGCTTCATGTCCGAGTGCCGTGCCCTCACCAACTTCATCGGCAACGCGGTCGCGACCGTGGTTGTCGCCCGGTGGGAAAACGAACTGGACAAGGACCAGCTCGCCGCAGCGCTGGCCGGCAACGCACCGCCGCTGCTCGAGCCGGCTCCGGTCCTCCACGCGGCCGAGTAACCTTCGTCCGGCGCCAGAGCTTCTGAGCGTCTGGTCCCGCACTCCCCCGACATCGCTGCGGGGTGCCTCCCAAGGCCAGAACCCCCGCCGCAAGCGGGGGTTTTGGTTTGAGCGATCAGCAGACGGAAAATACGCGGACCACGTCCGCCCTCGCCTCATCCGCAAACGCGAAACGCCCGCGACGAGGCGCGGGCGTTTGGGTGGAGCCGTCCGGCAGAGGCCGGCGGCAGGCATTCGATGGTCGATCAGAGAGCGGCAGCCGAACGGGCAACCGTGCGGATTTCGCTGCGGGAGATGCCGAGATCGTTCAGTTCGCGGGTCGACATGCGGCCGAGTTCGTTGACGGTCTGACGATACTTGCGCCAGGTAGTGAAAGAGCGAGCGACGTTCATGATGTTCCCTTTCCAAGGTGTTGAAGGGGGCCTCGAAACACCGTCTGGATGTTTCCGAAGTGTTGCGCCCCGTTCGTGTTCGATGTCCCGTTTATACGCCCGCACACCGCAGCCAACCAGCGCGAAGCCCTCAGGCCACCCATGCATCCGCCGCACGGCTCGCCCACATTCAATCGGTTCGCCCTTCCGTGAACACATGGAAAGAGCCAGGCCGACAAGCGGACCGATAGGGGGGTGAACGGGGGGCATGTCACCGCGAGAGGACATGAAAAAGCCGGCCGCCCCTTTCGGGACGACCGGCTTGCCGTCATGTCTCTGCTAAGACTTACATCTTCGGCAGGAGAACCTTGTCGATGACGTGAATGACGCCGTTCGACTGCTTGACGTCGGCGATGGTCACATGAGCGACGCCGCCGGTTTCGTCGGTGAGCGTGATCTTGCCGCCCATCTCCTTGGCCTTCAGCACGCAGCCGCCGACGGTCTTCACGTCATGCTCGCCGCCGTCGTCCTTGATCATCTTTGCGATCGCGGTCGACATCGCGTCGGCAGCAACGACGTGGCAGGTCAGGACCTTGGTCAGCTGGGCCTTGTTCTCAGGCTTCAGAAGGGTTTCGACGGTGCCCTTCGGCAGCGCCTCGAACGCTTCGTTGGTCGGAGCGAAGACCGTGAACGGGCCCTTGCCCTGCAGGGTCTCGACCAGGCCGGCTGCCTTGACGGCGGCAACCAGCGTCGTGTGATCCTTGGAGTTCACGGCATTTTCGACGATGTTCTTGTCTTCGAACATGGCGGCGCCGCCGACCTTCGGATTGGCGGCATAGGCGGAAACGGCGGTGGCGGAAACGAGTGTCGCAAGGGCGATGGTACGGAGTGCGGACGTCAACATGGGTGGTTCCTCTTCCTGTTCGGTTCTCGGCCCGGCGCGATCGCGCTTTTTGGGGCATCACGTCTCGGGTGACACAACAGAGACGAGGCCGGCGCGGAAACAGTTTCGGCCGGATCGAGATCCGGCCGAAAAAAATTGACGAATTGTTCAGACATGCGACGTCAGGGGTGATGGGCCTCACCGGCCGCGATCACGGGACCGGTCGGCAGGCCGGTCGGCGACCCGCCGGGCGGCTCGACGCTGACGGCAAGCGTGATGCCTTCGCTCAGGTTCGCGCGGTGCGCCGGAGCAATGTCGATCACGCCCCGACCATCCTGCGGCAGAACGCCGAGAGCAACGGGTGCAGCATCGCCACCCGGAACCAGCCACAGTTCCAGCGAGCGCGGCGCGTCCGCATCGGCGGCCACGGGCGTGATGGCCAGACGACCGCTCGCAGCGTCATAGGAGGCGAGCAGTGCGAGCGGCGATCCCTCGCCCTTCATCGCAGCCACGAGAGGTGCCGGAGCCGGCGACGGCTTGGCGCCGAACAGGCCCTGCTGCATGGCCGCGAGAACGACGACCGCGGCCATCGAGGCGAAGGCGACGCCCCGCCAGACCGCCACCGAATGCCACCAGCCCCCGCGTCGTGCACCGGCAGAGGCAGACGATCCGAAAAGGCGCGCCTCGATCTTCGGATAGACGGAACGCGGCGGAGCTTCCTCCGTCGGCAGCTCCAGAGGGCTCAGGCGATCTTCCCATTGCGCGACGAGCAGCGCGAAAGCGGGTTCGCGCTCGATCCGCGCCTCCAGCCGCTTCCGGTCGGCGAAGGACAGCACGCCCACGGCATACTCGGCGGCAAGCACCTCGTCGCGGGAGCGGTCTCTGTCGCTGTCATCGATCTCGGTCATCGCTCCAGGCACTCTTTCAGTTTGAGCAGGCTGCGGCGCAGCCAGGTTCGCATCGTGTTCAGCGGCACATTATAGCGTTCCGCCAGTTCCTGGTAACTCAATCCCTCGACATAGGCGTTCCGGACGGCGTCGGCCCGTTCCGGCGGAAGTTCGCCCATGCAGCGGTCGATCCGCCGCCCCTCGCCAAGGCCGATCGAGACGGCCTCCGGATCGGGACTGCTATCGGCAATCTCAAGCCCTTCTTCGCCGATCGTGTCGGCAGAAGGCCGTCGCGCCCGGATCATGTCGATCGCCTGGTTGCGGGCGATGGCGGCGAGCCAGCCGTTTGGGTTCACGCCCGTCGCCGCATACCGGTCCGCCCGCTGCCAGATCTTGACGAAGACATCCTGAAGGGCGTCCTCGGCATCTGTACGATCCTTGAGGATACGCAGGCAGATAGCAAAGAGTTTCGGGGAGACTGCGGAATAGAGGGATGCCAGCGCTGCACGGTCGCCCATGGCGACCTTCGCGATCAGTCCGGCGATATCAAGACTTGGCACGAAGCCGCCTTTCTCACGGGAAGAAACCACCGAAAAGGTCGGTGGCTTCGAAGGTAGAGCAGATCGTCCGCTGCTCATCGACAGTGCCGCGGAAGATACCGCGCTTTTCAAGCCTGTCCAGTCACAGGGCTCGGCCTTGGCAACGCGACATCAGGCATCGCCCCGCTGCGGTTTGAAGGTCGCGACGCGATAGCCGTAGAAAAGCACGATCAGCACCATGACCGTGGTGGAGACGGGATCGACATAGGCCGACACGACGTCATAAGCCTGCCCCAGGAGATAACCGGCCATGGCCAGACCGGAGGTCCAGGCGACCGTCCCGATCAGCGAGAAGATCGTGAACGTGGACAGCGGCATCCGGGCGATGCCCGCGGGCACCGAGATCAGCGTCCGAACCGTCGGAATAAGCCGTCCGACCAGAATGGCGGTCGCGCCTTTTTCGCGGAACCGCCGGCTTGCGGCATCCACATCCGCCTCGGTCAAGGTCAGCCAGCGCCCATGTCGCGCCGCCAGCCGTTTCATCCGCGCTTCGCCGAGCTTCCGTCCGGCATAGTACCACGGCATGACTCCCAGCAGCGAGCCGATGCTGCCGGCGACGATGACGGTGACGATCGACATATCGCCTTGCGATGCACGATAGCCGGCCAGCGGCATGATGAGTTCCGAGGGGATCGGCGGAAAGATGTGTTCGAGGAACATCAGAAGCGCGATACCCCAGGGTCCGAACATCTGCATCAGGCTTTCAACGATATCTTCCATGGGTCCTCGGAGCGCGTCTGTCTTGGCGAGCCCAATGTTATGTTGCTGCAGCGCGAAAGGAAGGGGCTTACGGCAACAGCGTCATCACGTAATCGACAATAAGCTTGATCGACAGTAGCAGCAATGTGAACTGCACGATCTTGAAGAACAGGCCATCGGGGATCACCAGCGTCAGGCGCCGTCCGGCCACCGTGCCGATGATCGCAGCCGGCGCCAGCCAGAGGACCAGCGATGTATCGTAGTTGGAGAACTGCTGGAGCTGCCAGTAAGGCAGGATCTTTACGGCGTTCACGATGGCAAAGAGAATGGTGGACGTGCCCGCAAAGGTCATCTTCTCGAGGCGCTGCGGCAGCACGTACATCTGATAGGGCGGCGCGCCGGAATGGGAGACGAAGCTCGTCAATCCGGTGAGCGTGCCCCAGAAGAGCCCGCGCGGCACATCGGCCTCGCGCGCGACCGTCCGGTAGCGTGCGCCGAACCAGATATTGAGGCAGAAGAGCACGCCCACGAGCCCCACCAGCGCGCCGATCACCACGGACGAGAGATGGGCGCTGAAGAGCCAGCCGAGAAACACGCCGAAGATGGCGGCAGGCGTGAGGATCGCAAGGTTCCGGCGCGAAAAGTCCTCGCGATAGAGATAGAGCCCGACCATGTCGCTTGCGACGTAGATCGGCAGCAGCAGCGCTGCCGCCGTCACCGGCGAGATGACGAGTGCCAGGAGCGGCACCGAAATGGTGCCGACCATCGGCAGCCCGCCCTTGGACAGCCCGACCAGAAAAGCGGCGGCGACGGCAAGGGCGATCACCAACGGCGTATGTTCGATCATGAGATTGCCGGCACGGACGCCGCCTCGACGCAAGAGTATGCCGAAGTCGAGACGGGTCTGCAGGCGACGGCGTGTCCGCCGATCTGTTCAGGATCGGCGGCGCGTCGTCAAGTCCTTCGATCACGCGCCGGTCAAAGTGCGTTGGTGACGTCGGAACTTACCGAGCCAGCGCTTTCGGCAGAAGGGCATGCGGCATGTCCTGATAGCTGACCGGGCGCAGGAAGCGATAGATCGCGAGCGTCCCGACCGAGGTGGTGCGCCCATCTGACGTTGCCGGATAGGGACCGCCGTGAACCATCGCCGGCGAGACCTCGACGCCGGTGCCGAACCCGTTGACGAGCAGGCGTCCGGCCAGAAGTTCGAGCTTCGGCAGCAGCGTACGCGCAGCCTCATGATCGGCCGCGTCGATGTGAAGCGCCGCCGTCAGCTGGCCCTCCATGGCATCGATGACGCTTTCGAGCTCTGCGGCATCGGCGCAGCGGATGACGAGACCGGCGGCACCGAAAACCTCGTCCTGCAACTCGTGATGGGCGAGGAAGGATTTGGCGCTCGTCTCGAACAAGGCTGCCCGACCCTGCGTCGCCGTCCCTTCCAGACCTTCGGCCAAGGTCTTCACCTCGGCATGGCCCGACAGGCGTGCGACGCCGGAAAGATAGGCCTTGCAGATCCCGCTCGTCAGCATGGTCTGCGCGGGAATGGCGCTCAACGCTTCGCCGGCGGCCGCGATGAAGGCATCGAGGCCGGGACCGTCGATCGCGAGGATCAGGCCCGGATTGGTGCAGAACTGGCCCGCACCGAGCGTCAGCGATCCGGCGAAGGCCTTGCCGATGGCGGCACCGCGGTTGGCAAGCGCGTGCTGGAACAGGATGACGGGATTGATCGAGCTCATCTCGGCATAGACCGGGATCGGCACCGGGCGTTCCGCCGCGATCTTCATCAGTGCGGTGCCGCCGGCGCGCGAGCCGGTGAAGCCGACCGCACGAATGCGGTGATCGGCGACGAGCGCCTGGCCGATCGCCCTGTCCTCGTCAAACAGCAGGGAGAAGGTCCCGGCCGGCAGTCCGCAATCGGCAACCGCCTTCTGCACCGCGCGGCCGACCAGTTCCGAGGTTCCCGGATGGGCGGAATGCGCCTTGACGATCACCGGGCAGCCGGCCGCGAGGGCCGATGCGGTATCCCCGCCGGCAACGGAGAAGGCGAGCGGAAAATTGGAGGCGCCGAACACCGCAACCGGGCCGATGGCGATGTTGCGCAGGCGCAGGTCCGGCTTCGGCGCAGGCTTGCGCTCCGGATCGGCTGCATCGAAGCGCAGGCTCTGGAAATCCCCCGCACGGACTTCGGCGGCAAACAGGCGCAACTGGCCGACGGTGCGGCCCCGCTCCCCTTCGAGCCGTCCGCGCGGCAGGCCGGATTCGGCCTTCGCCCGCTCGATCAGGCTGTCGCCGATGTCGAGGATGTTCTGGGCGATGGTTTCGAGGAAGGCGGCACGGGCTTCCAGTTCCGTTTCGCGATAGATCGCGAAGGCGTCCCAGGCGAGCGAAGCCGCTTCCTCGACGTCGGCCGCCGTCGCCCCGGCAAACACCGTGGGCAGCGCCGCGCCCGTCGCCGCGTCATAGCCGGTGATCGCACCGCCCTGCCCGCGGCGCGCCGTTGCACCGATCAGAAGTTCGCCTGTGAGGGTCATGCTCGTCTCCTTCGTCCTGTCATGAGGCGGCATTGGCGCCGCCAGTCGTCCGGCGCAGGTCGCACCAACGCGTGTCGGGGTCTGTATAGGGCGCGGCGGCAGCGATTTAAACCGCAGGCGCCAGATATCCGCACGACGGCACGGTAATTCGGCTCTCACGACAGACCGGACGATACACGCAAAAAGAGCGTTAAGTTGAAATGTAATTTTTACTTGCATCCTCGCCGGAAGTTTCGGAGAACTGTCGCTTCGAAGAGGGCCAAGCGTGCAGTCTGTGGTCGAAACGTTCATTCGTCGGTGGCAGGGGCAGGAAGGTGGGCAGGAGCGCGCCAACTACGCCCTGTTTCTCACCGAACTCTGCGATCTGCTCGGCCTGCCCCACGCCCAGCCGGCGGCGGCCAGCACGGAAGCCAACGACTATGTGTTCGAGCGCGTCGTGCGGGAGCCCAACCGCGATGGCGCCCCGACGCGCCGCCGGATCGACCTCTACAAGCGGGACTGCTTCGTGCTCGAAGCCAAGCAGAGCCGGATCTTCGGCGACAAGAGCCTGCGCGGCGCGGCGGGATCGGCGGAGAACATGCTGCCCTTTCCCGGCATGGAACCGCAGACGCGGGGCCGGCGCGGGGCCGGGCGTGCCTGGGACGTGCTGATGCGCAATGCGCGCGCCCAGGCCGAGGATTACGTGCGCCTGCTGCCGCCCGATCACGAGCCGCCGCCGTTCCTGCTTGTCTGCGATGTCGGCCACTGCATCGAGATCTATGCCAATTTCCGCCGGGATGGAAAAGCCTACGACATTTTTCCCGACCGCCGGACCTATCGCATCTACCTCGAAGATCTGCGCGACGAGGCCGTTCGCAAGCGTCTCGTCTCCATCTGGTCCGACCCGCTGTCGCTCGATCCCGCCCGCCACGCCGCCAAGGTAACCCGCGAAATCGCGACCCGCATCGCCAAGGTGTCGCAAGCGCTGGAGAAGGCAGGGCATCCGACCGAGGACGTGGCGATGTTCCTGATGCGCGTGCTCTTCACCATGTTTGCCGAAGACGTGGATCTCCTGCCCCGCAACAGCTTCAAGCGTCTCCTGAAGGATTGCGCCGACCGACCGGAGATTTTTCCCGGCATGATGGAGGAGCTTTGGCGCGCAATGGACGAAGGCGGCTTCTCCGCCACCATCCGCCACCCGGTGCGCCGCTTCAACGGCGAATTCTTTCGCAACCGCCGGGCCCTGCCGCTGCGGCGCGAGGAGATCGGCGAACTGGCGGCGGCAGCCGATCACGACTGGAAGGACGTCGAGCCCGCGATTTTCGGCACCTTCCTGGAGCAGGCGCTGAACCCCGGGGAACGGCGGCGCCTTGGCGCGCATTACACGCCGCGGGCCTATGTGGAGCGGCTGGTGATCGCCACGGTGATCGAACCGCTGCGTCTCGAATGGGCCGGTATCCGCGCGACGGCGGATCGACAGAAGAGCGAAGGCCGCGAGCGGCAGGCGATCGCCAGTGTCCAGGCCTTTCACGACCGTCTCTGCAATCTGCGCATTCTCGACCCCGCCTGTGGCACCGCCAACTTTCTCTATGTCTCGCTCGAACTGATGAAGACGCTCGAAAGCGATGTGCTGGAAGCCTTGACCGATCTCGGCGGACAGGAAGCGCTGCACGGGCTGGAGAGCCACACGGTCGATCCGCATCAGTTCCTGGGCCTGGAGGTCAATCCCCGCGCCGCGGCCATCGCCGAACTCGTCCTGTGGATCGGCCATCTCCAGCTGCATTTCCGCAACAATGGCGGCATCCCCTCCGAGCCGATCCTCAAGGCGTTCCACAACATCCGCTGCATGGATGCGGTGCTCGTCTCGCCCGAGGACCCGCGCCGACCGGACTGGCCGGAGGCCGACTATATCGTCGGCAATCCGCCGTTCATCGGCGGCAAGGACCTGCGGGCACGTCTTGGCCAGCCCTATGCGCAGGCGCTCTGGGCCGCGCATCCGCATATGAACGAGAGTGCCGATTTCGTCATGTACTGGTGGGATCGCTCGGCAGAACTCCTGACCCGCAAAGGCTCGAGCCTGAAACGCTTCGGCTTCGTCACCACCAACTCCATCAGCCAGGTTTTCCAGCGGCGCGTGATGGAACGCTATCTCGGCGCCAAGTCTCCCCTTTCGCTGGTCATGGCCATTCCCGACCACCCCTGGACGAAGGTCACGCGCGACAGCGCCGCAGTGCGCATCGCCATGACGGTGGCGGAAGCGGGGAAGCTCGAAGGCCAGCTGATGCAGGTGGTATCGGAAGACGGCGTGGCCACGGACACGCCGGTGATCCTGTTTCGCGAGACATCCGGCCGGATCAATGCAGATCTGACCACCGGCGTCGATGTCACCGCAGCGGAAGGGCTCAAGGGAAACACCGGGATCTGCTCTCCCGGCGTCAAACTTCACGGGTCCGGCTTCATCGTCACCCGGAAGGAGGCAGAGCATCTCGGCCGCGGCAGACATCCGGGCCTTGAAAAGCATATCCGAAACTATCGCAACGGCCGCGATCTCACGAACCGGCCGCGGGATGTCATGGCCATCGATCTGTTCGGGTGCACACAGGACGCGGTGCGAAGGCTCTATCCGGAGGTCTACCAGCACCTGTTGCTGACCGTGAAGCCGGAGCGCGATCGCAACAACAGGGCGACCTATCGCGACAACTGGTGGATCTTCGGCGAACCCCGTCGCGAGCTTCGCCCCGCGCTCGCAGGCCTCTCCCGCTTTGTCGCCACGGTCGAGACGGCGAAACATCGCGTCTTCCAGTTCCTCGATGCGGACGTTCTTCCCGACAACATGCTGGTCGTCATCGCAACAGCCGACCCAGCCGATCTTGGCATCCTCTCGTCGCGCTGGCACACGATCTGGGCATCGGCACAGGGCGGCACGCTGGAAGACAGGCCGCGCTACTCCAAATCCCGCTGCTTCGACCCCTTCCCATTCCCCGTGCTGTCGAACACAGACCGGCAGGCGATCGGCCTGCTCGGTGAAGCGCTCGACGCCCACCGCAAGCGCGTGCTCGCCGACCACCCGCATCTCACGCTGACAGGCCTCTACAACGTGCTCGACCTCATCGTTTCCGGCACGCATCCCGACAGGCTGGAGCGCAGGGATCGCCGTGTTTTCGAGGACGGTCTCCTTCTGATACTCAAGGAGCTGCACGACGAGCTGGATACGGCGGTAGCCGCCGCCTATGGCTGGCCGGCGGACTTGGCGCACACAGACATATTGGCCCATCTTTTAGCCCTGAACAAAGAGCGCACGCGTGAGGAGAAGCGCGGCATCGTTCGGTGGGTCCGCCCGGACTACCAGATCGAACGCTTCGGCTCCGAAACCGAGAAAGCCCGGCAGATCGAGGCCGATCTCGGTCCGGCCCTTGGCATCGCGGCGAGAGGAAGCCTTCCCCCGTTCCCCAGCCGCAACGACGCCGCTCAGACCGCCCTCGTCATCGACGCTCTCATTGCGGCCGGCGGCGCCGTAGATGCCGCAGGCATTGCGGGACGTTTTCGCCAGGGTCAGCGGGTCCGTCCCGCGGTCGCGAGCGTGCTGGCCTCGCTCTACCGGATGGGGCTGGTCTCCACCGCGGACATGGGCCGCACCTTCGCCTTCCGCCGCGCCGCCTGACGCCTGAAGCATGACGCCTCTCAGGGCACGGAACGACGTGATCGTGACGTCAGGCGACGGAAACCGCGCGCTCGGCGATGATGGCGTGTGCGACCGTCTGCGCCTGCACCCGGATGTCCGGCACCGCCGTGATCTCCCAGAATTGCCCCGCCGTCAGCGCACCCACGGCATAGAGGCCCGGCAGCGCGTTGCCATCGGCGCCGATGGCGCGTGACAGGCCGTCGACACGCAAACCGAGACCCAGACCGTCGGGAACGATGATCCCCTGGTCCGCCATATGCATCAGCAAGGGCGAATGCCCGATGCCCGCGCGCTCCATGCCGGTACAGTTGATCACCCAATCGACCGGGAGGGACACGACATTCCGCCCGCCGCGCGGCCGATAGGCAAGACAGGGACGGCCGTCCCGAAAGCCGATCTCGTTCAGAAATCCGGCATGAACCTTCACGCTGCCGTCCCGCAGCAAGGCATCGAACTGCTCGAACACGGCCGGCGCGACACGGTGGCGGTGGATGTTCCACCAGGCCAGCGCATGCCGCAGGAAGCGGGCGCGCTCGGGTGGGGACAGGCGCTGCCACAGCGCCTGCGTTCGCGGCCGCAGGCCGTCCATCACCGTGCGCCACTCCGCACCCTGACGAACCTGTCTCCGCAGCGCCTTCAGAATGCCGCTCACCGTCAGCGGATCTTCGGGAAGATCGGGCAGCACGGCTGCCCCATGATGGCGGGCATGGGCATGCGGAACAAGGCCGCGCCGCGAGAGAACGTGAATGACGCCCCGATGGCCGCGGGCGCGCAGCGTCAGCACCTGGTCGATCATCGTCAGCCCCGAACCGAGGATGGAGACCGTCTCCTCGGGCTTGACCTTCGACAGCCATTTCAACCGCCAGGGATTGCGCACGAGCCGCCGCCGGGCAGGCTCGGCAATCCGCGCGTCGCGAAGCGGCAGATCCGCCGTGCCGACACCGAGACACAGGGCCACCGCCCGCGCCTGCAGGCTCTCACCCTCGGCAAGCTGAAACAGCAGCCCGTCATCCGCCAGGCGAACGCATCCCGTCGCCTTCGCCCGGATGAAATCGAGCTTCGCCCGCGATGGCCGGTCCCTGAGCAGCGAGGCCAATGTGTCCCGAAGATACAGCCCGTAATCCCCGCGCGACGCGAACTCGTCACGCGAGATGCCTCTCCCCTGCCGCTCGAGCCATTGAAGGAAGTGATCGGGCTCATCGGGAAAAACGCTCATGCGGCCGGCCGGCACGTTCAGCCGGTGCAGATGAAACTCGGTCCGATAAGCGGTGCCCCGGCCAAAAGCCGGATCGTCGCCGACGATCGCGATACTGGCCGACGCGGGCAGCGACCGCAACAGGTGAACGCTAACCGCGATGGCCGAAAACCCCGAACCGACAACCGCCACATCATACACCAAAACCTGTCCTCCCTAAGCTTCGCCGCAAATCGCCGCACCCGAGCCAGCCCGAAGCGTCAACGATCGCGCCAGCCCCAAGGTAGAGACAGGCAGACGTTTGTCGAGTGATTTGATAGACGATAGGGCGGGATGATTCTCGTCGAGGGGCAGAACGGCAGCGACGCGCACGCGACAGTTCGCGGCGGTTGCCACGGGATATCCGGTCAAGAAAGGAACTGGCTAACCCCTTGGACAATCGCCATGGCGAACGGCGATATAAGTCACTGAAAGTAAAATTGAGGTGGTAGGCCCGGAGGGACTCGAACCCCCAACCAAGCGGTTATGAGCCGCCGGCTCTAACCATTGAGCTACAGGCCCTGACGGCGGTGCCGTTTTTGGGAGGTCAATGGTGGCCTCCGCGGGATGGCTTTAGCGGAATTTCGGGTTTGTCACAAGGCGCCGCCGTATTCCCTTCACAATCGATCCGCAACAAGGTTGCAGGGACGAAATAGATGAAGAGAAAGAACCCGATATGACGTCAATGCTCCGCCTGCGCCGCACCCTCCTGGGTGGTTTCGTGCCCGCTCTCGCTCTTTCCGTCCTGGCCGCGACGGCCCTGCCCGCTTCGGCCCAGACACCCCCGCCGCAGCGCGAAGCCGTGATCGAAGTCAGTGGCGAGGGGCGCGCCAGCGTCGCGCCGGATATGGCGATCGTCTCCTTCAGCGTGGTCACCGATGCGAAAACGGCGCGCGAAGCGCTCGATGCCAACTCCAAGTCGATGACCGATGTTCTGGCTGCGCTGCGCACCAGCGGCATCGCGGATCGCGATCTGCAGACCTCCGGTTTTGCGGTCAATCCGCAATATCGCTATCCCGAGAACAACAATGGCAACGAGCCCCCGACTCTCATCGGCTATCAGGTCGCCAACACCTTGACCGTGCGGCTGCGTGAGATCGCCAAGCTCGGCGCGATCATCGACCAGGCGGTAACGCTCGGCGTCAACCAGGGCGGCAGCATCCAGTTTACCAACGACAAGCCGGACGCGACCCTCAATGAGGCCCGCAAGTCCGCCGTGGCCGATGCGATCGCGAAGGCAAAGACCCTGGCGGACGCCGCCGGCGTCAAGCTGGGCCGGGTGATCGAGATCAACGAGAATGCCGGGCGCCCCGAACCCGTGCCCATGATGGCCCGCGCCATGGCCAAGGATCTGGCCGAAGCGGCCGTCCCGATCGCGAACGGGGAAAACAACTACAACGTCACCGTCAACCTGACCTTCGCGATCGATCCCTGAAACACACCGAAGAGCGGCGGGCCGGCTGCGGCGCGTCGCTCTGTCGTCCGCGTAGGGTGATCGACCGCGTCGTTCGCAACATTGCTGCAAGCAAAGAGCATGGTCGCCGATACCCGCTGGCTATCTCCAGACCTGCGCAGCGGACGCCGGCAACGACACCCCTCTCATTGGCAAAGCCTGCTCGATCGCTTTGACCGGGCAGGCTTTGCTGTTTCGAGCCTCGCTTATGGGCGGCGAAGGCGGCTGTTAGCGGCCGAGACGCGGGCAGCCTCGCATGTTTGCAAAGGCGATCGTGCGGAACCCGCCGCGGAAGCGGCCTTCGACCACGACCCGGCGCGGTGTGACGGCAACGACGCGGGCGCGGCGCAGGCCATAGGCACCGGCCTTGTCGGCTGCCAGCCACGGCGCGCAATGGCCACGACGCTCACGGCCCCAATCGCGGCGATCGTGCCGGCGATCCTGGCGGTCGCGCCGCCAGTCGCGTTCATCGCGATACTGCACATCGACGACGGAGCCGGACGAGAGGCCGAGGCGGATCTCGTTGGCGGAGGCCGCGCCGGCGAAGGCGGAAAGGCTGGACACGCCGATCATTGCGGCAACGGCAAGTCGGGTCATCATGGTTTTCATGGTGCGTTTCCTCGATCTTCAAAAACGCGTCCCCCGTCTCCGCGAGGCGCGCGTCAGTTGCGCCGTTGTCCGGCGAATGCATCCTTTCTAGCGCGGGGAAGCTGAATGTACGTGAAACCGTACATTCAGGAACCGTTCATCTCGAAAGAGCGCGTGAAGACGGTCGCAGCATGGCAAACGATGCCTGTCGGCCAGGGTGGCCGGCGCTTCAGCGCAGCAATTGCTGCTCGAAAATGCGGATGTTGCGATAATGCGTGAGACGCGTCACGCTGGGCCCGTCGAACTCGAAAACGAAGACGCTCGGGACCGAATAGGATTGGCCCGTCGCCGTCGGAAAGCCGGCCATGCTTTCCCGGTAGGTTCCCCGGGCCGTGACGTCGACGGCAACGCGCTGGCCCAGCTGGTCGCGCATCGGCACCATATCCGAAAAGGTTTCGTCGAAGTGGCGGAAATAGCTCATGATCGCCAGGCGCAGCGGATGCGAGCCGATGGCGCGCAGTCCGGTGAGCGTGTCGAGCGCCGCATCCTCATCCAGAAACCCGGCGATGGTCTCGAAATCGCGATGGTTCAGCGCCTCCATGAAGCGCTCGGCAATGGTCTGAACGTCCGTCATCATCATTCCCCCTCATCGGCTCGGCGCGTATCAAAGCAAAGGCTCAAGAGAAGAGATGCGATCTGAAATGCCGATGTCAAGCGATGGCCTGGCTTGAACCTTCGCTGCGGTGTCGATCCTAGCGACCGAGGTGCAGGACGACCTCGCGCCGATGCGGACGCTGGCGATGTTCGAACAAATAGAGGCCTTGCCACGTGCCGAGCACGAGGCGGCCGCTCGCAATCGGGACGCCGATCGACACCGCGGTCAGCGCCGCCTTGATGTGCGCCGGCATGTCGTCCGGGCCTTCGTCGGTATGGACGACCCAGTGCATCGAGGGATCGTCGGACGGCGGCACCAGACGGGCAAAAAACATGTCGAGATCCCGCCGGACATCCGGATCGGCATTCTCCTGAATGAGCAGCGAGCACGAGGTGTGCCGGACGAACACGGTCAACAAACCCTCCTCGATCCCCGATTGGCGCACGAAGGCGCGGACCTCGTCGGTAAACTCGTAGAGCCCGGAACCCCGGGTGGACAGGGTCAGCATGGTTTGCGGCATGAGATCTCCCGAGATCGCTTTAGCGGCGGGACCATACGGCGATGGCCCCTTCGGTGGAAGCCTGTTTGCCGACGGCAATCTAGGCCCGGACCAGCATATCGAAACCCCCATAGATCAGTCTCTGCCCATCGAAGGGCATGGTCTCCGGATCGATCTTCAGCCGAGGGTCGGCCATGACCTTCGGCACGATCAGATCGCGGTCGGCCTTCGAGGCATAGACGATCCAGGCAAAGACCACCACCTCGTCGGCCGTCGCCTGCACGGCGCGCGGGAACGAGGTGAGCTGCCCGTAAGGCAGGTCGTCGCCGATGCATTCCACATAGTCGAGCGCGCCATGCGCCTTCCAGATCGCGCCGGCCTGCCGCGCGAGATCGGCATAGGCATCCAGCCGGTCCCGACGGACAGCGACGATGAAGCCATCCACATACATCATAATCCCCCTTCCACGCGCAGAGCGCGCATTCCTTCTGGCGAAGGAAAGCGATGGCTGACGAGTTGTTCCCCGGGGAATGGCCGGACGGCCTGAAAACGTGGGTTATCAATCGGCAGCAAGCCCACGGGCTGCCCAGTCGCTGCGAGGGATCGTGTCGCCGATGGCAAAACGGAAGGAGGTGATCGCATCGAATGCGGCATTGACGGTGCAGTCGAAGGTGATTTCGCGCCAGACCCCGCGGGACCGGACCGCGCCACCCCGCGCGCTCAGATGCGGCCCGGCGATAAGCCCGCCATTCCTGCCGAAGCCCTTCAGAAGGTCCGGCCGGAACGAAGCGCTCGAATGGCGCGCCTGCTCGAGTGCCTCGATGCCGCATATCTGGACGATCCGCTTCTCGGGCGACAGTCTGCCCAAGGCCCCGCGCACGCGCGGATCCGCGAGAATATTCCTGGCATACAGCGTCTTCGCCGCCTTCGGCGCGGGCTCGGGATCGGGCTTCGTCGCCGGTACCGCAGGCTTGGCCGGAACGAACGCCGCCTGCTCGTCCGGCGTCATCGGTGCTTCGGCGCGGCTGTCGGTCGTCGGGCCGACGTCGGCTTTCTCCGCGGACGAAAGCGGTGGCGGCGGTGCTGTTTCAGGAGGCGGGCTGGAGGATGGAGGAGACGCAAGGGTAGCGGCCTCGCTCTCCTCTCCTTCCGTCGAGGGTGTTTTTCCGGCGAGCACCTCCGGCATGGCTGGCGGTGTCTCGGCGGGTTGTGGCGGTGTCGGGGCCGATGTCGGCGCATCCGGCCGTGTTTCCGAAACGGGCGCTTCCGCAGAGGAAGAAGGCTCGGCATCCGGTTTGTCCGCGGCATCCGCAGAGCTTGCAGGCACATCCTCCGCCGGCTCTTGCGTCGGAACATCCTCTTTCATGGCCTTGTCATCCGGCGCCGGCAGATCGACAGCCTCCGGCGGTGAGTCGGTCTCCTCTGCTGCCGACGCCTCGAAAGGCTGCGAGGGCGCAGCGGCCGATGAGGGCTCAGCCGGGGTCGACGGCGAAGCAGGTGCCGGTGGTGGTGGTGGCGGCTTCGACGGTGCGGATTGAGGCTTGGGCGCCTCGGGCTGCGGCTCGGGCGCTTTCTCCGTCGTCGTCTCAGGCTTTTCGACGGGCTCCGGCGTCTTCTCCGGTTCCGGAACGATCTCCACGGTGACGCTCTGCTCCACCGGTTCCTCGGCCGCACGATCCGGCAGCCGCAGCACGAACGGCGCAATGATCGCGGCATGCAACGCAAGCGAGGCAAGGATCGCGAGGATCGGTCTCTTGGAGCGGCGCTGGGAGGGTTCTGATGTCACGGAGATGGACATAAAGCATGTCGCGCAAAAGTGTGCAGCGCTTTTGCAACAAGGATATGCCCAAAACAAGACGCTGAAGCGTCAGGAGCGAACCGGAAAGATCGCAACGCGAGTAAGCGATCTGGCGCCAAGAGACCAAGCCAGAGGCGATCGCGCCCGCATGTCCCACCCGTCGATGACGATCAGTCCGCGATCCCGGCCGTGGGTTCGCAAAGCTCCGGTGCCAGCAAGGCCATGGCAAGGACGTCAGCATAGGCGCCGTCCCGGAACGCATAGGCGCGCAACAGTCCCTCGCGCTCGAACCCGACGCCTTCGTAGAGAGAAATGGCGCCGGCATTGTCTGCAAAAACCGTCAGCTCCACCCGTCGGATCTGCAGCCAGTTGAAGGCCGCATCCAGCAACGCATTGAGAAGTGCTGCGCCGATCCCCCGGCGCTGAAAACCGTCGTGAACGCCAAGCCCGAGGACGGCGACATGCTGGCGTCGTCCCGTTTGGCGATGCAGACCACCGATGCCGACGATCTGCCCGCCGAGTTCCGCCACCACAGGCGGCGATGCCGCCGCGCCGCCTGCGCTAAGCCACCGCGCCGTGGCCTCCTCGCTCTGGAACGGCAGCCTCTGCGTGCCCGCGCGATAAAGCGGAAGGTTGGCAAGGGCGGTGATGCCGGCAACGTCGCGCTGCTCGGCTGCGCGGAGGGTCAGGCCGTCCGGCCGGTGACGACCGGATGCAAGACGTTCGGGAGAAAAGAAAGAGGGCATGGGTCGCTCCTTGATGGTTCAAGGGCGAGCCGTCTCCGGGCCACCCTGTGGAAGGCGGCACGGACGGCGGAACAGAAAGATCAGTCCCGACAACGCTCCGCGCACCCCATAAGGGGTGTCACGATGCAGGTCGTCATGGCGCAGATCATGTTCATGATGCGGAGCTTATGCAGGCCGATCCCCGCCGTCAAGCCGGCGCAAGCAAACGGCGCTTCTCGGGATGCCGGCGCGACACGTCGAAGGCACCCTGCCCGTTGCGCTCCACCCGATAGACAAAAACGGCGCCCGCTGATGCGGACGCCGTTGCTCTGTCGTGGTGACCGGCACGCCGGTCGAACGCCTCAGCCTAGCTGTCGAGGAACGAACGCAGCTTGCGCGACCGGCTCGGATGCTTGAGCTTACGGAGCGCCTTCGCCTCGATCTGGCGAATACGTTCGCGCGTGACCGAGAACTGCTGGCCGACCTCTTCCAGCGTGTGGTCGGTGTTCATGCCGATGCCGAAGCGCATGCGCAACACGCGCTCCTCGCGCGGCGTCAGCGAGGCCAGCACGCGCGTCGTCGTTTCCCGCAGGTTCGCCTGAATGGCTGCATCGATCGGCAGCAACGCATTCTTGTCCTCGATGAAATCGCCGAGATGGCTGTCTTCCTCGTCGCCCACCGGGGTTTCGAGCGAGATCGGCTCCTTGGCGATCTTCAGGACCTTGCGGACCTTTTCGAGCGGCATCGCCAGCTTTTCGGCCAGCTCTTCCGGGGTGGGCTCGCGGCCGATCTCGTGCAGCATCTGGCGCGATGTGCGGACGATCTTGTTGATCGTCTCGATCATGTGCACCGGAATACGGATCGTGCGCGCCTGGTCGGCGATCGAGCGGGTGATCGCCTGCCGGATCCACCATGTCGCATAGGTGGAGAACTTGTAGCCGCGCCGATACTCGAACTTATCGACCGCCTTCATCAGGCCGATATTGCCTTCCTGGATCAGGTCCAGGAACTGAAGACCACGGTTGGTGTACTTCTTGGCGATCGAGATCACGAGGCGAAGGTTGGCTTCCACCATTTCCTTCTTGGCGATCCGGGCTTCGCGCTCGCCCTTCTGCACCATGTGAACGATGCGGCGGAATTCCGAGATCGAGATGCCGGTTTCCGTTGCGAGATTGTGGATCTCGCCACGGATCGTGCTGATCATGCGCTCTTCGTTCTTCACGAAAGGCGCCCAGCCGCGGGCCGTCAGGTTGCTGACCGTTTCCATCCAGTTCGTCACGAGTTCGCTGCCGGAATACTGCTCCAGGAACGAGTCGCGCTTCACGCCATAGCTTTCGGCGAGCCGCAGCAGCTTGCCTTCGTTCTGCACCAGCCGCTTGTTGATGTCGTAAAGCTGCTCGACCAGGTTATCGACGCGATTCTGATTGAGCGACAGCGACTTCACGGCCGTGATGAGCTCGTCCTTGAGCTCCTTGTACTTCTTTTCCTGCGCCGAGCTCAGCGATCCCGAGGCCGCATGCATCCGCAGCTCGACCTGCTGGTCCTGCAGCTTGCGCAGCTTCTTGTAGGTCTCGGCAATGATGTCGAGCGTTTCCATGACCTGCGGGCGCAGTTCCGCTTCCATCGCGGCGAGAGACAGGTTCGACTCGTCGTCGTCCTCTTCCTCTTCCTCGGGCGGCAGGCCCTCACCGCCGACATTGGTGATGTCGTCTTCGCTGGTGCGCGAACGGCGGGTCTTTTCCTTTTCCTCGGCGGCCTTGCGGTCCGCCTCGATCTTCTCGGGCGACTGGAACTGCGGCGCGGCCTTGGCTTCCGGACCCGAATAGGTCGTTTCGAGATCGATGATCTCGCGCAGCAGCGTCTGGCCTTCGTTCAGTTCGTCGCGCCAGATGATGATCGCCTGGAACGTCAGCGGGCTCTCGCAGAGACCCGCGATCATCGTTTCGCGACCGGCCTCGATACGCTTGGCGATCGCGATTTCGCCCTCGCGCGACAGCAGCTCGACCGAGCCCATCTCGCGCAGATACATCCGTACCGGATCGTCGGTCCGGTCCGTCGGTTCTTTCTTCTTGGCCGTGGCGAGCGCAGTGCCGCTGGAAGTGGCGATCTCGCCGCCCTCGCTGTCGGGCTCGTCGTCGCTTGCCTCTTCCTCGCCGCCGGAGGCGTTCTCGTCGACCTCTTCGTCCTCGACGACATTGATGCCCATGTCGGACAACATGGCCATCGTGTCCTCGATCTGCTCGGAGGTCACCTCTTCGGACGGAAGCACGGAGTTCAACTCGTCCATCGTGACGTAGCCGCGCTTCTTGGCGGCCTTGATCATCTTTTTGACCGCGTCGTCCGAGAGATCGAGAAGCGGGCCGTCCGTTGCGCCGTCGCGTTCAGATTCGGCTTCTTCGTTCTCTTTGACTTTGGTTGCCATTCTTCGTCGCTTTCTTTGGACCAGCATTCCACGTTGGAGCGGTGACGAGCCGTGTGGCCCGGGCGCCTCGAAGGCGCAACACCGCGAACATTACCCCTGACCTAACGGGCTGATATTAATTCCCGATTAACCACGGCACTGCCGCGATCATCCCGGTCGGCTGCGACAGCAGCACGTTCCAAACATCACTTGCATGATGATCGTTTCCGCCGTATCCAATAAACCTTCCAAGCCAAAGACGGTTGATTCCCAGATTCTTCGGCTACGTCAAGCTCTTCCGGCAGAAAACAGCGCAATAAGGCGAAAAACGCCGGAATTAAGGCTTGGCATTGCCGCCGTCTCGATCTGCTAGGCAGATGTAGGTCTTTTCGCCCGCAAGACAAGGGCAAGACAGAGCCAAGACGAAAGCTTGACGGAAGCACGGCGCTTCGGGCTCGGCTCGACACCTCAGTAACCGTGTAGCGTAAGTCTCAGATCACAAGCATCGTGCACGGATAGAGCGAGATTATTGCCGGACCGCCCGTTGTCGCAACTCGACATGATCATGCGCGCATCTGCACGTCCGCACTGCCGGCATCCCGTCATCCGGCCATTTTGAACGCGCAACTGTCTCCGGGTCGGGTGGACACTACCCCCGAAACGTCCGGATCACCTCCAGAAACGGCTCGCCGAACCGCTCCTTCTTGCTTTGCCCGATCCCCGGCACATCAAGCAGATCGTCCGCATCGTCCGGCCGCATTTTGGCAAGCGCGATCAGCGTCGTATCGGGGAAGACGACATAAGGCGGCACGTTCATGCCGCGCGCGATATTGGCGCGCTCCGCCCTCAGCGCCTCGAAAAGTTCGAGATCCGACCCATCCAGCGCCGCCTTCTCGCGCGCGGCCGGCGATCGGGCATTGCGGGCAGCCTTGGCGGAGGTCGGGCGGTCCTTGCGGAACCGAACCTCGGTCTCTTTCTTGAACACCCCGCGCGCCGTCGGCTCCAGCTTCAGCGCGCCGAAGGCCGAATGATCGACACTGAGGAAACCGGCGGCCAGCAACTGCCGCAGGATCGACTGCCAGGTCTTGGCCGCGATCTCCTTGCCCGCCCCGAACACCGGCATATCGGCATGACCGAAACGCGTCGTCTTCTCGTTGACCGTGCCGGTCAGCACATCGATGACGTGGCCTGCGCCAAAACGCTCGCCCGTGCGATAGACCGCCGCAAGCGCCTTGATCGCCGCCTCGGTTCCATCCCAGGTCTCGACCGGATTGAGGCAGGTATCGCAATTGCCGCAGCCGCCCGCGTGCCGCTCGCCGAAATGCGCGAGGATCGCCTGCCGCCGGCAGGAGGCCGTCTCGCAAATGCCGAGAAGCGATCCGAGCTTGCCGCGCTCGATACGCTTGATGTCGTCGGCCGCCCCGCCCTCGTCGATCATCTTGCGCCGCTGGATCACGTCGGCCATGCCATAGGCCATCCAGGCCTGCGACGGCTGGCCGTCGCGCCCCGCACGGCCCGTCTCCTGGTAATAGGCCTCGACGGACCCCGGCAGATCGAGATGCGCGACATAGCGCACATCCGGCTTGTCGATCCCCATGCCGAAGGCGACCGTGGCCACCAGGCAGAGATTTTCCTCCTTCAGGAACGCGTCCTGGTTTGCGTCGCGGACAGCACGATCCATGCCGGCATGATAGGCAAGCGAACGGATTCCCTGCCCGTTCAGCCACTCCGAGGTGTCCTCCACTTTCGCACGCGACAGGCAATAGACGATACCGCTCGCCCCCTTGTGCCGCGACAGGAAGCGCAGCAATTGCTGGCGCGGCTGGTCGCGCTCGACAATCTCGTAGGCGATGTTCGGCCGGTCGAAGCTGGAACTGAACACTCGCGCGTCCGACAAAGCCAGCCGCTCGATGATATCCCCGCGCGTCTGCGGATCGGCCGTCGCCGTCAGCGCCATGCGCGGCACGCCCGGATAGAGCGTCGCAAGTTGCCCCAGCGTACGATACTCCGGCCGGAAATCATGCCCCCACTGCGAAACGCAATGGGCCTCGTCGATCGCAAACAGCGCGATCTCGACCCCCGCCACCATCTCGCGGAACCCGTCCGTCACGATCCGTTCCGGCGTGACATAGAGAAGATCGAGCGTCCCGTCGCGCACCGACCTGCGCACGTCGAGAAAATCCTCACGCGACAGCGACGAATTCAGGGCCGCCGCGCGAACGCCCAGCGCCTTCAGAGACTCCACCTGGTCACGCATCAGCGCGATCAGCGGCGAGACCACGATCCCGAGGCCCGAGCGGCAGAGCGCCGGCACCTGGAAGCAGAGCGACTTGCCCGCCCCCGTCGGAAACAGAACCACCGCATCCCCGCCGGAGACCACGTGATCGACCACATCACCTTGCTGCCCGCGGAAGACGGAATAGCCGTAGACGGATTTCAGCACCTCCAGCGGCGCCTTGCCGGATGCCCGAAACGTCGTCTGCCCATCCCCTCGCCGGTGGGCTGCAGGCGCGGCGGGCAACGCGTCGAAAGGCGGATCGTTACGGGTCTGAAGAGACGGCACTTGAGAAGATGTCATGAACGCCATTCTGCACGATTCCACCAGCCGGCGCGAGGGCGCTGGCCGCCGAACACCAGGATGATCACAGCAGCGTGCACCTGCCTGCCATCCGGTGTGGCTCCGAGAATACAGAAAGAGCGGGAAAAGAAAAGGAATTTGTTCTTGATTTGTTCAAAATATGAATTAGGGTTCTCTTATGCAGGAAATGCCGCTGTCTGTGCGGAACAGGGGTGGTCGCGTGTTGCAGAGTCACGGACACGGCCGGAAACGCAAAGAGCAACACGTGAAAGATCGCGATCCACTTGAGGAGGAGCGCAATGACCTCGACGGTCCATACGTCATTTCGCGCCCGGCCCTTTGACCCGACCGGACAGCACGCCGAATCCCTCGATGATCGCCTCCTGATTCTCCAGGCGTTCGACTTCGTTCTGCACCTCTTCCAGATTGCGCAGGACCAAGCTTGCCAGTTCGTCGTCGCCATCTTCCGTCGCGCGCGCCAGATCGCGCTCCAGCTCGCGCCGTTGCCAGAGAAGCGCCTTCGTGCGTTTGTGCAGCGCCAGCGCCTGCCGATATCCTTCCAGCGCATCGGCAGGATCGGCCGCCTGCGTCGCGATCCAGAGACGGGCGAAGCGGACCTGCTGGTCGAGCATGGCGAGGAGGCCCGTAAAGCCGGCAGCCTCGAGGTTCTCCACCAGCATCTCGCGCGTCAGGCGCGGCCCCTTTGCCGCAGCGGCATTGAGCACCTGAGACCAGAGGCGCTGCAGATCCTTGCTCTCGTAGTCGATGACCGAAATCTCGTCATATTCGGCAAAGAGCACCTCGGGATGGTTGACGATGGTCAGCGCCAGCACGCTCTCCTTCAGTGGCGGCAGCGACTGGACGCCCGAGACGATCGAAGACCGCGCCAGCCGCTCCGAGATGCCCGCAAGGCCGCGCATCGGCGCCGCCTCCTTGCCGAAAGCGCCGCGACCACCGGATCGGCCACCGCCGCCGCCCTGTCCGCCACCTCTCTGGCCGCCGGACGCGAAACCGCCCGCCCCGCCGCCCCGCGCGTAGTTTCCACCCTGGTAGCCGCCCCCCTGAAAACCGGAGCGCTGCGGCCCGCGCAGATAGGTGTTCAGCCGGTCGCGCATGGCCTGTCCGTAGTGCCGGCGAACGCTTTCGTCGCCAATCACCGCGACGATCTGCTTCAATTTCGCCTCCAGCTCCGCCCGCTTTTCCGGCGTCTCGAAACCGCCCGCCTGGACTTCGCGCGTCCAGACCATTTCCGAAAGCGAGCGCGCTGCCGCAAGCACGCGGTCGAACGGCGCCCGTCCCTCCTCGCGCACGAGATCGTCGGGATCCTTGCCATCGGGCAAAAGCGCGAAGCGAACGGAACGGCCGGGTTTGAGATGCGGCAGCGCGAGATCGACCGCCCGGTTGGCGGCCCGAATGCCGGCACCGTCGCCATCGAAACAGAGGATCGGCTCCGGCGTCAGCTTCCAGAGAAGCTCCAGCTGGTTCTCCGTCAGCGCGGTGCCGAGCGGCGCCACGGCGTTCTCGATCCCCGCCTGATAGAGGGCGATCACGTCCATGTAGCCTTCGACCGCAATGATCGTCTCGTTGCCGTCGGCGCCCCCGAGCGTCCGGCGCGCGCGCGCGAAATTATAGAGCACATTGCCCTTGTGAAAGAGCTCGGTCTCGTTGGAATTCAGGTATTTCGCCTGCGCATCCTTCGACATGGCCCGTCCGCCGAACGCGATCACCTTCTCGCGCGACGACAGGATGGGAAACATGATCCTGTCGCGAAAGCGGTCGTAGGAGACCGCAATGTCGGGACCATGCACCACGAGACCGCAGGCCTCGATCTGCTCGCGCGGGATCCCCTTATTGGCGAGATGTTCCTTCAAGGCGTTGCGGCTCTCCGCTGCATAGCCGAGCCGGAAGGTCTCGATCGTGCGCCCGGTCAGTCCGCGGTCGCGCAGATAGGCCCGGGCACGCGCGCCATTCGCGGTCTGCAGCTGATCCTGAAAGAACTGCGTCGCCATTTCCATGACGTCCTGCAGCGTCGAGCGCTGCCTGTCGCGCTTCTCCGCCTCCACGTCCGGCTGCGGCATGGCGACACCGGCGAGATCGGCGATCTGTTGCACGGCTTCGGGAAAACTCATCCCGTCGAGTTCGTTCAGAAACCGAAAATGGTCGCCCGATACCCCGCACCCGAAGCAGTGGTAGCGCCCCTTGCGGTCTTCGCAATGGAAACTCGGCGATTTCTCCCCATGGAAGGGGCAGCAGGCCCAATAGTCGCCCTTGGACGCATTGGTCTTCTTCCGGTCCCACGTCACGCGCTTGCCGATCACGTCCGAAATCGGAACACGATCCTTGATTTCTTCGAGAAAGGTCGGGGAAAAGCGCATGGCCTCGATATAGGCGCTTGCGCGCCGTATCGCTACAGCGCGCAACATCCCTCACCGCTATCCACAGGCAATCCTTCGCGCCGCGGAAGCCCGACACGCAGCAGCCACGCTGAAGCTTGCCGCAGACGCGACCGCCGGCAGATCTCAGGCGCCCGAGAGAAGGCCCTTCAGCACGCCCGATGCCTTGGCGAAATCCATCTGGCCGGCATGCCGCTCCTTCAGGATCGCCATCACCTTGCCCATGTCCTTCGGACCCGTCGCCTCCGCCTCGGCAATCGCCGTGGCCACGACCTCCTTCACCTGCGCCTCGGAGAACTGTTCGGGCTGGAAATCGCCGATGATGGCGATTTCCTCGCGCTCGTGCGTTGCAAGCTCCGGCCGCCCGGCATCGTCATAGACCTTGGCCGATTCTTCGCGCTGCTTGACCATCTTCGCAAGGATCTGCAGCAGTTCGTCATCGGTCGTCTCCGGCTTGCCGACGCCGCGATTGGCAATGTCGCGGTCCTTCAGCGCCGCCTGCACCAGCCGCAGCGTCGAAACCCGCCGGGCGTCCTTGGCCTTCATGGCCGTCTTCAAGGCATCGTTGATCGTTTCGCGCAGCATGCGTATCTCCCTTGTGTCTCGTGGCTCTGTCGTCGTGTGTCATGGCTCTGTGGCCTTGGCGGCTCTCATAGACCATCGGCCGGGCGGCAACAAACGGGTTCGTCGTCAAATGGGCTTCCCGAAAAAATGGGGCGTGGCCGGGCCGCTTGCGCGCGACGATGGGCGAGGCCGGCATTATTCAGCGGATTTCCCGCCGCGACGGTTGACCCCGCGCGACCACGCGCTTATGTCGAGGACCTGCACCAAGAGAGACCTGAATTGCGACCCGCGCGCGTCTGCGCCGGGCGGCACCGGGTGCTGAGAAGCTTGGCGAACCGGTGGCCCGTTCTCTCGCTGCCTCGCCTAAAGGGGATGATGCCGATGACCGCTCCATGGACCACCGAAACCGCAACCGCGATGCTCGTCCTGGCGGACGGCACCGTGATCGAAGGCAAGGGCATCGGGGCCACGGGCGCCGTTCCGGCCGAAGTCTGCTTCAACACGGCGCTCACCGGCTATCAGGAAATCCTGACCGATCCGTCCTATCTCGGCCAGATCGTCACCTTTACCTTTCCCCATATCGGCAATGTCGGCGCGAACGATGAAGACATCGAGGACCTGACGCCGGCGGCCCGCCACGGCGCGGTCGGCGTCATCTTTAAAGCCGATATCACCGACCCCTCCAACTACCGCGCCGCGCGCCATCTCGACGTCTGGCTGAAGGCGCGCGGGATCATCGGCATGTGCGGCGTCGACACGCGTGCCCTGACCGCCTGGATCCGCGAAAACGGCGCACCGAACGCGGTCATCGCCCATGATGCCAACGGGCAGTTCGATCTCGACGCGCTGAAGGCGATGGCGAAGGACTGGAGCGGCCTCGAGGGCCTCGATCTCGCGAAGGTGGCGACATCCGGCCAATCCTCCATCTGGAACGAAAAACCCTGGGTCTGGAACGAGGGCACCGGCACGCTGTCCGCCGATGCGGCGAAGTATCACGTCGTCTGCATCGACTATGGCGTCAAGCGGAACATCCTGCGCCTCTTCACCGGCCTCGACTGCAAGGTCACGGTCGTGCCGGCGACGGCGAGCAAGGACGACGTCCTGGCGCTCGATCCGGATGGCGTCTTCCTGTCCAACGGTCCGGGAGACCCGGCGGCAACCGGCGAATATGCCGTACCCGTCATCCGCGAGCTGATCGAGACCGACATTCCGGTGTTCGGCATCTGCCTCGGCCATCAGATGCTGGGCCTGGCGCTCGGCGGCAAGACCGAGAAGATGCATCAGGGCCATCATGGTGCAAACCATCCGGTGAAGGACCATACGACCGGCAAGGTCGAGATCGTCTCCATGAACCACGGTTTCGCGGTGGACTCCGCTTCTCTGCCGGCCGGCGTCGAAGAGACCCATGTTTCGCTGTTCGACGGCACCAATTGCGGGCTGCGTCTTTCCGGCAAGCCGGTTTTCTCCGTCCAGCACCATCCGGAAGCCTCGCCCGGCCCGCAGGATAGCCACTATCTTTTCCGCCGCTTCGTCAATCTGCTGCGCGAGAAGAAGGGCGAGGAAGCACTGGCGGAACGCGCCTGAGGGCGACAGGCCCTCTGCTCCGAACATGGATGCTTGATGCCCAGGCCCCACGCAGACCCGTCACGCATGGCGGGGCGTAGCTGGCCGGGGCAGCATTCACACCGGCGCGAAGGGCGCCGGCCAAGCCCTTGAAGCCCGTGGCGGTCTCTCAGTTTGGCGCTTTGCGCTTCCGGTTCTCGTCTCGCGCATGTCGTCATCTGCACATGTTGTCATCTGCGCATGCCGCCATCGCAAAACCGCTGCACGGTCTTGCGCAACGAACCTCATGCTCACTTGAGCTTGCGAACGATCCGGAAGAACCGTGCGTTCAGCAGGCAGGCTGCAGCCAGAAGGCCGAGCGAGAACCCGTACCACACACCCTGCCCGCCAAGCCCCAGCGGAAATGCGAAGAGCCAAGCCGAGAAGAAGCCGATCGGCCAATAGGAGACGAGCGCGAGCAGCATCGGCACGGTCGTGTCCTTCAGCCCGCGCAGCATGCCCGCCGCGATCGCCTGCAGACCATCGACGAGCTGGAAGGCGCCGGCGATCACGATCAGCGGGCCGGCATAGGCGAGCACCATGGCGGCATCCGCCCGGCTGGTGTCGAGGTAGAGCGCCGCAAGAGCGTAGGGAATGACCGCAAACAGCGTGGAGCCGATCGCGGCACAGAGGGTGCCGAGCGCAAGGGCGGCGATGCCCGCACGCCGCACGCCCTCCATGTCGCCGCGGCCGTAGGCGAGACCGACGCGCACGGTCGCAGCCTGGGCGAGCCCGAGCGGGATCATAAAGGCGATGGAGGCAAATTGCAGGGCGATGCCGTGCGCGGCCAGTTCCACCGTGCCGATCGTGCCCATGAGCAGCGAGGCGACGGTGAAGAGGCTGACTTCGGCAAGGATCGTCAGGGCGATCGGCAGTCCGAGCAGCACGACCTCCTTCAGCGCATGCCAGTCGGGGTTCCAGAAGCGCACGAACAGTTCGAAGCGTCGCAGCTCCTCATGCCGCTGGATATAGACGATGGCGAGCACGAGGCCGAGAACTGCGACGGTCAGAGCGGCCCAGGCCGCCCCGACCATGCCGAGCGCTGGAAAACCGAAATGGCCGTAGATCAAAAGGTAGCAGAGGCCCGCATTGAGCACGAGCGTGATCAAGGTGATGTAGAGAATGATCCCTGCCCGCTCCAGACCGCTGAGGAAAGCGCGCAGGACCATGAAGACGAGGCTCGGGAAGATCGCCCATTGCGCCACGTGCAGATAGCCCGCCGCCTTCTCTGCCACCTCCGGCTGCTGCCCGGCAAACAGCAGAATCGGCTCGGCCATCCACAGGAACGGCGCCGTCAGGACGCCATAGATCAGCACGGCCCACATGCCCATGCGCACCGAACGCCGCGTGGAAACGACGTCACCACGCCCGACGGCCTGGGCCACCATGGGAACGACGGCATTGGAAAAGCCGGAGCCGAAAACGAAGATGGTGAAGAACATCTGCGTCGCGATGATGATCGAGGCAAGCTCGGTCGCGCCCAATCTGCCGACCATCACCACATCCGTGGTGTTGATGGCGAGCTGCGCGATCTGCGCGGCAACGAAGGGCACGCCGAGAATGACGCTTCCGCGAAAATGCGCTGTCCAGGAATTGTCCCAACGGATATCGCCCGCAGCGGGGTGCGTTGACGTCAGCATGATCGAAAAGCCTCTGGTCCGTCGCGGCCGGAATGGGCTCGCGCGACGCCTCGCTCATAGCCCGAATGGTGGAAAACCTCCAGACATCGGCGTGCCATGCTGCGAATTTCATCGAAACATCACGGAGATTGATCGTTATTAAGGCGGTTTAGACCCTTTCAGGTCATGTCTGCCGCGAGACACCGTCCGATTTCAGCCGCGTGACGTAGAGAAAGACGGCGCCGGAGATCAGGACGGCGGAGAGGATGTAGGGCGCGCCGGCAAAGCGTATGGATGCGCCCGGCGCGGTAAAGCTGCTGAAGATGTGCGCGAACATCAGCGGCCCGAGGATCGTCGTGAAGGAGGAGATGCTGGAAAGCGCACCCTGCAGCTCACCCTGCGCCGACGGCGGAACCTTCGCCGCCGCAATCGAGCGGAGCGGCGGATCGGCCAGTGCCTCGAGGCAGGTGGCAGCGATCACGGCATAGACCATCCAGCCCTGAAACGCGAAGGCATAGCCGATCAGGCCGGCACAGCAGAAGATCAGCCCCAGCGCACCGGAGCGCCACTCGCCGAGCACGGGAATGACGCGCGGCAGGACGAATGCCATGACGATCGCGCTGCAGATCCCGAAGACGCCGAGCGATAGGCCGATCTGTCCCTCGCTCCAGCCATAGCGATAGGTCGCGACGAAGGACCAGACGGAGGGATAGACCGCATGGGCCTGCCAGTAGAGGAAGAACACCAGCAGCACCCAGCCGATACCGGGATAGCTCCGCATCTGGCGAAGCGCGCCGAGCGGATTGGCGCGACGCCATTCGAAACGCCGGCGATGCTTGCGCTCCAGCGTTTCCGGCAGCAGGAAAAACGCGATGATGAAATTGATGAACGAAAGCAGCGCTGCACCATAGAACGGCACGCGCGGCCCGAACTCGCCCAGCGCGCCGCCGATCACAGGGCCGAGCGCAAAGCCGGTGCCGAAAGCGATGCCGATCAGGCCGAAATTCTTGGCACGATTGCTGTCATCGGACACGTCGGCGATGAAGGCGGAGGCCGTGGAAAAACTGGCGCCGGAAATGCCGGCGAGAATGCGCCCGACGAACAGCATGCCGAAGCTGGTTGCCAGCGCGCAGATGAGGTTGTCGATCGCAAAGGTCAGCACCGATGCCAGCAGCACCGGCCGGCGCCCGAACCTGTCGGAGAGATTGCCGATCAGCGGCGCAAACAGAAACTGCATGCCGGAATAGACGAGCAGAAGCCACCCGCCGTCGATCGCCGTATCGCTGATCGAATCGCCCGTCAGTTCCGCCAGAAAGGCCGGAAGAACGGGCATGATGATCGCGATGCCGATGATGTCGAGAAAGAGGATCATGAAGACGAGGAGAAGCCCTCGCCGCGCCGCCACCGGATCGATCATCGCAAACTCCCCTTCCCCCACCCCGCGCCGCCTGACGCGAGGCTCGTGCTGCGTGCCCGTTGACCCGTGCATCGCTTTTTGCCGGCGACCCGCACGGCGAATGCGTCAGGCTCGCCGTTGCTGTAGAACCAAGGAGGCATCGAGGCAACGACCATTGTCGAGGCGACGCAAGGCCGCGCCTTCACCCCTCGGAGCATTCCCTGGAGCGTCGGCAGCCTCGTGTCGACGGCAAGCGTCGGGAAAGTGACCCGGACCTCCGCGATCGCCGGGTCGCCGGGCAACAGAAGGTTCAGGCGCCGACGGCGCCGTCGTCCGCCTTGCGGATGGCGATCACCGACGGCCGGGGCAGGCTGCCCTTGAAGTCGGGCCACAGCGTTTCCGCCTTGTCCAGCGTCTCGGCATCCTCGGCGGGGTGTTGCACGGAAACGAACAGGGTCTTGCCATCCGGGGTGAAGCAGGGCCCGGTCGCCTCGGCACCGGCGGGACAGGTGAAGAGCAGTTTCGGCAGACCACGCGCCGGACCCTCGGTGTCGATACCGTAGATCCCGTCCGGCAGTCCGAAATCGTTCGCGCCGTCCGTGGCAACCCAGAGCCTGCCCGCGGGATCGAAGGTGATATTGTCGGGGCAGACGAACCAGCCATTCTCGGAGGTTTCGGGATGGAAGCTCGACCCGGTGGCCGCATCGGCCGGATTGCCGGCGAGAACGAACAGGTCCCACGCGTAGACTTCGGCCGTGTGGTCGGCATCGCGCCCCCGGCCCCCCGGCGGGATCAGCTCGACGATATGGCCCCACAGGTTTTCCGGCCGCGTGTTCGCGGGGTTCAGCTTGTCCTGCGCGCGCTTCTTGTTCTTGGTCATCACGGCGTAGACGCGGCCGGTCACCGGGTTCGTTTCCATGTCTTCCGGCCGGTCCATCGGCGTCGCCCCGAGCGCGTCGGCGGCAAGGCGCGTCTTCAGAAGCACGTCCGCCTGCGTCCCAAAGCCGTTTTCGGCGGTCAGCGGCCCCTGCCCGTGAACGAGCGGCAGCCAGTGCAGCGTACCGTCGTCATCGAACCGCGCAACGGACAGAATGCCGTCGTCGAGGATGTCTTTCGAGGTTTCCGGCTTTGCGGGATCGAAGGCCGTCTTGGTGACGAAACGATAGGTGTATTCGAAGTAGTCGTCATCGCCCATATAGATGACGATCCGCCCGTCCTTGTTGTGCACGACCGTCGAGGCTTCGTGGCTCATGCGCCCGAGCGCCGTGCGCTTGATCGGCGTGGAGGCCGGATCATAGGGATCGATCTCGACCACCCAGTCGAAGCGGTTCGGTTCGTTCGGCTCCTTGGTCATGTCGAAACGATCGTGAAAACGGGCGCGCCCGTAGACATCGGAGCCGTCGAACCCGTAGCGCTCGAGCACCGGCGCGATGGGCGATTCCTCGGGCTTGCCGCCAAAGGTATCCGAGGCGCCTTCCTCGCAGGTCAGCACCGTGCCCCAGGGGGTGACGCCGCCGCCGCAATTATAGTTGGTGCCGTGCACGAGGCGGCCGTCCGGATCGGCCGTCGTCCTGACCAGATCGTGGCCGGCGACCGGGCCCGATAGTGCCATCGGCGTCTCCAGCGTCAGGCGGCGATTGTAGGGGCTATCCTGGACCATGGCCCAGGCACCGTTGTCCATCTTCACCTCGACGATCGAGTGGCCCATCGCGGCCATGCCGAAATCGACCTGTTCGCGCGTCATCTTTGCCCCGGCATCGTCCTCGGTCAGCCCGGGAAAGATCACGTTCGGCGAGATATACTCGTTGTTGACGCAGAGAAGGCCATGATCCGCGCTGGTGGAGCCTTTCGGCAGCGGCATATAGGCGATGTAGTCGCAATTATAGCCGAAGCGGGCCATTTGCTCTGCGGCGGAAGGCACGGTTCCGTCGAAGGCGGCGGTGGCGCCGGTCATCGGATCGCCCCAGCGCGCCACCACATCGGCCTTGTAGCCGGGCGCGACCGCCATGTCCTTGTCGTAGACGCGCTTCAGTTCGGTGAATTTCAAGGTCGAGGCAGCGGATGCCGCGAAACTCTCGTCCGCGAAAAGCGAGCCGACGAAGCCGGAGCCGGTGGCAGCCAGGGTTCCCACGGCCGAAAAGCCCTTGAGAAAGCTTCGGCGGGACGCCCGCGCCGCGATGACGTCGCGGATGACGGGCGAGGACGTGCTGGGACCGTGTGCCATGAAAGCGCTCCTGGTGCGTTGGAATGCGCCTGGATTAGCGGCCGCTCATGACATGCGGGAGACAGCGGGCACGCGGACGACAAGATTCGTCCGCGTGCCATGCTACCCGAGAAAAATCCGTCAGACCGGATTGTTGAACGTGTCGCAAGCCTGCAGCTGCCCGCTGTCGAAGCCGCGCTTGAACCAGGTCGCCCGCTGCTGCGACGTGCCGTGGTTGAAGCTTTCCGGCACGACATAACCCTGGGTCCGCTTCTGCAGCGTGTCGTCGCCGATCTGGGTCGCGGCGTTCAACGCCTCTTCGAGATCGCCCTGCTCGAGCAGACCCTTCTGCTGCGTGTACTTGCCCCAGATGCCGGCGTAGCAATCGGCCTGGAGCTCGGTCCGCACGGAAAGCTCGTTGGACGAAGCCTCGTCCATGCCCTGCCGCTGCTCGTTGACCTTCGGCAGCGTCCCGAGCAGGTTCTGGACATGGTGCCCGACTTCATGCGCGACCACATAGGCTTGCGCGAAATCGCCCGAGGCCTGAAAACGCTGGGAAAGCTCGTCGAAGAACGAGGTGTCGAGATAGACCTTCTGGTCGCCCGGGCAGTAGAACGGTCCCGAGGCGGCCGATGCCTGACCGCAGGCCGACTGTACGCCGCCGGTGAAGAACACCAGCGTCGGCTCGCGATAGGTCTGGCCGTTCGCCTGGAAGATGCCGTTCCACGTATCCTCGGTCTCGGCGAGAACGGTCTTGATGAAGGCCTTGGTCTCCTCCTGCTGGGCCGTGCCCGGCGTGCTGCCCTGGCTCTGCTCGTAGCCGGACTGCCCCGTCTGACCCCCGTCGAGAACCTGCAGAAGGTCGATGCCGATGGCCTTGAAGATGAAGTAGATGACCACGAGGAAGATGATGGTGCCGATGCTCAACCCGCCGCCGCGTCCGCCGCCCATCGGGATGCGGAAACCGCCACCCCGACCGAAACCACCCCGCACGGGGCCGGAGCCGCTCTGATCTTCGACGTTGCTCGACTGGCGACGGCCCTTCCATTCCATGGCGGTCCACTCCCTTGGATAAGCGTTTTTGGTAAGTGCGATATAGAGCGCTTCGCCGGAAAGCCTACGTCCTCCCTCGCGAAATGCGCGTCGAGATGCCGACCTGCCGGAAAAGCATCTGCGATGGCGCTCTCTGCCATGCCGCTGCGACCGCAACGGGCATGGCGTCGGCCGAGTTCGCAGTGGCGTCACGGGGCGCGCTTCCGCGTCGATTTTCCTGTTGTGATCGCGATTTCGGGGTTTCGCACCCGCGCCCATTTCCCTATAAGCCCCTTCTAGCCTTAAAGACGTGAGCCTGCACGACCGGCCGATGGACACCCGCCATCGGAGCCGGCTTTTCGCGCAGCCTGAAAAGCGGAACCGACATCATGCCCAAGCGCCAAGACATCAAGTCCATCCTCATCATCGGCGCTGGACCGATCGTCATCGGCCAGGCATGCGAGTTCGACTATTCGGGAACACAGGCTTGCAAGGCCCTGAAGGAAGAAGGGTTCCGGGTCATCCTGGTCAACTCCAACCCGGCGACCATCATGACCGATCCGGGCCTGGCGGACGCGACCTATGTCGAGCCGATCACGCCGGAAGTCGTGGCGAAGATCATCGCCAAGGAACGCCCGGACGCGCTGCTGCCGACCATGGGCGGGCAGACCGCACTCAACACCGCGCTCTCCCTGAAGCGCATGGGCGTGCTCGACCGCTACAATGTCGAGATGATCGGCGCAAAGCCTGCGGCCATCGACATGGCCGAGGACCGCGCTCTGTTCCGCGAAGCCATGGCCCGCATCGGCCTGGAAACCCCGAGGTCGATGCTGGCCAACGCCACCGACATCAAGGAGGCCGACCGCAAGACGCACGAGGCGGAGCGCAGCAAGCTCCGGGAGACGCTGTCGGGCTCCGATCTGGACAGCGCCCTCGACACGCTGGAGAACGAGTGGAACCTCGGCGAGACAGACCGCAAGCAGCGCTATATGAGCCATGCCATGGCACTGGCCGCACAGGCCATCGACCAGATCGGCCTTCCCACCATCATCCGCCCCTCCTTCACGCTCGGCGGCACCGGCGGCGGCATCGCCTATAACCGCTCGGAATTCTTCGAGATCGTTTCCTCGGGCCTCGACGCCTCGCCCACCACCGAAGTGCTGATCGAGGAATCGGTGCTCGGCTGGAAGGAATACGAGATGGAGGTCGTCCGCGACACGGCGGACAACTGCATCATCATCTGCTCGATCGAGAACATCGACCCGATGGGCGTGCACACCGGCGACTCGATCACCGTCGCACCCGCGCTGACCTTGACCGACAAGGAATACCAGATCATGCGCAACGCCTCGATCGCGGTGCTGCGCGAGATCGGCGTGGAGACCGGCGGCTCGAACGTGCAGTTCGCCGTGAACCCCAAGGACGGTCGCCTGGTGGTCATCGAGATGAACCCCCGCGTCTCCCGCTCCTCGGCGCTCGCCTCCAAGGCCACCGGCTTCCCGATCGCCAAGATCGCCGCCAAGCTTGCGGTCGGCTATACGCTGGACGAGCTGGAGAACGACATCACGGGCGGCGCGACCCCTGCCTCGTTCGAACCCTCGATCGACTATGTCGTCACCAAGATCCCGCGCTTTGCCTTCGAGAAATTCCCGGGCGCCTCGCCTGTCCTGACGACGGCCATGAAGTCGGTCGGCGAGGTCATGGCGATCGGCCGGACGTTTGCCGAATCGCTGCAGAAGGCCCTGCGCGGCATGGAAACCGGACTGACCGGCCTCGACGAGATCGAGATCCCCGGCCTCGACGACGGCAGCGACGGACGCAACGCCATCCGCGCCGCCATCGGCACGCCCACGCCCGACCGCCTGCGCATGGTTGCCCAGGCGCTGCGCCTCGGCATGTCGGAAGCCGACGTGCATGACGGCTCCAAGATCGACCCCTGGTTCATCGCCCAGCTCAAGGCCATCGTGGACATGGAAGCCCGCATTCGCGAGCACGGCCTGCCGGACGATGCCGGAAACCTGCGCATGCTGAAGGCCATGGGCTTCTCCGACGCGCGTCTCGCAACGCTCTCGGGCAAGCGCCCGAAAGAAGTCGCCGAGAAGCGCAACGCGCTCGACGTGCGCCCGGTCTACAAGCGCATCGACACCTGCGCGGCCGAGTTCGCTTCGCCGACCGCCTATATGTACTCGACCTACGAGACGCCCTTCGTCGGCCAGACGCGCAGCGAAGCCGGAATATCCGACCGCAAGAAGGTCGTCATCCTCGGCGGCGGACCGAACCGCATCGGCCAGGGCATCGAATTCGACTATTGCTGCTGCCACGCCGCCTTTGCCCTGAAGGATGCCGGCTTCGAAGCCATCATGATCAACTGCAACCCGGAAACGGTCTCCACCGACTACGACACGTCCGACCGGCTCTATTTCGAGCCGCTGACGGCCGAGGACGTGATCGAGATTCTCAAGATGGAGCAGGAAAAGGGCGAGCTCGTCGGCGTCATCGTGCAGTTCGGCGGCCAGACTCCGCTGAAGCTGGCTGAAGCACTGGAGAAAAACGGCATTCCGATCCTCGGCACCGCGCCCGACATGATCGACCTTGCCGAGGACCGCGACCGCTTCCAGAAGCTCCTGATGAAGCTCGACCTCAACCAGCCGAACAACGGCATCGCCTATTCGGTGGAGCAGGCCCGCCTTGTGGCATCCGAGATCGGCTTCCCGCTGGTCGTGCGTCCGTCCTACGTGCTCGGCGGCCGCGCCATGCAGATCATCCACTCGGAAAGCATGCTGCAGACCTATCTGCTCGACACGGTTCCCGAACTCGTGCCGGAAGACATCAAGCAGCGCTACCCGAACGACAAGACCGGACAGATCAACACGCTGCTCGGCAAGAACCCGCTGCTCTTCGACAGCTACCTGGCGAACGCCATCGAAGTGGACGTCGACTGCATCTCCGACGGCAACGACGTCTACGTCGCCGGCATCATGGAGCATATCGAGGAAGCCGGCATCCATTCGGGCGACAGCGCCTGCTCCCTGCCGCCGCGCACGCTCTCCAACGACATGCTCGACGAGCTGGAGCGTCAGGCGAAAGCCATGGCCAAGGCGCTGAAGGTCGGCGGCCTGATGAACGTTCAGTTCGCGATCAAGGACGGCACGGTCTACGTGCTCGAGGTCAATCCGCGCGCCTCGCGCACGGTGCCCTTCGTCGCAAAAACCATCGGCGCGCCGATCGCCAAGATCGCCGCACGCGTCATGGCCGGCGAAACGCTCGACCAGTGCTTTGCAGCCTATGGCGGCAAGCCCGATCCGCGCGCGCTGAAGCATATCGCCGTCAAGGAAGCCGTGTTCCCCTTTGCCCGCTTCCCGGGCGTCGACATCCTGCTCGGCCCGGAAATGCGCTCGACGGGTGAGGTCATCGGCCTCGACACCGATTTCGCGCTCGCCTTCGCCAAGGCCCAGCTTGGCGCCGGCGTCGATCTGCCGCGCGAAGGCACGGTCTTCGTCTCCGTGCGCGATGGCGACAAGGACGGTGTGCTCCCGGCCATCCGTATCCTGACCGATATCGGCTTCAAGGTGCTGGCAACCGGCGGCACGGCCCGCTTCCTGGAAGCCAACGGCATCACCACGACCAAGATCAACAAGGTCCAGGAAGGTCGCCCGCATATCGAGGACGCCATCCGCAACCGACAGGTCCAGCTCGTCATCAACACGACCGACAGCAACAAGGCGATCTCGGACTCGAAGTCGCTCCGCCGCGCCACGCTGATGCAGAAGGTTCCCTACTACACGACGATGTCCGGTGCAGAAGCCGCCGCCGCCGCGATCAAGGCGCTGAAAGCCGGCAACCTCGAAGTCCGCCCGCTGCAGAGCTACTTCTGACGCGCACGAACGGAACGGCGCTTCCAGACGGGAGGCGCCGTTCTGAGGGTCGCCGACCGTGGCGGCTCTCTGACCTTCCTTGGTCTTGGAGCCTCGATTACCGGATATGCCGCTCGGTCATCTGCGCGGTCGACTTGATGTCCCACTGGCTCTGGAAAACCGGGCGCGGGTGATCGGCAAGGCACAGCTCTCCGCCGATCCGCTCGCGTGTGGGAATGAAGTCCCGGTCGATCGCCCCCTCCAGCGTCATCGCGAGATCGCGCGCGAACACACGGTTGCCGATGTACCAGGAGTGGGTCCAGGAGACATGGGCGAAGCTCGCATCCGGCTGCAATCCCTTGAAGTAAGGTCCGCAGTTGACCGCAACCGCCTTGTCCGGCGCATCCTCCGGCAGCCCGCGCCGTCCGGCCCGCGGCGAGACGCCCAGCCGTTTGGCGGTGGAAACGGCAAGCGCCGCATCGAACGGATTGTAATAATTGGTGAGCCGCATGATCCGCGCGAACATCGGGCCGCTCCAGTCGCTCTTGACCGACAGGCTGTTCATCGAGACATCTCCCGAGATGAAGGCCACCTGTCCGATGCGCCACGGCGTGTTTCGCAAAGGACCGTCCTTCTCCGCCTGAAGAAAAGCCTCCATCGCCACATAGGCCCCTGCGGAATGGGCGAGCAGATGAACGTTCGTCCGGCAATCCGCCTTCTGGCCCTCGCTGAGCAGACGAATGGCCTTGCTGACGAGTGAGATAGCAACCTGCGATCCATCCCATCGGTCTTCGAGATAATTGAGCGTCTGATTGGCGCTCGGCCAATCGAAAGCCACGACCTGGCCGCGCCAGCCCTCCGCGCGCAGATCCTTGCTCAGCTGCCGGGTCCGGCCAAGGATGTCTTCCATGCTGTTGTTATAACCATGAATGAACACCAGGACGTCACCCGTCGGCGCGATCGAATTGGGATTTTCGTCTCCATCCGCAAGCGCCTGCACCTCCCCGGCCCAGATCTTCGGGTTCGCAACGACATGCGAGCTGTCATAGAACGTCTTGACGGTGGAAGGCACCTTCAGGAATCGAACAGGCCCCGGCTCGCTGGTGAAGACGTCCCCATTGCGCTTCCGGGCGCAGATCACGTAGGTGTCGGTCATTGCAATACTCCCCCAATCAAAATAAACCAGAGGGAGTATTTAATATTTCTAATGAAATGTATACGGGTCTGTCTCTAGGCCCGATGGGTATCAGATCTGCGTCGGCCGGATCGTTCCAACCGAAACCGTCCCTTGCACGACCCCACGTTCCCCTTCGTTGTCAATCGCAGAATCCAACGGTTCCTCGATCACCGTGTAAAGCTTCTCGTTTCGGAAAGCGCTGGCCATGCGCGTATCCGTGCCCTCTGCCGGCTTGGCGTCGATCTCGGTGAAATCGAGTTCGGCCTAGGCAGCCACGATGCGGGCATCGGCGGGCGATTCGGCACGAACGACGATCTCGCCCTGGCTCGGCGCGTTGCCCCAGCCGGGATCGCCCGGCCCTGCCGAAGGAACGAGGCGATAGAGACGAAGCGGTCGTTTTTCGATCGGATTCATGATGAAGGCTCTCCTCTCTGAAGTTCAGCTCTGAAGTTCAGGGCGCTGTCGATCGGGCCGCGGCGAGCGCTTCGGCGCGGGTCAAAGCCGTGGCGATGAGGGAGCGGATTTCCTCGTCGGTGTGATTCTGGCCGGCGAAGCCCTCGTCCGGCATCACCCCGGGATCCTCCTCGTGGTCGGCGACAACCTCAGTGTCGCGCGCGATGGCTTGCAGCATGTCGCGTCCATCGGGATCGCCTGCGACATAGGTCATGAGGCCGATCAGGAGGCGACGATAGGCGTTGAGGCGTCCGTCGATCTGCTCGGGGGATTGCTCGGGAAATGCGGGGTTCATCGGCATGCTCCATATTATCGGAACCAACGGTCGCCGGGCCCGGTTGGTTCCTGAAGACGCCGCCGGTGCCCGTCGCACCTTGCACATTCTTCGAAAGATCTGGCTTCCCACAGGCCCTTTCTGCTATAGTTGATGCCTTGATGTTTTGAACGGTTCCGGAGTTGACGCTCCGGATGCCGTTTTATTTTGCTTCGGGCCTGCCTGCGCAGGCCCGGCGCGCACCATGAAGGACGTTGGAAATGGTCGAAAAAGTACCGATGACGCAGAGCGGTTTTGCCAAGCTGCAGGAAGAGCTGCGCTGGCGCCAGCAGGAAGAGCGGCCGCGGATCATCGAGGCGATTGCCGAAGCGCGCGCCCATGGCGACCTTTCGGAAAATGCCGAATACCACGCAGCCAAGGAAGCGCAGAGCCACAACGAAGGCCGTATCGGCGAGGTCGAGGACTATGTGGCGCGCGCCGAGGTCATCGACCTCTCCAAGATGTCCGGCTCCAAGATCAAGTTCGGCGCCACCGTCAAGCTGATCGACGAGGACACCGAAGAGAACAAGACGTACCAGATCGTCGGCGACCAGGAAGCCGATGTGAAGCAGGGCCGCATCTCCATTTCCTCACCGATTGCGCGCGCGCTGATCGGCAAGGAAGTTGGCGATTCGATCGAAGTCGTCGCCCCCGGCGGCTCCAAGGCCTATGAGATTCTCGCCATCAACTGGGGTTGATGGCAAGTCCCATGGATGCGGCTCCCGATCCTGCATCGGGAGCCGTTCTGATTCCGGGCGCCCGAAACGCCGGTCGCTCCGAATGCGCGGTGGATGACGCGCAGGCGCGGGTGACGGATCGCTGCGCTTCCTTTATCCTCTCTTGATCATGAGCAGGTTTCTGGACATCCGCACCGTCGATATCATCGCTCCGAATTTCAAGAAGCGGCTTTCCGGCGTGACCTCCACCATCGTGCAGCTCGTGCCGGTGCAGGCCCGCATGGGCGAGCGGATCGCGACGCTCGGGCCGGGCCTGCCGGAAACCCTTCCCGCCATCCGCTTTCGCGACCTCCTGCATCTCCGCCGCCCACCGGAGGGAGGCGCCGTTCGCATCTGGCACGCCCGACGCAACCTCGAAATGCTTCCCGGCATTCTGCTGCGCGACGTGCTGCGCATGCCGCTCAAGCTTCTCTTCACCTCGGCCGCCCAACGCCGGCATTCGCGCTGGACCAAGGGACTGATCCGCCGCATGGACGCGGTCGTCGCCACATCCGCCAAATCCGGAAGCTTTCTCGACGTCCCCCACACCGTCATCCGCCACGGGGTCGATCTCGATCTGTTTCATCCCCCGGCCACGGGCGGTCGCGAACCCGCACCGGACGATCTTGCCGGCCGCAGGCTCGTCGGCTGTTTCGGGCGCGTGCGGGCGCAGAAGGGCACGGACCTCTTCGTGGCGGCGATGATCGCGCTTCTGCCGCATCATCCCGAATGGACCGCGGTCATCTGTGGCCGCGTGACCCCCGAACACGAGACCTTCGCCGCCGGCCTCAAAACCTCGATCGCCGAGGCGGGATTGTCGGATCGCATCCGCTTTCTGGGCGAAGTCGATGACATCAAGCCCTGGTATCGCCGTGTTTCGCTGCTCGTCGCCCCCTCCCGCAACGAAGGCTTCGGCCTGACGCCGCTCGAAGCCATGGCCTCCGGCGCTGCCGTGGTCGCCTCCGACGCCGGTGCATACGCCGAGATGATCCGCCCGGGCGAGACCGGCGCCGTCGTGCCGGCCGGCGATGGCGACGCGCTCACCACCGCGCTCCGCCTCTACCTCCAGGCCCCTGCCCGCGCCACGGCCCACGGCCAGGCAGGCCTCGCCCATGTCCGCGCCGAATTCGGCATCGAACGGGAAGCGAGAGCGCTGTCGGGGGTTTATGGTCGATTGCTGAGCACTGAGGCCCTGAGGCCCTGAGGCATCCGCGCGTGTTCGATAGAGTATCTCACCTCATCGACGCCCAAAAGACGGACGCCGCAAACACGACAATCCTTATTTAGCTGCCGCCGTTGCGCGGTTTTCTGTTTTATATATAACTAACGTCTGAAAATGCAATTTTCGCGCGACAGTATGGTTTCTGTCGTGCGCCTTGCCGCACTGCGCGCATGGTGACCTGCTAACTTATGAGTTTTGTATCATGTTGATCCTGTCTCGCCTCCTAAAGAGGCTGTTTCCATCCAATCCACCAGAAGACATGGTTTTCCCTGACGACGGCGAAGCAAAGGCAAAGTCGGCAAAATCCATTGACCCGCTAAAGACTGTGATCGGCTTCTACACGACGAACAGCCTGTACGAGAACGAAGCGGCACGGATGTCTGCTTCGGCGCGAAGGCTCGGACTTTCCGTTGAAACGACACCAGTGAAAAGCGCCGGCAGTTGGGTTCGCAACGCCTCGCTGAAGGCTGGCTTTTTACATGAGCAGCGCCTAAGCCGCCGCGGCGCGTTGCTCTACGTCGATGTCGATGCTGTTTTTCACAACAATCCATGGCCATCGCTCGCCGCACACACCGGCGACATCTCAGTGTTTTACAGCCCCCTCACCGGAAATCTGCTGGCGGGAACGATTCTCATCAACGATACGAAGAATGCATCCGATTTGCTGGCTGCATGGAAGGACCGCTGCGACGCCAACCCGGAGATCTGGGACCAGATTGTTCTGGAGGAGATCGTTGCGGAAGATAAAGCGGCTGTCTCGCCGCGCTTTGACATCCGCGAACTGCCCGCATCCTACTGTTGGATCTTTGACTCGCCGTTCCAAATCGATGGTGAAGGCGTATTTATCGAGCATTTGCAGGCGAGTCGGGAAGCAAAAAACAGTCGCTTGCTTTTTCCCAAGAAACGGCTCCGGCGCCGGCGCCGGCGTATCCGCTATATCGAAAGCCGTCTTGCTGGCGTACCCAATGTGCGGGATCGGCTGTGATGCGAGGCGATGAAGACAGAAAGACGGAAATCAAGACGGCAGCTGGACGACATGAATTCTGCGATTGGATTGAGTTCTTTTCCGAATTCAGCCGCATCGTCCTCGTCGCCAATAGCGATACGGCAGAACCTGAGGATCTGCCTGATGATGTTCGGGATTCCACGCTCTTCGTCTACTTCAATCGCGTCAACAGGGTTCTTGACACACCAACCAGCGATAACACGCTTCTCGTGACACGAAGCAACCAAGCCGGCTCTGAACTTGTCTATCGTGGCATCCTGTCCGAGATGACGGCTTTGCTGCAGAAACCGGGCTTTCGCGGAATCATGAACCTGCGCGCCGTTGCATTCGAACATCTGCAAAGCGAAAGCGAACTCGGCCCATCTCCGGCAGGTACGCTCGATCTTGCGGCGTACCTCCGTCCGCTCTACCCGCAAGACCATACGGCAAGCACTGGCTTTGCCCTCGCGCTTTGGTTGAGCGAACATGTGAGAAATGTCGAAATCTCGCTGACTGGCTTCACGGGGTTGCGAAGCGCCAGATGGAAGGTCTTCCATATCCACGATTGGGTGTTCGAGCAGTCTGTCCTGCAGGTGCTGAAGACCCACAAGCGCTTGACCTTCGGCGGCCCGGCAGAAGCGGATCCCTACGCTGCGCTTCGACGCCATTTCCCCGAAATTGAGGAAAACGACATCATTCTGGCGTCGATACAGGTTCTGTCCGCTCAATCTGAAGGGACGAAGAAGCAGGTTGATCAACTCTTCTCGATCACATCCCCGCTCAGAGCATTCTACAATACGTTCAAGCGCCTCAAACCGAAAACACGCAAACAGCGGCTCTTGGCCGCGCGTGCAAACTCGACGTGATGCTCATCGAACCATGTCCGGACTCAAAGCGGGGTCGCCAGTAACCGATCGCTAAACGCGATCCCGCACTTTGCCAGCGATGAAAACGGTGAGTAGTTGACGAAAACCGTCGTTTGCCGCTCGCCGACAGATTTCGCAAGTCTCACATGTGCGAGGATGCGATCTTCCGCTTCTGCCACGCCCGAGAACGCCTTCGCCGTGCCTTTTTCGTAGAAGCGGGGCTGCAGAGCGTTGGCGATGTCTATGCCGATGAAGCCCAGGATTTTCGGTCGATAGAAGAGCGCGAACTGGAGGGCGGAGATGAAAACGCTTCCCGCTTGGAAGACGCCAAGATCCGGGTCAAGAGAAATGCCGGCTCCCGTCTTCAGATCGACTTCGACGGTAATCATGCGGGTCAGCGTTTTGAGTTCGCGGCGATCGCCGCCGTAAGGCTTGAGCAGATTGTCAATCAGCAGCACCGGACGATCGACAAGCCAAGTGGGATCATGCTCGAGAAGGGCGCGGATGGCGGCAACCGACAGGAGACACGGGATGGAACGATCAAGTCCCTCAAGAAAAGCGCGAAAATGGCGGTAGACGAAGCGCTCGTCTTCGACGGCGATAGCCAGCGGCTGCGCAACACGATCCGGAATGAGGCTCAGGGCGCCATTCAGCAGAATCGTGCTGCGCGGAGAGAGAGAGGAGAGATCAGCGGAACCGACTGAGGGCCCCGATCCGACGATGGTTATGTTGCGCGCGGCGAGATCGCCGAGATACGACGCGGGCATCAGCGAGCCAGCTGAAGCCCCCCGAAACATGACGACTCGTTCCGGGCCATATGGCGCACGCTCGATGACAAGACTCGGCGCCCAATCCTGGGCGTGGGCGCGCCTGCTACCGTAGGCAAGACGGGCGGCAAGCTTCCAGAACTTTCGCGCCAGAGGCCGATCGGACGCCATCAGATCTCCACCAAACCGACTTTCTTCACCTGCCGGATCGTGAGCATCGTCCGCACGGTGTCCACCTGCTCGTTTGCCGTAAGGATCTCGATAACGAAATCCTGGAACAGCGTGAGGTTTTCAGCAACGCAATGCAGAAGGAAATCGCTGTCGCCCGAAACCATCCACGCCTGACGGACCAGCGGCCATGACGTCGTTGCCAGGGCGAAGGATTTCAGGTTCGCTTCGGACTGGTGTTTGAGGCCGATCATACAGAAGGCAACGAGATCCAGACCGAGCATCGGGCCGTTCAGGAGTGCTCTGTAGCCCTCGATGATGCCGGCTTCCTCAAGGCGACGCACACGCCGGAGACAGGGCGGCGCCGAGATCCCCACGCGGGCAGCAAGTTCGACATTTGTGATGCGTCCATCAGCCTGAAGCTCACGGAGTATCTTGATGTCGATCTGATCGAGATCGGCGCGCAACACGGGATAAGTTTCATCCTTGGCTGATGTCTTTGCGACATCTGCACCATCCAATGACGTTCAGCAAGACAATTTCCATTGGACCCATCACGGGGAACATCGCAACCGGTTGTTGGTAAATGCACCTTCAGAGCAGGAAAAGAAGGCATGGGCTTGAATAAGCCGTCGCGGTGTTCATAGATGTTACGATCCAAAGTCATTTCACTCTCGGTCTCTGATCCCTAGAGGCAAGACCGGACAACGACCAGGACTTTTCGACCATGACCGCCCGTCACACCAAGCTTCTCATCATCGGCTCCGGCCCGGCCGGCTATACCGCCGCCATCTATGCCGCGCGCGCCATGCTGAACCCCGTCCTCATCGCCGGCATGGAACAGGGCGGCCAGTTGATGATCACCACGGATGTGGAAAACTATCCGGGCTTCGGCGATCCGATCCAGGGCCCCTGGCTGATGGAGCAGATGTTGAAGCAGGCGGTTCATGTCGGCACCGAGATCGTCAGCGATCTCGTGACGTCCGTGGACGTTTCGGTCCGTCCCTTCCGCCTGACGACGGACAGCGGCACCGTCTGGACGGCCGATACGATCGTGATCGCCACCGGCGCCAAAGCGAAATGGCTGGGCATCGAGACGGAGGAGACCTTCAAGGGCTTCGGCGTGTCGGCCTGCGCGACCTGCGACGGGTTCTTTTATCGCAACAAGGACGTGATCGTCGTCGGCGGCGGCAACTCGGCCGTCGAGGAGGCCCTCTATCTGTCGAACCTCGCAAGGACGGTCACCGTCGTGCATCGCCGCGATCACTTCCGGGCCGAGCGCATCCTGCAGGAGCGCCTGTTTGCCAAGGCCAACGTGAAGATCGTCTGGGACCACGAGGTCGCCGCCTATACGGGCACGCCGCCCAAGCCGCCGATGGCCGCCTCGGTCACCGGCGTTACCCTGCGCAACACGCGCACCGGCGAGGTGTCGGACATGCCGATCGACGGCGTCTTCGTGGCGATCGGCCATGCACCGGCGACCGAACTCTTCAAGGGCAAGCTGCGCCTGAAGCCGAACGGCTATCTCTGGACCGCGCCGGATTCGACCGCGACCGACGTCGAGGGCGTCTATGCCGCCGGCGACGTGACCGACGATATTTATCGGCAGGCGATCACGGCGGCAGGAATGGGCTGCATGGCGGCGCTGGAAGCCGAGAAATTTCTGGCGGGTCATATGCCCGTCGCAATTGCAGCCGAGTAGACGCTGCGAGAGAAAGTGGCGCCATCGACGGTGGTGCCCTGTGGGAACGAAAGAAGCGCCAGACGGAGAAAGCGACACCGCTTTCTCCCCGCAGGCGTTGTGACTGGGGGACGGAATGCCGCTCGACTGGGATAAACTGCGCATCTTCCATGCTGCGGCGGAAGCAGGCTCTTTCACCCATGCCGCCGACAAGCTTCATCTGTCCCAGTCCGCCATCAGCCGTCAGGTCTCGTCGCTCGAACAGGACGTCGGCATCAAGCTCTTCCACCGTCATGCCCGCGGCCTGATTCTCACCGAACAGGGCGAGATCCTCTATCGCACGGCGCACGAAGTGCTGATGAAGCTGGAGAGCGTCAAGGTTCTCCTGACGGAGACCACCGACAAGCCCTCCGGCAAGCTGCGCATCACCACCACTGTCGGTCTCGGCCAGGGCTGGCTGACCGACAAGGTGCAGGAGTTCCTGGCACTTTACCCGGATATGTCGGTCCAGCTCATCCTCGACAACGAGGAACTCGACGTCAACATGCGCCACGCCGATTGCGCCATCCGGCTTCGGCAGCCGCAGCAATCGGACCTCATCCAGCGCAAGCTGTTCACGGTCCACATGCATCTTTATGCCGCCCCCTCCTACATCAACAAGCATGGCGAGCCGCAATCGATCGAGGATCTCGACAACCACCGGATCATCACCTTCGGCGAGCCGGCACCCAATTATCTGCTCGACGTCAACTGGCTTGCGATCGCCGGGCGCGACAGCGACAATCCGCGCACTTCGCATCTCCAGATCAACAGCCAGACCTCGATCAAGCGCGCCTGCCTGCTCGGCATCGGCATCGCCATGATGCCGGACTACATCGTCGGGCGCGATCCCGGCCTGATCCAGCTGCCCATCGGCGCCGACATCCCCTCGTTCGACACCTACTTCTGCTATCCCGACGAGCTGAAAAATGCCGCGAAGCTGAAGGTCTTCCGGGACTTCATCGTCTCCAAGGCGCGGAACTGGAACTTTTAGCCTCGCGATTTAGCAGTGCCGAAATTTCAGCCATAGACTGTCATCGCCTCAACGTCTTGTTAAGACTGATCTTCCCCGGGCGTGGATTTGGCGCGCCTGCGAGCTATGCACCAACTTTGCCTCAAACTTAGCCAGAGATGCGTCTGTCGCATAGCTGATGTGCAGAGTTATTGATTGCTGGCCGCCTAAGAAACGATCATACCGACCATAGCTGATGCATCTTTGGTGGCGATTTTCCTCCCAGTGCCACCGCAGCAGCTGTTCCCCTCTGGAGGTTGAATAACCTTCATAATTTTAAAGGGCCCAAGTTTACTTGCGGCCCTCTTTTTTTGTCCGGATTTTACGCCTTGCGGGACGCGGCACCGCTCGACGACGGACGGCGCGAGGAGCCCCCTCGGCAGAATTTCAACGAAATTCCGGATCGAGTGTTGAATTCGTCACAGGTCTTTCCCATATGTTTTTGAGCTGATGCACCGGTGATCTAATCCCTCCCAGTATCACCGCACCAGCTGTTCCCCTCTGGAGGTTTTATGACCTTCACATCTCAAGGACCTCGGCTTCGCCGCAGGTCCTTTTTTTTGGCCCATAACAGCCTTTCTCGAAACCGTCCCTTGTAAATCGTATTTCAACGATCCATGTATCGGAGGAATACAATTTTAAATTCGTTTTTCTACGACGGACATCATGGACCTGAACGAAATCCTCAAGGCGCTGGCGCATCCCAAGCGGGTCGAGATCCTGACCAAGCTCAAGGACCCGAGCGCGCATTTTTCGTCGCAGGCCCACCCGGTCGAGATGGGCGTCTGTGCCAGCCAGTTCGAGACGGTCGGCCTGTCGCAATCCACGATCTCGGCGCATCTCGCGATTCTCCAGCGCGCAGACCTGGTCACGACCCGACGCGTCGGCCAGTGGATCTTCTACAAGCGCAATGAAGACACCATTCAGGCGTTCCTTGCCGAAATCGGCACGGCTCTCTGAAACCCACCTCCCCCGACCCGACTGGAAAGGACATTCCATGACGTCTCTCTTCGAACCCACGACCGCCGGCGACATCAAGCTTGCCAACCGCATCGTGATGGCGCCGCTCACGCGCAATCGCTCGCCGGGCGCCGTGCCGAACACGCTGAACGTCACCTACTACGCGCAGCGCGCCACCGCGGGCCTCATCATCACCGAGGCGACCGCCATCACCCATCAGGGTCAGGGCTATGCCGACGTTCCCGGCCTCTACACCTCTGAAGCCCTTGAGGGCTGGAAGAAGGTGACCGACGCGGTTCACGCCGCCGGCGGCAAGATCGTCGTGCAGTTGTGGCATGTCGGCCGCATCTCCCACACCTCGCTGCAGCCGGGCGAAAGCAAGCCGGTCTCGGCGTCCGCCATCACGGCGAAATCCAAGACCTACATCCGCCATCCCGACGGCGCGGGCGAATTCGTTCCGACATCCGAGCCGCGTGCGCTCGAAACCTCGGAAATCCCCGGCATCGTCGAAGACTTCCGCAAGGCGGCCCGTGCCGCCATCGATGCGGGCTTCGACGGGGTCGAGATCCACGCGGCCAACGGCTACCTGGTCGATCAGTTCCTGCGCGCCGGCACCAATACCCGCACAGACGCCTATGGCGGCTCCATCGAAAATCGGACCCGCTTCCTGTTCGAGGTAACCGACGCCATCGTGGCCGAGATCGGCGCCGGTCGCACCGGTATTCGCCTCTCCCCGGTCACGCCGGCAAATGATGCGTTCGATCCCGAGCCGCAGCCCCTCTTCGACCATGTCGTCAAGGGTCTCGCCAGGCATGCGCTGGCCTACATCCACGTGATCGAGGGCGCCACCGGCGGCGATCGCGACTTCAAGCAGGGCGATACGCCGTTCGACTTCGCAGCCCTTCGTGCAAGCTATCAGGCCGCAGGCGGCAAGGCGGCCTGGATGGCGAACAATGGCTATGACCGCAAGCTGGCCATCGACTCGGTCGAAAGCGGCCGCGTCGATCTCGTCGCCTTCGGCAAGGCCTTCATCGCCAACCCGGACCTTGTCGAGCGCCTGAGGCAGGATGCCCCCTTGAACGCGCTCGACGCCGACACCCTGTATGGCGGCGGTGCCAAGGGCTACACCGATTACCCGGTGCTGACGCAGCAGGCTGCTGAGTAGTCAGCCGGCCATCGCGAACAGGAAAAGGCTCGCAGCGATGCGGGCCTTTTTTCGTGCTGGAATGTCGGATGCCGGATCGACGTCAGGCGGTGCGCGGCGCAACGCTCTTCAAGGCGGGAACGCAGAACAGCGCGCCGACGACCAGCGGCAGGCAGATGAAGTAGGAGGCGCGAATGCCGGCGTGTTCGGCGACGAAGCCGAGCAGCGGTGGCGCGAAGAAAAAGATGATGAACGTCACCTGCCCGAGCGAGGCGACGTTGACATGCGGCGCGCGGTCACGCCGCTGCGCGGCGGCGGAGACCGCGAGCGGATAGACGGCACTGCAGCCGGCACCCATCAGGGCGAAGCCGACAAGCGCCACGACCGGATGCGGCGAGAGGCCGACCGCGGCAATACCGATGGCCGACAGGACCAGAAGCGAGGCGGCAACCGCACGACTGCCGAAACGCTCGACGATCGGATCGGCCACCATTCGCACCAGCGCCATGAAGAAGGTAAAGAGCGTGAGGCCCAGACCGCCCACGAAAGGCTCCGACTGGAACACGTCCCGCATGTAGATCGCCGACCAATCGATGCCGGCACCTTCGACCAGAAACGCGGCGATGCCGATCAGGCAGAGTGGCAGGAGACCCATCGTCGGGAAGGCGAAAGCCGGCGCCTTCTCCTCCGGCAGATGCGAGGCATCGACCGGTGCAGCCTCAAGCCCGCGGATCGCGATCCACGCAAAGACGATGACGACCAGAAATGCGGCGCCCAGATGCGCCTGCATGGACATGCCCGACTGTCGGACGAAGGATGCGACGAGGGCCGTGACGAAGAAGCCGGCGCTCCAGCAGCCATGCGCCCGGTTCATCACGCTGCGGCCGGTGGCCGCCTCGATGCGCCCGAGTTCGACATTGAGATTGATTTCCAGCGCGCCCGCGAGCATGCCGGCCACAAGCAGGACGGCAAAGACGCCGGCCGCGCCCGGCATCCAAGGCACGAGCGCATAACAGGCGGCGGTGCCGATCACGGTGATATAGGCGGTTACCTTGGGCCCGAGCCGCTCGATGAGCGGCGAAGACACGGTGAGCGATATCAGCGCGCCGATCGCCATGCCGATCAGGGTGAGGCCTAGCTGGGATTTATCGACCTGCAGGGCAACCTGCAGGTCGGGCATGCGCGCCAGCAAGGCCCCCAACGCCATGGCAAACAGGAAGAAGCAGATGTAGATCCTGTGGTGCCCGGAAAGCGTCAAGAAACCTGCCTCTTCGTCGCGTTACTTGCAGGCGGCGCAGAAGCGCTGGATGCGCTTGCAGGCTTCCTCCAGCAGCGTCTCCGACGTCGCATAGGAGATGCGGAAGTTCGGGCCGAGGCCGAAAGCCGACCCCTGAACCACGGCGACGCCCTCGGACTCGAGCAACTCGGACACGAAGTCCTCATCCGTCTCGATAACCTTGCCCGTAGGCGCCGTCTTGCCGATCAGCCCCTTGCAGGAGGGGTAGACATAGAAAGCACCTTCCGGCGACGGGCAGATGATGCCGGTCGCCTGGTTGAGCATGGAGACGACGAGATCGCGACGACCTTCGAAGATCTTCTTGTTTTCCGGAATGAAATCCTGCGTGCCGTTCAGCGCCTCGACGGCCGCCCACTGCGCGATCGAGCAGGCGCCGGACGTCTGCTGACCCTGGATCATGTCCATGGCCTTGATGAGCGGCAGCGGACCGGCGGCATAACCGATGCGCCAGCCGGTCATCGCATAGGCCTTAGAAACACCATTCATCGTCAGCGTCCGCTCATAGAGCTTCGGCTCGACCTCGACCGGCGTCGCGAACTTGAAGTCGCCATAGGTGAGGTGCTCGTACATGTCGTCCGTCAGCACCCAGACATGCGGATGCTTCAGGAGAACGTCCGTCAGCGCCTTCAGCTCGTCATGCGAATAGGCGGCACCCGACGGGTTCGACGGCGAGTTGAAGATGAACCACTTTGTCTTCGCGGTGATCGCCTTGTCGAGATCGTCGGCCGTCAGCTTGAAATTGTTGGCCTGCGTCGCCTCGACGAACACCGGCGTGCCGCCGCAGATCGAAACCATCTCCGGATAGGACACCCAGTACGGCGCGGGAATGACCACCTCGTCGCCGGGGTTCATCGTTGCCATGAAGGCGTTGAACAGGATCTGCTTTCCGCCCGTGCCGACGATGGTCTGCGCCGCGGTGTAATCGAGATTGTTCTCGCGCTTGAACTTCTTGGCAATCGCCTCGCGCAGTTCCGGAATGCCGGAAACCGGGGTGTACTTCGTCTCGCCGCGGTTGATCGCGTCGATGGCGGCCTGCTTGATGTTGTCGGGCGTGTCGAAATCCGGCTCGCCGGCGCCAAGTCCGATCACGTCCCGGCCCTTGGCTTTGAGTTCGCGCGCCTTCTGCGACACGGCGATGGTGGCGGAGGGCTTCACACGGGAAAGAGCGTCGGCGAGAAAGGCCATGATGGGACGGTCCTGATGGTTTCGACAAGGATGCCCCGGCGGAAAAACGGCCCGGAGCGCTAGCTGTATGTCGAATGTAGCCGGTCAATTCAAGGGGAAAGGCCGCAAGACCGGGCGACATGACGAGGTTTGATGGATCGCATGTCCAGCATCGACGAACCGATGACGACTGGCGAATCACGCCGATCGGGCTTCGTTTCACACGCGCGGAAGCTTGCGCGGAGCCTCTTGCATCGGTTTATTTTTCCTTAATGAAAACAGTTATTTCCGGGTTATCCCGGCGCCTTGTTTTTGCCATGACATTTGCCGGAGCATGCCGCAATTCGGTCGATATGAAGCCGATATCGGAGCGCCTTCTACAGCCTATCCGCTCAAGCTGTTCCGCCGCCTGCCCTCGAGGTCCGTCATGCCTGTATCCGCCCCACCTGCCCTGTCGTTTCTGCGTCGCGCGGCCTTCGGCCTGACCATCGCGGCCACACTTGCCTCGGCCGGAACCGCCATGGCGGGACAGTGGACCGAGACGCAGGCGCAGACAGGCTTCGCATTCGAGCAGGCGGAACTGGCATCGGAGCAGGCGGACGATGCCCTGTTTCCGCTCGGCAAGCCCCCGGCCTTGATCGAAGCGACGGGGCCCGAAGCCAACAGCCCGATGTTGTGGCTCGACAACGCCCCCCTCGGGGAGCCGGATCAGATGTCGACCGGCGCCATCCTCTCGGCCCGCCAGCTCGCCAGCATCAGCGCCTTCGCCCTGCCCGGCCGCATCATGCCGGCGGAACGCCATATCGCCATCGGACTGATGCTGCTGGCCGGTGCGGCGATGGCTGCGGTCAGCTTCGGCCTATGGCGCTGGCAGGCGCGTGGCCTGTCGTGGGACGCGTGAACGCCATGGCATCCGAACCCGACCACAAACAGCAGCGCTTCAGTCTCTTTACCGGCCTCAACGCGTTGGAAACCATCGTCGTCGCCGCCATCGTCATCGTCGCGCTTGCCGGCATGATGCTGGTCGGCAAGGGTCTCTTCCTGCAGAGCCACATCGTCGCCGGCCCCGGCGCCGTCTTCGTCGCAGCACTTTAGACCATAAGCCGCAGACGATCTTGTCATGATATCCCCCGCCTGCTAGCCGGATAGCCCGGCGAGCGGTGGAGGAGCAGGTCGTGACGCGTCTTCAGGCCAATCTCGTTCTTCTTCTTGCCGGCGCGATCTGGGGCGCCGGCTTCGTCGCGCAATCCACGGCGATGGAAACCATCGGCCCGCTGTGGTTCACGAGCCTGCGCTTCTTCATTGCCGTCATCGTGCTGACTCCCTTCGCGCTCTGGGAACACCGCCGCGCATCGATGGCGCCGAGCGGGCGCGATCTGCGCGGCTTCGTCGCCATCGGCGTCTCGCTCTTCCTTGCCGCCCTCACGCAGCAGATCGGCATCATGACGACGACGGTGGCCAATTCGGGCTTCCTCACCGGCCTTTACGTGGTGATCGTACCGATCCTCACCGTTCTCTTCCTGCGCCGCCGCCCGCACTGGATCATCTGGCCGGCCGCCGGCCTGTCCTTCCTCGGGATCTTCCTGCTCTCGGGCGGCGCCCTGTCGCAACTGACGGAAGGGGATCTTCTCACCATCCTTGCGGCGCTCTTCTGCGCGGTCCAGGTCATCCTCATCACCGTCTTTGCCCACTCCAGCGGCCGGCCCTTCGCCCTGTCGCTCATCCAGTTCGCAACCTGCGCCGTCCTCGCCAGTGCAGTCGCACTGATCGTCGGCGAGCCGCTGTCGCTGAATGCCGTCACCGCCACGATCCCGGAATTTCTCTATTCCGGCATCTTCTCGAGCGGCGTCGCCTTTACCCTGCAGGTGGTCGGACAGCGCTACACCACAGCGCCGCAGGCCGCGATCTTCCTGTCGAGCGAAGCATTGTTTGCAGCATTCTTCGGCGTGTTGCTTCTCGGCGAAACCATCGCACCGATCGGTTATCTCGGCGGCCTCATCATTTTCGCCGCCATGCTGATGGTCGAGATCGTCCCCGAAATCGGCCGCAACAGGACAGGCGAGAAGCCAGTCGCGTCAATAGGTTAGCTCGATCTTACCGCGAGATTCGCCTCGAAACGTCTAAGGCGGCGCATCCAGCCTAACCAGCGATCACGACATCGCATGTCGCAATCAGCCTAAATTTTGACCACCCCGTTCTCAAATGGAAATAGTTTCAATAGCTTGCAATCGCGGAGGTAAAAGCGAGGTTTATCGGCAGCTGCGCCGAATTTAGACAAACGCAACCGACTGACTTATTTCAATAAACTTTCGCTTGCCAATTGAAAATAAACGCATCAAGTTTACTGCGTTCGGGCAATCTGCGAACACGGGAAGACCTTAAGAATAAATGCGCACCGGGGACGCAAGAATTCTCCGGGTGGCCAGTGTCGGGGCGGTAGATCCGGCACGGGACATGAATGACAGGACCTTTCCTCACAGTCGAGACATGCCTGCCAATCGCCCTTTGGGCACATTCGTAATGCTGCTCGCCGCATCCGGGCAGAGGAAAAAGGACCTGACGCATGGCCGAAACCGGCATTGTAAAATTCTTCAACACCGACAAGGGCTTCGGCTTTATCAAGCCTGACAATGGCGGCGCGGACATCTTCGTCCATATCTCCGCCGTCCAGGCCTCCGGCCTCAACGGACTGACCGAGAACCAGAAGGTCAGCTACGACACCGAACCGGATCGCCGCGGCAAGGGCCCGAAGGCCGTCAATCTCAACGTTTCCGGCTGAGACATCAGCCGATCGCATCACAAAGCGGAAACCTGGCGTACGCGCCGGGTTTTCGTGTGTTTGTACGAGCACCTGTCGGCCGAGGGCGCGGAAGCGCGTGCCGATCGTGTGCGACGCGTGTCACGCAGCAAGGCTGACGGGGATGCTGCGTCGAAGAGATTGAGTGTGTTTCCATCCTCCGATGACGACGCTGCAGGACGTCGCTGTGCAAACGCGGACTGCGCAAATCCGCTGCCGGTTTTCGCATCGCCCCCCAAATCCGATAAATCTGTCGTTTTCGGCGCGCCCGCCATGAAAACGAACCGTTCACCCTGCATTCAGTTTGGCTCACCTAATGTGGGTTCATCGTAAGGGACGAGCCGTTTCGTCCCGTGAGACAGGATCAACGCTATGAAAACCTTGGTCAAAGCTGCAGTTCTTACCATTGCATCGCTTTCTGCAGTGCTGCCGAGCATGACGCCGGCGCATGCGGACGATTGGCGCTATCGCCGCCATCATCATCGCGGCAATGACGGCCTGGCGCTTGGCGCCGTTGGCCTCGCCACGGGTCTGATCGTCGGTGGCGCCATCGCCAGCGCGCCGCGCTACCGCAGCGAGGAGCGTGTCTATATCGACCCGCCAGCTGACGAATACTACGAGCCGGCACCGGTCTATCGCCGTGCGCGCCCGGTCGTCGTCAACAATTATGGCTCGCTAGAACCATGGTCGCCGTCCTGGTATCGCTATTGCTCGAACCGTTACCGTTCGTTCGACTCGCGCAGCGGCACCTTCGTCGGCTATGACGGCCGCTCCTACTTCTGCAACGCCGGCTGACCTGCCGGGATTGCCTCAAACGAAAAGGCCACGCTTCCCGCGAAGCGTGGCCTTTCTTTTGACCGAAGGTCGGGATCGATCCGTCAGAGTCCCCGCAGATAGGGATTGGTCCTGCGTTCCTCGCCGATCTGCCCGCCTGGGCCATGGCCACAGATAAAGCCGAAATCGTCGCCGAGCGGCAGGATCTTCGTGCGGATCGAGTCGAGCAACTGCTGCTGGTCACCGCCCGGAAGATCCGTGCGACCGATGGAGCCGCGGAACAGAACATCGCCGACATGGGCGAACCGCTGCGCCTGATTGACATAGACGACATGTCCGGGCGCATGACCGGGGCAATGCAGCACGTCGAAGACATGCTCCCCGAACGAGACCGTGTCGCCATCGGCAAGCCAGCGATCGGGCAGCACGTTCTCGACCTTCATGGTGAGGCCGAAGCGCTCGGCCTGCGCCTCCAGCTTTTCAAGCAGCGGCCTGTCGTCTTCATGCGGCCCGATAATCTCGAGGCCGGTCGCCTCCTTCAGCTCCTTGGCACCTCCGGCATGGTCGATATGGCCATGCGTCAGCCAGATCGCCTTGAGCGCGATCCCGTTCTCCCGCACCGTCTGCAGGATTACGTCGACGTCTCCACCGGGATCGACGACGACGCCCTCCTTGGTGTCGCTATCGAAAAGGATGGTGCAATTCTGCTGGAAATGCGTGACCGGAATGATGCCTGCCTGAAGCATGGGAACCCTCATCTGCGGCCGCTGTCGGATGAGCAGCCGAACCTACAAACGCCACAGGCCAAGCGGCCATCTTGCGACGTGTTGCCGGTATAGAGCCAACGCGGTCGGAGGGAAACCTGCGAAGCGCTTTGGCGCGCCGTCGTCATCGACCTCCTGGTGTCGCGATCCGCTTAACGGACCGCGGCGATCTCCAGGTTGTCGCCGGCCGTCAGGCTCGGAAGCACGGGATAGTTGATCGTCGTCATCAACAGCGCGAAGACCGCAATTTTCGCAAGGACCACGGTGATCACGACCGGACGAAGCTGTTCGGCGGTCGAAGAAACGGGAGAAAGTGTCTCGGTCTGCATGGCACGGGTCCTTGTGTCTGAGCCGGGAATGCGCATGTCTGAGAAAGGTTCCGGCACGCTGCGGCTGAAAAGGCCTATTTCTCCCGCAGGCAAAACCGGCTGTTGCAAACCGGCAACAAACGCGCTTTCCTGCTGGCAGAGCGCCCCCGCAAACGGTAGAAAGAGGCAGGGCACAGGACTTTAGATCCGCAGGACGTACGCATTTGGCAGAACAGATCCCTTTGGCTGAACAGGATTCCCCGGCAGAAAAGATGCGCCATGCACAGGCGAAGACATCGGGCAGCGACACCGGCACGAAACCGGCTTTGCCGGAGCGTGCCGGGCTCGATTACGAACTGATCGAGCTGTTCTTCTTCGCCTATCGCGATTTCACCTCCGATCCCGATGTCATCCTGGAAAAGCGCGGTTTCGGCCGGGCACATCATCGCGTGCTCCACTTCGTCGATCGCGAGCCGGGCATGACGGTCGCCGACCTTCTGGAAACCCTGAAGATCACCAAGCAGAGCCTGGCGCGCGTTCTCAAGCAGTTGATCGATGGCGGCTATATTCATCAGGTTGCCGGCCCTGAGGATCGGCGCCAGCGCATGCTCTATACGACGCATGAGGGCAAGGCGCTCGCCAAGGCCTTGGCGGAGCCACAGTCGAAGCGCATCGCCGATGCCTTGGCCAAGCTCGGTCCCGAGGGACGCGATACCGTTCGCCGCTTCCTCGCCAGCATGAAGACCGGATCCGTCTAGCGCCTTTGCGGGAGAGGCGCATTCGGACGATGTGAAAAACAAAAAAGCGGGCGCTTCTCGTTCGAACAGAGGTGACCGGAAGAACTTCAGGGAGCGACGACGATGACGAAACCCTTCTCCCTTCCCGACGATGCACCGCATCTCCTGATCGTCGATGACGACCGGCGCATCCGCGATCTTCTCAATCGCTATCTGGTCGAGCAGGGCTTTCGCGTCACGACGGCCGCCGATGCGGACGAGGCGCGCCGTCGTCTGACCGGCATCGATTACGACCTCCTCATCGTCGACGTCATGATGCCGGGCGAGACCGGCATCTCCCTCACCCAGAGCCTGCGCCGCGTCAAATCCGTGCCCATCATCATGCTGACGGCGCTGGCCGAAACGAATGCCCGGGTCGAGGGCCTGGAAGCCGGTGCCGACGACTATTTGCCGAAACCCTTCGATCCGCGCGAACTCGTCCTGCGCATCAACAATATCCTGCGCCGAAATATGCCGGTGCAGGCGCCGAAGGTGGAGCAGGTCATTTTCGGCCCCTTCACCTTCTCCGTCGTCCGCCGCGAGCTGCGCCGCGGCGCCGATCATATCCGCCTGACCGATCGCGAGCAGGAAATCATGATGCTGTTCTCCCAGCGCGCCGGCGAGACGATCCCGCGCCACGAACTGGTGAGCGACGATACCGAGGTCGGAGAACGGACGATCGACGTCCAGATCAACCGCCTGCGCCGGAAGATCGAGGACGACCCGTCCAATCCGGTCTGGCTGCAGACCGTGCGCGGCATCGGCTACAAGCTGGCCATAGACTAGAGCATTCCCAGCCGAAGCGGGCTCGCTTCGGCGTCGGAGAATGCGGCAAAAACAAAGACCGAGGACATTTCCTGTGAGCCCCGTAGCCACAGGAAATGTCCTAAAATCACGCCGGGCCGGCCATCGGTCTACAGCGCTCAACCGCATCCGCAAGGATGCCGCTATCACCGGTGACGGGAAGGACAGTGATGATCGAATCCGTTCGCCAGACGAAGACGGAGCGGGGCGAGAAGCCGCGCAGCCCGCTTGCCCGCTGGCTCCGTCGCCACCTGCCGATGGGGCTTTACGCCCGCTCGCTGCTGATCGTCATCATTCCCATGGTGCTCCTGCAGTCCGTCGTCGCCTTCGTCTTCATGGAGCGCCATTGGCAGCTGGTCACCCAGCGCCTGTCTGCGGCCGTCACGTCGGATATCGCGGCGGTCATCGACCTCATCAACACGATGCCGCCCGCCTCCTACCCGGACATCGAATCGATCGCCCGGCGGCAGCTCGGCCTCTTCATCTCGCTGGAAAATGGCGGCGAACTGCCGATGCCGGTGCGCCAGCCCTATTTCGATATTCTCAACCGCATCCTGTCGGACGAAATCCGGCAGGAAACGAAGCTGCCCTTCTGGCTCGACACCTCGACGAGCGAGGATGAAGTCTACGTCCGGATCAAGCTCGACGGCGCCCGCATCCTGCGCCTCACCATGCGCCGCAATGCCGCCTATGCCTCCAACACGCATATCTTCATCGTCTGGATGGTCGGCGCGTCGCTGGTGCTTCTCCTCATCGCCATCCTGTTCCTGCGCGGCCAGATCCGGCCGATCCTGCATCTCGCCCGGGCGGCCGAAAGCTTCGGCAAGGGTCAGAAGATCGACGATTTCTCGCCGCGCGGTGCCGAAGAGGTTCGCCGGGCGGGCCTTGCCTTCATCCAGATGCGCGAACGGATCGAGCGGCAGATCGAGCAGCGCACCACCATGCTCACCGGCGTCAGCCACGACCTGCGCACCATCCTCACGCGGTTCAAGCTGCAGTTGGCCATCGCCGGCGACAATCCCGATCTTCAGCCGCTCAATCAGGACGTCGAGGACATGCAGAGCATGCTCGAGGGATATCTCGCCTTCGTGCGCGGCGAGGCCGAAGAGGATGTCGGCACGCTGAAGCTGACGGACGTCATGACGCGCCTTTCGGCCGAGGCCGAACTGCACGGCAAGACGCTGACAACCGTCGTGGAAGGCGACGACGAGGTTCGCGTGCGGCCGAACGCCTTCACGCGCCTCATTCTCAACCTCGCCTCCAACGCCTATCGCTATGCCGACACGATCCATATCGAGGCGCGACACGGGCAGCGCTGGCTGTCGATCACCATCGACGACAACGGCCCCGGCATCCCCGAGCGGTCCCGCGAAGACGTCTTCAAACCGTTCTTTCGTCTGGACGAAGCCCGCAATCTCGACAGCAGCGGAACCGGCCTCGGCCTCGCCATCGCGCGCGACATCGCCCGCAGCCATGGCGGAAACGTCACCCTGTCGGACAGTCCGCTTGGCGGCCTGAGGGCCATCGCCCGCGTTCCCGCGTGAGGCGCAACCGCCTTAGCGCGTCAGAGACACCGTGCGGGCCGCCGTTGCGGACAGGCTGCAGGATCGCGTCTTGAGCGACGCATTCTGGTAGATATCGACGAAGCCGCCGATCAACTGCAGGCAGCCAGCCTCGGGTATCTCGACGCTCTGGCCCCCATAGACCGAGATATTGGTTCCCGGCGCATAGATCACGCCGGACAGGAGGTCGCGGACATTCCCCTGGTAGAGGCTGAACGCTCCGCCATAGATGTAGAACAGGATGTTCCTGTAACCGAAGGATGGCGCGTTTCCGGTCGGTGCGGTCATGGTCATCGCCCCGATGCCATGGAGGCTGACGCTGCCGCCATAGAAGGCGAAGGTCGTGCCCACGGCCGTCAGCGCATCCGATTTGAAGGAATAGGATCCCCCGTAAAAGAAGGCCGAACTCGATCCGCGCTGCGCATCGCCCGTCCTGTCCCGCCCCACCACGATGCTGGAACCCTCGAAGGTTGCGCTCCCCCCGTAGAAATTGAGATCCCCGACGCCAAACACGGTTTCGGAACCGGGACTGAGCGTCAGCGACCCGCCGGAAAACTCGAAAGGCCCATCACCGAATGTCAGCCGCCCGCTGCTGTTCGTCACCGTGCCGCCATACAGATAGAACGGCCCGTTGCCGAAGGTCGTCGAACCGGCAAGTGTGTTGGTGAGGGAGCCGCCCCAGAGGTAGAAAGCGCCGTTGCCGAAGGTGAGCGATCCCGCATTGGAGATGGTCCCGCCCGCGACATAATAGGGCCCGTCGCCGAAACGCAGGGTTCCATTATGGTTGGTGATCCCGCCCCCGATGCGGAACGGCCCGTTGCCGAATGTCAGCTTGCCATGCTCGGCATTGGAAACGTCTCCCAAAATGGAGAACCCCATATTTCCAAAGCTCAGGGTGGCGGGTGCGTTGTCGATCTTCCCGATCACGACCAGCATGACGCTCGCGCCGGGCAAGGGATCGAAGCGCGTCACGGCACCGCTTCCATTCAGGAGGGAGCCGCCGATGGCGTAGCAACCCGAGCCGAAGGTGAGCTGATTGGTTCCGGACAGAACGACATCGCCGCTGATCGTGGTCGGGTACTGGCAGGTGGGGTCCGGCGCACCGCGCGCCGTGATGGCGATGGTCGAATTGGAAATCGAGAGACGGCCGTAGCGACGCGTTCCCGGCAGAGAAACGGTGGCGCCGGAATACGTCTCATCCCCGCCGAAAGCGATCTCCAGCGTGAGGGGCGCCTTCGGAATGGTGGTGCCGTAAGCCCAGTTCGTCATGCCCTGCAGGCGGGATTTGATTGCCAGAATGCGCGGATCCGCCGCAAGCGGATCGACGCTCGGGGTATTGAAGGAGAAGCTTGAAAGAGGCGGATCGATCAGCCCCTGCGAACAGACGAAGATCGTTTGCACATCGCGGGAGGTTCCGACCTCGACCTTGCGTGCCGCCACGAGAGGCGTGCCGCAGAGATTGAGATAGGTCGCCGCCGCGATGGTGCAGCCGGGACCATCGACCACCGCCCTATCGTAGATGCTGGTCGCCCCGAACAGCGACCGGATACAGTCGCCAGTCCCCTCCGCGACGACGCGGGCGGACGAGCTGCCGCCCACGGGCACCGTCCGCTTGTCTGTGAGGATCTGACCAAAATCGAGCGGGCTCTGGTGCAGGATCCGGGTCGAAAGCTCGGGAACGCCCGAGGCCCCTGCCGTCACCGTGGTCTCGACCTCGCCTGGCTGGAAGCCGTTGACGACGGCCATCTGTCGTGCCGTTGCCAGCGCGATGGCGCTGGGCGCCGTCCTGACGATGGGCGACGGCGTGTTCGCAGCCGCGAGATTCGCGATATCGGCCGCCCGCTGGGTGCGGAGCTTCTCGACATAGAGCGACGACGTCTCCAGCGCGAGCGCCGAGATCATCAGCAACACCATGATGGAGAAGACCGACATGATCGCGACCGAGCCCGCGTCGTCCTTTCGAATGTCCCTCATGTCGCTTCCTCCTGAACGAGCGTTCCGGATGACCGGACGCGAAAGGTTCAGCTGTTGGGATAGGACGCGCTGCCGGAGAGCGTCATGGTGTAGCCGAGAAGATCGAAGGGCCTGTTCAGCGTGACCCGCGTCGAGACGGCCGGCCCCGTTGCCACGGCAGGTTCGATGCGGATCTCGGATGCCGTCAGACCGGACATGCCGCGCTCGTTGCCGAGCGTGGTGATGAAGCAGATCTCTGCGACCGATGTGCAGCCGGCCGGAGGGACTGTGCAATCCGGCCCGTTCACGGCCAGACAGCGCGCCGCCTCCGCTGCGACCTGATTGAGGATCGAGGTGCTCCAGATGGCGATCCCCATGCCGATCATGCCGAAAATCACGGCGAAGAACACCGGCGCGATGATCGCGAACTCGACGGCCGTCGCTCCGTCCCGCCCCAGGAGGACGCGGCGCATCACTGCACCCTGACGAGCGCGGCATCGGCAACCGCGAGAGAGCCGCCGAACAGATCGGCGGACAGGAAGATCGGCGTGATGTGCCCGCTGACGCGGATCGACACGAATTTGCCGGAGGTCAGGTTGCCGCCGCAACTGGTGCTCGCGGCGCCTGCTGCGGTGAACACGGCGGGATAACCGCTCACGCAGAACGTGGTCGATGTCTTCGCCCCCGTGGGATCGTCGTTGATCACCACACCGACCGAAAGATCGTCGCTCACATTGGCCAGCAGACTGCTTGCAACGCCCGCGACATTCGCCGTGTAGGCCTGCGCCGTTGCCACGGAGAGCGCCTGCCCTTTCTGGAACGCGTAGTAGGAGGCCGCGGAAATTGCCGCGTTGACCCTGAGTTTCGCATGATAGGCAAAGCCGAGATCGATGAGGCCGACCATCAGCAGAAGGAAGATGGGTGACATCAAGGCGAATTCGACGGCCGCAACGCCGGAGCGATCGCGCCGCAGCCGCCCGACCGGATGAAGCCCCGGACCGGGCCCAAAGCGTGGCCACCGGGGGCGCACGCCGCCGGCATGCCACCGCGTTTTCACGGATTTCCGCCCGGCTCGAATGCCGCCATGGTTGCATTGTCGGCTGAGAGAAAGGACACGCCGACATCGAGCGACTTCCTCCATGCAACGCTGCAGGACCGGATCGAACCGTCCGAAAACGTCACCTTGAACGTATCGGGGATCGTTGGAACCTGACTGAAAGACAGTTTAGCTCCACTCCCCGAAAGGTTTCTCAATATACAATCAAGTGTCGAACGACCGTCGTTGAAAATGATGCGGCCGGATTTGTAGGTTTTCATGCGCGGTTGACGACGATGTTCTTGCATCCATGACTCCCGAAAATGATAGGAGCAGAAAGGTCTCGATTCCTGCTGACCGCCGATCCGGTTCGCCGACGACAGAGGAGCGACGGAGTACCATGACCGGTTGCATCGGAAACGCTACCGCCAAGAACTTAAGGATTTTCTAAATATGCGTGACTCAATTAGAGTTTTCTAAGAAAAAATCTAATTGGAAACACTGACTGTGGCGCGACGCGTCCACGCGCGGTCGAAACGACACGTTCGGACAGGACGGAAGAGCGCAGATACGCCCCGCGCGGGATGGACGCTAGAGAAGCTTCCGGCCATTCGGGACCGGCTTGCCCGCCGATGCGAGGACGATGGCACCCGCCTCGTCCTCGAAACCCAGCGTCAGGACTTCGGACCGGAACGGGCCGATCTGTCGCGGTGGAAAGTTGACGACGCCGAGCACCTGGCGACCGACGAGCGTTTCCAGATCGTAGTGGACGGTGATCTGCGCGGAAGACTTCTTCAACCCGATCTCAGGGCCGAAATCGATGACGAGCTTGATCGCGGGCTTGCGCGCTTCCGGAAAGGCGGAGGCTTCGACGATCGTGCCGGTGCGGATGTCGACCTTCTCGAAATCGGCATAGGTGATCATATCGCTCATCGGCGTTCGCCCTCGTCAGACATGTTAAGGCCTGTCCCGCAAAACTGTGCGGCAGTTCGCGAAACGGAGAGATCGCGACGCGTTCAGTTCGCCAGTTCTTCGGCACGTTGCCGCGCTGCGGCCACTGCGGCGGTAAAAAGGGGCTGCATCCCGTCTTCGGCCATCAGCACCGCGAGGGCGGCAGCGGTCGTGCCTCCCGGCGACGTGACGTTCTGGCGAAGCCTGGAGGCGTCATCGGGGGACTGGTGAAGCAGTTCACCAGCCCCCGCGACGGTTTCCCGTGCGAGACGCATGGCAAGGTCCGCCCGAAGTCCGGCCTTGCGGCCGGCTTCCGCCATGCATTCGACGAGATAGAAAACATAAGCCGGCCCGCTGCCCGACAGCGCGGTGACGGAATCGATATCCGCCTCGCTATCGACCCATTCGACGGGACCGGACACTTTGAGGAGATCGTTGACGCGGGCGCGCTGGTCATCGCCGACCTTCGCATTGGCGAAGGCGCCGGTGATGCCGCGGCCGATCATGGCGGGCGTGTTCGGCATGGCGCGCACCATGGCGGCGTCGCCGAGATGAGACTGGAGAAAGCCGAGCGTCTTGCCGGCGGCGACCGACACGATGACGGTCTGCGGCCCGACAAGACCGGAAAGAGCCGGCAGAATGGCCTCCATGACCTGCGGCTTGACCGCCAGAAACAGAACGGATGCCGTGACACCCTCCGGCGCGACCGTCACATGACGCGCGCCATGGTCGGCGATCATTGCCGCCATTGCGGGCGGCGGACCCGGATCGACCACCAGGACATCGCCACCGGCAATACCGCTCTTCAGCCAGCCGGACAGCATTGCACCGCCCATATTGCCGGCCCCGACGAGAATGATCGGGCCCACACCGCTCGCCACCACGATCAGGCTTCTCCGACCGTTTCGAACATCACGGCCTCGACCGCGCGCTCCGCATCGACACCGGACCAGACCACGAACTGGAAGGCCTGAAAATAGCTTTCGCAAGCATCGAGCGCGCTCGACAACAGAACCTCCACCTGACGATTGGTCGGCTCGGCACCGCCGGACAAAAGCAGCGACTGACGGAAGATCACGACATCTTCCTGCCGCCAGAGATCGAAATGCCCCATCAGCACCTGGCCATTGATATGGGACAGAAGCCGGATAACCTCGTTGACGCGGCTTTCAGGAACCTTGATGTCGAAGGCGCAGGCGAGATGCAGGGCTTCGAACTCCTCCATCCAGGAGAAGGAGACGTGGTAATCGGACCACTTGCCTTCCACCGTCATGGCGATTTCGTCTTCGCCGGAACGCTCGAAGCTCCAGTCATTCGTGGCCGCGACGAACTCGATCATATCGACCGGATTGGATTGACGCTGCAGTTCCAGTTCTACGAGGCTCATGCTTCACCTTCAAAGTTCCAGCGTGGCATGCGCCGTCGCGTTCGCACGCGAAGCCCTACAGGCCCGACTACACCGGAAACAACATGGAATGATCGACGAACGCACGACGAAGCCGAACCGATGACCCTGCCCGTATCTCGTGTGACCCGTTTCGAATCATCTTGTAAAATCAGTGTATAACGCCGGAGTCTGCACACCAGCCCCGACCACCCAAAAAAGGCGTCGCAGCTGTGGATAGAGCTTTGGAAACTGATTCAGCCTGAGTCAGTAAAGGATTCAGCGGATTGCGTTTTTTAGGGATGTCCACAGGGTCGAATTTTTTCTCGTTTTCGCTCTGCGGCTACCCTCTCATGAGGGCGGTAAACGCCCCTCTCTAAGTCGAGCCTATCGGACGAACGAAAAAAAGCGGGAAACACCCTCCCCGCTTCGCAATATCGGATGGAGAAGGAGGCCCGATCAGCCCTTCTCGGCAAGCCGAGCTTCCAGAAGCGCGACGCGTGCCAGCAGCGCATCGTTTTCCTCGCGCGCCCGCAGCGCCATCTCGCGCACGACCTCGAACTCTTCGCGCTTGACCACATCCATCGTGTTGAGGATGCGCTCGCCCTGCGTCCGGAACATCGTCTCCGCCTCGCGTCGCACGCCCTGTGCCGCACCCGCGGCATCCGTCATCAGCTTGGCAAGATCGTCGAGGATGCGGCTTCCACCTGTCGTCGTCATGATGTCCCTCCGGGATCGCGGTTGAAGCGCCGCACGGCGCCTGTGATAGGGAGGTAGGAGAGGCAGGACCGGGTTGCAAGGAAAAACCAGTGAATCATGAGACTTGCCGCTCCGCCTTCGCTTGACCCCATGCATGCCGCCCGCCATGGTTCGGGCAAGCGAATGCACCTATGCCGGTTCGCAGTGAAAGACCCGCCGCAGGTCCTGATCCGTTGCCGGGTCGCCAGGGGATCGGCCGGGTGTAACCGAGGCTGAGCCACGTCCTTTGGAACCCATAGCAAGCCTTCTTTCGATTTTGCCCTTTCCGGAGATCGACCCGGTCCTGATCTCCATCGGGCCCCTGCAGATCCACTGGTATGGCCTTGCCTATGTCGCGGGCATCCTGCTCGGCTGGCTTTACGCGCGCCGGATGGTTCGCAACGACACGCTGTGGGGCGGCAAGGCGCCGATCACCGAGGTCGATCTCGACGACTTCCTGCTCTGGGTCGCCGTCGGCATCGTCGGTGGTGGTCGCATCGGCTACATCCTGTTTTACGACCTCCCCTCCGTGATCGCCAATCCGCTTCGCGCCTTCGAGATCTGGAATGGCGGCATGTCCTTCCATGGCGGTCTCATCGGCACGATCCTCGCCATGCTGATCTTCGCCCGCAAGCGGTCCATCCCCATCTGGAGCCTGTTCGACATCGTGGCGGCCGTCGTGCCGATCGGCCTGTTGTTCGGGCGCCTCGCCAACTTCATCAATGGCGAACTCTGGGGCCGGCTGTCCTCCATGCCCTGGGCCATCATGTTCCCGACCGGCGGTCCCTTCGCCCGCCACCCGAGCCAGATCTACGAAGCCCTTCTTGAGGGCATGCTGCTGCTCGTCGTGCTCGCTGTCCTCATCTACAAGCGCCACGCCTTGCGAACACCGGGCCTCGTCGCCGGCGTGTTCATCACCGGCTATGGCCTTGCCCGCATCTTCGTGGAATTCTTCCGCGAACCCGACGCGCAGATCGGCTATCTCGCCGGGGGCTGGCTGACGATGGGCATGCTCCTGTCGCTGCCGATGGTCGGCCTCGGCCTCTGGGCGATCCTGCGCGCCCGCCGGGCGAGTGCCCTTCTCAGAGGGCGCCTATGACCACGCCGCTCAGCGACAAGATCAAGGCGCTCATCCTGGCAACGGGACCGATCAGCGTCACCGACTATTTCGCGCTCTGCCTCGCAGATCCCGAACATGGCTACTACCGCACACGCGAGCCTTTCGGACAGAGCGGCGATTTCATCACCGCGCCCGAGATCAGCCAGCTGTTCGGCGAACTCGTCGGCATGTTCCTGTTCGAGGCCTGGCGCCGGCACGGATCGCCGGAAACGGTCGCGATCGCGGAAATCGGACCCGGCCGCGGCACGATGATGTCGGATATCCTGCGCGTACTTTCGCGCCTCTCGCCGGACCTTTATGAAAAGGCGAGCGTGCATCTGGTCGAAACCAGCGAGCGGCTGCAGAAGGTCCAGAGCCAGACTTTGGTCGCCCACAAGTTCAAGATCGCCTGGCACGACAGCTTCGAGGAGATCCCCGACGGCTTCCTGCTGCTCGTCGCCAACGAGCTTTTCGATGCCATCCCCATCCGCCAGTTCGTCAAGACCGAACAGGCTTTTCGCGAGCGCATGGTCGGCCTCGACGCAAACGACACGCTCTGCTTTACCGCCGGCGTCGCCACCATCGATCCCGATCTCCTGCCGCCGGGAGACACCATCCCGGTTGGCACGATCTTCGAGGTCGCGCCTGCCCGCGATGCCGTCATGGCCGCGATCTCTTCCCGGCTGAAGCGCAGCGACGGCTCCGCTCTCATCATCGATTACGGGCATATGGCCACCAATTACGGCGATACGTTGCAGGCCGTGCGCGACCACCAGTTCGATCCGCCGCTCGCCCATCCGGGCGAGGCTGATATCACCAGCCATGTCGATTTCGAGCAGCTGGCCCGCCGAGCCGTCGCAGAGGGTCTCCGCATCAACGGCCTGACCTATCAGGGGGATTTCCTGCTCGCCCTGGGCATCCGCGAACGGGCCGAGGCGCTCGCGCGCGGCAAGGACATCATCGTGCAGGAAGGCGTACGGCAGGATGCCGAACGGCTTTCGGGATCGGGCGAAGGCAAGATGGGCGAACTCTTCAAGGTGCTCGCCGTCAGCCATCCCGCCATCGCCCTTGTGCCGTTCCAGGCTTGAGCATGTTGCCTTCGGCGTCCGTGCCGGACAGCGGACAAGGCAGCCGTCCAAACCCCGCGGCCGACACCGTTTTTCGCCTGCGCGATTGACAGGGCGGGACGCAAAAGGTCAACATCCCGCGCAAATCAGAGGCGAGCCATGTCCGGCATCGCCCGTTTCCTCCGCAAGCACGGACATCGAAAAAGGGCGAAAGACCAATGCCGGACGACGCCTTGCCTTCCCCTATCCAGAGCCCTCTGCTTTCCTCCGCCTCTCCCCTGATCGCGCACGGGTTTTTCACCCGCGCGGGCGGCGTCTCGGAGGGCCTTTATGCGGGGCTGAACGTCGGCCTCGGCTCGCGCGACGCCCGTGCGCATGTCGAGGAAAACCGCGCCCGTGTCGCCGCCTGGTTCGGCCAGCCCGTCGAGAGGCTCGCGACCGTGCATCAGATCCATTCACCCGACGTCGTGACCATCGGCGCCGATTATGACGGCACGCGTTCCGAGGCGGATGCCCTGGTCACGACGACGCCCGGAATCGTGCTCGGTGTCCTCTCGGCCGACTGCGGCCCCGTTCTCTTTGCCGACGCCAGAGCCGGCGTCATCGGCGCGGCGCATGCCGGCTGGAAAGGCGCGCTCACCGGCGTCCTCGAAAACACCATCGCCGCCATGCTGGCTCTCGGCGCGACGCGGTCAGACATTCACGCCTGCCTCGGGCCTTCCATCGGCCCTGCCAATTACGAAGTCGGACCGGAATTCGTCGAGCGATTCCGCGCGCAAGACGCCTCCTACGACAGGTTCTTCAAGCCCTCCGAGCGCGCCGCCGGCCACGCCATGTTCGACCTTCCCGCCTTCACACTCGACCGCCTGTCGGCAGCCGGCGTCAAGGCCGAAACGCTCGACCTCTGCACCTATGAGGACGAAGCACGCTTCTTTTCCTACCGCCGGACGACCCATCGCAGCGAGCCGGATTACGGCCGGCAGATTTCCGCCATCAGCATCAGGGAAGCATGACATGGCCCTTCACTTCACCCAGGACGAGTATGCCGCACGCCTTGCCAGCCTCACGGCGAGGATGCGCGAGGACAAGCTCGATGCCCTGCTGCTCTTTGCCCAGGAAAGCATGTACTGGCTGACCGGCTACGATACGTTCGGCTATTGCTTCTTCCAGACGCTGGTCGTGAAATCCGATGGCTCGATGGTCCTGCTCACCCGTTCCGCCGACCTTCGGCAGGCGCGCCACACCTCGAATATCGAGCGCATTGAGGTCTGGGTCGACAGGGTCAATGCCGATCCGACGATGGACCTCAAGAACCTGCTGAGCGAGCTCGACCTGCTCGGCGCCCGCATCGGCATCGAATACGACACCCATGGCATGACCGGACGTATCGCCCGGCTGCTCGATCACCAGATGGCGAGTTTCGGCCAGATCGTCGATGCCTCGATGCTGGTCGGGCGCCTGCGCCTGATCAAGAGCGCCGGCGAAATCGCCCATGTCGAGAAGGCCGCGAGCCTTGCCGACGACGCGCTGGATGCCGCCTTGCCGCTGATCGGTCCCGGCGGCGACGAGGCCGCTATCCTTGCGGCCATGCAGGGTGCGGTCTTTGCAGGCGGCGGCGACTATCCCGCCAACGAGTTCATCATCGGCTCGGGTGCCGACGCCCTTCTCTGCCGCTACAAGGCCGGCCGCCGCAAGCTCGACGCACAGGACCAGCTGACGCTCGAATGGGCCGGTGTGAGTGCCCACTACCACGCCGCCATGATGCGCACGATCGTGGTCGGTGAGCCGACCAATCGTCATCGCGAACTCTACAGCGCCTGCCGCGAAACCATTCAGGCGATCGAGATGGTGCTGCGGCCGGGCAATACGTTCGGCACCGTCTTCGACGTCCACGCCAAGATCATGGACGAGCGCGGCCTTGCCAAGCACCGGCTGAACGCCTGCGGCTATTCGCTCGGCGCCCGCTTCTCGCCCTCCTGGATGGAGCAGCAGATGTTCCATGCCGGCAATCCGCAGGAAATCCTGCCCAACATGTCGCTCTTCGTGCACATGATCATCATGGACAGCGACAGCGGCACGGCCATGACGCTCGGGCAGACCTATGTGACCACCGACGGCGCACCGCGGGCCCTCTCCCGTTTCGGCCTGGATGTGATCGACCTCTGAGATCCCGCGCACGGTAGAGCGGGCCCAAGGCCCCGCCAGCCCCAAAAAGGAGACGCCGGATCAATACGGCTTCTTAGGATTATCGCCGTAATCTGGTTGCCTGACGTTTGCGACCGACGGGATAGGCCCGTCGGGTGGCGTCACAGTGTGCCAGCGTATCGGCGTTTCATACTGCAGCGTTTCCCCCATGCCCCAAGGCATGCGGCGTGCTGGAGACGGGCGGCGGGCGCGGCATCTGTCCAGGATGGAGGTCGACCGTGCGCATCCTCTTTGCAACGACGACGAACATCGCGCGCAGCCGCGCCAGAGCATCGCTGTGCGTTCTGCCTTTCCTTTTCACGCTGTCGTCCTGCAACAGCATCGACGCGCTGACGCCGCCGGAAAATGTCGGCGACGGCAGCTATCAGTCGTCCCCGGTCAATCAGGCCGACCTCGACACCATGTCCTCGCAGCAGCCCGTCGTCAGCAGCGCACCGGATGCGGCGACCGCCGTTCACGAGATGCGCGTGCAACGGTCGGCGAGCCTCTCCGACCCCAATGACAACGCGCAACCCAACATCACCGGCACCGCCTATGCGCGCGGAGACGAGGACTATCGCAATCCGGCCGGCTCCTTCGAGGCGCAGGTGCAGGCGCTCGCCAGCAACCCGCCGCCGCAGATCTCCGCCAACGAAAGCGCCGTCGGCTTCCCTGCGACCGGCAATCAGGTGAGCGAAACCGAGGCCGCCGCACGCACGCAGACGCCGGAAGCTCAGGCGCCGGACGCGGAACAGGCGGAAACGTTGGAGAACGATGTCCCGGCCGTGGCGGGCAGCCCGCCGCAGGAAGAAGCCGCCATCGCGCCGGCCGCCAAAGCCGGCCCCGTCGGCAGCATTCGGTTTCTGCCTATCATGGGCGCGCCTGTCGAAGCCATCCGTCCGCTTTCCGAGCAGCTCGGCGCGGAAGCCCGCTCCAATGGCCTGATCATCAAGACGGCGGCGGATCCCGGCAGCCAGCACATCCTCAAGGGCTATTTCTCGGCCTTCAAGGACGGACGAAAGACGACCATCGTCTATGTCTGGGACGTGCTCGACCAGGCCGGCAATCGCCTGCACCGGATCCAGGGCCAGGACAGCGTCGACACCAAGGGCGCCGATCTCTGGTCTGGCGTTCCGCCGCAGACCATGCGCGACATCGCGAGCAAGAGCGTCGGCCAGTACCTGGCATGGCGCGACGCGTCGGCCGGGTAGGCCCTTCAAGCGCCGTCTCCGGTGGTCCCTCCGAAATCTTTTTCGGATAAACCGTCCCGATACCGGCCTTGCTCTTGCATTCAGGGAGAAGGCCGCTATGAAGCGCCCATCGGCATCGACGGGCGCACGCTCGCTGGAGCCGCTGCGCATTGGGATGCGGGTTTACGGAATCTTGCGGATTACGGCAAACGGACCGTCCGGTTCGGGCCTATCCCGGACAGCACGACAGGCGGACCATCGATGAAGGTTTTCGCAGGCAATTCGAACCGGCTCCTGGCCGAAGCGATCTGCAACTATCTCAATCTTCCGCTCGGGCGGGCGACGGTCCGGCGCTTCGCCGACCAGGAAATTTTCGTCGAGGTGCAGGAGAATGTGCGTGGCGAGGATGTCTTCCTCGTCCAGTCCACGTCCTTTCCGACAAACGACCACCTGATGGAACTGCTGATCATGATCGACGCCATGCGTCGCTCGTCGGCAAGGCGCATCACGGCCGTCATTCCCTATTTCGGCTATGCCCGCCAGGACCGCAAACCCGGACCGCGCACGCCGATCTCCGCCAAGCTCGTCGCCAATCTCATCACGGAAGCCGGAGCCGATCGCGTTCTGACGCTCGACCTGCATGCAGGTCAGATCCAGGGCTTCTTCGACATTCCCACGGACAACCTCTACTCTGTGCCGATCCTGACGCGCGACGTGAAAGAGCATTATGAACTCAGCAACGTCATGGTCGTCTCGCCGGACGTCGGCGGCGTGGTGCGCGCCCGTGCGCTCGCCAAGCGTCTCGACTGTCAGCTGGCCATCGTCGACAAGCGCCGCGAGCGGGCCGGCGAGTCCGAGGTCATGAACGTCATCGGCGACGTCACCGGCAAGGACTGCCTGCTGATCGACGATATCGTCGACAGCGGCGGCACGCTCTGCAACGCGGCAGAAGCGCTCCTGAAGAACGGCGCGACCAGCGTCACCGCCTATATCACCCACGGCGTGCTGTCCGGTGGCGCGGTCGCCCGGGTCACTTCGTCCAAGCTGAAGGAGCTCGTCATAACCGACAGCATCCAGCCGACGACGGCGGTGCAGTCCGCCCACAATATCCGTGTGATCTCGACGGCCAGCCTCATCGGTGAGGCGATCAACCGCACGAGCCAGGAAGAGTCCGTCTCGAGCCTCTTCGACTGAGCCCAGCCCTCGGAACGTTTCGATATCAGCTGTTGATGACGATCATGCCGCCGATGAGCAGCAGGGCGCCGATGGCCGTGCGCAGCGTCAGCGTTTCTCCGAGGAAGATGCTGGCAAGCAGCGGCACGAAGCAGAACGTCAGCGCCATGAACGAATAGGCCATCGTCAGCGGCACGCTCTTCAGCACGAAGATCCAGACGAGCGTACCGATGCCGTAGACGGCAAGAGCCGAGATCATCAACGGATTGAGCAGAAGCGCGACGATGCCGGCCACGCCGAATTCGCCGGTGGTGCGGCTCGACAGCTTGAACAGCACCTGCCCCATCGCAATCATCAGCGGCGTGCCGGTCAGGCCCAGCCACAGGGCGGGGCTGTAGCTGCCCGCGCCGTTCATGCCGCTGCCGCGGCGATGCCGCCGGCGGCCGCGCCCGCCTTCTCCACCGTTTCGCAATAGAAGATGTCGCGGCCGATGTCCTCGCAGACATGGATCGAGGGAACCGGATGGACGGCCCGCAGGAAGGAGTGCGTGTAGGGGAAGAAATTGAAATGCGGGTTGAAGCTGTAGCGATACTCCCGCTCGCGCGGCACGACGATGATCAGGCGGCGGCGCGCGATGCGGCGCAATTCGGCGATCGCCTGCCGGTAGTCGAGGACATGCTCGATGACATGCGTGCAGACGACCGTATCGAACGCGCCGTCCGCAAATGGCAGGTCCTCGATGCGCGCGGCGATGTATTCGACACCGGGAAGGCTCGCGGCGTCATCGACGACGAAATCGACGCCGGTCACGCGGGAAAGACCGGGACGGGACGCCTGGATATGCTTCAGCAGCGCGCCCGTGCCGCAGCCGACATCGCAGACGCTGTCGCCTTCGATCGCGTCGGCAATGCGGCGGATGCAGGCCGACGAGTTGTCGGTCCCCTCATGCACGCGCGGATGCTTGCGATAGAGATCTTCATACTCCGCCTCCGACAGAAACGGCGCGCGGGCGCGAAATTCGGCGAGGTGAACGATATGCTCGCCCCAGACCAGCTTGGCCGCCGCGCGGAACAGCCGCGAATCCCGAACAACCGGCGGCAGCAAGTCTTCCAGCACGAAGCGGATGCGGTTTGTCGTCTCGCGGTTCATCGATCGGTCTCCAGATGTTAAGCGGCCGCGCTGCGCACAGCGCTCGCTTCATGCGGGTCCGGCTCGACCGCACCGGCGCCGGGCTGGGCCAGAAAGGGGCTCGACGGCAGGGCCATGTAGTGAAGCCGCAACTGCTCGGCCCTGGCGCGGGCAAGCGAGTCGAGGATGAGCCCGGCGGTGAACATCATGAACGAGATCATCATCAGCGCCACCGAGAGAACCCAGGTCGGCATGCGTCGCACAAGGCCGGTCTCGAAATATTCGACCAGCACAGGTGCCATGAAGATCAGGCTTGTGGCCATGAAGGCGCCGCTGATGGCGCCGAAAAAGGTAAAAGGCCGCGTTTCCTTCATCAGCATGGCGAACATCCACAGGATGCGCCCGCCATCGCGAAACGTGGAAAGCTTGGAGTGTGATCCTTCGGGCCTGCGGCCATAGTCGAGCGGCATCTCGCAGACCGGCAACTTCAGCCGCGACGCGTGCACGGACATTTCGGTTTCGATTTCGAAGCCGCCGGAAACGGCCGGAAAGCTTTTGGCAAATCGGCGCGAAAACACGCGGTAGCCGGAAAAGATATCGGTGAAATCATTGCCGAACAGCGTCCGGTAGAGCCGGTTGAACAGACGGTTGCCGAAGGCGTGCCCCTGCCGGCCCGCATCGGCCTTCACGCCGCGGCGTGTGCCCACGACCATATCCGCCCGCTCCGACAGGAGCGTGGCGATGAGCGCGGGTGCGTCGGCAGCCGCATAGGTGCCGTCGCCGTCCGCCATCACGTAGATATCCGCATCGACATCGGCGAACATTCTGCGAACGACATGCCCTTTTCCCTGCCGCATCTCGCGCGTGACCATCGCACCGGCCAGCGTCGCCCGCAGGGCCGTCTCGTCGGTGGAGTTGTTGTCGTAGACATGGATGCGCGCCAGCGGCAGCGCGGCGCGGAACGCATGGACGACGGAGATGATCGTCGCGGCCTCGTTGTAGCAGGGGAGAAGGACGGCGATCCTGAGGTCTGTCGGAAGCGTCTGCATCGGTGTCATCCATGGCGGTCCGACGACAATGCCGATGAAATCTTAAGGTCCCGTTGAAGATGTCTTTGACGCGGCGGGATCGCGCCGTCTGGCACGCCTTGTCCGGCAAAGGCTTTTTTCACCTTCCTGCCCTAACATGCCGGCCAGCCGGACATCCCGGACGACGCTTGCGAGGCCCACCGTGACCCATTCTAAACCCGCCCTTCGCAGTGCCGGCCCCTTTCCAGATACAGGTCTGAAACTCAGAGTATTGCGGGACAGGCCGTGGTCCATCGTCCTCCTTGCCATCGTCATCGTCGTTCTCGCCTCCCTCGTCGCCGGCGTCCGGGCCACGGACTATGTGGGTCGCGACAATGACGACGCCATGCGCCTTGTCGAGGTGCGGGACTTTCTGGCCGGTCAAGGCTGGTTCGACACGATGCAATACCGCCTTGGCCTTGAGGGCGGCACGCTCATGCACTGGTCGCGCCTCGTCGATCTGCCGATCGCCGGGCTGATCGCCTTCTTCGGCCTTTTCCTAAGCCCGCAGGCGAGCGAAGCGGCGGCCCTGTTCGTCTGGCCCATCCTGTTGATCGCGCCGGTGTTGATCGGCGTTGCCCGCGCCTGCTTCAATATCGGCGGACGGCAGACCATGGTCATCGGTCTCATCCTCATCGTCCTCTCGCTGATCGGCAATATGCGTTTCCAGCCGGGAAACATCGATCATCACAATGTGCAGCTCGCCCTGATCGCCCTGCTCATGGCCGGCCTCACGGACCCTGTGGGGCGTCCGCGCGGCCACACCCTTGCCGGGATCGCGGCGGGCATCGCGATTGCGGTGGGCGTCGAAACCACGCCGCTGGTCGCCATTGCCGGCACCGTCATCGCCCTGCGATGGGCATGGCACGGAGAGCGGATGGAAGGCGCGGCGAAGGCGTTTGGCCTTTCGATTGCCACGACCGTCACTTCGGCATTTCTTGTCACCACCCCGCCGCATCTCTACGCGATGGTCACCTGCGACAACCTCTCCCTCGGCTTCTTCGCCATCGCAACATCCGGCGGGCTGGCGCTCTTCCTGTCGGCGCTCACAACCAGCGTGGCATCGGCGAAGGCTCGTGTGCTCGCCCTTGCCGCTTCGGCTGCAGCCGTTGCCGTGGTCACCCTGTCGGTCGCACCGCAATGCCTGCAGAACCCCCTCGCCTCCCTCGATCCGCTGCTGAAGACCCTTTGGCTCGACCGGGTGGAAGAAGCGCAGTCGATCGTGCAGCTGGCGCAGACCATGCCGTCCTATCTCGGTTTCGGCTTTGCGGCCGGCACTCTCGCCATCCTCACCTGCTTGGTTCGCATCTGGCGCAACGACCGGCGGGAACTGCACCTGGTCTTCCTGGCGCTCTGCCTGCCGACGCTGGCGATCAGCATGCTTCAGATCCGCGGCACGACCTTCCTCAATTTCCTCTCGATCTTTCCGCTCTCGCTCGCCGTGTCCGATCTGCGCACCCGTGCCTATCGCGAACCGAGAACGATCCGCGCGGAGCTCGCCTTCGCCGGGCTGATGCTGATGTCGATCCCGAGCATCTGGGGCCTGGCCGCAGCCGCAGTGGCAAGCTCGACGGGCAAGGAGGCGACGGTGATGACGGGCACGACGACGAGCGCCTGCGGCACGCGCGACGCGATCGCGCCGCTTGCGGACGAGCCGACCGGCCTCGTCGCCGCCCCCTCCAATCTCGGCGCCGCCATCCTGCGCTTCACGCGGCATCGGGTGCTCGCCGCGCCCTATCACCGCAACACGGCCGGCATGCTGGCGGAACTGAACATCGGCCTTGCCGCGCCGGATGCGGCGAGAGAGCTTCTCCACCGCGATGGCGTCACGCTTCTTGCCTTTTGTGCCGAGGACGGACAGACGGACCTGATCGCGCAGCGCGCGCCGGGTGGGCTCTATGCGGCTCTCGGAAAGGGCATCGTTCCCGATTATCTCGCGCCGGTCGCCGCGCCGGGTCCGGCGGCGCTGAAGATCTTCCGCGTCAGCCGCTGACGGCTGGCAGGTCTACGCGCCGGTGGGAACGGCGCAGGCCTCTCCGCCGGAAAAGAGCCGCGAGCGGGTGAGAAAACGCCTCTCGCGGCCGTTGTCGAGCGAGAACATGCCGCCCCGCCCGGGCACGACATCGATGATCAGCTGCGTGTGTTTCCAGACCGCGAACTGGCTGCCGCTGATATAGACCGGGACGCCGCCGATCTCGCCCAGCCGCACATCATGGTCGCCGACAATGTAGTCGTCCGCAGGATAGCACATGGGCGACGAGCCATCGCAGCAGCCGCCGGATTGGTGGAACAGGATGTCGGGATGATCGCGGCGGATCTCCCCGATGAAGGCAAGCGCCGCCTCTGTGGCGAGAACACGCTTCTGGCCGTCCGGCATATCGCCGACTTGAACGCCCTGCATGACAAACCTGTCCTTTTATGAGACCCTACTAAATCTAGTGAGTGACGACCTGTTCATAAATGTGACATACTTGCGCCCTGGATTTGGGAGGATCACATCATGTCGTATCGTGCGGAGTGCTATTTGACCTGCATCAGCCTGTCGCTGTTCCTCTGGAGCGCGCTGCTCCTGGTGGCGCAGCACAGCTGAAGAAACCCTTCCGCACCGTCTCCCGCAGGCCGGAGCCGAAGAGCTTTCGGTGGGTCGCGAGACGCGTCGTTTCTGAGGCAGGATCCCGGTCAATCGCATCCGACGAGCATCTGCTCGCCGGATGCGATTTCGCTGGCGTTTTCGACGCCTCGTCCGAGGGCGAATGGATTTCGCTTCGGCTGAAAAATGCCTCGGCTCAGAAGAAGCCGAGCGCCTTCGGGCTGTAGCTCACCAGCATGTTCTTGGTCTGCTGATAGTGGTCGAGCATCATCTTGTGCGTCTCGCGGCCGATACCGGACTGCTTGTAGCCGCCGAAGGCCGCATGCGCCGGATAGGCATGGTAGCAGTTGGTCCAGACGCGCCCGGCCTGGATATTGCGGCCGAAGTTGTAGCAACGATTCGCATCGCGGCTCCAGACGCCGGCACCGAGACCGTACAGCGTGTCGTTGGCGATCTCGAGCGCTTCCGCGTCGTCCTTGAAGGTGGTGACGGAGACCACGGGTCCAAAGATCTCCTCCTGGAAGACCCGCATCTTGTTGTGCCCCTTGAGCACGGTCGGCTTGACGTAGAAGCCGCCGGCCAGTTCGCCGTCGAGCATGTTGCGCTCGCCACCGATCAGGACTTCCGCACCCTCCTGTTTCCCGATGTCCATATAGGACAGGATCTTGTCGAGCTGCTCGGAGGAGGCCTGCGCGCCGATCATCGTGGACATGTCGAGCGGGTTGCCCTGCTTGATGGCCGCGACACGCTTCAGCGCCTTTTCCATGAACCGGTCGTAGATCTTCTCGCTGACCAGCGCCCGGCTCGGGCAGGTGCAGACCTCGCCCTGGTTGAGCGCGAACATGGCGAAGCCCTCAAGCGCCTTGTCGAGATAGTCGTCATCTTCCGCCATCACATCGGCGAAGAAGATGTTGGGCGACTTGCCGCCAAGTTCGAGGGTGACCGGGATCAGGTTCTGGCTGGCATATTGCATGATGAGCCGGCCGGTCGAGGTCTCGCCGGTAAACGCGACCTTGTTGATGCGCGGGTTGGTCGCCAGCGGCTTGCCGGCCTCGAGCCCAAAGCCGTTGACGATGTTGAGCACGCCCGGCGGCAGCAGGTCGGCGATCAGCTCGGCCCAGACGAGAATCGAGGCCGGCGTCTGCTCGGCAGGTTTCAGGATCACGCAATTGCCGGCGGCAAGCGCCGGCGCCAGCTTCCATGCAGCCATGAGAATCGGGAAATTCCACGGGATGATCTGCCCGACGACGCCGAGCGGTTCATGGAAGTGGTAGGCGATCGTATCGCGATCGACTTCGCCGATGGTGCCTTCCTGGGCGCGAACGCAGGACGCGAAATAGCGGAAATGGTCGATGGCGAGCGGCATGTCGGCCGCCATGGTCTCGCGCAGCGGCTTGCCGTTGTCCCAGGTTTCCGCCCGCGCCAGAAGCTCCATATTGTCTTCCATGCGCTGCGCGATCTTCATCAGGATATTGGCGCGCTCGGTGGTCGAGGTCCGGCCCCATTTGTCCTTGGCCGCATGGGCGGCATCGAGCGCCGCCTCGACATCGGCCGCTTCCGAGCGGGCAATCTGGCAAAGCACGCCACCGGTGACGGGCGTCGTATTGTCGAACGTCCGACCGCTCGCAGCGTCGCGCCAGGCGCCTCCGATGAAGTTGCCGTATTTCTGCTTGAACGGGTTCTCGACGATTTTCTGGTGCAGCATGTGCTTCTCCTCCGAAAGGACAGTTCCCTCTGTCTGAACGAGATCCTGCGCCGGAACAGGCCGCAGCAAAAGAAGCGGAGAGCCGATCCGGGGTCGCAACTGTCTCACATCTGCGACACGCGTGCGCTGCAACCCGTGCTGCGATGCGAAGAGGGCGTCGATCAGTCGATCGCGAGCTTCTTGATCTTCCGGTAGAGCGTCGCGCGGCTGATCCCGAGGCTTTCGGCCGCGGCGGAAACATTGCCGCCCGCCCGCGACAGCACCCGGCGGAGTGCGGCGCGCTCCGCATCGTCAAGATTCTCGTGGTCGCCCGAGGGACGATCGTGCAGGAGATCGGAGGCGGGAATCCCGGCCGCGATTCTCACATCGTCGATCCCGAGCGTCAGCCGTGCCGCCCGCGTCGCGCCGAGCACGAGGTCGTCGCGATCGATCGCGAGCAGCGCCGGCGTCGTCTTGCCCTCTGCCGGCACCAGCAGGACACGATGGCCGCGAAAGGCCCGGTGGAACAGGTTCGATTCGATCCGCGCGGCGGCATCCCGCACGGCCTGGGCGAGGATGGACATGGCCATTTCCCCGGCATCCTCCCGGCAGGTGGAGATATCGATCGCTGCGGTCACGCGTCCACAATGATCGCGGATCGGCGCGGTCGCGCAGGAAAGGCCGGTGTTGCGGCTGAGAAAATGCTGGTCGCGATAGATGACGATCGGCCGCTCGTCCGCGATCGCCGTGCCGATGCCGTTGGTGCCGACGCTCGCCTCGCTCCAGACCGTTCCGGACCAGAGGCCGATGCCCCGGAAATCCTTGTCGTCGCCGGCGGCCCCGCGCCGATCGAGCGCCACGCCGTTGCCGTCGGTCAGAAGCAGGCAGCAACCCGCTTTTCCCACGGTTGCAAACAGCCTGTCGATCTCGCCGCGCGCCTCTTCGAGCAGGGCGCCGCTCTGCTCGCGCGCCAGCCGAAAGGCCTGGTCGTCGAGCCGTATGGGCGACCGCGCCTCCTCCGGCGAAAGCCCGTGCACGGTCATACATCGCCGCCACGATGCGGCAACGGGCGAGCTGGCTGCCGCAGACGCGTGATGCGCCACGGCCTGAACGTGATCCGAATGGTTCATCCGCTCTCCTCCCCGAAAGCTGACGGTCCGGGCACTATACCGGGATTTCCCCAAACGTCCATGCAGGGGAAAAGAGAGGTCGCATCGGGACGCCGGCACGGTAAAAAATCGCGACGGCCTGTGTTCTCGGAGCCTCCGACTTGCTACAGCGAAACGGACCCTGGCCGACATCGGCCGGCTTTCCCGCATTTCTTTCGACGGACCATCATGCTGCGCGAGATTTCCTTCCAGAGCCTGTTCATGGGGCTCCTCACGGCCTTTGTCGGCTTTGCCAGCTCGTTCGCCGTCATCCTGCACGGCCTGTCGGCCGTGGGCGCGACGGAGGCAGAGGCGGCCTCCGGGCTCATGGCCCTGTCGGTCTCCATGGGCATTCTCGCCATCCTGTTGAGCGTGTGGACCCGCCTTCCGATCAGCATCGCCTGGTCGACGCCAGGGGCGGCCCTCATCGCCAGTTCCGGGGCGATCGCCGGCGGGTTTCCGGCCGCCGCCGGCGGCTTCGTGCTCTGCGGCGTCATGATCGTCATCGCCGGCCTCTGGCGCCCGCTTGGCCGGCTCGTCGGCATGATCCCCGCGCCGCTTGCAAACGCCATGCTCGCCGGCGTGCTGGTGTCGCTCTGTTTCGCGCCGGTGAAGGCCGTTGGCGCCGATCCCGCCCTCGGCTTGCCGATCGTGCTGGCCTGGGCCGTCGCCGGAGCAATCAACCGGCTGCTGGCGGTGCCCGCCGCCCTGCTCGCCTTCACCCTCGTCATCATCTTCGGCATCGATGTTCCACCGGGCGCGCTGGATGGCCTCGTCGCGACGCTCGTTCCCGAGCCGGTCTTCGTCATGCCGGTCTTCACGGTGGCGGGCCTCGTCTCCATCGCCCTGCCTCTCTTCGTCGTGACCATGGCGTCGCAGAACATTCCCGGCATCGCCGTGCTCAAAGTCCATGGCTACACACCGGAGCCCGGCCCGCTCTTTGCCGCAACGGGGGTCTTTTCGCTGTTTGCCGTTCCCTTCGGTGGCCACGCGGTCAATCTCGCCGCCATCACGGCGGCCATGTGCGCCGGGCCGGATTCGCATGCCGATCCCGCACGGCGCTACTGGTCGGCCATCATCGCCGGCATCTTCTACATCGTCTTCGGACTTCTCGCGGCCACCGTGACGCTGCTGGTCGGCCTTGCGCCGCCGGTGCTCATTCAGGCCGTGGCGGGCCTCGCGCTGATCAGCGCCTTCGCGACCTCGGCCGCTGCCGCCTTCAAGGATGCGGAAAGCCGCGACGGCGCCGCCATCACGTTCCTCGTGACTGCCTCCGGCGTCAGCTTCGCCGGCATTTCAGGCGCTTTCTGGGGCATCGTCGCGGGCGGGCTCATGCTGCTCCTCGCCCATGTCAGGTCCCGACGCGCAGCTTCCCGCCATCCATCCTGAACGGGCCTCAGGCCGCGACGGCCGGCGACAGAGGCGACAGAGGCGACGGATCGACGGTCTCGTCATCGTCCAAGGGCCGCTCGAACTCGACGGCCGTCATGACGGCGGTCTTGATGTCGGAGAGCGGTTGCGGCTTTCCGAAGAGATAGCCCTGCACCTGCAGGCACCCCTCGCCGCGCAGGAAGGTCATGTGCTCCTCCGTCTCGACCCCTTCGGCAAGGACCGGAATATCGAGGCTGCGCGCCAGGATGATCGTGGAGCGCACGATCGCTTCGGCCGGCCTGCTGCGGCCGATGCCGTCGACGAAGCTCCGGTCGATCTTGATCTTGTCGAACGGAAAATTCTGCAGGGTCGATAGCGAGGAATAGCCCGTCCCATAATCGTCCATGGCGATCTTCACGCCCATCGCCTTCAGCTGCCGGATGATGTGCAGCGCATGCTGCTGGTCGCCGATGATGCCGGATTCCGTGATCTCGAGTTCGAGACGGTCGGCCGAAAGACCGGTCTGGAGCAGGATGTCGCGCACCCGGTGCGGCAGGAGCCTGTCGGCCAGCTGCGCCGGGGCAACGTTGACGGCAATGCGCAGCGGCTGCGCCCAGGACGAGGCTTCGCGGCAGGCCGTTTCCAGCACCCAGTCGCCGAGCGTCTGGATGAAGCCCGTACGCTCCGCGAGCGGAATGAACTCGACGGGCGACACCATGCCGCGCGTCGGATGCCGCCAGCGCAGCAGCACCTCGTAGCCGATGATATCCCGGCTCAGGGCATCGTTCTGCGGCTGGTAGTAGAGTTCGAGTTCGCCCCGGTCGATGGCGTGGTGAAGGTCGATGGACAGGAGGCTGCGATCGCGCGTGGCCGCATCCATGCTCGGCTTGTAGAACCGGACGGCCGTCGGCCCGGTCGATTTTGCGCGTTGCATGGCGAGATCCGCCTGCGTGAGAAGATCGGTCGCGGTCTGTCCCGAGCCGGGGAAGAGTGCGATGCCGGCACTCGCGGTCACGCGGAAGGGCCGCCCCTCCAGATCCATCGGCAGGTTGACGGCGGTCAGGATCCGCTCGGCGAATTCCTTCGCATCGGCCTTCATGAAGAACTGGTCGAGAACGGCCACGAACTCGTCGCCGCCGTTGCGGGCCAGAAACTCGCCGGTCTGCAGGATGCCGGACACTTTTTCCGCGATCTCCCGCAGAACCCGGTCGCCGACGGCTTGGCCGTGGGCATCGTTCACATCCTTGAACCGGTTGACGCCGATGGCCACGACCGCCATGCGCGCCGTGTCGTCGCGCGGCTGCCGCATCGTCTCGCCGACATGCTCATGGAGCGCATCCCGGTTCGGCAGGCCGGTCAAGGCATCGTGCCGCGAAAGATGGCGGTAGCGCTCGGCCGCCAACTGGTTGGAATTCAGATCGATGATATAGGCCGAGGCGCCCAGCGCCATCATGACCGCCATGATCAGGAGAACCATGGCGACCAGCACGCTGTCCGAAACGCCCATATCCGGGATCAATACGGTCGGGTCGGGAACGATCGTCATCCCCGCCATCGCGGTGAAGTGCAGCGAGACGATTGCCAGAATAAGGCTCGTCGCTCCGCCATATTTGCAGAAACGCGTAACCGGCCGCGCGATGCGGTTCGTGGCAACCGCGCCGAAGCCGACCGAGAGCACCATTGCGACGGCGGTCAGCACCGGGTCCCAGGTCTTGAAACCTTCGACCAGAAACGCAGCCATGCCGACATAATGCATCGCCACGATGCCGAGACCGACGATACCGCCACCGACCTCGATGGTCGCACCCGTCTGGCGCCCGGCGGTGATGCCGAAGCCGAACAGCGTGAAGCCCACGGCAATGGCGAGCGACAGGAGGCTCATGAAGGGATCATAAGCGTGATCGAGCGACATGCGATAGCTGATCATCGCGATGAAATGCGTCGACCAGATGGTCGAGCCGCCGATACATCCCGACAGAAACAGCCAGTGGAGCTTCTGGACCCCCTGGGTGCGCCGCACGCGGGCATAAAGCCGCATCGTCAGGACGGAGCCGAGGATACACACGGCAAGCGCTGCAAGCAGCAGCGGATACGAATGGTCGAGCGCTACGCAGGAGAGAATTGTCAGCATGCAACACCTATGAGAGACGGATGAGATCTCGCACGGCCATACCCATCAGGTCCTTAACGCGCCGCGACGTTCTTCCCGAACGGTTACCGACCTCTGAACGGCCGAGGGCGCGCAAGCATTGCAATTTCGGGGTTTCTCGGTTATGGACGCGCGTCCGCGCAGACACCCTTGGAGGCAAACGCGGATGAGGCCTCGAAACCTCGATCCGCAAGGCGGCTTCGCCCTGCGGATGCTTCACAACAAGAAAGGTATTGCCATGAGCAACGCAACTTACGAGCTCAAGGCCGAAACGCGCGAACGGGTAGGTAAGGGGTCCTCCCGCGAACTGCGTCGCAACGGTCTTATTCCTGCGGTCATCTATGGTGACAAGCAGACACCGATTTCCATCGCCCTGTCCACGAAGGAAGTCACCCGGCTCATTCATGCCGGCGGTTTCATGACCACGGTCGCCACGATCGACGTCGACGGCAAGAAGATCCAGGTCCTCCCCAAGGACTATCAGCTTGATCCGGTGCGTGATTTCACCATGCATGTCGACTTCCTGCGCGTGTCGAAGAACAGCGTCGTGACCGTCGAAGTGCCGGTTCACTTCGAAAACGAAGACAAGTCCGCTGCCATCAAGAACGGCGGCGTTCTCAACGTCGTTCGTCACACGATCGAACTGGTCGTCCCGGCAAACGCGATCCCGGACGCCATCACGGTCGACCTCAGCGGTCTGGCCAAGATCGGCGACGGCATCCACATCTCCGACATCACGCTGCCTGAGAACGCGACGCTGACGATCACCGACCGTGACTTCACGGTTGCGACGATCGCCGCTCCGGACGTCCTGACGGCTGAAGAAGAAGAAGGCACGCCGGCTGCTGAAGCTGCCAGCGAAGACGAGAACGAAGGTAACGCCGAGTAAACCTTACTTTCAAGTAAGCTTTATGAGCGTCCGTGCCGCATCGAAAGGCCCGCCTGCATCGCGCAGGCGGGCCTTTTGCATTCGCCCCCATGCCGGGCGGCTTCAACAACATTTAATGCTTTTGTGGTCTTGTTGCCGAAGATTGTGCGCTGTGTTCCGGCATGCGGAACCTTGTGCGATCAATGCAGGGAACGGGCCATGACAGACGCGATTGCCGGGGCGAGACAATGATGCATTCCGTGGAACATCGCTTCGTCGCGATCGTCTGCGGCGCCATGCTGGTCTTCGTCGCGCCGCTGATCGTGCTCTTCCTCTACCTCTCCTCCGGCCGCATCGAGCGCGAGCAGCTGGCCACGGCCGAAATCATCCTGGATGCCGGCGCCAAGGCGCTGGCAAAGCCGCTCTGGGACTTCGACACGGAAGCGCTGGACCGGATCGCCCACGCGCTGGCGGCGGACGGAAACATCGCCTTCGTCAAGGTCACCGGCACCTCTGCCGGCCTCTCATCCGTCTATCCGGCAACCGACGACGAAGTGGGCGGCACCCATGCCATCCTGTCCCGCGACATCGTCTACGACGCGCAGACCGGCCGGAAAGTTCTCGGAACGGTCGAGCTGCATGTGCGCAGCAGCGGCCTGTTCGCCCGGTTCGGCACCGACGAACTGGTTATCTTCTCCATTCTCATCGTCGCCATCGCCGTCGTGTTCATCGCGGCGATCGTCGGCAATCGGATCACCGTCATCCGCCCCCTCCTGCGCCTGACCGCCGCCATCGAGATGAGCCGCCTGTTCGGTTCCCGCCAGAGGGTCGAATGGGAATCGGACGACGAGATGGGCGCGCTCGTGCTCAAATTCAACGAGATGCAGAGCCGTCTCGAAAACGAGCAGAACGCGCTGCGCCGCGCCCATGCGCGCTCGACCGAAATCTACAACCTGACGCCGGCCATGCTGTTTTCGATCGATCTGGAAGACCGGATCGTCGCCGTCAGCAACTTTTGGCTGAGCAAGACCGGCTATGCGCGGGAAGCCGTCATCGACCGGCCGTTTTCGGATTTCCTCGACCCCCTGGCCCATGAATCCTATCGCGACCGTCGCATCGCCGCCGGCCTTCAGAACACCTGCGAGGTGACCGTTCCTTTCCTCAAGGCGAATGGCGAGACGATGACCGTCCTCATCCAGGAGACCATGACGCTCGATCACGGGCAGACGGAAGATGCCGCCCTCGCCGTCATGACCGATATCACGGCGCTGAAGCAGGCCGAAAGCCGCAACCATGTGCAGGCCATGACCGATCACCTGACCGGTCTCCTCAACCGCCAGGGCTTCGAGGCGGCCCTGAATGCCGGCATCCGCAAGGCCGACGAACGCTCCGGCGAACTCGCCTGCGTGTTCATCGACCTCGATCGCTTCAAATGGATCAACGACAATTTCGGCCATGCGGTCGGCGACGAGGTCCTGCGACAGGTCGTGTCGCGCGTTCGCGCCAAACTGCGGCCCGAAGACACCATGTCGCGCATCGGCGGCGACGAATTCGCGATCCTCATCAATGGCGAGAACGTCGAGATGCTCGCCAGCGACATCGGCGACGGCATCTGTGCGAGCCTTGCCGAACCGATCGTCGTGCGCGGCACCGAACTCTCGGTCAGCTGCAGCGTGGGCATCGCGCTCTACCCGGTCCATGCCGAAAACGCCTCGGATCTGCTCCTGAAATCCGACATCGCCATGTATGCCCGCAAGCATGGCGGAAAGAACGGCAAGCAGATGTTCGATACCTCGATGCTCGACGCCGCCCGGGAGCGGCACGAGATCGCCCAGCATATCGAGAGCGGCCTGCGCGAAGACTGGTTCGAAGCCTACCTCCAGCCAATCGTCGGCATGAGCGATGGCCGCATCGTCGGCTTCGAGGCGCTGATGCGGCTGAACCATCCGGAAAAGGGTCTCCTCTCCCCGGCCCGCATCATCGGCATCGCCGAGGAGACCGGCACGATCGGCCGCGTCGGCGAGCGCATTCTGGAAAAGGCCATCGGCCATCTCGCGGCGATCTCGCGCCTGGAAGGTACCGGCGACACCTATCTCGCGGTGAACTTCTCGCCGATGCAGTTCGAAACCACCCTGCCCCACAAGCTTGCGGCGCTGCTCCTCAAGAACCACATCGCACCAAGCCGAATCGTCATCGAGATCACCGAAGCCGTGCTGATGCTCGACAGCCCGGATGTCCACGCCGTGCTGAAGCAGCTCGGCGAATTCGGTTGCCGCATCGCGCTCGACGATTTCGGCACCGGCTATTCGTCGCTGAGCTATCTCAACCGTTTCCCCGTTGATATCGTCAAGGTGGACCAGTCCTTTACCCGCTCGCTGACGGCCGATGAGGTGGACGTCCGCCGCAAGAGCCGCATGCTGATCAAGGGCATCCGCACCATCTCCAACCAGATGGGATACGACACGGTGGCCGAAGGCATCGAAACGCTCGAAGACTGGGAACTCCTGAAGAAACTCGGCATCGACTATGGCCAGGGTTATTTCTTCAGCAAGCCGATGCCGATCGGCGACATGCTGAGAATGCTGGAGAGCAATTCGGAAGCCAAGGCGACGACGGCCTGATCGGCTCGAACGGACCGACGGGCATGTTCAACGCCCGATCATTTGGCAGGGAGCGACGGCCGGCATGCAGCAAACGGGATCATGGAGAGCGGGACGCGCAACGGCGGTTGCAACAGCCGTGCTGTGCTTGCTTCTTCCCATGAGCGCCGCATCTGCGCAATCGGCCGCCGCTCCTGATGGCCCGAAAACGCTGACGTTCCTGACGGAGGAATATCCGCCCTTCGGCTTCACGAAGAATGGTGTGGTGACCGGTTCGTCGGTCGATCAGATTCGCGCGATCTTGGCGGAAATCCATCAGGACTACACGCTCGACATCGTCCCCTGGGCCCGTGCGTTTGCAACGGCAAAGGCGGATCCGGCAACCTGCATCTTCACGACGGCGTTTCTTCCCGAGCGCGCCGCGCAATTCAAATGGGTGCTTCCGCTCGATGTCGATGCGCTTCTGCTCGTCGGCCGCTCCGGCGGCACGGCCCTCCCCCGCTCGATCGAGGCCGCCAAGGCCTTCACGATCGCGGTCTACAATGGCGACATCGGCGAACGCATCGCCCTCGCCATGGGTTTCCAGCATCTGGATTCGGCGCCGAGCGTCGAGCTGTCCATCAAGAAACTGCTCGCCGGCCGCGTCGATCTCGTCCTCATCACGGGCAAGACCTTCAACGAACTCCGCAGCCAGGATCAGCCTCTCGAAGAGGTCCTCAAGGTCGAATCCACACGCTCCGGCATTGCGTGCAACCCGTCCGTACCGGACGAGCGCATCGCCGCCATGCAGGCGGTGCTCGATCGCATGATTGCGGACGGTACCCAGGCCGAGATCGAGCAGCGCTACCGAATTTCGGGCAACTAGCGCGATCCAGAGGCCTCGGCCCCACGAACCGGCTTGACAGGGACGCCCCCGACAGGTGCAGAAAGCCCTTCCCGCAGCATGCGCACGCGACGCGTTCTGCACCGAACCGGCAAACGACCCGAGACGAGACAATGTTGATCTTTGCAGGACTGGGCAATCCGGGCCCGAAATATGCGGGAAACCGCCACAATATCGGTTTCATGGCCCTCGACGCGATCCATCGCCGTCATCCCTTTTCGCCTTGGTCGAAAAAGTTCAAGGCCGAGATTGCGGAAGGCGACCTCGGAGGCGAGCGCGTGCTCCTCATGAAGCCGCAGACCTTCATGAACCTCTCGGGCGAAGCCGTCGGCGAGGCGATGCGCTTCTACAAGGTTCCGGTCGGCAACGTGGTCGCGATCTACGACGAACTCGATCTCGTGCCGGGAAAGGCGCGGCTGAAGACGGGCGGCGGCCATGGCGGGCATAACGGCATCAAGTCGATGGACGCGCATTGCGGCCGCGATTACCGGCGCCTGCGCCTCGGCATCGGCCACCCCGGCTCGAAGGAACAGGTGGAACGCCATGTGCTCGGCGACTTCTCCAAGGTCGACCGGCTCTGGCTCGAGCCGCTTCTCGAGGCTTTGGCGGACAATGCCGAGATGCTGGCCCGTGCCGAGGATTCGCAGCTGATGAACAAGCTCGCGCTTGCCACCGGCAGCCCGCCGCCGGCCGAACCCGGATCAAAGGCGCCGACCGCAAAGAAGCCCGCCGGTCAGTCCCACATCCGGGCGGCGCGCAACCACGCCCAACCGAAAATCCTGCCGACGACCGGACCGATGGCGGACATGCTGAAGAAGATGTTCGGCAACAAGGACGACTAGACGGACGAGGAAGCGCTCAGGACGATCGGGGCCTTCAAGGCCGTGATCACTCTTCCGGCTCGGTGGTCAGCATCATCGGAAATCCGGCTTCCTTGGCAAGGTCGGTCGCTTCCTTCGCCTTTGTCTCGGCAATATCGCGGGCGCAGACCAGGAGAACGCAGGAGCCCATCTTATGGGCGGTCAACATCATCCGGTAACCGCTCTCCTCGCTCATCCGGAACACGATCTTCAAGACCATGATCACGAAGTCACGCGGCGTATAGTCGTCATTCAGAAGAATGACCTTGTAGAGCTTCGGCCGCTGGAGCTTCGGCTGGGTCACCGTCTTCGGCGTGGTGGTGGTATCATCGCTCATGAGCAAGCGCCTTTCCGACGAAAAAGGCCCGGGAACAGGCAAGCCGCTATATCACATCGCGCGTCACCGGTTTCAAGCGTGACCAAGCAGATTCAAGGCGCGGCCCCGTCTTCCAACAGCGTCCGGACGCCCGCACGCGGCCCGCCCCCTTGACCCTTCAGCCGCTTTCGCCCATAGGCACCGCATTGCAAAACGAGTAGAGACGGGTCGTCACGCCATGGGTTTCAAATGCGGTATCGTCGGTCTGCCGAACGTCGGCAAGTCCACGCTGTTCAACGCGCTGACGAAAACGGCGCAGGCGCAGGCGGCGAACTATCCCTTCTGCACCATCGAGCCGAACACCGGTGAGGTCGCCGTGCCCGATCCGCGGATGCGCAAGCTGGCCGATATCGCCAAGTCCAAGGAACTCATTCCGACCCGCATCGCCTTCGTCGACATCGCCGGCCTCGTGCGCGGCGCGTCGAAGGGCGAAGGTCTCGGCAACCAGTTCCTCGCCAACATCCGCGAAGTCGATGCCGTGGTGCACGTTCTGCGCTGCTTCGAGGACGACGACATCACCCATGTCGAGGGCAAGATCGATCCCGTCGCGGATGCCGACACGATCGAAACCGAACTGATGCTGGCCGATCTCGAGAGCCTGGAGCGGCGGACCGAGCAGACCCGCAAGCGCGCGAGCTCGAAGGACAAGGAATCGGTCGCCGCCCTTCCCATCATGGACGCGTCGCTGAAGCTTCTGAACGAGGGCAAGCCTGTCCGCACGCTGCTCTCCACGCTCAACGCCGAGGAACTCCTGATCCTCAAGAGCCTCAACCTGCTGACATCGCACCCGGTCCTCTATGTCTGCAATGTCGCCGAGGCGGATGCGGTCGAGGGCAATGCGCATACGCGTGCCGTCGAGGTGATGGCCAAGGCGCAGGGTGCGGAAACGGTGGTCATCTCGGCAGCCATCGAGTCCGAAGTCGCCCAGCTTCCGGAAGACGAATCGCGGGAGTTCCTCGAAGCGCTCGGCCTCAGCGAAGCCGGCCTCGACCGTCTCATCCGCGCCGGCTACAAGCTGCTCGACCTCATCACCTATTTCACGGTGGGACCGAAGGAAACGCGCGCCTGGACCATCGAGCGCGGCATAAAGGCCCCGGCCGCCGCCGGCGTCATCCATTCGGATTTCGAACGCGGCTTCATCCGCGCCAACACCATCGCCTATGACGACTACATCCAGTTCGGTGGCGAAAGCGGCGCGAAGGAAGCCGGCAAGGCGCGCGACGAAGGCAAGGAATATGTGGTCCAGGACGGCGACGTCATCCACTTCCGCTTCAACACATAAGCGCCGAAACGGCTGCCATCCCAGCCGCTCCGGGAACGTGACAGGGCCCCAGGCATCTCCGCACGGGCATCTCCGCATCGGACATGCCCGAGGCCTTTTCATTCAGTGTCCGGAAAATTCGACCAGCGTGCGCACCTCGACGCCAAGTGCCTCAAGCTTCTTGCGGCCGCCGAGATCGGGAAGGTCGATGACGAAGCAGGCGGCGACGATATCGGCGCCCATCTGCTTCAGCAGCTTGCACGCGCCCTCGGCCGTTCCGCCGGTCGCGATCAGATCGTCGATGACGATGACCTTCTCGCCCGGCGTGATGGCGTCGCGGTGCATTTCCATCTCGTCCACGCCATATTCGAGGCTGTAGGCGATACGCACCGTATCATGCGGCAGCTTGCCCTTCTTGCGGATCGGCACGAAACCGGAGGACAGCTGGTGCGCCACGGCACCGCCGAGGATGAAGCCGCGCGCCTCGATGCCCGCGACCTTGTCGATCTTCGTCCCGGCAAAGGGATGCACGAGTTCGTCGATCGAGCGGCGGAACGCCCGCGGATTGCCGAGAAGCGTTGTGATATCGCGAAAGAGAATGCCCGGCTTCGGATAATTCTCGATGGTGCGGATGGCGGCAGCAAGCTCGCTCTGTAGGGAAGACGTCATGAAAACGGAAGGCCTCGCAAAGGTCTGTTAGAGCCCACGTCTTAGCACCGGAAAGGGTCCGGCCCTACAGCATTTTTCACGGGTTTCCGGTCCTGAGGACAAACGGCCCGGCCTGTCGGCCGGACCGCTTCGAATGCGCGATCAGTCGGCAGCAGCCGGACTCTTCTGCAGGTTTTCCTGCACCTTGCGCGCCACGGTCGGGTCGGATTGCGCCGCCGTGATGATGGTCTTGTAGTCGTTTAGCGACATGCCGGGAGAGGTTTCCACCGCCTTGATCATCTGCTGGTTGGCCTCGTTCTGCAGCTTCTGCTTTGCTGCGGCATCGGTCGTGGTGCCGATCTTCTGGGTGTAGTCCTGCCGCACCTTGTCGACCTGAAGATAGGCGACGGCGAAGGCCTTGAGCTTCTCGTCCGTGATCGCGGCCTGCGGCGCTGGAACCTGCGTGGCTCCGGCAGACGGGGTGCGCGGCTGCGTCGCCTGCGGTTCGGCCGCACCCTGCGCAAAGGCCGGCGACTGGACGACGAGGATCCCGAGGAGCGCGGCCGTCAGCGAGGCGACGGGGGTGGAGACGGTCCTGGTGCGGAACGTTGTCGTGGGGCGGTTGATCATTCATTGTCCTTCCGTGTTTCCGGGAAGCCAGAAGCTTCCTTTGCGTTTCTCAGCCCGCGCCCCTTCTCGCCAATTCACCTGGCGAGAATGTGACGGCAAGGCCGTTTCCGGAACCATTCGCCGGTCTTGCGTGTTTGCCAATGCCATCTCTGCGTTGAAAGGCGGGGGCGGCAGGAGGATAAGAACAGGAGGAAACAATGAGACTGTTTGAATGTGGTGCGCTGGTCCCCGGCTGCGACTGGCATACGCGGGCCGACAACGACGCCGAGATCGTGCGGCGAAGCGTGGAGCATCTGCGCCAGGCCCATGGTGAGAGCGTGATCCGCGAAAACATGATCGACAACATCAAGTCGCGGATCGTCGAGGAAACGAAGGCGGCCTGAATAAGGCCAGCAACAGCGCCGCAGGCATCCGGCCTGCGGCTCGCGCGACCCAGCCCATTCGAGACCGGCTATTCGCCCGTGACGCGCGCGAGCAGGTTTTCCCGGCTCTCGCGGAAACCCGAGGCGATCCAGGCCTCTTCGAGCTCTGAAAGCTTCTGCCCCATCGCCGGACCCGGCGAAACTCCGCTTGCGATCAGGTCACTGCCGCTCACGGGAAATACCGGTTTCTTCCAGGCAAGCGTGCGGTCGAGCAGACGCCCGAGGCGGGCGACGGTCGCCATCGCCTCCCCGTCGGTGTCCGCCTTCTGCCGCGCGGATGCGAGCGCCAGCTTCAGGCGAAACACCACGCCGCTTGCCCCCTGACGATAAAGCAGCCGGTCGAGCGCTGACTCCGCCATTCCGTCCTTGATCGCGCCGGCTTGTGCAAATGCCTGCAACACCGCACCTTCCGCCTTGGAGAGACGCAGCCGCGAGGCCATGGCCTCCAGCCGCTCCGCATCCGGCGGAACCATGGCCGCCAGGCGCAGCAAAGGATCGACCGGCCATCCCAGAGCCTGCTCCGTCGCAATCAGCCCCGGAATGGCGTCGATGCCCCATTTCTCGCTTTCCGGCAGGATTTCCGTGAGAACGCCGGAGGTCCGCATCCACAACAGCGCCCGGCCGGGGTCTGTCGCCGACAGCAGTTTCTTGAGTTCGGCCCACACCCGCTCCGCCGAGAGCGTCGAGAGCTTCGCCTTCGCTTGTGCCGAGGCGCGCAAACCGTCCGCATCCGGCCTGAAGGAGCCGTACCAGGCGAAGAACCGGAAGAACCGAAGAATGCGCAGATAGTCTTCCGCGACCCGCTCGGCGGCCGGGCCGATGAAGCGGACCATGCCCTTTTCGATGTCGGCGATCCCGCCGACGAGGTCGATCACCTCGCCGGAGGCCGTCGCATAAAGCGCGTTCATCGTCAGGTCCCGTCGCGCCGCGTCCACCGCCCAGTCCGTTCCGAACGCGACCTGGGCGTGCCGGCCGTCCGTGGACACGTCGCGGCGCAGCGTCGTCACCTCGAAGGGCACACCGTCGAGGACCAGCGTCACCGTGCCATGCGCGATGCCGGTCGGCACCACCTTGATGCCGGCCGCCCTGGCCCGCTCGGTCACCGCGTCGGGCGGCAGCGTCGTCGCCAGATCGACCTCGCTGACCTCGGCACCCATCAACGCATTGCGCACCGCGCCGCCCACCACCCGGACCTCGCCGCCATCCGCGTTCAGGAGGTCGAAGATGCGGCGCAGCGCCGGCGCCTGGAACCAGGGCTGATCTGCAACGGATGGTGTGGCAGCGGTCATGCGTAAAGCCTTTCATACAGCATCCGGACGATGCCGGCCGTGATGCCCCAGATCCGGTGCCCCTCATAGGGCATGGAATAGTAGTGCCGCTCCGCGCCTTTCCAGTGGCCGCTATCGACCGCGTGGTTGTCGGGATTCATCAGAAACGACAGCGGCACGACGAAAGAGCCCGCGACCTCGTCCGGGTTCAGGGACAGCGTAAAGCCGGGGCGCACGATGGCGAGCACCGGCGTGATGCGGAAACCGGACAGCGCCATGTAATGCGGCAGCCGCGCGACGGGTTCGATGAAGGCGCGATCGAGGCCGATCTCCTCCTCGGTTTCCCGCAGCGCCGCATCCTCGACCGATCGGTCTTCGGGATCGACCGAACCGCCGGGAAAGGCGATCTGCCCGGAATGCTTGCGCAGCGTCGTCGTCCGCTCGGTGAAGATGACCCCGGCATCCGCGCCGTCATCCACCACCGGCACGAGAACCGCGGCATCCCGGAGCGACAGCGTCTCGATATACGGCACGACATCGGGATTGAGCAGAATGTCGGCGTGATCCCGCCAGGCAAGATCGATCGGTCCGCCGCGCTGCGCTGTCGCGCGGCTCCGGAATGCTGCAGCGGAAAAATCGGTGATGGCCGAGGTGGCGTTGGTGGCATCCGTCATGACAGCGTCATCGTCCAGCCGCGATCATTCCGCAAGAGCCGCGAGCGTTTCCGCCGACATCATCGGGAAGACAGCGCCGCCGGAGCGCACCGCGAAGGTCGGCACGCCGTCGATCTCGATCTCTTCGCCGAGCGCCGCGAGATCGTACGTGACGGCCCGCGACACGAGCGCCTCCAGCCGTCCGCGGACATGCAGATAGGGCTTCATCTCGGCATGCTCTCCGGCCATCTCGAAGCGCAACGGGTGCTCGGGACCGGCTTCCACGACATCCCCGACATTCGTGCGGAACGACAGGACGGGCACGCCGTCGCGCTGCGTCGCCGTCATCTCGACCGCGAGGAACGGCGCATCCACCACGCGGATGCCGACCTTCTCGGCGGGCGTCACCAGATAGGTCTTGCCGTCCTCGTCCTTGCGCAGAACGGTGGAGAACAGGCGGACGAGCGCCGGCCGGCCGATCGGCGTTCCCATGTAGAACCACGTTCCGTCAGCGCGGATTTCCATGTCGAGATCGCCGCAGAAGGGCGGGTTCCAGCGCTCCACCGGAGCCACGCCGCGGGGCGCCGCACCCTCGATGGTGACGGCCTGTCCCGCCGCCCGCGCGATCATCGCCGCGAGACCGGCTGCATCGCTCGTGTCGTCCGTTTTCGCCGCTGCCATCGTTCTGTCCCGTTTGCCCCTGATCTTGCATTTTATCAGACTGAGCCTCACGAGATAGTGCGCTGCACATGGCTTGTCAGCCTGAAGGTGATAGCTAGTTTGAAATGGAACACGGAACAGGCGCGGATGCGATTCGAAATTCCCGTTCGGATCAGGGTCGTATCGGGCGCCGGGCGATCGGAGAGTTGAGCGATGGGACTGATGAACACGGCGGACGCCGCGCTCGACGACAAGGCGATCGTCGCCGCCGCTGAAAAGGCGCTGGCCGACATCGCCGTCATCCGCACGGAAGTCGGCAAGGTCATCTTCGGTCAGGAAAGCGTGGTCGAGCAGACCCTGCTCGCCGTCCTTTCCGGCGGCCACGCGCTGCTCGTCGGCGTGCCCGGGCTTGCAAAGACCAAGCTCGTCACCACGCTCGGCACCGTGCTCGGCCTCGACAGCAACCGCGTCCAGTTCACCCCCGACCTGATGCCGTCCGATATTCTCGGCTCCGAGGTCATGGACCAGGACGACACCGGTCGCCGCTCGTTCCGCTTCGTGCCGGGCCCGATCTTCACCCAGCTCCTGATGGCCGACGAGATCAACCGCGCCAGCCCGCGCACGCAATCGGCCTTGCTTCAGGCCATGCAGGAATATCACGTGACGGTTGCCGGCCAGCGCAACGACCTGCCGCGGCCCTTCCACGTTCTCGCCACCCAGAATCCGCTGGAGCAGGAAGGCACTTACCCGCTTCCCGAAGCCCAGCTCGACCGCTTCCTGATGCAGGTGGATGTGGACTATCCCGAGCTTGCCGCCGAACGCCGCATCCTGCTGGAAACGACCGGCACCCATGAAAGCAGCGTCAAAGCCGTGCTCGACGCGCCGCAGCTGATGGGCATCCAGAATCTCATCCGTCAGATGCCGGTCAGCGAAACCGTGGTCGATGCCATCCTGACGCTGGTGCGCTCCGCCCGCCCGGGCCACGGCAATGCCGATACCGACCGTCACGTCGCCTGGGGTCCCGGCCCGCGCGCCGGCCAGTCGCTGATGCTGACGGCCCGCGCCCGCGCGCTGTACGACGGCCGCCTTGCGCCCTCGGTCGATGACATCGCGGCCCTTGCCGAGCCCGTGCTTCAGCACCGAATGGCGCTGACATTCGCCGCCCGCGCCGAAGGCATGTCGGTGCGCGACGTCATCGCCGGCCTCGTCAAGACCCTCAAGGCCTGACCGGATGGTGAACGCCGTCGGGCACATCGTCGATCGCACGCCCTCCGGTGAGCTTCTCTCGCGGGCCCAGAGCCGGGCCGCCCTCGTGCCGGACTGCATGGTCGAAGCCCGCCGCATCGCCAACACCGTCATCTCCGGCTGGCACGGCCGCCGCCGGCGCGGCATCGGCGAGAATTTCTGGCAGTTCCGCCCCTATTCGGATGGCGAAAGCCTGTCGCGCATCGACTGGCGCCGCTCCGCCCGCGACGACCACACCTATGTCCGCGACCGCGAATGGGAGGCCGCCCACACGATCTGGCTCTGGGCCGACCTGTCGCCCTCGATGATGTACAAGTCGCGCTTCGGCACCGTGTCGAAGGAAAGCCGGGCGCTGGTGCTCATGCTGGCCCTGGCCGAGATCCTTGCCCGCTCGGGCGAGCGCATCGGCTGCCCCGGCGTCATGGAACCGGTGTCCGCGCGCAATGCGGCCGAGCGGCTCGCAACCGCGCTGATCCACAGCGACCTCTCCTCCGGCCTGCCGGAAACCGGCATGATCCGCGGCTGGAGCGATCTCGTGCTGATCGGCGATTTTCTCGATCCCGCCCCCGCCATCATGGAGCGCCTCGGCCCTCTCGGCCGGCGCGGCATGCGCGGCCATGTCATCGAGGTCGCCGACCCCGCCGAGGAAACCTTTCCCTATGCCGGCCGCACGGAGTTTACGGACCCGGAAACCGGGGAAAAGCTGACCGCCGGCCGGGCCGAAATCCTCGCCGAGGACTATCGCCGCGCCTATCTCGCGCGCCGCGACAGCCTGGGCCAGTCCCTTCGCCACATGGGCTGGACCTTCATTCCGCACCGGACCGACCATCTGGCCTCCGAAGCGCTCGTCGCCGTGCACATGCACCTCTCCGGCATGCCCGGACGCGCCACGCATGGAGGCCAGCTGTGAGCGTCCTGCCCTTCGTCTTTTCCAGCCCGCTGATGCTTGCCGCCCTCGTCGCGCTGCCGGCGATCTGGTGGCTGCTGCGGCTGACGCCGCCCAAGCCCGTGACCGAAGCCTTCCCGCCGCTGCGCATTCTCGCCAGCGTGCTGAAACGCGAGGAGACCCCGTCCAAGAGCCCCTGGTGGCTGACGGCATTGCGCATGCTGATGGCGGCTTTGATCATCCTCGCCATCGCCGATCCCGTCGTCAATCCGAAGGTCGGAACGCTGTCGTCCGCCGGACCGCTGGCGCTGGTCATCGACAATGGCTGGGCGACCGCAACCGACTGGGAGCGCCGCGTGCGCACGGCGGATGCCTTGATCACCGAGGCCGAAGCCGCCGACGTGCCGGTCTCCCTCGTGCTGACGGCAGAGCCGGAGAATGACGGCGTGCCGGGCACGGCCACCGCGGCCCGGACCCGGCTTGCCGCCGCCGCCCCGCGCCCGCTGCGCCCCAACCGCGCCCAGGCGGTTGCCGCCCTGCGCACCGGGCTCGACGGCACGCGCCCCGGCACGCTCGCCTTTATCAGCGACGGGATCGTTTCCGGCGACGACACCGTGATGCGCGACCTGGCGGGCCTGTCTCCGCAAAGCCTGCGACTAATCGCGGGCGATGGCGGCGATGCGATCGCCCTGATCGGCGCCGTCAATGAGGCGGACGCCATGCGGATCACCGCGACGCGCCTTCAGACTGCGGCACCCCGCACGATCGCCCTGACCGCCTTCGACACGCGCGGCCGGACCATTTCGAACGGCAGCATCACCTTCCCCGCAGGCGAGGCCACAGCCTCCGGCACCCTGACCGCGCCCTTCGAACTGCGCAACGATTTCGCCCGCATCGGCATCGACGGCCTCGCGACGGCGGGCAGCACCTATCTTCTGGACGACGGATTTCGTCGCCGGCGCGTGGCGCTTCTTTCGGGCGAAGCGCGCGACCAGTCGCAGCCGCTCCTTTCGCCGCTCTACTATATCAACCGCGCGCTGGCGCCCTATGCCGACCTCGTGCAGCCGACGGAGAACGATCTGGCCGTCGCGCTGCCGCAGCTTCTCGAGCAGAAGCCCTCGATGGTCATCATGGCCGATATCGGCCGCCTGCCGGAGGAGACCACGCCGGCCATGACGCGCTGGATCGAGAACGGCGGCACGCTGGTGCGCTTTGCCGGTCCACGCCTTGCCGCGGCCCCTGCGGACGATCCCCTGGTGCCCGTGCGCCTGCGCCAGGGCGAACGCGCGCTGGGCGGCACGCTCTCCTGGTCGGAGCCCCAGCCGCTTGCGCCCTACCCCGCCACCAGTCCCTTTGCCGGCATGCCGCGCCCGGAAGGCATCACCGTCAACCGGCAGGTACTGGCCGAACCCACGGCCGATCTCTCGCAGCGCACCTGGGCAAGCCTTGCCGACGGCACCCCCCTCGTCACCACGCGCACGCTGGGCGCCGGGCGCATCGTGCTCTTCCATGTCAGCGCGGAAGCGACCTGGTCGAACCTGCCGATCTCGGGTGATTTCGTGGAGATGCTGCGCCGCGTCGTGCAGCTGTCGCGCAGCGGCGGCGTCACCAGCGAAGGCAGCGCTTCGGCACAGGCCCTGCCGCCCTATCGCCTGATGAATGCCGATGGCACGCTCGTCACCGAGACCGGCGGCGCGCGTCCGCTGGAGATCGCCGCGGGCGTGACGCCCGTGGCCGATGGAGAGCATCCGCCCGGCCTGTACGGCTCCGAGGAAGGCTTCGTCGCCCTGAACCTCCTGCCCCGCGACGCGACGTTGCGTCCGATCGAAAGCACCAACCTGCCGATGCCCTATACGAGCGAAGCCCTGATCGGCAGCGAGGCCTGGTCGATGAAACCGGCCCTCTTCACCGCCGCGCTGATCCTTCTGCTCTTGGACACGCTGATCGTCCTCTTCATGGCCGGCACCTTCGCGCGTCCGAACCGGCTGAGGACCGCAACCGCCATGCTGGCGATCGGCATGATCTGGTTTGGCGCCGCTGCGCTCGCGCCGCAGCCCGCCCAGGCCCAGGCCCAGACACAGGCCCAGGCGCAAGCCACGCCGCCGACACAGGCGGCCCCCGCTCAAGGGCCGTTCGACGACACCCGGCCCGGCGACGAGGAGATCCTCAGCCATCTCGACAACACGCATCTGGCCTATGTCGTCACCGGCGAGAGCGAGGTGGATCGCATCTCCGAGCGCGGGCTTGCGGGCCTGACCGAATTCCTCACCTATCGCACGACGCTTGAGCCCGGCGCGCCGGTCGGCCTCGATATCTCCAAGGACGAGCTGTCGTTCTACTCGCTGATCTACTGGCCGATCTCCGCCAATGCCGACATGCCGAGCCCTGCCGCGATCAGCCGGATCGACGCCTATATGCGCGCCGGAGGAACCGTGCTGTTCGACACGCGCGACCAGCTCTCTTCCCTGTCGGCCGCCTCCGGCACCAGTCCGAACACCGAACGCCTGCAGGCGATCCTGGCCGATCTCGACATTCCCCCGCTCGAACCCGTGCCGACCGACAACGTGCTGACCAAGTCGTTCTACCTGCTCTCATCCTTCCCGGGCCGCTATACCGGCAGCCCTCTGTGGATCGAGGCGCAGCCGCACAATGACGGCGAGCCGTCGGAGCGTCCCGCCCGCTCGGGCGATGGCGTTTCGCCGATCATGATCACGGGCAACGATCTGGCCGGCGCCTGGGCGACGGACGACAATGGTGCACCTTTGTTGCCGACCGTGCCGCCGGACGAGATGCAGCGCGAATACGCGTTCCGCTCGGGCGTCAACATCATGATGTATATGCTCACCGGCAACTACAAGGCCGACCAGGTCCACATTCCGGCCCTGCTCGAACGGCTTGGCCAGTGAACGGCTTGGCCCGTGAAGGCCGATCAGTGAAGGCCCACAGATGACCATCGACGTTTCGCCCCTCGTTCCCCAGGCCGTGCTGATCGCCTTGTCGATCCTCGCCGCCCTGCTCGTCGCCCTGTCGCTGTGGCGCGGCGTGCGGGGTGCCGTGTTGCGGGCGCTGGCGCTGGCCGCGCTCTGCCTTGCGCTCGTCAATCCCGTCTTCTTCCAGGAGCAACGCGAGCCGCTGTCCACCATCGTCGCCGTCGTGGTCGATCGCAGCCAGAGCCAGGATGTCGGAGAGGGTGCTGCCAACCGGCGGGCGATGACCGACCAGGCGCTGACGACGCTGAAGGAGCGCCTCGCACGCTTCCCGCAGATCGAGCCGCGGATCGTCGAAGCCGCCGACGATGCCGACACCGAGACGCCCTCGACACGCCTGTTCTCGGCGCTGTCGAATGCCCTTTCCGATGTCCCCCCGGCCCGCGTCGGCGGCGCGATCTTCATCACCGACGGCCAGATCCACGACGTGCCCGACATCAATCAGCCGCTCGGCTTCGATGCCCCGATCCACGGCCTGATCACCGGCCAGCCCGACGAGTTCGATCGTCGGATCGAGGTGATCAGCGGCCCCCGCTTCGGCATCGTCGGCGAGGAACAGGCCGTGACCTTCCGCGTCATCGACGACGGCCGCACGCCGTCCGGTACCGCCGAAGTCACCGTCAGCCTCAACGGGCAGGAGATCGCCACGCAGCAGGCGGAGCCCGGCACCGACATCCCCTTCCGCTTCACCGTGCCGCGCGGCGGCAACAACATTCTGGAATTTGCCGTCGCGCCGCTGGCCGGCGAGGTCACCGGGGCGAACAACCGCGCCGTCCACGTGCTCGACGGCATTCGCGAGAACCTGCGCGTCCTCCTCGTCTCGGGCGAACCGCACTCCGGCGAGCGTGCCTGGCGCAACCTCTTGAAGTCGGACGCCTCGGTCGATCTGGTGCATTTCACCATTCTGCGCCCGCCGGAAAAGCAGGACGGCACCCCGATCAACGAACTGTCGCTGATCGCGTTTCCGACCCGCGAGCTGTTCATCGAGAAGATCAACGAGTTCGACCTCATCATCTTCGATCGCTACCAGCACCGCGGCGTGCTGCCGATCATCTATTACGACAACATCGCCCAATATGTCGAAAACGGCGGCGCCCTGCTGATCGCCGCCGGCCCGGAACATGCGGGCGCCGACTCGATCGCGACGACCCCCCTCTCCGCCGTCCTTCCCGCCAGCCCGACCGGGCAGATGAACGACAAGGCCTTCTTTCCGAGGCTGACGGACGAGGGTCGCAAGCATCCCGTGACGCGCGGGCTCGAAGGGGCAAACAGCGAGCCGCCGCATTGGGGCCGCTGGTTCCGCACCGTGGATGTCGATCCGCCCGAGGGGCAGACGATCATGCAGGGCGCCGACAACAAGCCGCTGCTGGTGCTGAACCGTGTGGGCAAGGGCCGCGTCGCCATGCTTTTGTCCGACCAGGGCTGGCTCTGGGCACGCGGTTTCGAAGGCGGCGGTCCGAGCGTGTCGCTCTATCGCCGCACGGCGCATTGGCTGATGCAGGAACCGGCGCTCGAAGAGGAAGCGCTGACGGCACGCGCCAGCGGCCGGACGCTCGAAATCACCCGCCAGACCATCGCCGGCGATCCCGGCACCGCCCGCCTCACCCTGCCCTCGGGCGGCACGCTGGATGTGGGCCTGACGGAACGCGAGCCCGGTCTCTACCGCGCCGACGTGCGCACTGCGGAAACGGGCCTGTTCGAGGTGGCGAACGGTGATCTGACCACGCTCGTCCACGTCGGCAGCGTCGATGCGCCGGAATTCAAGGCGACCGTATCGACGGAAGAGCTGCTGGCGCCCTGGGCCGAGAAGACGAAGGGTCTCGTCCACCGCGTGGCCGATGCCTCCGGCGCCATCGATATCCCGGCCATTCTGCCCGTGCGCGGTCAGGTTCGCGTCGCCGACGCCAATCGGATGTCGCTGCGCATGACCGATGAAACCGTGCTGAAGGGGGTCAATTCCCTGCCGCTCTTTGCCGGCTTCCTCGGCCTCGCAGCCCTAGTGCTCGTCCTCTCCAGCACCTGGTATCGCGAGGGCCGCTAACGGGTTCAGGTGCTCGGCCCGCGCCCGTCGAGGAAGGCAATCACCGCGGCGCAGTAGCCGACCGGATCCTGATAGAGCGCCTTGTGGCCGACATCCTTGAGCAGCAGGAAGCGCGCGCCGGGAATGGTGCGGGCGATATATTCGGAATGCGCACGGCTCACCGCCTCGTCGTGATCGCCGAGCGCGATCAGGGTCGGCACGCGGATGCTCTTCAGCTCAGCCTCGGAGTAGCGCGGCTCGGTCGCCCAGAGCTTGGCAATGGCGGCCCGGAATGCCGGAAAATCGTCGGGCGTCGCGGACAACCGCCGGTAATCCGTCTCGTCGCGGTTTCCGTCCGGCTGCTGGAGCGAGAAGCGCGGTTGGGGCAGAAGCCCGTCCGGCGAGACATTGGCGGCCTGCGCGAACAGCTTCGTCAACCGCTCCGGATGGTTGAGCGCGATATCGAGACCGATGATGCCGCCATCGCTCCAGCCGACCAGCGCCGTCCGCTCGATCTTCAGCGCATCCAGCAGCGCGACATAATCCTCCGCCATGAGATGATAGGTGAAGGGCGCATCCGTGCGGGTGGACCGGCCATGGCCGCGACTGTCGGCGACGATGACCTCATGGGTCTTCGCAAGGATCGGCACCTCGAAGCCCCAGACATCGGCGCTCCCCATGCCGCCATGGATGAGCAGGATCGGCGATCCCCTGCCCTTGCCGTAGACCGCATAGGACATGCGGATACCGTTGACCGCGGCAAAGCCGCTGTCATCGGCCCGCGGCAAAGGTGGCGGCGGGTTGAAGCGGTACCAGCGCTCGTCGCCGGCGACCCCGAGATAGCCGAGCATGAAGACGAGGAACGCGAGAACGAGACTTTTCAGACCGGACATGAACGCGCACCCTGGCTCCGCCCGGCACGGGGTCCGGACACCGCGTAAACCTAGCCGCACAACATTGAGGAACGTTTACGCGAGCCCCGACAATGGGAGCGGCTGGCACAGAGAAACGCAGACGCGTGCTCTCTCAGCCGCGCCAACGGATTTCGCCGGCAAGCCGCGCATGAATGTCGGCGCCGATCGGCACCACGAGAACCCGCGCCATATCGACGGGACCGGGAAACAGGAGCGCCCCGCGCGAGACCGGCTCGAAGCCGAGCGGCTGGTAGTAGGCAGCATCGCCGACGAGAATGACGGCTTCCGACCGCTTGCGCCGGGCGGCCTCCACCGCGATCCGAACCAGTTCCCGCCCGATCCCCCGGTTCTTGTGGGAAGGCCGCACGGCCAGCGGTCCCAGCAGATGGGCGGCGACCGGACCGGCGGAGACGGGGGTCATCCGCACGGAACCGATCGTCTCCCCGTCGTCGGCGCAGATAAAGGACAGCGACCGGTCGTGCGGCCCCTGCTCGCGGATGCGGGCAGCCGCGCGCGCGAAACGGCCGGGGCCGAAGGCCTCCTCGTTGATCAGTTCGATGGCGGCGTCGTGGGAGGCATCTTCCGTCAGATAGACGAGGTCGTGCTTGTGCATGAACATGGGGAAACCCGATTGGCGAACGAGACATGGGGAACGACAGCGCAAGACCGCGCATGCCGGAAAGCATGGTCATCAGCGTCGTCGAGGGTTTCCTGCAAAATGCATGTTCACGTCTTTCGAGAAAAAGCTGGTGCGCCGATAGCAGAAAAAAAACGCATCACCAAGTGAAAACGCAGCGTTCACCGCGGCGCGCCTATGCCGAGGTTGCCGGTCTCCTATCTTGTGTGGCATCGAAGACACCGCAACAACCGAGGGAAGCCATCCATGGGCATGCTGGTCGAGGGCATCTGGCACGACGTCTGGTACGACACCGCGTCGACCAAGGGGCATTTCAAGCGCTCCGAATCGCAGTTCCGCAACTGGGTGACGGCCGATGGCGCGGCCGGCCCGACGGGCGAAGCCGGCTTCAAGGCGGAAGCGGGACGCTACCACCTCTACGTCTCGCTCGCCTGTCCCTGGGCGCATCGCACGCTGATCGTCCGGGCTCTCAAAGGTCTCGAAGACCTCGTCTCCGTCTCGGTCGTCGATTATCTCATGCTGGCGAAAGGCTGGGAGTTCGGGGAGCGTGCGGGCGACACGCAGGATCATCTCTTCGGCGCCAAGGCTCTTTCGGAGATCTACGTGCGGGCCGACCCGAAATACTCCGGCCGCGTCACGGTTCCCGTTCTCTGGGACAAGGCGCAGAACAAGCTCGTCTCCAACGAATCCGCCGACATCATCCGCATGTTCAACACGGCGTTCGACGGCCTGACCGGCTCGACGCTCGACCTCTATCCGAGCGATTTGCAGAGCGAGATCGATCCGGTGAACGCGCGCATCTACGATACGGTCAACAACGGCGTCTACAAGGCCGGATTCGCCACCACGCAGGACGCCTATGCCGAGAGCGTGAAAGCCATTTTCGAGACGCTCGACGATCTGGAGGCGCGGCTGTCGACCCGGCGTTATCTGCTCGGCGACCGCGTGACGGAAGCGGACTGGCGGCTGTTCACGACGCTCGTGCGGTTCGACCCGGTTTATGTCGGCCATTTCAAATGCAACATCCGCCGCATCGCGGACTATCCGAACCTTCAGGCCTATCTGAAAGACCTCTACCAGACGCCCGGCGTTGCCGGCACGGTCGATCTGCACCACATCAAGCATCACTATTACGAGAGCCACAAGACCATCAACCCGACCGGCATCGTGCCGGAAGGGCCGCTGCTCGATCTGGACAGCCCGCACGGCCGCGAGCGCCTGGCGGCCGCGTAACGCCTCATCGCGTTCCGCATTGTGGCAAAAGCGTGCCGCAGCGGTTAGCTTTTCCCGTGATATGCGCTAGGTAGAACCCATGTTCAAACTTGCGCATATCTCCGACATCCATCTCGGTCCTCTTCCCAGCCTGTCCATCCGCGAACTTGCCTCGAAGCGTATCACCGGCTTCATCAACTGGCACCGCAACAGGCGCAGCCATATGGCGGGAAACACGCTGAACGCGGTCATGGATGCGATCGACCGGATCGACCCGGATCACCTCGCCATTACCGGCGATATGGTCAATCTCGCCTCCTCGCGGGAGATCGAGGCGGTGACGGCCTGGCTGCAGGACGCCGGCGAGCCGCGCAACATTTCGGTCATCCCCGGCAATCACGACGCCTATGTGCCGGGTGCCTACGAGAAGGCGACGAAGGCCTGGTATCCCTTCATGCGCGGCGAGGATGCGCCCGCGGTCTGGGACGAGGACTTTCACTGCTACCCCTATATGCGCGTCCGCGGCAATGTCGCGATCATCGGCTGCTCGACCGCGCTTGCGACCCCGCCCTTTGCCGCCAGCGGCTATTTCGGCCGTCGCCAGGCCCGCGAAACGGTGAACCTGCTGCGCGCCGCGGGCGAAGCCGGCCTGTTCCGCGTCGTCATGATCCACCATCCGCCCATCCGCGGCGCGACCCCGACCCACAAGCGCATGATCGGCATCCGCCGCTTCGGCGCCACGATCTCGGCCGGCGGTGCGGAGCTCGTCCTGCACGGGCACACCCACCTCAACACGGTCTATTCGCTGCGCGGCCAGAAACTGCCCGTCCCCGTCGTCGGTATCGCCTCGGCGTCGCAGGGCCCCGGCGGTTCCAAGCCGCCGGCCGGCTTCAACCTCTTCTCGATCTCCGGAAACCCCGGAAACTGGAAGCTTCTGCGGGAGCGTTTCGAGCTGAACGACACCGGCCGCGGCGTGCATCTGGCGGAAACCACGCGGTTCTTCGCCTAGACACCGATCCACCACATCGTGATCGGCAAAAAACCGTGATACAACCGTGGCTCGACTTGCGAAGCGGCGTGCGATGGTTTCATATCTGTTCGGTTAGACGAAGCGGAACCGACGGCCCGGCGCTCGCAAGACGCGCAGACGGCAAGGCTCCGAACAAAACCTCCGCAGGTGAAAGCATGCGTCCAGCACAGGAATCGATCGACATCAGCCGCGATCTCGTCAGTCTGCTGCCGAGACTGCGGCGCTTCGCGCTGACGCTGACGCGCGACGGCCTGCAGGCGGACGATCTCGTGCAGGCCGTCTGCGAGAGAGCGACCGGACGACAGCCGGTCTGGAACGGTCATGGCCGGCTGGAAGATGCCCTGTACATCCTGGCGCGCACCCTGCAGGACGAGGCGAACGGTCGCAAGCGCGTGGCGGCCGATCCCCGCGTCGGTTCGGCCTCTGCGGGCGGAGCGACCAGCGGCGATGCCCTCCAGCAGATGATGATTGCGATGCCCGAGGGGCTCGCCAGCGCCTTCCTGCTGGTGGCCGTCGAGCAGAGAAACTACCGGGACGCCGGCCATATCCTCGGCCTGGCGCCGGATGTCGTCGCGCACAAGCTTGCGACCGCACGCCTGCGGCTGGCGGCAATGGCGTCCGATACGACGGAAAGAAGGGCCTGACCTTGCAGAACACGAAAAGTCCCACCATCGAGGCGCGGCTGTCGGCCTATCTCGATGGCGAAGTGGACGAGAACGAGCGTCGGGAGATCGACCAGCTTCTGGCAAGGGATGCCGAGGCCCGACGCCTGCTCGAGCGTCTGAAACAGGGAAGTGCCTTCGGCGCGTCCGGCTTCGAGGCCGTCCTGCACGATCCCGTGCCCCTGTCGCTCGCCCGTCGCATTCGCCAGGGTACGGATATCAACCCGAAACAGGAACGCGTGGTCGGCGCGCCTCGGCGACAGCGGCGCAAGCTCTGGCGCGGCGCCGTCGCCGCCTCCTGCGGCATGCTTCTCATCGGCGGCTCCACAGGATACCTCATCGGCCGCACCATCGACGACAACACGCCGTCGGCGCCCGTGGTCAAGGCGCGCACCTGGCTCGACGATGTCACGGATGCTCACCGGGTCTATGCGCGCCAGCCGCGTCACCTGGTCGAGATCACCGCCGAGAACGACGAGGAGATCCGCAATTGGCTGACCGCCAGCACAGGTGTCGCCTTCACCATCCCGGATCTCAGCGCAAGCAAGCTGACATTCCAGGGCGCACGCCTGCTGGTAGCCGCGGGCAAGCCGACGGCACAACTGCTGTTCAAGGATGAGGACGGCGAGGTTTACGCCATCTGCTTCCAGCGCTCGCCGACCACCGATGACAGCGGCCGCATGACGGAAGGCATGCGCGACGACCTTGCGCTGATCTCTTGGAACGAGCCGGGCGCCGCCTATGTCGTCGTCGGCCCTTCGGCGACGGCCAATTTCAAGGACCTCGCCGACGCCATCGCCGACGTGATGTAGGTTGCAAAAACCCCCGGGGCGTTTCCGGCCGGGGGTCGATGTCGTCGCAGCATCAGGCGCAGGATCAGGCTCTGGCGATCAGATCGCCTGCTCCTCGATCACCCGGTTTGCCGCCGAAACGATCGCTTCGAGCGATGCGGTGACGATATTGGTGTTGATGCCGGCGCCGAACAGCTTGCCGCCCTCGTACTGCACCTCGACATAGGCGATGGCGGCTGCGTTCGAGCCCTGCTGCAGCGAATGCTCCGAATAGTCGGCAACCGAGATATCGACGCCGAGATAGAGCGACAGCGCATTGATGAAGCCGTCGATCGGACCCGTGCCGCGTCCCTCGATCATCTTCGTCTCGCCACGGTCGGTGATCTCGGCCTGCACGATGCGCGCGCCGCGATGCTCGCCGAGCGGCAGCGTCGTGTGATCGACGTAGCGGATGCGGGCACCCGGCTGCTCGATATAGCGCTCCAGGAACCGCGCATAGATCGCCTTCGACGGCATCTCCTTGCCCTGCTCGTCCGTGATCCGCTGGATGTCCTCGCGGAATTCGACCTGCAGCGGCCGCGGCAGGTTGATGCCGTAATCCTCCTGCAGGATATAGGCGATGCCGCCTTTCCCCGACTGCGAGTTGATCCGGATGATCGCCTCATAGGAACGGCCGACGTCACGCGGATCGATCGGCAGATAGGGCACTTCCCACTGCGGCTTGTTGGCGACCTTGATCGCCTTCATGCCCTTGTTGATCGCATCCTGGTGCGAGCCGGAGAAGGCGGTATAGACCAGCTCGCCGACATAGGGGTGACGCTCGGTGATCGCCATCTGGTTGGAATATTCGTAGACATCCTTGATCCGCTCGATGTCGGAGCAATCGATCTGCGGATCCACGCCCTGCGTGAACATGTTCAGCGCCATCGTGACGATATCCACGTTTCCGGTGCGCTCGCCATTGCCGAACAGCGTGCCCTCGACCCGGTCCGCACCCGCCATCAGGCCGAGTTCGGCAGCGGCAATGCCGGTGCCGCGGTCGTTGTGCGGGTGCAGCGAGATGATCAGGTTCTCGCGATTGTCGAGGTTGCGGCACATCCATTCGATCTGGTCGGCATAGATGTTCGGTGTGGACATCTCGACCGTCGAAGGCAGGTTGAGGATCAGCTTGTTCTCGGCAGTCGGCTTGATGATCTCGGCCACGGCATTGCAGATCTCCAGCGAGACCTCCAGTTCCGTACCCGTAAAGCTCTCCGGCGAATATTCGAACCGGAAGTCACCGCAGGCCTTCGCCGCCATATCGGCAATCATCTTGGCCGCATCCGTGGCGATCTGCTTGATGCCGGCGACGTCCTTGGCAAACACCACGCGGCGCTGCAGCTCGCTCGTGGAGTTATAGAAATGCACGATCGGCTTGTTGGCACCTTCCAGAGCCTCGAAGGTCCGCGTGATCAGTTCCGGACGGCACTGCACCAGCACCTGCAGGGACAGGTCCGTCGGGGTACTGCCCTCTTCGATGCACCAGCGGGCGAAATCGAAGTCGGTCTGCGACGCCGAGGGAAAACCGATCTCGATTTCCTTGAAGCCCATGTCGACCAGCAGCTGGAACATCCGCGCCTTGCGGTCATGCCCCATGGGATCGACGAGCGACTGGTTGCCGTCGCGCAAGTCGACGGAACACCAGATGGGCGGGCTCGAAATCGTCTTGGACGGCCAGGTGCGGTCGGTGATCGGCACCTGCGGATAAGACTGATACTTGACGGCGGCCGAGGGCATGCCCTGTTTGACGGTATGGGATTTCAGGATCATTTCGGTTCTCTTCGACTTCACAGCGTCCGGCATACGGGAGGATATGCGGGGCCAGATCGCTGTCACGGTGAAACGTCGCGCGTGCTGCCATAACCGATCGGAGGCCGGTTGACGATGGCAATGCTGAGCCAAATTCTGGAAAAGGCTGCGGAGACGTCGGATTCTAGCGGAGGCTAAGGAGCTGTGCCGGTGGGCTTGTCGGCCACCGGGCGCTCCTTAAAGAACCCGGCAACCGCGCGTAAGGCCGAGAAGAAGAAGCGAGGTGAAAGCGCGCGAGCGATCGCGAACGACGGTCCGTCCACGGGAAAACTGCTCGATGATCTTGGCGCTGTTCTTCGACATGTCGGGCTCTATACCCGGCGCCGAAAGAAAGGGCAAGGCCAGATGAAGAAAAAGGCAATTGCGCCTGTGGAAGGCAACGTTTGACGCGAGCCCGCAGCTCCCTCTTCCGGTCGAACGCTGGCCGCGCACAAATTGCAAATTTCTAATTTGCCGCTACAATATCCATATGACCACGATCCCGATCCGAGACGCCAAGAACCGCCTGACCGAACTCGCCCGCCGCGTCGAAGACGGCGAGCGCTTCACCGTGACCCGCGATGGCAAACCGGTCATGGAGCTTGTTCCGGCGAAAGAAAAGGTCGGCATCGATTGGGAGAGGCTGGAAGCCTACAAGCGCGAAAAGGGTATCACCCATTTCTTTGGGGAGATACCGGCGGATTTCGATGACCCGCTGCCCGAAGACTTTTTGATCACGCCACTCCCGCTTCCGACCAAGAGTTGATGCCGCGTCTTCTGGACACCCAGATCTTCATCGCTTTGCTCGAAGGTCGCTCCGAGCAGCTCCCGGCCGCGATCCGGCATGAAGTCCAAGCCGAACGGGGTGCCCTCTATGTCAGCGTGGCGAGTCTTTGGGAGATTGCGATCAAATCGCGGATCGGCAAGCTTCCGCTTCGTACCCCTTTGGACGGTCTTCCGGACGCTGCAAGGCAGGCGGGATTGACGCTTCTCCGCATCAACGAGCATCACGCCCTCCACACCATCTCGCCGGAGCCGCCGACCCGCGATCCGTTCGACAGGCTGCTGCTCGCCCAATGCGCCATAGAGCGCATGCGGCTCGTCACCATCGACCGCGCCTTGGCCGCCCATCCGCTCTCGGCAACCGCCACCCCATAACGAAAAACCCCGCCGGCAAGCGGCGGGGTCCAGAATGCGTCCAGAAAAGACGGCTCAGATGTCGGCGACGTTCGTGACGATCCGCGACACCAGGCCGTAGCTCTTGGCGTCTTCGGCAGACAGCCAGTAGTCGCGATCCGTGTCCTTGGCGATCTTTTCGATCGGCTGGCCGGTTGCTTCCGAGAAGATCCGGTTCAGGCGCTCGTTCATCTTGATGATCTCGCGTGCCTGGATCTCGATGTCGGATGCCATGCCGCGCGTGCCGCCCGAAGGTTGGTGCAGCAGGAAGCGCGTGTTGGGCAGGCAGAGGCGCTGCTCCTTCGGCACCGAGACGTAAATCAGGGCGCCGGCGGAAGCGACCCAGCCGGTGCCGATGATCCAGACCTTCGGCTTCACGAACTTGATCATGTCGTGAATGCTGTCGCCGGATTCGACGTGGCCGCCCGGCGAATTCACGAAGATGCGGATGTCTTCGTCGCTGGCCGACGAGAGCGCCACGAGCTGCGAGCAGACCTTCTGCGCCAGTTCCTGGTTGATCGGGCCATAGATGAAAATCGAGCGCGACTTGAAAAGGTTCGCCTCAGTTTCCTTGCCCAGGGGCAGTTCCGTCTTCTTGTCGTCCTCGTCTTCGTTCATCCGCTGTCTCCCGCGAAATTTCAGGTGTCTACCCGCTCAGATAAGGCGACTCGACCGCGATGACAATGCAACAAACACACGAGCCGCGGCAACAGAGACGCGGCTCGGCAGACACGTGCGCCTTCACCATGGTTAAGAGCCGGGCTTTCGACCTTGCCCGGGGCATTTGCCGTATGGACAGGGCGCGACGGCGGATTAGGATGCGGGTTCGAACGATAACCGCGGGGCGCCTCCCAAGCCGATCCACTTCGCCGCCCTGAACCGAGGGGACCATCATGACACGTCGCTTTCTCGCCGCTGCCGTCGCGGCTTTCGCCCTGTCCGCCGCACCGGCCTTCGCACATCTCGACCCGAGCGAACATGGATCGATGATGGCAGGCATCACCCACCCGCTGACGGGCCTCGATCACGTGCTGGTCATGGTGGCCGTCGGCCTCTGGGCGGCACAGCTGGGCGGCCGCGCGCGTCTCGCGGTGCCCGCAGCCTTCGTCGTCACCATGGGCCTCGGCTTCGCACTCGCGCTCTCCGGCCTGCCTCTGCCCTTCGTCGAGCCCGCCATTCTCGCCTCCATCGTGGCGCTCGGCCTGTTGGTCGCGATGGCGGTGCGGATGCCGGCTGCGGCCGGTGCCGGTGTGGTCGGCCTCTTCGCCCTCTTCCACGGCTATGCGCATGGCGGCGAGATCGGCGCTGCCAGCGCCCTGCCCTTCGGTCTCGGCTTCGCGCTGTCCACCGCCGCCCTGCATGCGGCGGGCATCGGGCTTGGCATGTTCATCGGCCGCCTGGGAAATTCCGGCATCGTCTCGCGGGCGCTGGGCGTGGCGACGGCCGTCGCAGGTGCCGCGCTCATCGTGACCGGCTGATCGCCTGCCCGGCGCCACGCGCATCTGAAAAAAACTTCTCCGCCCCCCCACGATCCGGCCCTGAAAAGCCGGATTTGCGGACTGTAGTCGATGACATGGCATCCCTGCCAGCGTGGATCGGGCGGCGTCCTGCCGCGAGACCGATCCATGAGGAACCGACAAGCGACGATATCATTTCCATATGATCCAACGCTTGGGAGACGACCATGTCACCGGAAGAACAATCCCTTCTCAGCGGCCTTTTCGAACGGGTCCGCACCGCCGCCTCGACGCCGCGCGACCGGGAGGCCGAAACCCTGATCGATCAGGCCGTCCGCGCCCAGCCCTCGGCGCCCTATTATCTTGCGCAAGCCGTCATCGTTCAGGAAAAAGGCCTTGAGGCCGCAGCCCAGCGGATCGAAGCCCTCGAAGCCCAGCTCCGTCGCACCGAAGAGCGTCTCCACGAACTGGAATCCAGACGCGACCACGCGCCAAGCGAAAGCGCCTCGGGCGGTTTTCTCGGTTCGCTCTTCGGATCGTCCGAAAAGCCGCAGCCGAGACCGGACGGCAATCGCAGCGGCGAGGCCTACCAGCCCGATCGCCCAGCCGCCGGAGGACCGTGGGGAAGCGCAGGAAGCGCACCACGGACAGCCTATCCTGCGTCCAACCCGCCCTACCAGCCGCCGTATCAGGCACCACCGCAAGCCTCGTCAGGCGGCGGCTTCCTGCGCGGCGCCATGGGCACCGCCGCGGGCGTTGCGGGCGGCATGCTGCTCGCCAACTCGCTCAGCGGCATTTTCGGCAACCATATGTCGTCGCTCGGCCTTGGCGGCGCGACCGAGACCGTCGCACCGATCGAAGAGACCACGATCAACAACTATTACGGCGACGATGCGGTGACGCAGGCCTCGGACACAACGCCTGACGCCGCCCCGGACCAGAACGGCGCAGCCGATAATGACGGCTGGCAGCAGGCGGATCTCGATCCGTCGCCCAACGACGATGTCGACGCCGATTTTAGCGGCGACGACACGATGGATGTCTGAGCCGGAGCGCCTGTCAGGCCCGCATTGACCGGAACAGGCCCTAGCCGCGACCGCGATAGGGCTGCACACCCTGGTCGGGCAGCCAGACGCCTTCGGGCGGGTTGCCCGTCTGCCAGAACACGTCGATCGGGATGCCACCGCGCGGATACCAGTAGGCGCCGATCCGGAGCCACTTCGGCGACAGGAGATCGACAAGACGCTTGGCGATGTCGAGCGTGCAGTCCTCATGGAACGCACCGTGATTGCGGAAGGAATGCAGAAAGAGTTTCAGCGATTTCGACTCGACCAGCCAGCCGTCGGGCACGTAGTCGATGACGATATGGGCGAAATCCGGCTGCCCGGTCATCGGGCAGAGCGAGGTGAATTCCGGCGCCGTGAAGCGCACGACGAAGTCGGTACCGGAATGATTGCTCGGCACGCGCTCCAGCACGGCCTCGTCGGGGTTGGTTGCGCCGGACACGGCCTGTCCCAGCATGGACAGTCCGGAAACGTCGGTCTTGCTCATTCGTCTGTTCCTTCTGCTGGCCGCCTTGCGTCGACAAGGCCGCGATCGTCGCGGTTGGGCGTGACCTTCACGCGGATGCCGTGGGCTTTTTCGCTCTCGGGCTCGATGTGGATGGCGATCTTGGCAGCAGCGTTGACCGCACGGATCGCGTCCTCGATGCGGTCGCAGATCTCATGCGCCGCCCCGACCGTCATGTTGGCCGGCACCACCATGTGGAAATCGACGAAGATCACCGAAGCCGCCTGCCGCGTCTTCAGGTCGTGGACGCCGAGGGAGCCCGAAGCGTTCGCGGCGATGGCGGCGCGGATCTCCGCATCCTCCGCCGTTTCCACCGCCCGGTCCATCAAGCCGCTGATGGAGCCGGCGATGACCTTCCAGCCCTGAAACAGGATGTTGAACGCAACGACGACCGCGAGCAGCGGATCGAGGATGGTGTAGCCGGTGACGATCGCCAGGACGAGGCCGACCAGAACCCCGCCCGAGGTGACGACATCGGACATGATGTGGTGCCCGTCGGCCAAGAGCGCCGGCGAGCGCAACGCCTTGCCGGCGCGCAGCAGAATGGTCGCCCACACCGCATTGACGACACCGGCGGCAAGGTTGATCGCAAGCCCGAGGGCCGGCGCCTCGAGCGGTTGGGGCGAAAGAACGGCGGGCACGGCTTCGTAGACGATCAGGAGCGCCGCGACGACGATCAGCACACCCTCGATGACGGCGGAGAAATACTCGGCCTTGTGATGTCCGAACGGATGGTCGTCGTCTGCGGGTTTCGCGGCATAGCCGATGACCACGAAGGCGACGACGGCGGCAACGACGTTGACGATCGATTCCAGACCGTCGGACAGCAGCGCCACGGAGCCTGTGAACCACCACGCCGCCAGCTTCATGCCGAGCACGAGAAGCGACAGCGGAATGGTCCAGAAGGCGAGCCGTTGGGCGCGGTTGATGGTGCTGGTCGTCGTCATGGATGAACCTCCGGTCGGCAGCCCCGCCGACCTCTCATGCCGTTGACGCGGAACGCCACGCCATCGGTGACGGCGAGACGCCCTGAACGTCGGATGATTCTGGAATGCCTGATCTGTGCGGGTCGCCGCGCGCCCCGAACACAAGGGGGCGTCACGTCCCGCAAATGTGCTCGAACGATAATGCCCGCACCCTTTCGCGGAAAAGGCACGGGCATGCAAGACCCTAAATGCAGCGCAGGCCCGTTGTCAGGCGGCCTTCACCTTGGCGCGCTTGGCGAGGTTCGCCACCACGTTCTCGATCATCCGCATGCCGGCATCTCCACCGAGCGTCATGATGGATTCCGGATGGAACTGCACGGCGGCGATCGGCTCCTTTGTGTGCTCGATCCCCATGATCGTGCCGTCCTCGCTCTCGGCCGTGATCATGAAGTCGCGCGGCAGGGTCGAGGGGTCGGCGAAGATCGAGTGATAGCGCCCGACGGTGACCTCCTTGCCGAGGCCGGCGAAAACGAGGCCCGGCTCCAGCACGCGAATGCGCGACGGCTTGCCGTGCATGGGCACGGCGAGCTGCCGCAGATCGCCGCCATAGGCCTCCGCCAGCGCCTGAAGGCCGAGGCACACGCCGAAGATCGGCAGATCGCGCGCCCGCGCCTTCTTGATCGTCGCCTTGCAGTCGAAATCCTTGGGCCGGCCGGGACCGGGCGACAAGACGACGAGGTCCGGCTTCAGCCTGTCCAGGAGTTCCTCGGCGACGGGGGAGCGGACCGTGTTCACGGTCGCGCCCGTCTGGCGGAAGTAATTGGCAAGCGTGTGGACGAAGCTGTCCTCATGATCGACGAGCAGAATGTTGACGCCGGCGCCGACGGGCGCGACGTCGCGGGCCTGCTTGCCCTTGGCGGCGGATTTCGCATCGCGAATGGCGGAGATCATGGCGGAGGCCTTCAGTTCGGTTTCGGCTTCTTCCTCATGCGGATCGCTGTCGTTGAGCAGCGTCGCGCCGGCCCGTACTTCGGCGATACCGTCCTTGATGCGAATGGTGCGCAGCGTCAGCCCGGTGTTCATGTCGCCATTGAACCCGACCATGCCGATCGCACCGCCATACCAGGCGCGCGGGCTCTTCTCGTGGCTTTCGATGAAGCGCATCGCCCAGAGCTTCGGCGCGCCGGTCACCGTGACCGCCCAGGCATGGCTGAGGAAGCCGTCGAAGGCATCCATGTCGTCGCGCAGCCGGCCTTCGATGTGATCGACCGTGTGAATGAGCCGCGAATACATCTCGATCTGGCGCCGGCCGATGACCTTGACGGAGCCGGGCACGCAGACGCGGCTCTTGTCGTTGCGATCGACGTCGGAGCACATGGTCAGCTCGGACTCGTCCTTCTTGGAGTTCAGCAGCTTCAGGATCTGCTCGCTATCGGCGATCGGATCGTCGCCGCGCTTGATCGTGCCGGAAATCGGGCAGGTCTCGATGCGGCGGCCGGACACGCGCACGAACATCTCCGGCGACGCGCCGACCAGATATTCCTGATGGCCGAGATTGATGAAGAAGGAATAGGGCGACGGGTTGATCGCCTTCAGCCGGTTGGAAATCTCCGACGGGCGGCTCTCGCAGCGCTCGTAGAATTTTTGCCCCGGCACCACCTCGAACAGGTCGCCGCGCCGAAAGCTCTCCTTGGCTTTCGTCACCAGCTCGGCATATTCGCCGGGCCGATGGTCGCCATGCGGCGGAATGCTGTCCACGACGCGGAAGGGTTCGGCCGGGATATCGCCCGCCTTGCCGAACGTCGAGCGGTCGCCGAGCGCGAAATCGTATCGATCGATCCACGCCTTGGCGGCGTAGTGATCGACCACGAGGATCTCGTCCGGAAGAAACAGCACCATGTCGCGCTGGTCGTCCGGACGCTTCAGCGTGAAATCGATGGCATCGAACTGGAATGCGAGGTCGTAGCCGAAGGCGCCATAGAGGCCGAGGCTTGCATCTTCGGACGAGAAGAACAGCGCCGTCACGGCTCTGAGCACCGTGAAGACGGTCGGCATCTTCGAGCGTTCTTCCTCGGTAAAGACATGGTCGGGCGTGTCGATCGTCAGGTCCAGCCGGCGCACGGCCAGCGTTCCCAGGGTGATGTCCTTCACACCCTTCAGATGGTCGGCAATGATGGCCAAAAGCACTTCGCCGCGCGCATTGTAGGCTTCGATCCAGAGCGAGCGACCGAAGGAGGAAATGCCGAGCGGCGGATCGACGATCGCCGTATCCCAGCGCGTATAGCGGCCGGGATATTCGTAGTTGGACGAGAACACGGCGCCGCGGCGCTCGTCGAGCTGATCGACATAGGTCGAGATCGCATCGGCATAGGACGCTTCGCGCCGGCGGCGCGTCACGCTGATCCCGCCCTGCGTCACATAGGCTTCGGCACCGTCTTCAAGCTTGGTCGTCGACATTCGTTCGCTCCGTTCTGGCTCGGAAAACGAGCACGGCCAGAATGCAAAAAAGCCGCCTCGAAATTCCGGGCGGCTTATCGTAAAAATCCATCACGCAGGACTGATCGAGGCCGCTTTAGCGAGCCCACCACCAGACAGAAAGGATGCGTGCGTTGATCATGAAAAACTGTTAGCGCGCGGCGGCCCGTCTGGCAAGCGGCAAGCACGGCAAAAGCAGGCCCCGCGACGCGGCACCGTGGCGAAAGCGCGACACCCGACGGCAAACGCTTCGACCCACCCTCGCCGCCGGCCGTGTCGCACCTAGTTCACAGTGACCGGCCGAAGCGCCGACAGAAACTGGATGGGTCCCCGATGCGTCGACGTCTTCCGCTGCTTTTCCCCCTGATGATCCTCCCGGCCGTGCTGATCCTGACCGGCGCCGGCCTGCCGGAAGCGGGTCCCGTGCCGGAGACCAAGCCTGCAAACGCCGGGGCGCAGGCTGCCCCGTCCGAGGCGCCGGCGAAAGAGACCGATCAGACGAGCACGGACGGACAGCCGGTAGAACCGGCAGCGACGGACGAGGTTCCCAAGCCCGAAGCAAAACCTGTCCCGCCCGCTCAGGAGACGAAACCCGGCGAGGAGACCAAACCGGCAGATCCGGGCGACAAGGCGGAAAAGCCTGAAAAGCCTGAAAAGCCTGAAAAGCCCGGAGATCCCGATGCCGCCGCACCGGGCAAGACACCAGCCGAGCCGGCATCCGGTGACGCAAAGCCGGGAGAAAAGCCGGCCGAGCCGAAGACCACGACGCCGTCCGCCGAACTCGTCATCACGCCAGAAGAGCCGGCCGCCTATGCGCAGTGCCTGACGGACCTCAAGGCGCTCGGCGTGACCTTCTCGGAAAAGCCGCGCATCGACGACGGCAAGGGCTGCGGCATCGACAAGCCGATTTCCGTGACCGAAATCCTGCCCGGCATCAAGCTTGCGCCGGAGGCGACGCTGCGCTGCGAGGCGGCTCTGGAACTCGCGCGCTGGACGAAGGAAGCGGTGATACCGGCGGCACGCGTGGCGATGTCGGAGGATGGCGCGCTGAAGACCATCAACCAGGCCTCGAGCTATATCTGCCGCCTGCGCAACAATGCCTCCACCGGCAAGATCTCCGAGCACGCCCGCGGCAACGCGATCGACATCGCCTCCTTCACCTTCAAGAACGGCGAGTCGATCGCGATCCAGCCGCGCGACGAGGACGGAACGCTCTCCGGCGCCTTTCAGCGCGCGGTCACGGCCACCGGCTGCCTCTATTTCGAGACGGTGCTCGATCCGGGCAGCGACGAGGCGCACGAGAACCATCTGCATTTCGACGTGCTGCAGCGGCGCGGCAATTACCGTTACTGCCGCTGATCCCTGACGTTACCGAGAGAGGATGTCGCGCATTTCCACGAGGTTGGACCGGACGCGCAGGATGTAGAAGCCCATCGTCGCCAGGTGCGTCGGCATGATCCAGCCGTCCTCGCGACCGTTCGAGATGATGGCCGGCTGGATGCGAAGAGCGGCACGCAGCTGCTTCAGGCTTTCGGCCCAGATCGGGGCCAGCCCGCGCTGGGTAATGACGCCGTCGAAATCGGCGCCGGCGGCCGCCATGACGCCGTAATAGCCGTAGAGCTGACCATAGGCGAACCAGAACCGGTCGTCGGCGCGCGTGTCGAACCAGCCGCCATCGTAATTTTCCGAGCGCTCGCGGATCATCGCCGAGGTATTGCCGATATCGTTGGAGATGCGGTCGATGAACTCCATCAGATTGTCGGCGCGTCCGTCGAACGTCGCCTCGCATTTCACGAGGCTGTCGTTGAACGCCTGCAGATCCCGCTTGGCGGAGCGATAGAAGCTCGGCGTCGGCGTCTTCGGGCCGAACGGGTCGAGACCGAAATACCAGGCGCCCTCATCGAACTGCATGTTGCTGCGGGCCTTCTGCAGGTTCTCGTTGATACCCGACGTGCCCCGTACGCGTCCGAGCGAATCCACCAGCTCGACCGTCGTGCGCCGGATCGCCTGGTTCACGCCGCGCTGGAAGGACGCCTTGTTGTCGAGAAACGGGGTGTGATCCCAGTCCATGCCGAACAAGCCGACCTTGTAGAGCAGCATGGAGGAGATCCAGGCGTTCTCGTCGACATTGAAATCGATGAGATCCGAGGCGACATCGACGATGGCCGAGCGCTCGCAGGTCGCCGTGGCCGGCGCGGCCGCACCCGGCGCCAGCTTCACCGGCAGGCCGGCATCGGTCTTGCGTTCCGCGAAATTATACCGGTTGACGTAGTCGGGATCGAAATTGGTCCAGGCCTGCGTCGTGAAGAGAAAATAGCCATAGAGCCCGGCGAACAGGATGACGATGGCGGCCACCGGACCCTTGACGATCCAGCCGCCGCTCGACCGGAACCAGCCGGCAAAGGTGACGAAGGGATAGAGGAGCCAGGAAACGGCGATGCCTAAGCCCCGACCGATCGCTGAAAAGAGGCGCTGGAAGAACGCGACGACCGGTTCGAGCATGGAGGCGTGTTCCTTGTGATCATGGCCGGGTGACGATGGCCGGGCGTTCTGCCCAGCCTGACATAGGCGTCGCAGCCATCCGCCACAACCGGCTTCCGCCCGCCTCGCGCTTTATTGCGCAGCCGTCCCCTTCAGATAGGCGATCACATCGGCAATATCCTTGTCGGATTTCAGACCCGCAAAGCTCATGCGCGTTCCCGGCACCATGGCGCGGGGCGCGACAAGATAGGTCGAGAGCCGCGCCTCGTCCCACACCTTGCCGTCGCTCCCGAACGCGCGCATCGCATCCGAATATGTATAGTTTTCGACATGCGCGACCGGCCGGTCGACGACACCCTGAAGGCTCGGTCCGACCCGGTTTTCCGGCGCGGTCGCCGTATGACAGGCGCCGCATTTTCGAAACACACGCTCACCGGCTTCCGCATCGCCCGTGCCGGTCGCGGGGCCGGTGCTGGGGCCTCCCGCCTGGGCGGCGCCGGCAAGCATGGGAAGGGTGATCATGAGACAGAAAGCAAAGGCGATGCGCATGGCACGCTCCCGTGAAAGAAATCGGACAGACGTTACTCTTCCCGCATCCGGTCGTCCCAGTGCCGACGGCAGTAAGACACGTATTTCTCGTTGCCGCCGATCTCGACCTGTGCGCCCTCATGCATGACCCGGCCCCGACCGTCGAGACGCACCACCATCGTCGCCTTGCGGCCGCAATGGCAGATGGTGCGCACCTCGCGCAGCTCGTCCGCGATCGCGAGCAGCGCTGCGGATCCCGGAAACAGCTGGCCGCGGAAATCGGTGCGCAGACCATAGGCCATGACCGGAATGCCGAGCCGATCGGCCACCCGGGCAAGCTGCCACACCTGCGCCTCGCTGAGAAACTGTGCCTCGTCCACGAACACGCAGGCCGCATCCGTCTGCGAGATCGCCGCCTTGACCAGCGCATAGAGATCGTCCGTCACGCGAAAGGTGATGGCATCCGACGACAGGCCGATGCGCGAGGAAACGCGTCCCTCCCCGGCGCGATCGTCGAAGGCCGCGATCAGAACCACCGTGCGCATGCCGCGTTCTTCGTAATTGTAGGAGGATTGCAGCAAGAGGGTCGATTTTCCCGCATTCATCGTGGCGTAGTGGAAATAGAGCTTTGCCATGCCGACGATCCTTCCGGGTTTTTTGAGGGCGCCCCTCGGGTCTCGGTGCGCGTCGCGCGGTGGAGCCCACCTCGGCGTACCCGGCGGCTTCATGCCTGACCGGACGAGATTTGACCAGTGCGCTCCGGCCATTCTTGCCTCTGGCACCTTTGCCTTCGAAAGCGGATGCCTTATGTTGCCCAGCGTGAACGCTCGACCGTCTTCCTGCCGGCCCGACGGCGCGCTCCGATCCGCGGCCCTTTCATGTCGATCGCGATCATGGAATGCGCCATTGCGACATTGGCTGTCGCATCAGGGGCCGCGTGAGTTCGAGAGCGCAATACACTGACCGGACTGTCGGATCTGAACTTGCTGTGGATCCGACGCTCTTTCTGACGTCATAACAGGGGAACAAAAAACCAATGACCAGAAACTTCGCCCGCCTTCTCACACTGTCCGCCGCCGTTTCCTTGACTGCGCTGAGCACCGGAACCGCCTTTGCCGCCGACCCGGCAAGCTGTGCCACCGTCCGCTTCTCGGATGTCGGCTGGACGGACATCACGGCAACGACGGCAACCGTCGCCGCCGTCGTCGAGGCGCTCGGCTACACGCCGGATATCAAGGTGCTGTCGGTTCCCGTCACCTACCAGTCGCTGAAGAACAAGGACATCGACGTCTTCCTCGGCAACTGGATGCCGGCGCAGGAGAAGGACGTAAAGCCCTATCTGGACGACAAGACGGTGGAATCGCTCGGCGCCAACCTCGAAGGCGCCAAGTACACGCTCGCCACCAATGCCAAGGGCGCCGCGCTCGGCATCAAGGATTTCTCCGACATCGGCAAGCACAAGGACGAGCTTGACGGCAAGATCTACGGCATCGAGCCGGGCAATGACGGCAATCGCCTCGTCATGACGCTGATCGAGAAGAACGAGATGGGCATGGGCGGCATGGAGATCGTCGAAAGCTCCGAGCAGGGCATGCTGTCGCAGGTCGCACGGGCGGAGAAGGACGGCAAGCCGGTCGTCTGGCTCGGCTGGGCGCCGCACCCGATGAACTCGAGCTTCGAGATGACCTATCTCACCGGCGGCGACTCGACCTTCGGCCCGAACTTCGGCGGCGCGACCGTCTACACCAACACGCGCGCCGGCTATGTCGCGGAATGCCCGAATATCGGCAAGCTGATTTCCAATGTGAAGTTCAACCTCGATATGGAAAACCATATCATGGGCAAGATCCTCAACGACAGCGAAGAGCCCGGCACCGCGGCGAAGGAATGGCTGAAGGCCAACCCGACCGTCATCGAACCCTGGCTCGCCGGCGTCACGACGCTGGACGGCAAGGACGGCCTGCCGGCCGTCAAGGCGGCACTCGGCCTCTGATGCGAATGCGCAAAAGACGGGGGAAACCCCGCCTTTTGCGCACAAGCCTCGATGATGGGGCCTTCAAGACGAGGGCTCCCTGTCTCTCTGCTTTCAGATCGGCATTCGGGCTTACCCAAGCCCTCGTCTCCCAAGATCCGTCTTTTTTCGGTCCGGGCTTTGCGATCCGCGCTCTTGCGGTCCATGATGTCCAGGCGATCGATGTCGTATCATCCGTCACTCTTTCAGGAGAGGATCCCGCATGGATTTTCTGACAGGACACCGTGTTCCCATCGGCCAGGGCGCAAAGGCCTTCGTCGACTGGTTGACGACCAATTTCAGCCTGTTCTTCGACCAGCTCTCGCGTTTCCTGTCGGGCGTCGTCTCGGCGATCCTCTTCGTTCTCCAATATCCCCATCCCCTCGTCGTCGTCGGTCTCGTCACCGTGCTCGCCTGGTGGCTGCGCCGGTCGATCGGCGTCACGCTGTTTACGGGGCTCGGCCTGATGTTGATCATCAATCAGGGCTACTGGAAGGAAACGACGGAGACGCTGGCGCTGGTGCTCGCGGCCAGCGTCGTTTCCATGGCGATCGGCATTCCCCTCGGCATTGCCGCCGCGCGCCGCGCCTGGGTCTACGCCTTCATGCGCCCCGTGCTCGACCTGATGCAGACCATCCCGACCTTCGTCTATCTCATTCCGGCGCTGATTCTTTTCGGCCTCGGCATGGTTCCCGGGCTGATCGCCACCGTCATCTTCGCCATTCCCGCCCCCATTCGCCTGACCCGGCTCGGCATCATCTCGACCCCGCCATCGCTGACCGAGGCGGCCGTGTCCTTCGGCGCCACGCCGTCGCAGGTGCTGCACAAGATCGAGCTGCCCTTCGCCATGCCGCAGATCATGGCGGGGTTGACCCAGACGATCATGCTGTCGCTGTCGATGGTGGTCATTTCGGCCCTCGTCGGCGCCAACGGCCTCGGCGTCCCGGTGCTGCGCGCGCTGAACACGGTCAACGTCGCCAAGGGCTTCGAGGCCGGCCTCTGTATCGTCATCCTCGCGATCATCCTCGATCGCCTCTTCCGCTCCTCGGACGAAGGAGAAGGCGCATGAGAGATGCCGTGATCTTCAACAATGTCGATATCGTCTTCGGCGACCGCCCCGAGCGGGCCTTGCAGATGGTCGATACCGGAAAGACCCGCGACGAGATCGGCACGGCCACGGGCCTCGTTCTCGGCGTCGCCGGCGCATCGCTGACGGTGCGCGAAGGCGAGATCCTCGTGTTGATGGGCCTGTCCGGCTCCGGCAAGTCAACGCTGCTGCGCGCGGTCAACGGGCTCGCCCCCGTCGTGCGCGGCAATGTCAGCGTGAAGACCGGCGGCGGCACGATCGATCCTTATCGCACCACGCCGAAAGCCCTGCGCGACTTCCGCAAGCACACCGTCTCCATGGTGTTCCAGCAATTCGCGCTCCTGCCATGGCGGACCGTCGAGGACAACGTCGGTTTCGGCCTGGAACTGGCGGGCGTGCCCGATGGCGAGCGCCGCCGCCGCGTCGGCGAGCAGCTGGAGCTGGTAAACCTGACGCAGTGGGCCGGCCGAAAGGTGCAGGAACTCTCCGGCGGCATGCAGCAGCGCGTCGGCCTCGCCCGCGCCTTTGCCACCGGCGCCCCCATTCTTCTGATGGACGAGCCCTTCTCGGCCCTCGACCCTCTCATCCGCACCCGTCTGCAGGACGAGTTGCTCGAATTCCAGCGCCGCCTGAGGAAGACCATTCTCTTCGTCAGCCACGATCTGGACGAAGCCTTTCGCATCGGCAATCGAATCGCCATCATGGAAGGCGGGCGGATCATCCAGTGCGGAACGCCGCAGGAGATCGTGAAAAACCCCGCCAACCAGTATGTCGCCGATTTCGTCCAGCACATGAACCCGATCACCATGCTGACCGCGACCGACGTCATGCAGCGCGGTCTCGGGCAGCGCCCCTCTCCCGGCGGTGTCAGCGCGACGGCTTCGCCCGACACGCCGCTGATCGACATTCTCGACGCCATGACACGCCAGCCGGGCTCGATCGGCGTCGTCGAAAACGGCGCCGTGATCGGCACGATCGACGCACAGGACGTGATCGAGGGCCTGACCCGGCATCGAACGCGTCCCTGACGCCCCAGCGTCTTCACAAGCCGGTTTTCCCCTGTAGGCTCGGCCGAATCGATCGCACGCACGTGCGGCCGATGAAGCGTCGAGGATGCGGGGAAGCATGGCGGAAAAACCAAAAGTCTTGCGCGAGACGGACGATGCGGCCCGCAAACTGGCCCGCCTCGTTCTACGCGAACAGCGAAGCGCGGCGATCGGCGTTCTCGAGCCGGACGGCGACGGCTTTCCCTTCGTCAGCCGTGTCCTTCTCGGTTTCGACATCGATGCAGCACCCGTCATCCTCGCCTCGCGCCTCGCCACGCACACGCAGGCCCTGCTCGCGGACGGCAGATGCTCGCTGCTGGCCGGACGCAGCGGCAAGGGCGATCCCCTCGCCCATCCGAGGATCACCGTGCAATGCGAAGCCGAACCGATCGCGCAGGCGGACTTAGGACACACGCGTCTGCGAGACCGCTTCCTCCGGCGTCATCCCAAGGCCGAGCTTTACATCGACTTTCCGGATTTTCTCTTCTTTCGCCTGGTGCCGCTGCGCGCGAGCTTCAATGCGGGCTTCGGGCGGGCCTACGCCCTGACGGCAGACGACCTTTTGATCGCCTCATCGGCCTTGGAAGAAATCGCGGCGGCCGAGGCGTCCCTTCTTGACGAACTGAACAGCAACAAAGATGCTGTGGCACATCTGCTTGCAGACGATCGCGGCCCTGTTACTGCGGCCTGGCAAGTGACCGCAATCGACGCGGAGGGAATCGACCTTGCACTGGGAGACGCATTCCATCGGGTGGTCTTTCCCCGAGAGGTTGAAAACACCGACGCGCTCCGTGCAATGTTCGTAAAACTTTACCGTTAACTCCCCACAGGTACCCCGAAATCTCGCATAGGGCTGTTGTTCCCTTTATGCGTCATGCCTAATTGTCGTATTCTAGCCGCACCGAGATGGGTGGGGCCAAGACGTCGCATGGAGTATGGCATGGAAACAATTCCTCCCCACCAGCATGAAAAAGCCGAGGTTGCTGCGGATTTTCTCTCGGCTATGGCCAACCCGAAGCGGCTGCTGATCCTGAATGAGCTGGTCAAGGGCGAGATGGCTGTCGGAGCGCTGGCCGCTCAGGTCGGTCTCAGTCAGTCCGCACTTTCGCAGCATCTGTCGAAGCTGAGGGCGCAAAGCCTTGTAACGACACGCCGCGATGCGCAGACGATCTACTACTCGTCTTCGTCCGAGTCCGTTCTGAAGGTTCTTTCGATGCTGTCGGAGATCTACGGCGCACCGGACGCCAAGGACGAAGCGCAGCCGCGTCGCCGCTCGGCCTGATACCGCGCGACGGGCGGTGCGGACCGGCAGATGCCGCGACCGGATGCCGCCTGCAGCCTGCGGGTCGACACGTAAAAATACCCATCCCTGTCGTTTCCGGGATGGCACTGAGAAGTGCGAGGAAGCCAGGAATCAGGGAGGTTCCTGGCTTTTTTCGTTCAGGCGCCTCTTGTGCCGTAAGATGGCAGTTACGCTGCGAGTCCCGATCCTGCAACCGGGATACGGCAGCCTGCGCGAAGTAGGGTTGTGACGGCACGCAACACATGCGGCATGCCTTGACGCCCTCTGGCCCGCTGGTAGTTTGACCATCGGATAAAAATCGCCGATCAGCTCAAACGCCAGATGGCCCTATTGGCCATGGAGACCGTCATGTCGAACCGCCTGAACGCCACGCCCAACGATCTGCGCGCCTTCTGGATGCCCTTCACCTCGAACCGGCAGTTCAAGAAGGAACCGCGCATGTTCGTCTCGGCGAAGGACATGCATTACAAGACGCATGATGGCCGCACCGTTCTCGACGGCACGGCGGGGCTGTGGTGCGTCAATGCCGGCCACTGCCGCCCGCTGATCACCGAAGCCATCCGCGAGCAGGCTGGCGAACTCGACTACGCCCCGGCCTTCCAGCTCGGCCATCCCAAGGCCTTCGAACTTGCCAACCGTCTGGTGGATATCGCGCCGGACGCCTTCAACCATGTGCTTTACACCAATTCCGGCTCCGAATCGGTCGATACGGCGCTGAAGGTGGCGCTGGCCTATCACCGGGTGAAGGGCGACGGCGCGCGCTCGCGTCTCATCGGTCGCGAGCGCGGCTATCACGGCGTCAACTTCGGCGGCATCTCGGTCGGCGGCATCGTCTCGAACCGAAAGATGTTCGGCACGCTTCTCAGCGGCGTCGATCACATGCCGCACACCCACATGCCCGACAAGAACGCCTTTACCAAGGGCGAGCCCGAGCATGGCGGCGATATCGCCTCCGAACTGGAGCGCATCGTCACGTTGCACGATGCCTCGACGATCGCCGCCGTCATCGTCGAGCCCGTTGCCGGCTCGACCGGCGTGCTCATTCCGCCGAAGGGCTACCTCCAGAAGCTGCGCGAGATCTGCACCAAGCACGGCATCCTGCTGATTTTCGATGAGGTCATCACCGGCTATGGCCGTCTCGGCACGCCGTTTGCAGCCCAATATTTCGACGTCATGCCGGACATGATCGTCACGGCAAAGGGCCTGACCAACGGCGTCATTCCCATGGGCGCAGTTTTCGTGACGTCGGAGATCCATGATGCGTTCATGCAGGGCCCGGAGCACATGATCGAGTTCTTCCATGGCTACACCTATTCCGGCAACCCGATCGCTTCGGCCGCCGCCATCGCCACGCTTGACACCTACCGCGACGAGGGCCTGCTCACCCGCGCCGCGACGCTTGCGCCCTATTGGGAAAACGCCCTGCATTCGCTGCGCGACTGCCCGCATGTCATCGACATCCGCAATATCGGTCTCATCGGCGCCATCGAACTTGCGCCGATCGCCGGAGAGCCGACGAAGCGGGCCTTCTCGGCTTTCCTGAAGGCCTATGAAAACGGTCTGCTGATCCGGACCACGGGCGACACGATCGCGCTTTCCCCGCCGCTGATCATTACCGAAGCGCAGATCGACGAGTTGGTCGCCGGTATCCGGACCGTGCTCGAGACCGGCATCTGACGAACCTTCTCCGCGTCCCGTGGGAATTCACCGCTGCGGGACGCGGATGAAGCTGGACCAGCATCCGGACGGCACCCGAACGGCAGACGCGATGCGTGCCCGGGCTATCCTCTCCTTCGAGAACGGGGTCAGCCGACCATGAGCATTCCCAAGCGCCACCCTTACGATTTCGATCCTACCTACGGGCTCGGGCTTGCAGACCTTCGCGCGATCCGGCCGCCGCCGGAGGCGAAGGGTTTCGACGCCTTCTGGCAGGAGCGCTATCGCAAGGCGCTCGCCGTCGATCCGAGCCCCAGCCTGACCCGATCGGCCGTCCAGAACGGCAAATGGATCATTCACGATCTCTCCTATACCTCGACGGAGGGTTTCCGGATCGGCGGATGGCTTCTCCTGCCGCATCACGGCACCGTGCAGCGCGGCCTCATCGTCGGCCACGGCTATGGGGGACGCGACCAACCGGATCTCGACCTTCCCGTCGAAAACACCGCCATTCTCTTCCCCTGTTTCCGCGGCCTTTCCCGCAGCAGCCGAGCCCCGATCTCGCCCGATCCCGCCTGGCACGTGCTGCACGATATCGACGATCCCGATCGGTACATCATCGGTGGCTGCGTCGAGGACGTGTGGGTCGCCGTCACCGTGATGAACACGCTGTTTCCCGGCACGACGGGCCGCACCGGCTACAGCGGCATCAGCCTCGGCGGCGGCATCGGCGCGCTGGCCATTCCCTTCGACCGCCGCATCGACCGGGGCCATCTCACCGTTCCCACTTTCGGCAACCGGCCGCTCTGGCTGACCTTGCCGACCATCGGCAGCGCCAATGCCGTGCAGGCCTACAGCCACACCCACCCGGAGGTGACCGAAACGCTCCGCCTGTTCGACGCGGCGATCGCCGCCACGCGCATCGCGGTGCCGATCCTCTGCGCCGTCGCCCGGTTCGACCCCGCCGTTGCGCCGCCCTGTCAGTTCTCCGTCGCCAATGCGCTCCCGACGAAGAATTATAACGAAATCTTCATCCTGGACGCCGGGCATTTCGATTATCCTGGTCAGCAGGCGCAGGCATCGGCGCTGTTGGCAAAAGTCGGGACACTTTTCGGGACACCATGAATCGCGAATATCTGCGCTGGTACAGTCCGCGGCTCCATCGAGACATGGAGTTGCTGGTGTTCGGGCATGCCGGCGCCAAGGTGCTGATGTTTCCGACACGCGAAGGCCGGTTCTGGGAATACGAAAAGCTTGGCCTGGTCGGTGCGCTCGCGCAGAAGGTCCAGGCCGGACACCTGCAGCTCTTCTGCATCGAGGGGCTCGCCCGCGAAACTTTCTACGACCGCAGCCGAGACCCCGCCGACCGCATCCGCCGCCACAGGGCGCTGGAGGAATATGTTCTGAACGAGGTCTTGCCGCTCATGGCCGAGCGGAACCCGCATGGCGCCACGATCGCACAGGGCTGCAGCCTCGGTGCCTACCAGGCGGCAAGCCTCGTCTTCCGACACCCGCACCTCTTTTCCAAGCTTGTGGCCTTCTCCGGGCGCTACGACCTGACGCTGGAGGTCGAAAGTTTCAACAATCTGCTCGACGGCCACTATGACGACGAGGTCTATTTCCACACCCCGACGCATTTTCTGCCGGGCCTCTCGCAGGACTGGCGCCTCGACCGCCTGAGGTCCGTCGAGATCGTCCTTGCCATCGGCAATGCCGACCCCTTCCTGGAGAACAACTGGTATCTGAGCCGCCTGCTTGACGAGAAGAACGTCCATCACCAGCTCCATGTCTGGGACGGCCGCGCCCATCGCGCGCAGTCCTGGCGCAAGATGGCGGCGCTTTACATCTGAAGGCCAATCCCGGCGTTGACGGCCTCTCCGACGTCGCCATTTCGCGGCCCGCCCTTCCCCTGCGCGCTCCACTCTCTATGATGAGCCCTGGTGTCGATCTCCCGTCACGCCGCCATTTCCATGCCAGAACCGGAGCCCTCATGTCCGCCACTCTCTCCGACCGAATCGACCAGGGCACGGGCCGCGTCGCTGCCGACATCGTCCTCAAGAATGGACGCTTCTTCGACCTCGTCACCGGCGACTGCCTCGAAAGCGACATCGCGCTCTGCGGCGACCGGATCGTCGGCACCTGCGGCAGCTATCACGGCGTCGAGGAGATCGACATTTCCGGTCGCATCGTCGTTCCCGGTTTCATCGACACCCATCTGCATATCGAATCCTCGCTGGTGACGCCGCACGAGTTCGATCGCTGCGTCCTGCCCTACGGCGTGACGACCGCCATCTGCGACCCGCACGAGATCGCCAACGTGCTGGGCACGCAAGGCATAGACTTCTTCCTCGACAGTGCCCGCGAGACGATCATGGATATCCGCGTGCAGCTGTCGAGCTGCGTGCCGGCGACCCATCTGGAAACCTCCGGCGCCAGCCTGCCGATCGAGGCGCTGCTTCCCTATCGCGGCCATGAGAAGGTCATCGGCCTTGCCGAGTTCATGAATTTTCCGGGGGTCATCCACAAGGACCCGATCTGCATGGCGAAGCTCGAAGCTTTCCAGGACGGCCATATCGACGGTCATGCGCCACTGCTGCGCGGTCTCGATCTCAACGGCTATCTCGCGGCCGGCATCCGCACCGATCATGAATGCACGACGGCGGACGAGGCCCTGGAGAAGATCCGCAAGGGCATGCATATCCTGGTGCGGGAAGGCTCGGTCTCCAAGGACCTTCACGCCCTGATGCCGATTCTGACGGAGCGACTGTCGCCCTTTCTCGCGCTCTGCACCGATGATCGCAATCCGCTCGATATCGCCGAGGAAGGCCATCTCGACTACATGATCCGCGAGGCCATCGCACATGGCGTCGAGCCGCTCGCCGTCTATCGGGCCGCCTCCATCTCAGCTGCCCGTGCCTTCGGCCTGCGCGACCGCGGCCTCGTGGCGCCCGGCTGGCGGGCCGATCTCGTGGTCGTGGACAGCCTCGAAAACTGCAAGGCGCAGATGGTCTTTTCCGCCGGTCGCCGGGTCGATGACGCACTCTTCGCCACCCGTCGTCCCGTGGCACCCGTCGGGCTCGACAGCGTCAAGGCCGGACACATCCACGCCGCCGCCTTCGCCGTGCCCTATACGGAGGGCGAGACATCCGTCATCGGCGTTCTCCCCGGCAAGATCATCACCGAACATCGCCGCTTCCAGCTGCCGGCCGACGGCAACCAGACGGGGGCCGATCTCGGGCGAGACATCATCAAGGTCGCCGTCATCGAGCGCCACGGCATCAATGGCAATCACGCCAACGGCTTCGTCCAGGGTTTCGGATTGAAGAAAGGCGCCATCGCCTCGACGGTCGGCCACGACAGCCACAATATCTGCGTCGTCGGCGTCGATCCCGACGACATGGCGCTCGCGGCAAACCGCCTGGGCGAGATCAAAGGCGGCTTCGTCGTGGTCGAGGACGGCATCGTCACCGGAGAGATCGCCCTGCCCGTCGCAGGCCTCATGAGCCTCGAACCCTATGAGAGCGTCCGAGACACGCTCCACCACCTGAGGCAGGCCGCCTTTGCTCTTGGCGCCACCCTGCAGGAACCTTTCCTTCAGCTCGCCTTCCTGCCCCTCCCCGTCATCCCGCATCTGAAGATCTCGGACAGGGGGCTGGTGGATGTGGATCGGTTCATGCTGATCGGGTGAAGGCGACCTTGGCAGCAACCGGCGCCTGTCCTATTCTGCGTGCAAGATCGGAGACCATCATGAGCCGCCTCGAACATATCGAAAAATCGGTGACCGAGCTATCCGCCGACGAATTGGCAGAGTTCGCGCGCTGGTTCGAAGACCTGCAGGTAAAGCGCTGGGATGAGCGTTTCGAAACGGATGCGACGTCCGGAAAGCTCGATGCACTGGCAGATGCCGCGCTCTTGGAGTTTTCCGCGGGGCAGGCACGACGCCTTTGAAACATCACGCGACCGGCGCGTTCTAGAAGTGCTACGATGCGCTTCCCCAGCATGTGAGAGCGGTTGCCGATCGCAATTTCGATATTTTGAAGGGCGATCCCTTCCATCCGTCCCTTCATCTGAAGCAGGTAGGCCGCTTCTGGTCCGTTCGTGTCGGGTCATCCTAGAGAGCCCTCGCCGTTCGAAACGGCGAAGACCTTGTCTGGTTCTGGATCGGTTCGCATGCCGATTACGATAAGCTTCTAGCCTGACACCCGCCCGCAGAAAGCATCCAGCGCCTCCAGCACGATCTCGTCTTTCTCGATTCTCGCCGTATCGAACCCCGGCAGCGGCAGCATCTCGGCGATGGTCATGCCCTTCGGCAGAGTTACCGTCTGTGGGCCGCGTCGCAGATTGAAGACGAAGAGCAGTTTTTCGCCGGCCTTCTCGCGGGTGAAGATCAGGATGTCCTGGTTGGTGTCGAGGAAGGTCATGCCCCCGTCGAACAGCGCGGGCATGGCCTTCCGGAAGGCGAGCGTGTCCCGATAATGCGCGAGCACCGAATCGTCCCCGGCCTCCTGCACATCGACGGCAATGGCCTTGTGCACGTCCGGCACCGGCAGCCAGGGCTGTCCCGTGGAAAAGCCGCCGCTCTGGCCGGCACGCTCCCACGGCATGGGCGTGCGGCACCCGTCGCGGCCCTTGAAGGCCGGCCAGAAGCGGATGCCGTAGGGGTCGCGCAACTCATGCAGCTCGAGCTCGGCTTCCGGGAGTGCCAGTTCCTCGCCCTGATAGAGGCAGATGGAGCCGCGCAGCGTCGCGAGCACGGAGATGGCAAGCTTCCCGATCCGCTCCCGCTCGCTCTCGTTCTGAATGAAGCGCGAGACATGTCGCTGGACGTCATGGTTGGAGAAGGCCCAGCAGACCCAGCCGTCCGTCACCGAATTCTGGAACGAGGACACGCAGTGCCTGATGTGGCTGGCCGTGAAGTCGGGGCCGAGCAGGTCGAAGGTGTAGCACATGTGCAGCTTGTCGCCGCCGCTGACATAGGCGGCCAGCGTCTTCAGCGAACGCCCGCCGTCACCGACCTCGCCCACGGCCGTGCGGTCGTCATATTCTTCCAGGAGCGCCCGGAAGCGCTTGAGGAAGCCGATATTCTCGGGCTGCGTCTTGTCGTAGAGATGGCTCTGCATCCCGTAGGGATTGACATCCGGCGCATCGAGTCCCGGCCCGTCGTCATCGTGCCCGAGCGGCGGGTTGTCGCGCAGTTCCTTGTCGTGGAAGTAGTAGTTGACCGTATCCAGCCGGAAACCGTCCACGCCGCGCTCCAGCCAGAAACGCACCGTGTCGAGCACCGCCTCCTGAACCTGCGAATTGTGAAAATTTAGATCCGGCTGCGAGCCGAGGAAATTGTGCAGGTAATACTGCCGGCGGACGCCGTCCCACTCCCAGGCCGGACCGCCGAAGATCGACAGCCAGTTGTTCGGCGCCGTCCCATCGGGCTTCGCATCGGCCCAGACATACCAGTCGGCGCGCGCATTGGTGTTGCTCGCGCGGCTTTCCTTGAACCAGGGATGCTGATCGGACGTGTGCGAGATCACCTGGTCGATGATGATCTTGAGACCGAGACGATGGGCTTCCGCGAGCATGGTGTCGAAATCGGCGAGCGTTCCGAACATCGGATCGACGTCGCAGTAATCCGACACGTCGTATCCCATGTCGGCCATGGGCGAGGTGAAGAACGGCGACAGCCAGATGGCATCGACGCCGAGGCCGGCGATGTGCGGCAGCCGTGCCGTAATGCCCGGCAAATCCCCGATCCCGTCACCGTTCGTATCCTGGAACGATCGCGGATAGACCTGATAGATCACCGCGCCGCGCCACCAGTCCGGGTTGGTCTTCGGGGAAGAGGCCATGGACGATTCCTTTTGAATGGGAGGGGTCAGCCGATGTTCTAGCGTTCGGTCGGCAACGAGGCAATGACGGGATGCCGGCTTTCGGGCGCACGGGCGAAATGACAGGCGTTCACGAATCCCTTGCCGATCAGGCCCTGCCTTGCCATCGGCGCCGGCAGGGCTTATCCGGCGAACGCAACGAGGAGAACAGCGATGGCACGGCTTCTGGCAATCGGCGAATGCATGGTGGAACTCGGAGACGCCGGCAGCGGCCTGCTCCGCAAGGGCTTTGCCGGCGACACGCTGAATGCCGCCTACTATGCCCGCACCTACCTGCCGACCCCTTTCGACGTCGCCTATCTCAGCGCTGTCGGCACCGATCTTCTGTCGGAGGAAATGCTCGCCTTCATGGCGGGAAAGGGCATCGTCACCGAGGATGTCAGGCAGATCGAAGGTGCCGCCCCCGGCCTCTACATGATCCATCTGAAGGATGGCGAGCGGAGCTTCTCCTACTGGCGCTCGGCCTCCGCCGCGCGAAGGCTGGCCGATGACGCCGCGCATGTCCGAAGCGCCATCGAGAAAGCCGACACGATCGTCTTCTCCGGCATCACCCTTGCCATCCTCTCGCCGGATGCGCGCGAGACGCTGATCCTCGAACTGCGCCGCGCCAGGGCCGCGGGCCGTCGCGTCGTCTTCGACCCCAACATCCGCCCTCGGCTTTGGGAAGACGCCGCAACCCTGCGATCCGTCGTCGAAGCCGGCGCCCGTGCCGCCACCGTCCTCCTGCCGAGCTTCGACGACGAGCAGGCGCATTTCGGCGACGCCGACCCCGAGGCGACGATCGCGCGCTATCGGCAATGGGGCGCCGAAACGATCCTCGTCAAGAATGGCAGCGGGGAAGCGCGCCTCGCAGCCGGCGCCGGCGACATCGTCGGCATAGCACCGCCAAAGGTCGAGACCGTGGTCGACACGACCAGTGCCGGCGACAGTTTCAACGGCGCGTTTCTGGCAAAGCTCCTCACCGGCGTCCCGCCGGCCGAAGCCGCAGCCTTTGCCGCCCGCGTCGCCGCGGCCGTCATCGCCCATCACGGCGCGCTGGTGCCGCCCGCGCATCTGCCCCAGCCATGAGCCCCTTTGCGTAAAAGCTTAGGCGAAGGACGACGGATAACCTTTGGAATCGACTCGGGAAAAGCGGTCGTTTCAGGCGCAAGGTGCCAGGGACATGCGCCGGAACGCCTGAAGAGACGTTCCGATCGATGTCGCAGTTTAGCGGCGCTTCTTGCCTTCGAACGGGTTTTCCGAAGCGCGGAGATGGATGCGGATCGGCACGCCGGGCATCTGGAAATCGGCGCGCAGGCCGTTGGTGAGATAGCGGATATAGCTCTCCGGCACGGAGTCCGGACGCGTGCATGAGATCATGAAGCCGGGCGGGCGGGCCTTGACCTGCGTCATGTATTTCAGCTTCAGGCGACGGCCGGAGACGGCCGGTGGCGGATGCTGGGTCTGCTGTGAGTCGAGCCATTTGTTGAGGCGCGCGGTGGAGATGCGGCGGTTCCAGACCTTGTCCGTGTCGATGATCGACTGCATCAGCTTGTCGAGCCCGTAGCCGGTCTGCCCGGACATGGGCACGGCGCGGATGCCGCGCGCCTGCGGCAGCAGCCGCTCGGTCTTCTCGCGCAGGTCGGCGAGCAGCGCCTGCGGATCCTCGACCAGATCCCACTTATTGAAGGCGAGCACGGCGGCGCGGCCCTCGCGGATTACCAGATCGACCAGTTGCAGATCCTGCTTTTCGAACGGAATGGTCGCATCGAAGACGATCACGACGGACTCGGCAAAGCGGATCGAGCGCAGGCTGTCGGCGACCGAGAGTTTTTCGAGCTTCTCCTGGACACGGGCCTTCTTGCGCATGCCGGCCGTATCGAACATCTTGATCGTGCGGCCGCGCCAGTCCCATTCCACCGAAATCGAGTCGCGCGTGATGCCGGCTTCGGGGCCGGTCAGCAGACGATCCTCGCCGAGGAAACGGTTGATCAGAGTCGACTTGCCCGCGTTCGGCCGCCCGATGATGGCGACGCGCAGCGGCTTCGTCTCGTCGTAAGCAGGTTCCTCATCGTCGTCGCCCTCGCCCGCCGACTTCCGCAGGTCGATATCCGTCTCGGCTTCATCCACCACGGGCGGAAAGGCCCGCTCCTCGCCGATCGCCTCGACGATGGCATCGCGCAGGTCGATCATGCCCTGGCCGTGCTCGGCCGAAATCGGGCAAGGGTCGCCGAGGCCGAGCGTGAAGGCATCGTAGAAGCCGCCGTCCGAGCCCTTGGCTTCCGACTTGTTGGCAACCAGCACGACCGGCTTGCCGCGGCGGCGCAGAAGATCGGCCAGCGTCTGGTCGGCCGGCGTCAGGCCCGCCTTGGCATCGACCACGAACAGCGTCAGGTCCGCCTCGTCGATCGCGGCCTCCGTCTGCGCCCACATACGACCTTGCAGGGTCTCGGGGCCGGATTGTTCGAGGCCGGCGGTGTCGATGATCGTGAAGCGGAGATCGACGAGCTTCGCGTCGCCCGGCCGGCGGTCGCGCGTCACGCCCGGGGTGTCGTCCACCAGCGCCAGCTTCTTGCCGACAAGGCGGTTGAACAGCGTGGACTTGCCGACATTGGGGCGGCCGACGATGGCGACGGTGAAGTTCATCTCAAAATCCTGTCGCGGCGTTCATGCCGCTGTGCCGGCCGCAGCGGCGCCCGTCATCATGACAGGCAAGGCGTTGCGACCTCTCGGTTCATTCCGCCGCGGCACACAAGGCAGCCAGCGGCATCAAAGCCTGTCGCCCGCAAGCCTGGAGCGGCTTCGGGCGACGGGTGTCAAAACGGATCTCAAGCATCATGCGCAGTCTCGTGATCGCGCAATCTGCCGGGATTTCTGTTTCTGCCGCAGTGTCCGATGCCGAGGCGTTCCCGCTTCGGCTGGACATGCTCTAGTTGGTCACTGCGCGGACGCCATGACGTCCAGAAGCATGCGGGCCCGGTTGGCAAGGCCGCGCGGCGCCTGGCTGTCGTCGACGATCTGCTGAAACCATTCCTTGGCCTTGGCCTTGTCTGCAGCCTTGTAGGCAGAAAGGCCCAGCGCTTCGCGCGCGGAGTTGCGAAGGCCGTTGCCGTCCACCGCCAGCTGCTCGGCTTCCGCCGAGACCTGCTGATAGGTGCCAGTGTCGACCAGCAGATAGGCTGCGCGAATCCGGGCGGCATCCCGCATCGGCTGCACGATCGCCTCGTTCTTCGAGATCGCGGAGAAATCGGCGATGGCGGCGGCGGTATCGCCCTTCTGCGCCTTCAAGGTTGCGGCCCGCATCTGTGCGAGAACCGGATAGGCGCCGTAGCCGTCGGCCTCCAGCTTTTCGAAGGCGGCCAGCGCCTCGTCGGACTTGTTGTCCTTGGCAAGCGTCAGGGCGGCGAGGAATTCGTCGCCCGAGGCCGAGGCCGAGGTCTCGTGCCAGTAATCATAGGCGACCTTGCCGATCGTGCCGATGACGATGAGAACCGCGAGCATCGCGAGGATGCCACCGAAGCGGAGCCAGACCGCCTTGACCTGCTCGGAGCGAAGCTCGTCATTGACCTCGCGGATGAAACTGTCGTTCTGATGCGCCATTCGGGTTCCGGCGGACCGGCCTTCTCTGCCATTTCTGTCAAAGCCGCGCTTCTAGCCTATTTCGCGCATATTGTAAGGGGGCACGGCGAAATCGCGGCAAGTGAGTATGCGCCTTCCGCCCCCCCCTCTCTGACACGGCAAGCTTGGGGGCATTATTTCCGCCTATCTCCGCTGCGACGCTTGTCGCTCCAAAGGATCGCCGTATTCCTGCCGCATGGGGCAAGCGCGCATCGTCCGTCACCCCGGGTGATGCCGCGTCTTCCTCTCCCGCTGCAGGGTCGGCCAGCCCTTCGCCCGTCTGCAGCAGGCGCATCACGTCAGGTTTTAGCATGCATGTCTCCACGACGCCTTTGGCCGCCCTCATTCTCCTGCCGCCGCTGGCGCTCATGCCCTCGGTCGCGCGGGCCGACCCGCCCCAGCCGGCAGCGGGGATCTCGCAGCCGGCACCGTCTTCGGCAACAGCGTCGAATTTCCAACAGCTCGTCATCATCTCGTTCGACGGCGCGCACGACAACACGCTCTGGGAACGCAGCCTCGCGATGAGCCGGCAGGTCGGCGCGCATTTCACCTATTTCCTCTCCTGCACGTTCCTGATGACCAAGGCGGAAGGCGGCCGGTCCTACCGGGCGAGCGGCCACAAGCAGGGTGCCTCGAATGTCGGTTACGCCCAGAGCCGCGAGGAGATCGCGACGCGGGTGCGCCACATCTGGCAGGCTCATCAGGACGGCCACGACATCGGCAGCCATGGTTGCGGCCATTTCGACGGCAAGGACTGGAGCGAGAAAGACTGGAGCGACGAATTTTCCGCCTTCGACGCGGCGCTCGACAAGGCCTGGGAGGCCGGCGGCATCGCGCAGCAGGAGCCGGACGGGTGGCGCAGCATGGTCGACGGGATCAAGGGGTTTCGCGCGCCCTACCTTTCGACCAGCACCGGCCTCGTTCCGGCAGAGCGAAAAGCGGGCCTCTCCTACGACGCCAGCCTCGTCACGAAGGGCCCGGCCTGGCCGACGCTCGAAGGCGGAGTGGAGCGCTTCGGCCTGCCGCTGATCCCCGAGGGACCGAGCGGGCGCCGCGTCATCGGCATGGATTACAACCTCTTCGTCCGCCACTCGATGGGCGTCGAGAACCGCAAGGACAGCGCCACCTTCGAAGCGCGCACGCTCAAGGCCTATCGCGATGCCTTCACCGCACAGTACGACGGCGCCCGCATCCCGCTGCAACTCGGCTTCCACTTCGTGGAAATGAACGGCGGCGCCTACTGGCGGGCACTGGAAACCTTCCTGACCGAAACCTGCGGCAAGCCGGACGTGGCCTGCGTCAGCTATGCACAGGCCCTGCCGCTGATCGAGGCACGAAAAAAGGCGGATCCCTCCGCCTTTTGATGTCTCCGCTGTCGTCCTCGGCTCGCTACGGCTTGTCGGCCGCCAGTTCGCCATCGGTCTGTTCGCGCGCCAGATAGCGCTGATCGATCTCCGGCAGCGGTTCGCCTTCAATCGCAGACTCGAATGCACGCAGGCGCTTGTAGATCGACAGAAGCTCGACGATCGTCGTCCACGAGTTCACCAAATACTGAAACGATTCCCGAACCTGCCCGAAGACGTTCTGGATCTGGTTCAGGACGCCGAGCGAAAGCTTGCCCGCGATGATGGACGGGACGAGGACGAATGTCCCGAAGAGATTGTCGGCCTGAAGATAGAAGATTCGAGCGACGTTGAAGTACATGTAGTGAAAATAGAGACGGAAATAGTTCCGGCGGACATTGGCAAACAGTTGCGCCACCGTGATGGGATCGGCGCGGTCCGCGTTATCCTCGCCATAGACGAGTTCCTTACGGTACGCCGCTTCGACCCGCTGGTTGCGGAACTCGAGCCCGGGTAGTTTGATGCCCACGGCGGCGAGAAAGACGGTACCGAACAGGGACCAGCAGATTGCCGCCCAGACGAGGGCATGCGGCACTTCGCCGATGAAGGGCAGTTCGGTGACCGTCGCGGAGAACTTGAACAGAATCGGCATAAAGGCGATCAGCGTCATCACCGAGCTGACGAGGTTGACGCCGAGACCTTCCATGGTCCGCGAAAACCGCATCGTATCGTCCTGCACACGCTGTGAGGCGCCTTCGATGTGCCGCAGCTTGTCCCAGTGCGACATGTAGAAATCGTTCATCGCGGTTCGCCAGCGGAAAACATAGTGGCTGACGAAGAAGAGGTTCAAAACGCCGACCGTGACGGCGACGAAGGCGATACCGGCAAAGCCGAGCATGCCCATGTAGAGCTGATCCGCCGTCACAGGGGCCGTGCGCGCCAAAGCTTGCTGAATGAGATCGTAGAACGGGCCGTACCAGGCATTGATCGACACGCCGACCTGCACGGAGAAATAGGTGTTGAACATGATCAGCGCAGAACCAAGGATCGACCAGTTCTGCCAGCGATGCGGACGGTAGGTGTACCAGAAGGCGGCAAACAGGCCGACCATCAGTGCGTAGTAGATATAGAACCAGAGGAATGGCGGCGACCAGAAGACCGAAACCCCGATCACCGGTTCCGTGCCCGGCGGCAGAGACGGAAGCCCTATCAGATTGCCGAACTCGCTGCCTCCCGCATACCATGCGGCGATCGCGAGCATGGTCCAGATGACGACGGATGGGAAGAAGTATCGTGGATAGGGGAAAAACGAGACAAACAAATCGAGCGCCTTCAGCTTGATGCAACGACGTCATTCGCGCCGTGACGCGAAACCGGCGCGAACCTAGGCCAATTGCCCGAGCTTCACAATCGCGGCTTCGTCAGGTTACTTGGAATTAATGAGCCGCGCCTCATAGCCCCGACGCCCTGCGGATGCCGCGGCGCTCGGCAAAGACGATCATCGCACAGAGGATCAGAACCCCGCTTGCGATCAGCGTCGGCAGCGTGAAGCTGCCGGTTATCCCGGCCAGCCAGCCGGCGACGAGCGGGCCGATGATCTGCCCGATGCCGAAGGCGGCGGTCATCACGGCGAGCGCCCGGCGCTGGCTTCCCGGTGCGAGAGCGCGGCCGATCTGCAGACCGAAGGCGGTGATCATGACGAAGGTCGCGCCCAGCAGCAGCCCGCCGGCTAGCGGCGCCGCCGGAAACGGCAGGGCGACCGTGAGGATCAGGCCGAGCGCCTCCACCACGAGCCCGATCAGATACACGCCGACGATGCCGAAGCGCGGCACCGCGCTGCGCCAGGCCGCAACGGACACGGCGGCGCTCAAACCCGTGACGAGCCAGGAGAGAAACTCGATCGTATGATCGACGGCGCCTGCCCGGGCCATGGCGACGAGGAAGGTCGCCGTGATGACATAGCCGAAGCCGAACAGGCCATAGGTCAGCGTCAACGCCGCAAAGGGTCGCGTCCAGACGAGCGGCGGCTCCGCCACCGGCACCGTGCCTGAGGTCGCGGTTCCCTCGGGCAGAAGCAGCGCCACGCAGGCGGTGCCGAGCAGCGACAGGAAGGCTCCGGCAAACCACGCCTCCCGCCAGTTCGCGAGCGCTTCGCCCTGGCCGGACGGCAAGAGCCAGACCATCAGCGACGAGGCGGCGATGCCGAGACCGACGCCCGCAAAATGCAGGGACTGCACATGGGATTTGCCGGCCGCAGCACCCCTTGTGAGCACGATCTGGGAGATCATGATCATGGTGAAGGCGCTGGCCATGCCGGCGAGAAAGCGGATCAGCGCGAACAGGAGCACGGAGTTCGTCATGCCCATGGCGCAGAGGAGCAGCGTCGTGGCGACCAGCATGCCGAGCCCGATCACCCGCTCGCGCCCTTGCGCGAAGGAGAGGCCGGCCAGCACGGCACCGAGCAGATATCCGAGGAAATTGGCGGCGGCGATCACCCCGGCCTCGCCGGGGCTCAGCGGAATGTCGAGCATCATGCCGGGCAGGATCGGCGTATAGGAGAACCGTCCGAAGCCCATGGCGACCGCCATCGCGATCGCACCGGCCAAAGCCGTGGCCAGGAGCCTCAGATCCGATCGGCGCGGTTTCAGCATCAGCCGGGCAGCGTGACGACGAGAGGGCCGTTGCGGGTGACGACGACCGTGTGCTCGTACTGCACCGTCGGCGCGCGCGGCTCGCTATAGAGCGTCCAGGCATCGTCGCCGCCTTCGGCGAACTGCCCGCCCATCGACAGGAAGGGCTCGATGGTGAACACCATTCCGTCCTCCATCCGGCGCTTCTCGTGCTTGTCCGGCCAGGTGGAGATCTCGGTCGGCTCCTCGTGCAGCGATCGGCCGACGCCGTGGCTCGCGAGGTTGGAAATCAGCGTGTAGCGGTTCTTGCGGGCAAAGGCGCCGATCGCGTTGCCGATGGAAGCCAGCGGCTTGCCCGCCTTGACCTCGTTCAGCCCCACCCACATCGCGCGCTTGCCGTCGCGGCAGAGCCGCTCGGTCGCGCGTGCGACAGGCGGCACGGCAAAGGACGCACCGGTATCGGCAAACAGCCCGCCCTTTTCCGCGGAGACATCGATGTTGACGAGGTCCCCCGCAGCGATGACGCGCGCACCGGGAATGCCATGCGCGACCTCCTCGTTGACGCTGATGCAGGTGGCGCCGGGAAACCGGTAGGACAGCTCCGGAGCCGACCGCGCGCCTTCGGCCTCCAGCGCCTTGCGGCCGATGAGGTCGAGTTCGGCCGTCGTCATTCCCGGCTCAAGGGCGGCGCCCATGATCTGCAGCGTATTGGCGCAGATCCGGCCGATCTCCTTCAGGCGCTCGAGATCGTCGTCATTTTCAAGAGTCATGATCGTTCATATCCGAAGTCTGATCCGGCGCGACAGGGTTGGAAGCCACGACGCGCCGGCAAAAACGCAAACCTATCTTTTCCGCTTCCCGCCTGCAAGGAAGGCAGGCGGGAAGCGGCATGCGGCTGGCACGGGCTCAGACGGCGCTCGCCGCCCGTGCCGCATCCTCGGCGATCCCGGCGCGCACGAGCGGCGCGACCTTCGTGCCGTAAAGCTCGATCCCACGCATGATCTGCTCGTGCGGCATCGGGCCGATCGCCATCTGCAACAGAAAGCGGTCGTTCCGGAAAATCCGGTGATGCCAGACGATCTTTTCCGCGACGGTTTCGGGATCGCCCAGAAACAGATTGCCCCGCGGGCCGATCGCCTGGTTGAAATGCGCCCGGTTGGTCGGCCCCCAGCCGCGCTCGCGGCCGATCCTGTCCATCACCTCGGCCTGCGGCCCGTAGAACTGGTCGGCTGCAGCCTGCGTCGTATCGGCGATGAACCCGTGCACGTTGATGCTGGTCTTCAGCGCCGTGGCCGGCTGCCCCGCCCGCCGGGCGGCTTCCCGGTAGAGATCGAACAGCGGCGCATAGCGCGCCGGCTCGCCGCCGATGATGGCGAGCGCCACCGGCAGGCCGAGCGCACCGGCGCGCGCAACCGACTGCGGCGTCCCGCCGACGGCCACCCACAGCGGCAGCGGCGCCTGCAACGGCCGGGGATAGACGCCGCGATCGTGCAGCGCCGCCCGCTTTTCGCCCTCCCACGTCACGATCTCGCCGCTGCGCAGCGCCATCAGCAGGTCGAGCTTCTCGGAAAACAGGTCGTCGTAATCCTCCAGCGGATAGCCGAACAGCGGAAACGATTCGATGAAGGAGCCGCGTCCCGCCATGATCTCGGCACGACCGCCCGAGAGAAGATCGAGCGTCGCAAACTGCTGGAACACGCGCACCGGATCGTCCGAGGAGAGCACGGTGACCGCGCTGCTCAGCCGGATGCGCTTGGTGCGCGCGGCCGCCGCCGCCAGCACCACGGCCGGCGACGAGACGACATAATCGGCGCGGTGATGCTCGCCGAGCCCGAATACGTCGAGCCCGACCTGATCGGCAAGCTCGATCTCGTCCAGCAGGTTTTTCAAGCGGCGTTCGCCCTCGCGGCCCTTGTCGGCGGCTTTGGGATCGACATCGCCGAAAGTATAGAGACCGAGTTCCATGATGTGCCCGTCCTGATGAAGCTGTTTCACCACACATAATCATCGCAAGCGCTTTTTCCCACAGCCAAAGGCGGAGACGCTGTGTTTACAGCCACGCGCGGGGTTTTGCTTTCGGATGCCCACAGCCGGCGGGCGAGCAGACTGCCAAAAGCAATTGTCAGCCGGCTGTCTTTGCGCTTAGTCTTGCCCGTCAAGACAAGGGGTCCTTATGACCAGCACCACCCGAACCGCCCAATCGACCGCCCAATCGACCTCTGGCAGCATCCGCTTCCTGCTCAACGACCGCGACATCGATCTGACGAACGTGGCACCGACGGCAACGCTGCTCGATTTCCTGCGGCTGGAACGCCGATTGACCGGCACCAAGGAAGGCTGCGCCGAGGGCGATTGCGGCGCCTGCACGGTTCTTGTCGGGCGTCTGGTTGCGGGAGACCTCGTCTATGAAGGCGTCAACGCCTGCATCCGTTTCGTCGGTTCGCTGAATGCCACCCATGTCGTCACCGTCGAGCATCTGGCCGCGCGCGACGGCACGCTGCATCCGGTGCAGCAGGCGATGGTGGATTACCATGGCTCGCAATGCGGTTTCTGCACGCCCGGTTTCGTCATGTCGCTGTACGGCCTCTGGCTGTCGAAGGACAATCCCGGCCGCGCCGACATCGAAAAGGCGCTGCAGGGCAATCTCTGTCGATGCACCGGCTACGAGCCGATCGTGCGCGCGGCCGAAGCCGTCGCCACCGCCCGGCCCGATGCCGTGTTCGATCCGATCCTGAAAATGCGCGCGCGCGTGATCACCTTCCTCTCGGGCCTGCCCACCCGCGAAACCATCGTGCTCGGCCCGCCCGAGGCCCGCCTCGTCGTGCCCGGCTCGGCGCAGGCGCTGGCCAAAACGCTGGCCGAATATCCGCAAGCCACTGTTGTCGCGGGTTCGACCGATGTCGGATTGTGGGTAACGAAGCAGATGCGCCCGATCAACCCCGTCATCTTCATCAACGGCCTGTCGGATCTGCAAGCGATCACCGAGACGGCCGACGGCATCACCATCGGCGCCGGCGTCACCTATTCGCGCGCCTTTTCCACCCTCGCGCGCCGCCTGCCGCCGCTCGGAAAACTGCTCGACAGGCTGGGCGGCGATCAGGTGCGCAACATGGGCACCATCGGCGGCAACATCGCCAACGGATCGCCCATCGGCGACACGCCGCCGCCTCTGATCGCGCTCGACGCCACCATCACGCTCCGCTCCCTCTCCGGCACGCGCACCGTACCGCTGCAGGATTACTTCATCGCCTATGGCCGGCAGGACCGCCATCCGGGCGAGTTCGTGGAGAGCGTTTTCGTGCCGACGCTGCCGACAGACGAGCACTTCGCGGTCTACAAAATCTCAAAACGCCGCGACGAGGACATCTCCGCGCTCTGCGCCGCCTTCCGTCTCGCGGTGTCCGGGGAAGGCCTCGTCACATCCGCCCGCATCGCCTTCGGCGGCATGGCCGGCACGCCAAAGCGCGCCACGGCGGTCGAGGATGCGCTGATCGGCAAGCCCTGGACCGAGGACACCGTCACCGCGGCCCGCCCGGCCTTCGACGTCGATTACCAGCCTCTCAGCGACTGGCGCGCCACCAGCGCCTATCGCACGCTGACCGCCAGGAACCTGCTGTTGCGGTTCTATCTGGAAACATCGGGCGCGCCGGCGGAACTGGTGCGCTTCGACGCCGCGGAATGAGATCTCGCGGTTCGGTTCGGCGCTGCAAATGAAAGAAGGCCGCAAGGTCAAGGAGACGCATCATGGACAGCTCGACCTTCGAGGAGCGCAAGATCATCCGCGGCGGCATGCACCGGAACCTGCGCCACGACAGCGCGCACAAGCATGTGGCGGGCAGTGCCGACTATATCGACGACATGCCCGAGCCGGCGGGAACGCTGCACGCGGCCCTCGGCCTGACCGACCGCGCCCATGCCGAGATCGTCTCGATGGATCTCGGCGCCGTCGAAGCCTATCCCGGCGTCGTCTGCGTTCTCACCGCGCGCGACATGCCGCATTCCAACGACATCAGCCCGAGCCACCTCGATGACGAACCGGTGCTGGCGGATGGCCGAGTCGAATTCCACGGCCAGGCCGCTTTCGCCGTCATCGCCGAAACGCGCGACGCGGCCCGCCGCGCCGCCCGTCTTGCAAAAATCACCTACAACGACCTGCCGCACGCGATCGACGTGACGGAAGCGCGCGCGGCCGGCGGAAAACTCGTGACCAAGCCGCTGACCCTGTCGCGCGGCGATGCCGCCACCGAAATGCAGCACGCGCCGCGCCGCGTGAAAGGCGAGATGCGCATCGGCGGGCAGGAGCATTTCTATCTCGAAAGCCACATCGCCTTCGCCATTCCCGGCGAAGACGACGACATCACGGTCTGGTCCTCCACCCAGCATCCGAGCGAAATCCAGCATATGGTCGCCCATGTGCTCGGCGTCCCCTCCAATGCGGTGACCGTCCAGGTCCGCCGCATGGGCGGCGGCTTCGGCGGCAAGGAAACGCAGGGCAACCAGTTCGCGGTCATCGCCGCCGTCGCCGCGAAGAGGCTGAACCGCCCCGTCAAGTTCCGCCCCGACCGCGACGAGGACATGGCCTGCACCGGCAAGCGCCATGACTTTCTGGTCGAGTACGATGTCGGCTTCGATGACGACGGTCGCATCCATGCGGTAGACGCAACCTTCGCCGCGCGTTGCGGCTATTCTTCCGATCTCTCCGGCCCGGTCACCGATCGCGCCCTCTTCCACGCGGATGGCGCCTATTTCTATCCGCATGTACGCCTGACCTCCGAGCCGCTGAAGACCAACACGGTGTCCAACACCGCCTATCGCGGTTTTGGCGGACCGCAGGGCATCGTCGGCGCCGAACGCATGATCGAGGAAATCGCCTATGCGCTCGGCAAGGACACGCTCGAGATCCGCAAGCGGAACTTCTACGGCGAAAAGGGCTCCGGCCGCGATCTCACGCCCTATCACCAGCAGATCGAGGACAATGTCATCGGCAAGCTCGTGGCCGAACTGGAAGAGAGTGCCGACTACCAGGCGCGCCGCGCCGACATTCTCGCCTTCAACGCGCAAAGCCGCATCATCCGCAAGGGCATTGCGCTGACGCCGGTCAAGTTCGGCATCTCCTTCACCATGACCGCCTTCAACCAGGCGGGCGCGCTCGTGCATGTCTATCAGGATGGCTCGATCCACCTGAACCATGGCGGCACGGAAATGGGCCAGGGGCTCTACATCAAGATCGCGCAGGTGCTGGCCGACAGCTTCCAGGTCGATATCGACCGGGTGAAGATCACCGCGACGACGACGGGCAAGGTGCCGAATACGTCGGCCACCGCCGCCTCCTCCGGCACCGACCTCAATGGCATGGCCGCGGCCGATGCCGCCCGCCAGATCAAGGACCGGCTCGTCGCCTTCGCCGCCGAGCGCTGGCAGACCACGCCGGACAAGATCTCCTTCGTGCCGAACCATGTCCAGATCGGCGAGGAGCGCGTGCCCTTCAACGATCTCGTCAAGCAGGCCTATTTCGCCCGCATCCAGCTCTCTGCCGCCGGCTTCTACAAGACGCCGAAGATCCATTGGGACCGCAATACCGGGCGCGGCACGCCCTTTTATTATTTCGCCTATGGCGCCGCCGTCTCGGAGGTCTCGATCGACACGCTGACCGGCGAATATATGGTGGACCGCGTCGACGTGCTGCACGACGTCGGCCGCTCGCTCAACCCGGCGATCGACATCGGCCAGATCGAAGGCGGCTTCGTGCAGGGCATGGGCTGGCTGACGACGGAAGAGCTCTGGTGGGATGCCAAGGGACGTCTGCGCACCCACGCGCCTTCCACCTACAAGATCCCGCTCGCCTCCGACCGGCCTAAAATCTTCAATGTCAAACTGGCGGACTGGAGCGAAAATGGCGAGGAGACCATCGGTCGCTCCAAGGCCGTGGGCGAGCCGCCGTTCAACCTGCCGATCTCCGTGCTCGAAGCCATCTCGATGGCGGTCGCGAGCGTCGACGACTATCGTCGCTGCCCCCGCCTCGATGCGCCGGCCACGCCGGAACGCGTGCTGATGGCGGTCGAGCGCATGCGTGTCCCTTCATGAAATATGTGGTCGGCAGCCTGCAGGCGTTTCTGGCCCGCGAGGCACAGATCGTTCTGGTGGAGGTGGCGGAAACGCGTGGCTCGACCCCGCGCGAGACCGGCGCCTTCATGCTCGTTTCGCCGACCGACGCCCACGGCACCATCGGTGGCGGCCAGATGGAGCACATGGCGATCGACCACGCCCGCGCCATGCTGGCGGGCATTGCGGCGGACATCCGTCTCGACATTCCCTTGGGGCCCGAAATCGGCCAATGCTGCGGCGGCCGGGTCGCCTTGTCGTTCCGCCGGCTCGACGCGCCGGCCCGCGACGACCTCGACGCGATGCTGAACGCCCGTATCAACGGTTTCCCCGAAGTCTGGCTGTTCGGCGGCGGCCATGTCGGCCGGGCGTTGGCGGACGCGCTGGTGCTGCTGCCGGTGCGCACCTTCGCCGTGGAGACGCGCCGGAACGAACTCGACCTGATGTCATCCGGCGCGAGCCCGCGGCTGACCGCGATGCCGGAAGCCCTGGTCAAGGACATCGCCCCCGGCAGCGCGGTGATCATCGTCACGCATGACCACGCATTGGATTTTCTGATCGCACGGGAAGCCCTTGCCCGCACCGACCTTGCCTATGCCGGCATGATCGGCTCGAAGACCAAGCGGGCGACATTTGCCAGCTGGGCGCGCGACGAAGGGCTTGAGGACGCCGCCCTCTCCCGCCTGGTCCTGCCCATCGGCGGCAAGACGGTGAGCGACAAGCGCCCGGCCGTCATAGCCGCGCTGACGGCCGCCGAGGTGCTGGTCGCCCTCGACGCCTACCGCCGCTCCGCCGCCTCGTAGCGCGGGTCTCGTCCATCGAGAAAACCGAGATCGCGCTGGAGATGCTCCGGCATGCTCTCAAGGTCGAGCCGCGGATAGCGTGCCGGCAAGAACCGCGCGAGCACGGCAAGCGTTCGGCACAGGACCAGACGAACGGCATTCTTTTTCGGGGTCTGCAGGGGGATCCGATGTGTCGTCTGCGGGCGCATGGCATCACCATTGTCTCAGGGAATGGCTTGCATCATCGCCCGCAGCGTGCTCGAAATCCAATCGAACATCCGCCTGCCGCCATCAAGAGAACTGATCCATGAAGATGTCCCGACAGGTCCCGCTCAATGCCCTGCGCGTCTTCGAGGCGGTCGCGCGCCTGTCGAGTTTTACCCGCGCCGGCGAGGAACTGGGCCTCACCCAGACCGCCGTCAGCTACCAGATCAAGCTGCTTGAAGAGAACATCGGCGAACCCCTCTTCCTGCGCCGCCCCCGCCAGATCACGCTGACGGAGACCGGCGAACGGCTGCTGCCGAAAGTGAGCCAGGGGTTCGATCTGTTGGGAGAGGCGGTCGTGGCGGCGCGGCGTGCGTCGAGCGAGATTCTCATCCTGCATTCTACACCAACCTTCGCCCAGCAATGGCTGACGCGACGCCTCGGCACCTTCCAGTTCCGCCATCCGCAGATCGCCGTCCGGCTCGTCACAGGCGCGCGCATCGTTGATTTTCATACGGAAACCGCCGATATCGCCATTCGCTGGGGCACGGGGGATTGGCCGGGTCTGATCAGCCAACACCTGATGCGCCTCGATTTCGCGCCGATCCTCAGCCCGGCGCTGGCAGAAACGCATGGCGGCATCCGCGAGCCCGCCGATCTGCTGAAGCTGCCGCTCATCAGCCCGTCCGATCCGTGGTGGAAGCACTGGTTCAAGGCCGCCGGCGTCCCCGATCCGAACCTCGACACCCTGACGCCGAACGATTTTGGCGTTCAGACCTTCGACGCGGCCGCCGCCATGGCCGGACAGGGCGTCGCAATCGTCAATCCCGCCCACTATGCCGACGACATCGCCGCCGGACGCCTCATTCTTCCTTTCGACCTCCTGTGCAACGATGGCCGTGACTACTGGCTTGCCTATGCCGAGAGTCGCCGCAACGTACCGAAGATCCGTGCATTCCGGGACTGGATTTTGGAGGAGTTTGCAGGAACAGATGCTTGCTCAGAGACGGGAAAGTGCATATAGTGCACTTATGTGAGAGAGGGCAGCGCTCGCCATGCCGACATTGGTGATGCTTGGCTCGGTGAAGATCCAGATATTCGCCGACGATCATCACCCGCCGCATTTCCATGCCTCTTCACCAGACCACGACATCCTCATCGCCATATCCGACTTCCAGATCGTGGCGGGGCAGATGCGGGCACGGGATTTGCGGGCGGTGCTCACATGGGCAGCGGACAATAGGCAGAGACTTCAGGATGAATGGACCAGACTTAACCGACGTTGACGATGATGACATCATAGGCTTCGAAAAGCCGCTCCCGCGCATCCGGTCAGCCACGCCGCTAGACGCGCGGCGGGTGGAGATCGTCTGGGCTGGCGGTGACAGCGAGATCGTTGATCTGACACCGGCCTTGGCCAGCAATCCGATCTTTCTCAGGCTCAGGACCGACACCGCGCTGTTTGCGACACTGCGCGTGAGCAGCTACGGCAGCGCGCTGGAATGGGACGACGGCTCGGAATTGACGGCCCATTGGATTCGCCGGCTTGGCCCGGCCACCATCGACAACACGGCTTTTCGAAATGCCATGGCGGATCTTGGCATGAGCCTCGACGGAATGGCGGCCGCGCTCGAAATCTCACGCCGCCTCGTTGCGGACTACCGCAAGGACAAGCCGATCCCCCGCCACATCGCACTCGCCACCAAATATCTTGTCGAGCACGCGGATCTTTAGGAAGCCGCCCCTTCCCTCACCGTCAAAATTTTCGCAATGTGACAATCGGGGGGCATGAAAGGGACAGACATGTACGAATACGCCATCGTCTGGGAATGGCTGACCTTTGCCGTGCGCTGGCTTCACGTGATCACCGCCATCGCCTGGATCGGCTCCTCCTTCTATTTTATCGCGCTCGATCTCGGGCTGGTCAAGCGGCCGCACCTGCCGGTCGGGGCCTATGGCGAGGAATGGCAGGTTCATGGCGGCGGCTTCTACCATGTCCAGAAATATCTTGTCGCACCGGCCACGATGCCGGAACACCTGACCTGGTTCAAATGGGAGGCCTACACCACCTGGCTCTCCGGCTTCGTCCTGCTCTGTCTGGTCTACTATGGCGGCGCCGATCTGTTCCTGGTCGATCGCCACGTCCTCGACGTCTCCTCCACGACCGCGATCCTCCTGTCGCTCGCCTCCCTCGGCATCGGCTGGATCTTCTACGACCTCTTGTGCAAGTCACCGCTCGGCAAGAACACCTGGACGCTGATGGGCCTGCTCTATGTCGCGCTGGTCGCCATGGCCTGGGGCTACACGCAGATCTTCACCGGCCGTGCCGCCTTCCTGCATCTCGGCGCCTTCACGGCCACCATCATGTCGGCCAACGTCTTCTTCATCATCATGCCCAACCAGCGCATCGTGGTGGCGGATCTTATCGCCGGGCGCACGCCGGACCCGAAATACGGCGCGATCGCCAAGCAGCGCTCGCTGCACAACAACTACCTGACGCTGCCCGTCATCTTCTTCATGCTGTCGAACCACTATCCACTGGCCTTCGCCACGGCCTATAGCTGGATCATCGCGGCGCTCGTCTTCCTCATGGGCGTCACCATCCGCCACTGGTTCAACACCACCCATGCACGGAAGGGCAGACCGACATGGACATGGCTTGTCACGGTCCTCCTCTTCATCCTCATCATGTGGCTCTCGACGGCACCGAAGCTGCCGGGCTCTGCAGGAGGAACCGCCGCCGTCTCCCCCGCCTTTGCCCACTTTGCCGAAAACGCGCATTTCCCTGCGGTGCGCGACACGGTCTCGACCCGCTGCTCCATGTGCCACGCGGCCGAACCGGTCTATGAAGGGCTGGTCCGCCCGCCAAAGGGCGTGGTGCTCGAAAATGACGGCGAGATCGCGGCCCATGCCCGCGAGATCTACCTCCAGGCCGGCCGCAGCCATGCCATGCCGCCCGGCAACCTGACCGACATGACGGCCGACGAACGCGCGCTGATCGCCGCCTGGTTCGAAAGCGCCGCGGGAACCGCAACACGATGACCTCAATGCTTCTTCGCGGCCGAACCCTGACGTTCCGCCGCCGCCCCGTGTCGATGGACGACACGCAGGCCTACCTCTACGAGACCGACGGCGCCCTGCTGTTGCGGGACGGCCTGATCGTCGCCAGCGGGTCCTACGATGCGGTGCGCGCGCAGGCGCCGGACGATGTCGTCGAGATCGACCATCGGCCGCACCTCATCCTGCCCGGCTTCATCGACACCCACGTCCATTTTCCCCAGATGCAGGTCATCGGCTCCTATGCCGCCAATCTGCTGGAATGGCTGAACACCTACACATTTCCCGAGGAATGCCGCTTCGTGGAAACGGCGCATGCCGCGCGCATTGCCGTCCATTTCTTCGACGAGATGATCCGCCACGGCACGACGACGGCGGTCGCCTACTGCTCTGTCCACAAGGCCTCGGCCGACGCATTCTTCACGGAAGCCATGAAGCGCGATATGCGCATGATCGCCGGCAAGGTGATGATGGACCGCAACGCACCGCAGGGCCTGCTCGACACGCCCCAAGTCGGCTATGACGAGACGCGGGCAGTCATCGCCGAATGGCACGGCAAGGGCCGCAATCACGTCGCCATCACCCCCCGCTTCGCCATCACCTCGACACCGGAACAGATGTCGGCCGCGCAGACGCTCGCAGCCGAGTTCCCGGACCTGCACATCCAGACGCATCTCTCGGAAAACCGCGACGAGATCGACTACACGCTTTCGCTTTATCCCGATGCCGCCGACTACACCGATGTCTATGCGAGCTACGGTCTCATGGGTCCCAAATCCCTGTTCGGCCACGCCATCCATCTGTCGGAGCGCGAGCGGGACGTGATGAGCGAGACCGGCTCGGTCGCGGTGCACTGCCCCACCTCCAACCTCTTCCTCGGCTCCGGCCTGTTTCCGCTGAAGGAACTGGCGCGGCGGGAAAAGCCGGTGCGAATCTCCGTCGCCTCCGATATCGGTGGCGGATCGAGCTATTCCATGCTGCGCACCATGGACGAGGCCTACAAGATCCAGCAATTGCTGGGCGAGCGGCTGAACCCGTTCGAGAGCTACTACTATCTGACGCTCGGCAATGCCGAGGCGCTCACCCTGTCCGACCGGATCGGCACGCTGGAACCGGGAACCGACGCCGATCTGATCGTGCTCGACATGGCGGCGACGCCGGCCATGGCGCTGAAGGCCGAGGTCGTGGCCTCGCTTTCCGACGAACTCTTCCTCCTGCAGACCATGGGCGACGACCGGGCCGTGGTGGAGACCTATGTCGCCGGCCGGGCCGCAAAAACCACTTTGAGATAACTGGTCAATAAAATTGACCAGTTGCACGCCTGACGCTTAACGCCCGGCTTTCGGCATGCTAGGACGAAGGCAACACCTCTTGCGGAGCCGCCCATGCCGTCCCTCGAAATCAGCGATCTGAAAGCTTTGGCGAAACGCCGCGTACCAAAAATGTTCTTCGACTATGCCGATAGCGGCGCCTGGACCGAGGGCACCTATCGCGCCAATGAGACGGACTATCAGAAGATCAAGCTGCGCCAGCGGGTGCTGGTCGACATGACCAACCGGTCGCTCGCCACCACCATGATCGGGCAAAAGGTCTCGATGCCGGTGGCGCTTTCGCCGACCGGGCTCACCGGCATGCAGCATGCCGATGGCGAGATGCTGGCGGCGCAGGCGGCGGAAGAGTTCGGCGTGCCCTTCACCCTGTCGACCATGAGCATCTGCTCGATCGAGGACGTCGCCTCGGTCACGACCAAACCGTTCTGGTTCCAGCTCTACGTCATGAAGGACCGCGATTTCGTCCGCAATCTCATCGATCGCGCCAAGGCTGCAAAGTGCTCGGCGCTGGTGCTGACGCTCGACCTGCAGATCCTCGGGCAGCGACACAAGGACCTGCGCAACGGTCTCTCCGCGCCGCCGAAGTTCACGCCCAAGCACATCTGGCAGATGGCGACGCGGCCCAGCTGGTGCCTGAAAATGTTGAAGACCCAGCGGCGCGGCTTCGGCAACATCGTCGGCCATGCCAAGAACGTCTCGGACCTCTCTTCCCTGTCGGCCTGGACGGCGGAGCAGTTCGACCCGAAACTCTCCTGGGACGACGTCGCCTGGATCAAGCAGCTCTGGGGCGGCCCGCTGATCCTCAAGGGCATCCTCGATCCGGAAGATGCCCGCATGGCAGCGAAGACCGGCGCGGATGCGATCATCGTCTCCAATCATGGCGGACGCCAGCTGGACGGCGCCGCATCCTCGATCGCCATGCTGCCCCGCATCGTCGATGCGGTCGGCGGCGACATAGAGATCCATATCGATGGCGGCATCCGTTCCGGGCAGGATATCCTGAAGGCTGTGGCGCTCGGCGCACAGGGAACCTATATCGGCCGCCCGTTCCTCTACGGGCTCGGCGCCGGCGGCAAGACCGGCGTGCTGCTGGCGCTCGAAATCCTGCGCAAGGAGCTCGACATCACCATGGCGCTCTGCGGCAAGCGCGACATTCTGGATGTCGACAGCAATATTCTCGACGTCTGAAGCCGGTCAGCTTCCCCGGTAGGTCGAGTAGCTGAAGGGCGAGAGCAGCAGCGGCACGTGATAATGCGCTGCGGGGTCGGCAATCCCGAAGCGCAGCGGGATCATGTCGAGAAAGGGCGGATCGGACAGCGCCGTGCCGCTCGCCTTCAGATAGTCGCCGGCGTGAAAGACGAGCTCATAGGTCCCGCGCACGAGCGCATCGCCTTCGAGAAGCGGCGCGTCCACCCGCCCGTCGCTGTTCGTCGCGACGATCTTCAGAAGCGTGCGCCCCTCACCCTCGATGTGGAACAGCGCGATCTGCAAACCGGCCGCGGGACGGCCGAGCGCCGTGTCGAGAACATGCGTTGTCAGGCGGCCGGTGGCGGACATGATGACCTCTTTTCGATGAACCCGACGGGACCGTTCCCGCAGGGCCTGAGACTATGGTTTCCAAATGAACGAGATCAGCCCTCAGATATCGACGAGGCCGCGATCGTGAACGGCGTTTCGAAGAAGACCTCTTCCAGATTGGGCTCGCGCCCCTCGCGATCGACCACGAGGAAATCGCTGACGGCACCGACGGCGACCAGGGGATGATGCCAGACGTTCCGGCCATATTGCACGCCCTGACGGCCCGAACAGGCAAAGACCCGGGGACGACCGGGCCGGCCATCCTCGTCCTCCGCCGCGACAGCAAGCCAGGAGCGGTTGTCGAGCGGAACGAAACTCTGGGAGCCCCACGGGTGCCGCTCCATCATATCCACCACATAGGGAAACAGCCGGGGCTGTCCGCGAAAGATGCTGATGATCACGCGGGCATCCTCACCGGCCGCCTCCGTCGTGCTCAAGGCATGAAACCGCTCCGTCGTCCCGCCATTGATGAGCCGCATCGTTGCGGGATCGGCCTCGATGACGCTGCCGAACGGCGCGAAGGCTTCCGCCGTCAGCGGTTCGATGGGCAGAACCAGACCGCTCATGCACCCGATCCAGACGCAGGCGCCGATCCAGGCCCAGATCCAGGCCCCGATCCGGGAAGAAGCGCGTCCAGCCGCAGCCGGGCGATCGTCTCGACCTCGGCCGTGGCGGTCGCGAACTCCTCGTCCGGCGTGTTGTCCAGCCGTGCCTCGAAGGCCGCGAGAATGTCGTCCTTCGTCTTTCCGCGCACCGCGATAATGAAAGGGAAGCCGAACTTGTCGGTATAGATCGCATTGCAGGTGGTGAAGCGGGCGTGCTCGTCCGGCGTCAGCCGATCGAGACCGGCCGAGGCCTGTTCCGCCTTGCTGTCGGCGGTCAGCCCGCCGGCGATCGCCAGCCGTCCGGCGAGATCGGGATGGGCGCGCAGCACCTGCAGTCGCTTTTCCGGCAATGCGGCCCGAAACGCCCGGACCATGGCCGCATGCACGGTGGCGGCCGTCAGTGGCCCCTCCGCCAGACCGTCGAGCGCGTCCTCGGCGACCCATTGCGAATGCTCGAAAATCCCGCCGAACCGGGCAATAAACGCCTGCCCGTCCGCGCTGTCTCTGGAGATGCTCACAGGCCGCCCTCCGGCTTGTGGTGCGCATGCCAGTGATGCGCGATATCGATCCGCTTGGCGATCCAGACCTTGTCCTTCGACAGCACGTAATCGACGAAGCGCGCCAACGCCGCCGCCCGTCCGGGCCGCCCGACGAGACGGCAGTGGAGGCCGATATTCATCATCTTCGGGCTGCCATTGGCACCCTCCTCGTAGAGCACGTCAAACGTATCCTTCAGATAGGTAAAGAACTGGTCGCCGGAATTGAAACCCTGCGGCGTGGCGAACCGCATGTCATTGGCATCCAGCGTGTAGGGAATGATGAGATGCGGCGTCTCCGGCGTCTTGCCCGGCACCCAGTAGGGCAGCTCGTCGGCATAGCTGTCGGAGGAATAGAGGAAGCCGCCCTCCTCGATGACGAGCTTCAGGGTGTTGTCCGAAGGCTTGCCCTGATAGAGCCCGAGCGGGTGCGAGCCGGTCAGCTCCGTGTGCAGGCGCACGGCGTCCCGTATATGGCGGCGCTCCTCCTCCTCGGTGAAGTCCTTGTATTCGAGCCACCGATAGCCGTGGCTGGCGATTTCCCAATCGGCTTCCTTCATGGCGGCGACGGCGTCGGGATTGCGGGCCATCGCCAGCGTCACACCATAGACCGTGACCGGCACGTTGCGGCTGGTAAACAGGCGCCACAGCCGCCAGAATCCGGCGCGCGACCCATATTCGTAGATGGATTCCATGTTGAGGTTACGCTGCCCCGGCCAGGGCTGGGCGCCGACGATCTCCGACAGCAGCGACTCGGAGGCCTTCTCGCCATCCATGATCGTGCTCTCGCCACCTTCTTCATAGTTGACGACGAACTGAACGGCGATCCGGGCCGCGCCGGGCCAGTGAACCTCGGGCAGGTGACGGCCATAGCCGACGAGATCGCGCGGTGTCGAAAAATCCATGTCGTACCCTCTTTGTCGCCAAACGGTACCATCCGAAACGGGAAAGTCGAGGCATAAAGATCGATATCGACAGGCGAAACGAGGCGGTCGTCGCGCCCTGCACGCTGCGGACGCGGCGCGGCTCTTTCCTTTACGCGCCGGCCTTTACGCGCCGGTGGTCAGCCGCCGCATGGCCTTGGCCATCTGCACTTCCCGCGCGGGCGTCGCCGCCGATGTCGTGGGGTCGGAAGGTGCGGCGAAGCGCGCCGTCGGCTTGTGGGCCGAGAGCTTGCCGAGGGGATGCTGGGAATGGACGCGCAACGGCGCCCCCGCGCCCGGTTCGATGAACAAAGCAAGGCTTGCGACCTTCACCGGCTGCGCGAGCGCCGCGGCGAACTGCATCCGCAACGGCCCTTCCATCTTCTGGCGCATCGCGGCCGTCATCGGTCCGGTCAGCATCATGTGAAAGCGGTATTCGTCCATGACGAAGGGATCGCCCCAGCGATGCAGGTTGGAAAACTGCGGCGCCGTCAGCTTGTCGGCGTTCAGACGCGCGATGTCCCCATCGGTGAAGGGCGCCCGGAACTCGTCGAAGGCCTGAACGACCCGCGCCGCCAGATGCGTCAGCGGTTCGCACGGGACGCGCGGGCTGAGCCCGAACGCGCTGCCGAGCCAGGAGACTTCGAGATCGGGGATTTCGAACGGGCCGATCTCGCCGGCAAACCGCATCATCGCCTTCAGCAGCGCCGATTCGGTTCTGTCCCCGGCCAGATGAAACGGCGCCTTGATCGATCCGTGAAAGCCGTAGCGCCGGGGAACGGCGGTGTAATACGCCATGTCCTGCGCAGAGCATCCTGCGACCGACAGTTGTTCGCAAAGATCGCCGGAATAGACGTTGCGCCCCAGCCAGTCGGCGGCAGCCACGGAAAGCGGATCGTGGATCGGCGGAGTGAAGCAGATGGCGTAGCGCATGGCAAACCTCGGTTTACCCCCTGCGCTACGTGATTTGCATGACAGCCTGACGAAGCCGGCCTCTGTCACGGCGCGAAATCCAGGGAACCCGAGCGCCGTCCAAACGTTTATCGAGCATCAAGCCAGAAGAGGAGACGGAACGTGACCTATCACAACCCCAATCTGAATGACGGCAGCCTCAATATGCCGGGTGACAGCTCTAAACTTCAGGATGCCAGCATCGTGGAGACTCACGACCTGATCGCAAGCGACAAGGTCGAAGGCACACGCGTCTACGGTGCCGATGGCGAGCGGATCGGTTCGATCGAGCGACTGATCATCGGAAAGCGCAACGGCCAGGTCGCCTATGCCGTTCTCGGCTTTGGCGGCTTCCTCGGCATCGGCGAGGATCACTATCCGATCCCGTGGACGAAGCTGAGCTATGATGAAGCTTTGGGCGGCTATCGCACGGAATTGACGCGCGAGCAGGTCCAGAAGGCGCCGAAATATCGCAGCGACGACGAATATGCGTGGAACCGCGAAAACGGCCGCCAGGTCTACGATTATTACGGCGTGCCGCCTTACTGGATGTAGGTTTCACATACGGACGACAGATGCGGGGCGCGCCGGACGGCAGCGCCCCTTTTTCATGGGCTCAGATTTTCGACGGGTCGGCGATGACCTCCGCGAGGTCCTTATATTCTTCGCAGTCCGTGCCGCAGATCGACTTGATGGTGTCGAGCTGGGCACGCGCGAGATCGATCTGACCCTTCACCACATAGGCCTCGCCCAGATATTCCCGAACCTTCGCGTAGTTCGGGTCCTTGTCGACCGACTTGAGATAGTAGCCGATGCCCTCGTCGGTCTTTCCGAGCTTGCGCGTTGCATAGCCGCGATAGTTCAGAACTTCGGCCGTCTCCTGATCCTTGACCGTATCCAGAACCTCCAGCGCCTCGGCATAGCGCTCCGCCTTGGCAAGCGCATAGGCATAATCCGCCTTGTTCTCGTCCGTCAGATTGGAGCCCTGCTGCTTGACGCATTTCTTGGTCTTCTGGTCGTAGACCTCGCCCTTCTTGCAGACGGGCGTGCTCGGGCTGTCATCCCCCGCTGCAAGGGCCGGCGACAGGAAAAGGCCCGAAGCGAGGCAAGCGCCGGCAACGAGGGACAGGACGTGTTTGGACATCGACATGGGATCCTCCAGGCTGACGGATAGGTCATCCGCAACTGTCGAATATTCTTACAGACGCAGGCAGATCGCGGCAAGCCGCGAGATCAGGCGCGTGATGGCGCGCCGAGGTGGTTTTCGCATCGGAACGATGCGGGAAGCGTCATCGCCCCTTCAGGATCCGTCGGCCGTCCGCCGAGGCCCTCCACCACGGCCCGCGCCAAGCGATGGGCGATGCCGAAACTGATCTTGAAGCCGCCGGTCATCAGGTGCAGGCGCGGATGATCCGGATGCACGCCGGCCATCGGGTCCCGCCCGACCGCGCGCGGACGCAGCCCCGCCCAGCGCTCGAGGATCGGCGCACCGGCGAGCGCCGGAACCAGTGTCTCCGCCTTTGCGAGAAGACCGTCGAGCCGCTGGTCCGTCGCGAGCGGGTCGGCATACTCTACCTCGCTGGTGCTGCCGATCGCCACGCCGCCCGCGTCATGCGCGATGACATAGACGCCGTCCGAATAGAGGATCGGCAGGCCCGGATCGAGATCGACCGCAAGCCGCGCCGCCTGTCCCTTGACGCCGGTGCCGCTCGCCGGCCTCGGCGCTCCGCCCACAACCTTCGGCAGACCGTCGATCATCGGAAAACTGTCGACGCCTGCGGCCAGCACGATATGCCCTGCATGAACGACGCTGCCGTCGGACAAAACCACCTGCCCGCGCTGCGGATCGATGCCGCGCACGGCGCATTGCTCCCGGATCGTCACGCCGCGCATCGTTGCGAGCGTCGCCGTCAGAAGTCGCAGCAGGCCGCGCGGCGAGACGCGGGCCGCAAGCCCGTCGAAGACAGCGCCTTCGGCAACGGCATCCGGGGAGAACAGGCCGTCCGGTGCGGCATCGAGCACACGCCAGGGAAAGCCGCCGCTCCCGCTTTGCCAGTTGATATCGGCGTCGCCCACCTGCCGCAGCGCGATCGCCCGCAAATGCGGCTTTGCCAGCGGAATGAGCCGGCCCGTCCGCCTGTATCCCGCGGAAAGCCCGGTCTGCGCCTCCATCGCGCGGATCTCGTGCTCCAGCGACACCAGCGCATCCAACTGGAACTGCTTCTTGTCGTTCCACCTGTCGGGCATGTGCGGCATCAACGCGCCGAGCAGGCCGCCGCTCGCGCCCGCCCCGATCGTCGTGCGCTCCACGAGAAGCACCTCGAGCCCCGCGCGGGCGGCGTAAAGCGCCGTCCAGAGACCCATGATGCCCCCGCCGATGACGACCAGATCCGTCTTCCCATCCGCCATCGATTGACCTTGCCCGCCGGGCTTATTATCGCTTGTCCATGACCGAGAGCCGCCCGACCACCCCTGCCGACGCTGAAACGCCGAGCCGCCAGACGCTCAGCTGGCACACCGGCGATATGCCGTATTCGGTGGAATTTGACGACCATTTTTATTGCCGCACGGACGGACGGCTGGAATGTGGCCATGTCTTCCTGGACGGCAACGGCCTGCCCGGGCGCTGGCAGGATGCGCAGACGTTTACGATCGGCGAACTCGGCTTCGGCACCGGGCTCAATCTCTGCGAGACCTGGCGCCGGTGGAAGCTGGCCGCAAAGCCACCCGGCGCCCGTCTCGCCTTCTCCTCCTTCGAGCGCTTTCCGATGCAGGCGTCCGACATCGCCCGCGCGCTCTCCGCCTGGTCCGAGATCGAGGAGGAACGCGAGGCGCTGGTCGCGGCATGGCCGGAGGCTCTCGCAGGCACGGTCCGTCTCGATCTTGCAGACGACGTCACGCTCACCATCGTCTGCGGACCGGCCTTGGAGACGGTGATACGCGCGCCCGCGGTCTTCGACGCCTGGTATCTCGATGGCTTCGCGCCCTCGCGCAACCCGGACATGTGGTCTGTAGAGCTGATGGCGGCGGTCCACGACCGCACGGCCATCGGCGGAACCTTCGCCACCTATGCCGCGGCCGGTTTCGTGCGACGCAACCTGCAGGCCGCGGGTTTCCGGGTCGAACGTCATCCGGGCTTTGCCGGCAAGCGGGAAATGCTGCGCGGCACGCGTCCTCCCGCACCCTCAGAAGCCGTGTGAAACCGACGTGCCTTTCGCACATGCGAAAAGACGTCTTGACTTTTTGGCTGCAAACAACGACATGAGGGCCAGCGTCACCTTCCGGCCGCCGCGTGAGCGAGCCAAGCGGATTTTGTCAATCCGTCGCGAAGGCTAAGCGCACCTATGAGACCGTGCCACATTCGGCACCCGCAGCGCAGACAGCTTTTTCAACCCACCAAGATCCCATCTCACGCGGGGTTCTTGAAACCAGATGACCCGGAACCGCAGAAAGCGTTGTTTCCGGTCCCTGTCGTTTGGCGCCCCGAAAGGCATACCTTTGACCGATTTTACTTCCCTTGGCCTCTCCGAGCAGATGGTAGCGAACCTTACACTGGAAGGTTTCACCAAGCCGACGCCGATTCAGGCCGAAGCGATCCCGCTCGTCATGGCAGGCCATGACCTCATCGGCCTCGCACAGACCGGCACCGGCAAGACCGCTGCCTTCGGCCTGCCGATGATCGAGCGCATGCTCGCCGACGGCAAGCGCGCCGACCCGCGCAACGTCCGCGCGCTGATCCTGGCACCCACCCGCGAACTGGTGAACCAGATCGCCGCCAACCTGAAGGTCTTCGTCAAGAAGAGCCCGCTGCGGATCGGCCTCGTCGTCGGTGGCGCCTCCATCAACAAGCAGACCCAGCAGCTGGAACGCGGCGTCGAAATCCTCGTCGCCACCCCCGGCCGCCTGCTCGACCTTCTCAACCGCAAGGCCGTGACGCTGACCACCGCGCGCTACCTCGTGCTCGACGAAGCCGACCAGATGCTGGACCTCGGCTTCATCCACGACCTGCGCAAGATTTCCAAGCTCGTCCCGAAGAACCGCCAGACCCTGCTGTTCTCGGCCACGATGCCGAAGGCGATCGCCGATCTCGCAGGCGACTACCTGACCGATCCGAAGCGCGTCGAAGTCGCGACCGCCGGCAAGGCTGCCGACAAGATCGAGCAGTTCGTGCATTTCGTGAACGGCAAGGACGGCAAGGTCACGCTGCTGAAGCAGTCGCTGACCGCAAACCCCGACGGCCGCGCCATCGTCTTCTCGCGCACCAAGCATGGCGCCGAAAAGCTGATGAAGCACCTGGAGTCGGTCGGCTATTCCGCAGCCTCCATTCACGGCAACAAGAGCCAGGGCCAGCGCGAGCGCGCCCTGAAGTCCTTCCGTGACGGCGAGATCAAGGTTCTGGTTGCCACCGACGTCGCCGCCCGCGGCATCGACATCCCCGGCATCACCCACGTCTACAACTACGATCTGCCGGAAGTCGCCGAAGCCTATGTTCACCGCATCGGCCGGACCGCCCGTGCGGGCCGCGACGGCATCGCCATCGCCTTCTGCGCACCGGACGAAGCCCGCCTGCTGCGCGACATCGAAAAGCTGATGGGCATGACCATCACGGTCGCCAGCGGCGAAGCACCGGCGCACATCTCCCGCGCACCGGCCCCCCGCAATGCGCGTGGCAATGGTGGCCGCGGCAGCAACAATGAAGGCCGCAACGGCCAGGGACGCGGCGAAAACCGCGGTGGCCAGGGTCGTGGTGAGAACCGCGGCGGCGAGAACAACCGCCCGGCCCGCGTGGCACAGGCCCCGAGCCCGTTTGCAGGCGACGATCTTCTGGCCGGCGACGACAATGCGCAGCGCCGCGAACACCGCAAGGGCCAGGGCCCGGCCGCACAGGCCGCCCATCAGGCAGCCCTTGCCAAGCGCAACGGCAACCGCAATGGCCGTCCGGGCGGCGCACCCCGCACCTCCAGCCGCGGCCCTCGCCCGGCAGCCGGCAGCCCGGGCGCACAGGCCGCCCAGCGCCGCGAAGGTTCGCGCCGCGAAGAAGCATAAGACAGACGGACATCTGAAGATTGGAAAACGGCGGGACGGAAGTTCCGCCGTTTTCCTTTGTGCCGTCCGGCACGCGTCAGGGCTATCCGCTCATTCGATAAGCAGGTGCGAAGATATTGAGCGAATTCCCTCGGCAAGGCCGGGAGGTCGCCTTGTCATTCCCCCTGCGAAAGCCATCTTCTTGCCCAAGGGGACAGCCGGAACGGGTGAAAATTTCTTTCCGGCTGAAACGAGCATGCTTCTTGCATTGCCGAAGCGCTTGTAATCAAATGGCTTAAAAAGGGGACCAGGCCGTTGGCATTCGATGAAATGATGAATGCGGACAACACTCCGCGACCGCCTTACGCAACATACAACGAATGGTATGCCAGCCAGGACAGAGCCCGCCTGATCGCCAAGTCGAAAGAGGCCGAGAACATCTTTCGCAAGACCGGCATCACGTTTGCCGTCTACGGGCATGCCGACAGCGCCGAGAAGCTCATCCCCTTCGATCTCATTCCGCGCATCATCTCCGCACGGGAATGGCGCCGCCTGGCGCAGGGCATCGAGCAGCGCGTGCTGGCGCTCAATGCCTTTCTGGACGACATCTACCACAAGCAGGAAATCATCAAGGCGGGTCGCATTCCGCGTGAACTGATCGAGAAGAACGATGCCTTCCTGCCGCAGATGGTCGGCATGCGTCCGCCGGGTGGGGTCTATACGCACATCGTCGGCACCGACATCGTGCGCACCGGCGAGGACCAGTTCTACGTTCTCGAGGACAATGCCCGCACCCCCTCCGGCGTGAGCTACATGCTCGAAAACCGCGAGACGATGATGCAGATGTTCCCCGAGCTGTTCTATCAGAACCGCGTCCAGCCGGTGGAGAACTACCCCTATCTGCTGCGCCACTCTCTGGCCGCCGTCGCCCCTCCCGGCTGCGAGGGCAAACCGCGCGTCGCCGTGCTGACGCCCGGCATCTACAATTCCGCCTATTACGAGCATGCCTTCCTGGCCGACATGATGGGCGTCGAGCTGGTCGAAGGCTCGGACCTGCGCGTCATCGACGGCAAGGTGCGCATGCGCACCACCCGCGGTTACGAGGCGATCGATGTGCTCTACCGCCGTGTGGACGACGACTATCTCGATCCGCTGACCTTCAAGCCGGAATCCGCCCTCGGCATTCCCGGCATCATGGATGTCTACCGCGCCGGCAACATCACCATCGCCAATGCGCCGGGCACCGGCATCTGCGACGACAAGGCGATCTATTCCTACATGCCGGAGATCGTGGAGTTCTACACCGGCCGCAAGGCACTGCTTGAGAACGTGCCGACCTGGCGCTGTTCGGAGCCCGACAGCCTGAAATATGTGCTGGAAAACCTTGCCGACCTCGTCGTGAAAGAGGTCCACGGCTCCGGCGGCTACGGCATGCTCGTCGGCCCGACGGCCTCCAAGAAGGAACGGGCGCTGTTTGCCGACAAGCTGAAGGCGCGCCCGAGCAACTACATCGCGCAGCCGACTCTCTCCCTCTCGACCGTTCCGATCATGGTCAACAAGGGCATCGCGCCGCGCCATGTCGACCTCAGGCCGTATGTGCTGGTGTCCGACAAGGTGCAGATCATTCCCGGCGGCTTGACCCGCGTGGCCCTCAAGGCCGGCTCTCTGGTGGTGAATTCCAGCCAGGGCGGCGGCACGAAGGACACCTGGGTACTGGAGGACTGATCGGCATGCTCGGAAGAACAGCAAACGGCCTATACTGGATGTTCCGCTATATCGAGCGGGCAGAAAACAGCGCCCGCCTGGTGGATGCCGGACTGCGCATGTCGCTCACCCGCTCGCATCTCGGCGAAGACAATTGGGAAAGCGTGCTCCAGAGTTCGGGCGTCATGGACATCTACGAGCAGCGCTACGAGAGCGCGACGAGCGCGGACGCCGTCGATTTCCTGCTGCGCGAGACCACCAACCCGTCGAGCGTGCTCTCCTGCATCGAGACCGCCCGCAGCAATGCCCGCATGGTGCGCACCGCACTGACGCGCGAGACCTGGGAAGCGGTCAACGAGTGTTATCTCGACCTCAAATCCATGCTCGCCCGCCGCGTGAAGGCCGCCGATCTGCCGGAGGTCATCGACGCGATCAAGCGCAAGACGGGTCTCATCCGCGGTGCCTTCCACGGCACGATGCTGCGCAACGACCTCTTCAACTTCTCGCGCATCGGCACCTTCATCGAGCGTGCCGACAACACCGCCCGCATTCTCGACGTGAAATACTATGTCCTGCTGCCGGCCGTGTCGCAGGTCGGCACGGCAATCGACAATGTCCAGTGGGAATCGATCCTGCGCTCGGTGTCGGCCCATCGCAGCTATGGCTGGGTCTACGAGGCGGAATACAAGGCGGCCAACATCGCCGACTTCCTGATCCTCAACGGCCGCATGCCGCGCTCGCTCGCCTATTGCTACGACAAGATCAACAGCAATCTCGGCTATCTCGAGCGGGAATATGGCGAGCGGCACAGCGCGCACGACACGTCCGAGACCACGCTGAAATCGCTGCGGAACTGCTCGATCAAGGACGTGATGGATCAGGGCCTGCACGAGTATATCGAGACGTTCATCACCCAGAACAATCGTCTGAGCCAGGAAATTTCCGACGGCTACAGGTTCTATTGAACAAGGACACATCCGGCGTATGCGACTGAAAATCACCCACACGACCGAATACAGCTATGCGGAGCCGGTCAGCTACTCGCTGCAGCGGCTCCGTCTCACGCCCTTCTCCCAGCCGGGACAGACCGTCCTGAACTGGGAGACCTCGGTCGAAGGTGCCAAGGTGGAGGTCGGCTACGAGGATCATTTCGCCAACCGCGTGACCCTCGTCAGCGTCATGGGCGACCAGATCCGCATGCGCATCGTGGCGACCGGCGAGGTCGAGACGCAGGATCGCGCCGGCGTGTTCGGGCCTCATCAGTCCTACATCCCGCTCTGGCTCTTCCAGCGCGACACGCCGCTGACCAAGCGGACGAAGCAGATCCGCGATCTCGCCAAGTCGCAAGGCGGCGATGGTGTGCTGGCACAGATGCACGATCTCATGGGCGCGATCCATGAGGCCGTGACCTTCGAACCGGGATCCACAGGCACGGAGACGACAGCGGACGAAGCCCTCACGCGCGGCATCGGCGTCTGCCAAGATCACGCCCACATCTTCATCGCCAGCGCCCGCTCGCTCGGCCTGCCCGCCCGCTACGTCTCCGGCTACCTGATGATGGACGACCGCACCGAGCAGAGCGCCACGCATGCCTGGGCCGAAGCCCACCTCCCCGGTCTCGGCTGGGTCGGTTTCGACGCTGCCAACGACGTCTGCCCCGACGAGCGCTACGTCCGCATCGCCACCGGCCTCGACTACCGCGACGCCGCCCCCATCTCCGGCCTCGTCCACGGTGCCGCGAATGAAACGCTGACGGTGGCCCTGACGGTGGAGCAGCAGGGGCAAAGCCAGAGCCAGAGCTGACTCGAAGAGGCGTCGATGACCCTTGGAAGCCCGGGTTGACCCGCTGTCGATGCGGTGTGGCGAAGCGCTAGCCGGATGACGTTCAGAGTTGGGCCGGAGTTGTCGAGAGATATCCGGTCGCGCTACAGGCGAGAATTGCTTCATCCGCGGTCATGAGCGGAAGCTTGTGACATCTAGCCGTGGCGACGATCATCCTGTCAGCCGGGTCCGCACGAAAGCTCCCGGGCAGGCTGACACTTTCGACGGCGATCCGACCGCTCAGCGGCGCGATCTCAATGCCCGGCAAAGCCGTTACCTGGTTCATCCAGCTGCTGGCATCCATGCCGAGCAGCAGACGTCCTTTCGCGACCAGCATCGCGATCTCCCACAGGCTGATCGCAGCAACGAGAACAGGTCCCTCTGCTGTCGCAGCGTCGAGAAGCGTCCTTGCCCTGCGTTTCAGTCTGGGATCATCCTGAACGGCCCAAACGAGGACGTGGGTATCCACCACCATTAAGACTGCGCGTTCCAGTCTCCGGCCCCCGAGACCGGGCCGAAGGAATCATCGAAGTCGTAACCGGCGCTCCTCAGAGCACCAATCAAGCTGGGACGCCGCTTTGGGTGAGAGAGCGGGGTCATCATCGCAACCGGTTCGCCGCCCTTGGTGACGATCACAGGCTCCCCGTCGTCCCTCATGCGGTCGATGATCGTCATGCACGTTGCTTCAAATTCTACAGCACCAACACGTCGAACGCTCATGGCCTACCTCCGGAACATGCAAAAAGATAGGCTGTTGGCGGAAGTGGCACAAGACCTCTACAGCACTCCCACCGTCACCACCTGTTCGGCGCCCACCACCAGCCGGTTGCGCAACGGCAACCCGAACCCCTCGGCCTCCATCTCGAACAGATCGCCCGCCTGCGTCCGCACGCCATCTCCGAACGACAGCGTTGCCGTGCCGAACATGTGCACATGGACATCGCCGGGCGTGCGGAAGAGGGCGTATTTGAAGTGGTGATGTTCGAGATTGGCGAAGCTGTGGGACATGTTGGCTTCGCCGGAGAGAAAGGGTTTTTCCCACAGGACGGCGCCGTTGCGCAGGATGCGGGAGGTGCCGCGGATGTCGGACGGAGCGTTGCCGATGCGGATCTCCGGACCGACGCTGGCGGGGCGCAGCTTCGAATGGGCGAGGAAGAGATAGTTGACGCGCTCGGTGACATGGTCCGAGAACTCGTTGGCGACGGCAAAGCCGAGCCGGAAAGGCTGGCCGTTCTCGGCGATGACGTAGATGCCGGCCATTTCGGGCTCTTCCCCGCCATCGGCGGCGAAGGACGGCGAGACGAGATCGCCGCCGGGCGCGGCAAGCTGCAGGCCGTTGCCCTTGTAGAACCATTCCGGCTGCACGCCCGTTTCGCCCGGCTTCGGCTTGCCGCCTTCGAGACCCATCCGGAACATTTTCATCGAGTCCGTCATATCGGCCTCGTCCTTTGCCGACGCATGCATCGCGTCGCGCGTGGCAGCCGAGCCGAGATGGGTGAGGCCCGTGCCGGTGAGGTGGAGATGGGCCGGATCGGGATGGGTGATCGGTGGCAGGAAGCGGCCCTCTGCAGAGGCTGCCTGGAGATCGACGACACCGGCCACGCCCCGCGCCGTCACGATATCGGCGAGCGTCCGCCCGGAATTGGCGGCTTCGAGCGCCAGCGCGTAGGCGCTCCGCGCGCCGCGCACGGCACGCCCCGGCTCTCCCTCTTCGCGAATGGCGACCGTGATCGAACCGTCTTCATTGCGGATCTGCGACATCAGCATGGTGTTGTCCTCCCTCTCTCGAACGCAAACGCCGCCATCTGATCCTGTCAGACGGCGGCGTGATCTCGAACGACGTGAGCGTTCCCTCTCGGGAAACGATCAGCCCTTGTTCTTGTTGTAGACGTCGAAGAACACGGCGGCGAGCAGGACCAGGCCCTTGACGAGCTGCTGGTAGTCGATGCCGAGACCCATGATCGACATGCCGTTGTTCATGACGCCCATGATGAACGCGCCGATGACCGCACCGGTGATCTTGCCGACGCCGCCCGAAGCCGATGCGCCGCCGATAAAGCAGGCGGCGATGACGTCGAGCTCGAAGCCGACGCCGGCCTTCGGCGTTGCCGAGTTGAGGCGGGCCGCGATGATCATGCCGGCAAGCGCTGCGAGAACGCCCATGTTGACGAAGGTCAGGAAGGTCAGGCGTTCGGTGTTGATGCCCGAGAGCTTGGCAGCCTTCTCGTTACCGCCCATGGCGTAGATGCGACGGCCGATGGTCGAACGCGTGGTGATGAAGGTGTAGAGCGCGATCAGGAGCGCCATGACGATCAGCACGTTCGGGAAGCCGCGATAGGTCGACAGCTGGAAGCCGAGGAAGATCGCGACGGCACCGATGATGGCCATCTGGATGGCGAAGAACACGAAAGGCTCGTTCTCCGTGCCGTGCTTGTCGTTGCTCTTGCGCTCCTTGAGGCCGGAATAGACGGCGAGACCGACGAGGACGATCACGGCAATCAGCGCGAAGAGGTTGGTGACGATCGCCGGGTTCGGATTGGCAAACCAGAGCAGGTCCGGCACGAAACCGGTCGACAGGATCTGGAATTCCTTGGGGAACGGGCCGATCGGGCGGTTCTGGAGAATGAGGTAGGTCAGGCCGCGGAAAACGAGCATGCCGGCCAGCGTCACGATGAAGGACGGGATCTTCTGATAGGCGACCCAGTAGCCCTGCGCCGCGCCGACGAGACCGCCGAGAACGAGGCAGAGCGGCACCACGAGCGAATAGTGAATGCCCCATTTCACCATCATGACGGCCGACAGGCCACCGGTAAAGGCGACGATCGACCCGACCGACAGGTCGATATGGCCGGCGACGATGATGAGCAGCATGCCCAGCGCCATGATGACGATGAACGAGTTCTGCAGGATCAGGTTGGTGATGTTGACGGGGCGGAAGAGCACGCCGCCGGTGACGAACTGGAAGAACAGCATGATGACGACGAGCGCGACCAGGAGGCCGTATTCGCGGATGTTGGCTTTCAGATAGGCGCCGACGGACGGCTTTGCTGCTGGTGCGCTGGTTTCAAGGACCATTAGTGCTTCTCCCCGGAGCGCATGATGGCTCGCATGATGGATTCCTGGCTGGCTTCACCCTTGGGGAGTTCCGCGACGATGCGACCTTCGTTCATAACGTAGATGCGGTCGCAGGTTCCCAGGAGCTCGGGCATCTCGGACGAGATCATGAGAATGCCTTTGCCCTCGGCAGCCAGCTGATTGATGATGGAATAGATTTCGTATTTCGCACCGACGTCGATGCCGCGTGTCGGCTCGTCGAGGATGAGGATTTGCGGATTGGTGAAGAGCCACTTGGACAGCACGACCTTCTGCTGGTTGCCGCCCGAAAGGTTCACCGTTTCCTGGTAGATCGAATGCGAGCGGATGCGCAGGCGCTTGCGGTAGTCGGTGGCGACCTCGCGCTCGCGGTGCCCGTCGATCACGCCGCCCTTGGCCACGGCCGGCAGGTTGGCGAGCGTCGTATTGTGCATGATGTTGTTGTTCAGCACGAGACCGAGATGCTTGCGGTCCTCGGTGACATAGGCCAGCCCCGCCTCGATCGCCTTCTGGATCGTGCTGACATCGACCGGCTTGCCGTGCATCATCACATCGCCGGTGATCTTGTGGCCCCAGGAACGGCCGAAGATGCTCATGGCCGTCTCGGTGCGTCCGGCGCCCATCAGGCCTGCGATGCCGACGACCTCGCCGGCGCGAACCGTGAAGTTCACGTCATGCAGGAACTGCCGGTCGCGGTGGTGCTGGTGGTAGACGTTCCAGTTCTTCACTTCCAGCAGCGTGCTGCCGATCTTCGGATCGCGCGGCGGATAGCGGTCGTCCATGTCGCGCCCGACCATGCCCTTGATGATCCGGTCTTCGCCGATATCCTCATTGTGGCAGTCGAGGGTTTCGACCGTGCCGCCATCGCGCAGGATGGTGATCTTGTCGGCAACCGTCTTGATCTCGTTCAGCTTGTGCGAAATGATGATCGAGGTCATGCCCTGCTTGCGGAATTCCATCAGCAGATGAAGGAGGGCGGCCGAATCCGTCTCGTTGAGCGACGCTGTCGGCTCGTCGAGGATCAGCAGGCGCACCTTCTTCGAGAGGGCCTTGGCGATTTCCACCAGCTGCTGCTTGCCGACGCCGATATCGGTGATCAGCGTTGCGGGCGATTCCTTCAGGCCGACCTTGGCGAGAAGCTCGCGCGTGCGGGCAAATGTTTCCTTCCAATCGATGACACCCTTGGACGCCACCTCGTTGCCGAGGAAGATGTTTTCCCCGATCGAGAGCAGCGGAACGAGCGCCAGTTCCTGGTGAATGATGATGATTCCGAGATGCTCGCTGTCCGAAATGTCCTTGAACTGGCGGACCGAGCCGTCGAAAACGATGTCCCCGTCATAGCTGCCGGCGGGATAGACGCCGCTCAGCACCTTCATCAGGGTCGATTTGCCGGCACCGTTCTCGCCCACGAGCGCGTGGATTTCGCCCTCGCGAACCTTGAGATTGACGTCGTCGAGCGCTTTCACGCCGGGAAACGTCTTGGTGATGCCCCGCATTTCGAGAATGTAATTGTCCATGTCAGGCGTTCCAGTGGCCGTCCGTCTTGCGATGAGGTGGGACGGGCCGAGGGTCAGGCTCCTCATATGCCAAAAGGGTCCGCGACTGGTATCGCGGACCCCATGATAGCGTGATCGCTTAGTTGTCGATCTGCTCGGCGGTGTAGTAACCGGCGCCGACCAGGACGTCCTTGGCGTTCGTCTTGTCGACGGCAACCGGCTTCAGCAGGTAGGCAGGAACGACCTTGACGCCGTTGTCGTAGGTCTTGGTGTCGTTGATCTGGGGCTCCTTGCCGCTGATCACGGCATCGACCATGCCAACTGTAACCTTGGCCAGTTCGCGCGTATCCTTGAAGATCGTCGAGTACTGTTCGCCAGCCATGATCGACTTGACCGAAGGCAGTTCGGCATCCTGGCCGGTGACGATCGGCATCGGCATGTCGCCGGAGCCGTAGCCAACGCCCTTCAGGGCCGAGATGATGCCGATCGAGAGACCGTCATAGGGGGAGAGAACGCCATCGACCTTTGCGTCGGTGTAGGTCGAGGACAGCAGGTTTTCCATGCGGGCCTGTGCAACGGCACCGTCCCAACGCAGCGTGCCGACCTGTTCCATGCCCATCTGGCCGGACTTGACGACGATCTTCTTGGCATCGATCAGCGGCTGGAGAACCGACATGGCGCCGTCGTAGAAGAAGAAGGCGTTGTTGTCGTCCGGCGAACCGCCGAACAGTTCGACGTTCTTCGGCTCGGTTGCGCCGTCGAGCTTCAGGCCGTTGACGAGCGTCGTTGCCTGGAGAACGCCGACCTGGAAGTTGTCGAACGTCGCGTAGTAGTCGACATTGCCGCTGTCGCGGATCAGGCGGTCATAGGCGATGACCTTGACGCCGGCTTCGTGGGCCTTGGCGAGAATGTCGGAGAGCGTCGTGCCGTCGATGGCGCCGATGACGAGAACCTTGGCACCCTTGGTGACCATGTTCTCGATCTGGGCGAGCTGGTTCGGAATGTCGTCGTCGGCAAACTGCAGGTCGGCGGTGTAGCCGGCTTCCTTGAACAGCTTTTCCATGGTCTCGCCGTCCGAGATCCAGCGCGTCGAGGTCTTCGTCGGCATGGAAATGCCAACGGTGCCCTTGTCCTGCGCGAACGCCGGGAAGGCGAAGGACGCGACGCCGATGGCGGCAGCGGCCAGAAGTGATGTTACCAGTTTCATACGGTCTCTCCCTGGAGTGTTGACCGCGCCGGCCTGGAGCCGTCGCGATATGTGCAGCGCTGGACGCACCCGAGAATCGATCCCGAGTTGGGAGGGCAAATGGATGAAGAAATCCCCCCGGCTTTAACCTCCGCAAGCGCCGGCGCACATCGCCGCAAACTGGAATCAAACTCCATAACTGTCAAATACAATATTCGATCACTCCCATAATTTTTTTGGTATAATAAATGAAAAGAATGTGATTTTTAACGGCGTGGGGAGCTGGGGGAGTCACGTCACATGGAAGACACGGAAAATCAAGGACTTGTGCCTTTCGGCGCGTCCGCGCGCAATGTTTTCAAGTCCGGGCTGAAGCTCGTGCATCTGCACCTCATCCTCGCCATCGAGGACAGGGGCCAGATCAGCGCGGCGGCCGAGGCTTTGGGGATCTCGCAGCCGGCGGCATCGCGCATGCTCGGAGACATCGAATCGATCCTGCGGGCGCCGCTCTGCGAGCGCGTGGCCCGGGGCGTCGAACTCACGCCCTATGGCAAGGCGCTCGCCCGCCGTGCCCGCACGATCTTTCTCGAACTGCGCGAAACCGCGCGCGAGATCGGCGAACTGAAGACCGGTCGCGGCGGTTCGGTGTCGCTCGGCTCGGTCACGGGCCCTGCCCTGCATCTTGCCGTGCCGGCCATGCACCAGGTGACGACCGCTTATCCCGGCATCGAGATCAGCATCCAGATCGAGAACAGCAACGTCCTCATCCGCGAGCTCATGGCCGCCCGGCACGACTTCGTCATCGGCCGCATTCCCGACGATATCGATCCCCGCCAGTTCGATCTCGTGGAGATCGGATCCGAGGATGTCTGCCTGATCGTTCGCGAAGGGCATCCCCTGCTCGAAAAGCCCGTCATCGTGCATGAGGATCTGCCGGGCCACGACTGGGTTTTCCAGCCGGCGGGAACGCTGCTGCGCCGCGCCGTCGAGGATAGCTTTCTCGCCAGCGGCGTGCCGCTGCCGACCACGACGATCAACACCTCCTCGATCATCCTCACGCTCTCCATCGTGCGCAACACCAATGCGATCGCGCCCGTTGCCCGGGATGTGGCCGAGCTGGTGGCGAGCAACGGCACGTCGATCGGCGAGATCCGCGTCCTGCCGATCGATTTCGCCATCACCATCCGCCCCTACAGCCTCATCACGCCGCGCGGTCGCGAACTTCCCCCCAGCGCCAAGCTGCTGCACGACCTGATCCTCCAGGAGGCCAAGGCCTGACAGGCGACCCCGTGTCCAACATGGACAGGCTTGCGCAATCCTGTCGTGCTTGGGTTGAGCCGAGGACAGCCGTGCCCCCACGGCGACGCCAGGGCTTTTCCGGGGAGACGGCCATGTTCGGCAAATCGCTCTTCCAGTCCGTGCTCGAGCGGATCGAAGAGGAAAATCCGCGGGACGAGATCGAGGTCGCGACGCGCGCCGGCATTTCAGGCCTCAACACGGGCCTTGCCTTTTCCTGGGAACCCGCAGCCGCCGGCGACGCCGTGCGGCAGGCCTATGCCGAGATGGAAGAAGCCCCGGGCCCGACGCCCGAACCCGAGCCGCTGCCCGAAATCCCCGAGCCCCGCGCCCCCGAACCTCCGCCGCGAGCGCGGCCCGTTCATCTCGACCGGATGTCCCCCGCCGAGGTGGCCGAGGACCTTGAAATATCGAATGCCGACACGCCGACGACGCTCGCCGAGAAGCGCCGGGCCTTCGCCATCCGCAATCATCCGGATCGCCACGCGCCGGAAGACAGCGAGGCGGCGACCACACGCATGACGATCGCCAATATGCTGGTGGACGAGGCCTTGCGCCGGCTGAAGCGCGGCCTTCCGATCGGCATGACGGTGCCCCGCCCGAGATAGCGAACGCGTCCCGGCCTTTGACGATCAGGCCTTCGGTTCGTCGCGGAAGGGTTTTTCGGACGGATCAGCCGAAGGCGCATCCACCGCGCGCTCGGTCTCCGTCTGAACGCCCTCGGCCGCACCCGTCGGCTTGAAGAACACGATCAGCGTTGCCGAGGTATAGGCGGTGACGGCCAGAAAGATCATGCCCCATGTCGTGGCGCCATTCCAGAATTCGACGGCCGTCCAGAGCGCGCAGCTCCCGACGATCAGCAACCGCCTCCAGAGAGGGCGATAGAAAGGGTGATCCGGATCGATGAACTTCTGCATGCGCCCTCTTGGAGCGGTCGCGCGCGCTGATGGATGTGGAGATGGCGCAACCGTTGGCAAAGGACATGCGCAAAAAACATCCAAAGCGCAAGACCAGCGACTTGACGGGCATAGAGCCAACGGAATAAAAATTCCAAACAAAGATCAGGATCAATCTTTCGTTCCGGCGATGGCAAGCCGCATCTCGACCCTGTATGACCTTGGCAAGGATGCGACAGTGCCGGTCTCTCTCCGGTCTCGACCCGACAGGTCTGCCACGGCGGATCGCCTAGCGCTTGTGCGGAGTGAGCGTATCATTCCGCGTCCTCTGGCTCTCAGGGCCGATCTATCGAAAGTGGTAACATGACTGTGAGATTTGGTCTCCTCGGCGCCGGCCGTATCGGCAAGGTCCATGCCAAGGCCGTGAGCGGCGACGCCCATGCGCGGCTCGTTGCCGTTGCCGACGCATTTCCGGCGGCCGCACAGGCGATTGCCGACAGCTATGGCTGCGAGGTTCGCACCATCGAGGCGATCGAAGCGGCGGATGACATCGACGCCGTCGTCATCTGCACCCCCACCGACACCCATGCCGACCTGATCGAGCGTTTTGCCCGCGCCGGCAAGGCGATCTTCTGCGAAAAGCCGATCGATCTGGATGTCGGCCGCGTTCGCGATTGCCTGAAGACCGTCGCTGCCACCGGCGGCAAGCTGATGGTCGGCTTCAACCGCCGCTTCGATCCGCATTTCATGGCCGTGCGCCAGGCCATCGACGACGGTCGCATCGGCGATGTGGAAATGGTCACGATCATCTCCCGCGATCCCGGCGCGCCGCCGGTGGATTACATCAAGCGCTCGGGCGGTATTTTTCGCGATATGACCATCCATGATTTCGACATGGCCCGCTTTCTCCTCGGCGAAGAGCCGACCATCGTCACGGCCCATGCCGCCGTGCTGGTCGATCCGGAGATCGGTACCGCCGGCGATTACGACAGCGTCTCGGTGATCCTGGAAACCGCCACCGGCAAGCAGGCGATCATTTCCAACTCGCGCCGCGCCACCTATGGCTACGACCAGCGGATCGAGGTGCATGGTTCCAAGGGCGTCGTTTCCGCCGAAAACCAGCGCGCCGTGTCGATCGAGATCGCCAATGGCGAAGGCTACACCCGCCCGCCCCTGCACGACTTCTTCATGACGCGCTACACCCAGGCCTATGCCAACGAGATCGCAAGCTTCATTTCCGCCATCGAGACCGGCACGGAAATCGCACCTTCAGGCGCGGACGGCCTGGCGGCACTCGCCCTTGCCGAAGCCGCGCTTCGCTCCGTCAAGGAAAAGCGCCAGGTCGCCGTCGAGGTCTGAGCCTTCAACGGCCGACACGGGGGGTAAGCCTTCAATAGGTCTTCGGCAGGGCGTCCAGTTCCGCAAGGAATGCCCGGGCGCTCTGCCGCGTTTCCCTTTTCTGCTCGGGGCTCATGCGCCCCCAGGCGGCATAGACCGGGCCCAGCCGGTGGTTGCCCTTCAGCTTGTCCTCGTTACGCGCCAGAAAATCCCAATAGAGCGCGTTGAACGGACAGGCATCCTTTCCCGTCTTCTTGCGGACGTCATAGGCGCAGCCTTCGCAATAATCCGACATGCGATTTATGTAGTTGCCGCCGGCCGCATAGGGCTTCGAGCCGAGAAACCCGCCATCGGCAAACTGGCTCATGCCGATCACATTCGGCAATTCCACCCATTCATAGGCATCCGCATAGACCTCCAGATACCATTGGTGGATCTCCAGCGGGCGAACGCCGGCCAGCATGGCGAAATTGCCGGTGATCATCAGCCGCTGGATGTGGTGGGCATAGGCATTGTCGCGCGTTTCCGTGATCACCTGCCGCAGGCAGGCCATGCGCGTCTCGGCCGTCCAGTAGAAATCCGGCAGCGCCCGATCCGCCTCCAGAAAATTCATCTCGCGATAATCCGGCATCTTCAGCCAGTAGACCCCGCGGATATATTCGCGCCAACCGATGATCTGGCGAACGAAGCCTTCGACCGCATTCAGCGGCGCGTCGCCCGCGAGATAGACGGCTTCGGCCCGGCGACAGAGATCGAGCGGATCGAGCAATCCGGCATTGAGGTAGAACGACAATAGCGAATGGCTGAGAACGGGATCGCCCGACAGCATGGCATCCTGCCGCTCGCCGAACCGCGGCAGATGGTCGGCCATGAACCGGTCGCGCAGCGTCTCCGCCTGTTTCCGGGTAACAGCGAAATCGAACCCCTCGAGCCGCCCGAAATGCGCAGAAAAGCGACGCCCGACCAGCGCCAGCACCTCTTGCGTGATCGCATCCGGTTTGAACCCTTTTCGCGGCTGCGAGAACAGATCGAGCGTTGCGGGCTTGCGGTTTTCGGCGTCGAAATTCCAGCGCCCGCCGGCCGGCGTGTCGCCCTCCATCAGGAGCCCGGTCTTGACGCGCATCTCCCGGTAGAACGTCTCCATCCGCAACTGCCGCCGCCCGCCGGCAAAGGCTGCAAACGCGGATCGGGAACAGAGAAATCTGTCATCGTCGAGGATCTCGACAGGCACGTTGAACGCCCGCTGCCAGCCGTTCATCATATCCAGAACACGAAACTCGCCCGGCTCGGTGACGACGACACTGTCCGGCCGCAAAGCCGACACCGCACGCCCGACCTCGCCCCCGAACGACCCGGTATTCCCCTCGTCCTCCAGGCGGACATAGCGCACGGTCAGCCCCCGCGCCCGGAGATCGTCGGCAAAGTGGCGCATGGCCGAAAACAGGAAGGCGATCTTCTTTGGATGATGCCGCACATACTGCGCCTCCTCCATGACCTCGCACATCAGCACGACATCCTGCGCGGACGCCTCTCCGAGGCTCGACATCTCCGGCGACAGCTGGTCCCCGAGGATGACGATCAGCTTGCGGACTTTCCTGTCGCTCATCTCACGCACGCCCCTTCTCCGCACAGCGAAGCGCCAGCCCCCTCCCACATTCCAGAGCCAGACCGCGCCGCTACCATACGATCGCCGTTCCGTCATAGGCAAAGAACTGCCCGGTCTGGGCCGGCGAGAGATCGGAGATCACCGAGAGAAGCGCTGCCGCCGCCGCTGCCGGCATCATCTTGTCGGCGTGCTTTCCATGCGTGGCCGTCAGCCCGGTTTCCACGGTACCGGGATGCAAAGCAACGACGACGCTCTGGGGACATGTCCGCGCGATCTCGATCGATGCCGTGCGCACGATCTGGTTCAGCGCCGCCTTCGCCGCGCGATAGGAGATCCAGCCGCCAAGCCGGTTATCGCCGATCGACCCCACCCGCGCCGAGAGCGTCGCGAAGGCGCAGGCCCGATCCCGCGGCAGCAAGGGCGCAAAATGCTTGATCAGCAGGGCCGGCCCGATCGCGTTCACGGCAAACTGTCGCGCCATGATGGCGGGGTCGATCGCCCGGATCGCCTTCTCCGGCCCATGTCCCTCGATCTCCAGCGCCCCCGTCGCATCGAAGACAAGATCCACCGACCCGAAACCATCGCCGATGCGCCGGGCGGCGGCGGCAACCGACACCTCGTCGGTCACATCCATCCCGTCATCCCGCCGCGACAGCCCCACCGCCGTGCCGCACCGCGGATCGTCCTGAAGCGCAGCCAGAACCGCAGACCCGATGCCGCCGCTCGCCCCGAGAACCACCGCCCGATATCCTTGCTGAAACCCCGGCATCCACCCTCCCAATTCCGGCATTGGCCCGGCCCTGGCCCTGCCCTGGCCCGGCATTGGCCCGACACTTGCGCCGCATCGACCCGGCCATCCCGGCGAGCCTCCGCACGCTTCGTCATCCAAATCTGACCCTATCTACGCTCGCCCCCTCCAACCGGATCGCCGATCCCCTCCATCTCCGACCCGCCCCGCGCGGATTTTCCACCAATCCCCCTCTTCCCCATTGATGCCGACCCGAACCTGAGCTATGAACCCCTCATCCACCCGGCAAAGTCGGTTGCTGCACCCGTAGCTCAGCTGGATAGAGTGTTGGATTCCGATTCCAAAGGTCACAGGTTCGAATCCTGTCGGGTGCGCCATTTTTTCCTAAATGACTGATTTTTCTGCCGTTTTGGGATCGTCAACTCGGACCTTACCTCATTTCTTCCCCCAATCAACGCTGGAATGTGCAGCACCTACTAGGACGCTTTCGGATATTGCCCCGCTCGCGCTGCCTTCCAATCCGTGGTAGTTCTACGCAAATCTTATTGGATGACGGGATGTGTATCGAGGAATACGGCCGCTTTTATATTCAGGAACAGACCATCGCCCATAAAGGCGGAAGCGTTCATGCCTTTTTCGAGGTCGGAGACATAGTGAATGTTGATGGCGTCAAGCGGTACAAAGTCTCGAATGATCAGAGCTTCAAAAGTCGTGAAGAGGCTTTGCAATGGATCGAGCAGCAAGGGGATTGAGCGTTCACATCAACCCGCGCTTGCCTCTTAATGCCTTGCCTCCCGCTAGTAACGCTCGATGATCCCTTCTGCGATTTCGAACAGCCTCCTAGAGGCCTTGAGCAAGAGCAACGCTGCACAGATTCTGAAAAGCGTCATGGCTGCCGGCTCCATTCTGCACTGCCCTCATGTCCATTGGACTCCTCGACCTCGGGCTCCAAGTCCGGATCGCCATCGAGGTCATCCAGCAGCGCAATGGCCTGATCGATCCACCGCTCCAGTTCCTGCCGGCGGAACGCGAGGATGCCAGGAGACGTGGTGCCGCGAGTTCGCAGCTTGCGCGCCGGCGCGGTCGCCCTGACGTGCTGCATCATGCATTCCCTTCCTATTATCGAATTTTTCCGGATGTCGCCGGAAAAGGGAATGGCGCATGTCGGGTGCGCCATTAAATCATTGATTGAATTGATATTCCAGTTTTCACTTGCTGTATTCGCTCTTCTGGTCTCTGCTCGAAAGCAGACAAGAGAGCAACCTTTTCCATCGCAGACGGCATGCAGTCTGGAGTTCGGGCCGGACCATCAGCTGGCAGAGCGCATGCAGAAAAGACTGTAATTAGACGTGGTCAGTACAGACACTGTCCTCAAACGCACAACTAAGGATCGTCAGTTCGACCGCCGCCTTCATCATGTCGTCGCGGACATCGATGTAGCGCTGCGTCGCCGCCAGATTGCGGTGGTCCGGGAGCGTCCTGGTGACCTCCGGGCCTACACCGAAACGCGCCGGCCGCTGATGAAACACCGGCGTCCGCCGTGGTTCGACGGCGGTGCGCTGCCAGGAGATGTCGAAGCCCCAAGGGCATGTGCTGGACCCAGAACCGACCGAATGTCCGCTCATGGCGTAGACCGCTGAATGGCGAAGTCCGAGGCCGCGGCCGCTGAGAAAGAGACGCGTATGTCGACAAAAACCTTTCGGGTCGCACTTGCCCAAGTTCTGTCGGATGCCGACATTGATGCCGTCATCAACAGCGCGGCCGACACGGCTGCAGATCTCATCGTGTTTCCTGAGATGTTTTCGAATGGATACAGCAAATTCGATCCTCGCAACGCTTCCGCGCGTGCTTCATGGCTCGATGGCGCCGTCGATCTGCAGGGAGCCTTTATCGAAACATTTCGTGTTGCCGCGCGGAGGGCAGAGATCGCAGTCGTTGCGACTTTTCTCGAAAAGGCGGAGCCCAAACCATTCAATGCGGCCGTGTTGATCGATCGTAACGGTGATATCGTCCTTCACCAAAGAAAGCGGCACATCTGTTTTTTCGACGTGCCCGAAGAAGCCTGTGCGCCGGGAGACAGTTCCTCGGTTTCTCGGCTCGACACCCGCTGCGGGCCGGTTTCGGTCGGGATCATGATATGCATGGACCGCGAGTTTCCAGACGTTGCATCCGATCTGGTTCGTGCTGGAGCAGAGATCGTTCTTGTGCCGAACAGCAGCCCTCTGGTCGATGATGTCGAGGTGGGGGACATCCGTGTTGCCGGGGTCCGCGCCATGGCTTTCCAGTCCGTGATCGGAGTGGCCGTCGCAAACTACCCCGAACCGAAAGATGACGGACATTCCTTTGCAGTCGGTGCGTCGGGCCAAATTCTCGCCATGGGGAGCAAGCAACAGGCCGTCGTCTATGCAGACTTCGATCTCGACGACCTGAAAGCCGCTCGAGAGAAGGAATGGTTTCGTCGCATCCGATGACCAATTCAGCCGTAAAGGCTTCTTCGCTTCATGCCAGGAGCAGCGAAAAAGCTGCGGCAAGCTGACGCCCGCAACACGGCGATATGTCGTTCCAGCCACCACCCGAGCGGCTCGCAAAACCGCTCGGGCTGGCCATCATCGATCAGTATTCCGACCAACCGCCGTTCGCGATCTTCTTTTCCGTCGCATATCCCGTCGCGGGCTGAGGCGACGGACGGGGGGTTTGGCGTGCGGGAGCGGAGCGGGTTTCGGGCGCGCGGGTCGCGTTGCCGGACGGGGTGCGGAAGGCCGCGACGAGGTCGGAGAGACGCTCGGCCTCAGAGGAGAGCTTGACCGTCGAGGCGGAGGTCTCCTCGACCATGGCGGCGTTCTGCTGGGTAATGCTGTCGAGGCTTCCGATGGCGATGTTGATCTCGGCGATGCCGGTCGCCTGCTCGCGGGATGACTGGGCGATCGAGGTCATGTGTTCGTCGATCGCCTCGACCTGGCCGCCGATGCTCTTCAGGGCCTTGCCGGTCGTGTTGACCAAGGCCACGCCGCGGGCGACATCCTGCGAGGAGCGCGCGATCAACTCCTTGATTTCCTTTGCGGCGCGGGCGGATCTCTGGGCGAGCTCGCGAACTTCCTGGGCAACGACCGCAAAGCCCTTGCCCTGCTCGCCGGCGCGAGCCGCCTCGACGCCGGCATTCAGCGCCAGAAGATTGGTCTGAAACGCGATCTCGTCGATGACGGCGATGATATCGTTCATCTGGCTCGACGACTGTACGATATCGCTCATCGCCTGGACCGCCTCTTCCACGATCTTGCCGGAGGCTGCGGCTTCCGAAGCCGACACCGTGACCACGGACTGGACCTCGGCCGTCCGCGTCTCGGACTGGCGGGCAATCGAGCTGATCTCCTCCAGGGCTGCTGCCGTTTCTTCAAGCGCCGCGGCCTGGCGTTCGGTCCGTTTGGCCATGTCGTCCGTCGCCGCGGCGATTTCGGAGGACTGGGCGAGCACGAAGCCGACGGCCTGCAGGATCTCGGACATCGCGCTGCCGAGCGTCTCGATGGAGCCGTTGAAATCGGTCTTGATGGTGTCGAAGCTGGAGGCGAGCGCCTGGTGGACGGGACGGGTCAGATCCCCGTTCGACAGGGCAGCCAATGCCTCGCCCAGCGCGGCAAGGGCTTCGTCCTGCTCGGCCTTCAGGACCGCCTGTCGCTCTTCGGCCTTGGCCCGCTCGCCGGCGAGAACGTCGAGATAGACGGAAATCGCATAGTCCATATCCACCAGCGCCGCCTTGACCACAGTGGTCACGTCGTCGCCGAGCTTCGCGCGCTTCTTGCGCACGAGAAATCCGTCGAGTTCCTTGTCGATCACGGCCCGCACGATGTTCTCGATCATCAAAGCGTAACCGCCGATGTACCATCGCGGCTCCAGACCCAGCCGGGCATGCGTCCGGCCGATCAGGGTCACCTCGTCGATATAGGCCTGATCGTATTTCGCGGAGGAAATCGTTTCCCAGTGATGGGCCTGCCGCTTCTTGGCCTGCGCCACATGGCTGTCGCCGGAAAAGAATTTCGCCGTGTCCGGATGATGCCGGACCTTCGCGTAGAAGATCTCGAGCGCACCCGCAAGCGAGGCATTGATGGTCGGGGCGAGCGCGGCCAGGTTGCGGCGCTGCGGTTCAAGCAGGCCGACAAAGTCCAGTCGCTCGTTCAGAATGGCAGTTTCAGGTTTTGCCTTGGTCATGTTCGTGCCCTTTCGACCTCTGCTCCCGCAGATCCTGTTGCAGCGCTCCCGCGCAAGACACGGCTGCGCGATCCAGAAGACGGTCGGAGCCGACGGCGCGGCGGCCGGCGATCCTGCATCTCCTTGAAGGGGCAAACATGTCTGGAGGAGCTCGCCTGGCGACGCGATGGCGACGCTTCAATCGGCGCCAGACCGCGATCAGGGGCGGGCGGCGCGACTGCGCCTGTCTGGACTTTCGAAACTAGGGCAACATGCTTAATGTCGCGTTAATATGAAACTACAAGATTACGTAATTATATACGCACTAATACCGATTGCATTTGTGAGCATTTAATTTAGTTCGCACGGTGGAACCCGGGCCAGGCCGGACACGCCCCATGTTCATCGTCCGACATGGGCATCCACGCCGGACGTCGAATCCACGCCGGAAGTCCAACCAGGGCCCGACCGAGCTGCGCTCGGTGGATGATCCTCAGAACTCCTCCCAGGTTTCCTTGAGCGCCGCCGTCCCGATCGCGCCACGCGAAACTTGTCGAGCGGGCGGGCGGGCGGCGTTCTGGTGACGCGTCGCCGGCCGCGTCGCCCCATGGTCGGCCCTGCCTCTTTCATCGACCTTGAACTGCCGGATCAAGTCGAACAGCGCATCCGCCTCCCCCGCAAGTCCATGGCTGGCGGCGGTGGATTGCTCCACGAGGGCGGCATTCTGCTGCGTCCCCTGGTCCATGGTGTTGACCGCCGTGTTGATTTCCGCAAGTCCGGTCGCCTGCTCGCGGGACCCCTCGACAATGGCGGCGACGTTCATGTTGATCTCGTGCACCTGCCCGACGATCACCTCGAGCGCCTTTCCGGTCTGGCCGACGAGCACGACGCCGGTCTTGACCTGCTCGCTCGAGAGGTTGATGAGCGACTTGATCTCCTTGGCGGCCTTGGCGGAGCGCTGCGCAAGCTCGCGAACCTCCTGGGCGACGACGGCAAATCCCTTGCCGGCCTCTCCGGCCCGCGCCGCCTCCACGCCGGCGTTCAGCGCCAGCAGGTTGGTCTGGAAGGCGATATCGTCGATGACGCCGATAATGTTGCCGATCTCGCGCGAGGAACGCTCGATCTCCCCCATCGCGATGATGGCCGTCTTCACCACCGCGCCCGACTGCTCGGCGTTCGCGCGCGTATCCGCGACCAGCTTGCCCGCTTCGCCGGCCCTGCGGCTGGAGTCGGCCACCGTCTGCGTGATCTCCTCGAGCGCGGCGGCCGTCTGCTCGACGGATGCGGCCTGCTGTTCCGTGCGCCGGGCGAGGTCGTCGGCGGCCGACCGCATCTCGTTGGCGCCAGAGGCGATGGCTTCGGCATTATGACCCACGGAGGTCATGGCGGATTTCAGCCGGTCCGCCGCGCCGTTGAAGTCGGTGCGCAGCTGGTCGAGCGAAGGGATGAAGGACCTGTCGATGTTTTGACAGAGATCTCCGGCCGCGAGCCGTTGCAACCCTTCGCCCAGGCGCTGGACGTTTTCGACGCGCGCCGAGATGTCGGTGGCGAATTTCACCACCTTGACGACGCTGCCATCCATAGAGAAGATCGGATTGTAGGACGCCTGGATATGCACCGTCCTGCCGCCCTTGCCGATCCTCCTGAACTCTTCCACAACGAATTCGCCGGCGCGCAGCCGGTCCCAGAACGCGCGGTATTCGGGGCCGCCCACCGTGGCGGGATCACAGAACATGGCGTGGTGCCGCCCCTCAATCTCGGAGAGCTGATAGCCGAGCGTCGTCAGAAAGTTCTCGTTGGCGGTGATGACGTCGCCCTGCGGCGTGAATTCGATCACGGCCTGAGCGCGCGAGACGGCGGCAAGCTTGCTGGCATCTTCCGCCGTCTTCAGCTTGAATGCGGTGATATCGGTTGCGACCTTGACCACCTTGTAAGGCTTCGACCCGCGCAAGACCGGATTGTAGGACGCCTCGATCCAGACGTCCCGCCCGCCTTTTGCAATCCGCTTGTACTGGCGTTGATCGAATTTCCCCGCGCCGAGCGACGCCCAGAAGGCGCTGTAGGCCGGCGACGCGGCCTCCTCGGGATCGACGAACATGCTGTGGTTGCGACCGACGATCTCGGGCAGCGTGTAGCCGAGGGTGGAACAGAAATTGGCGTTCGCGTGCAGGATCGTGCCCTTCATATCGAACTCGATGATGGCCTGCGACTTGTCCATCGCGGCCAGGATCGCAGCTGCGCCCTGACGTCTGGAAAATGAAAATTTCATGCCGATTCCTTTGCATCAGAGGATCAAATGGATCTTCGAACAGCGATCGGACCGGTTGAAAAAGCCACCACGATAACGCAGCGTGTTCCCGTGAGGTCAAAGATCGCCCTCGGAAAGACCTGGAAGGGAGTGAAGGATCGGGTCCACTGCAGCCTGAAGTGCCGTCACCGAAACCATCGGATCGTGCAGACCCCTAAATTAGGCTAAAAACAATAATGATAAATTAAAACAGATATCTGTCAGATTCGTTTTGGATTATGCGCAAAAACGAACGTGACTTCGAGGCGCATAGACGCGACAGTCAGGCGATCAGGCGTCTGCGCAAGGCCTCCACGATTGCCTGCGTCCGGTTCGTCGCGCCGAGCTTCTTGACGGAAGATTTGATGTAGCTGTTCACGGTGTCGCTTTGAAAGCCGGTTTCCATGGCGATGGCCTCGCTGGTCAGACCACGGCTGGCGGCTTCCAGACAAGCGAGTTCGCCCTTCGTCAGCCCTATCTGGTCAGCCACAAAGCGCTCCACGAGCGGCTTCGTCACGGCCGTATGGATCAGCTCCGAAACAAGTTCCAGAAACCGGATCTCGTCGAGCGTGAAGGGGATCGACCGCGTGTAGCAGATCGCGCCATAGGCAATGTCGTTGCGGAAGATGGGGACGAGCGTCCGGTTGTGGACCCCGAACGTTTGCTGGAGGTAGGCCAGGCGAGGCGGTGGTGCGTGCAGCGCGTAAACCTCGCTCTCCACGACCACGGTTCGAGAATTCTTGCCCGCCTGGAGAAACGGATCGATGCCGGGAAGCTTGTCCGCCTCGTAGATTTCGAGAAAGGCGGGCGGGAGATCCGTATCGATCGAGAAGCCGGTCCCGAACCGATAATGATCCACGTCGAGACCGCTGATAATGATGTGATCGAACGGAACGGCCAGCCGAAAGCGATCGACGAGGTCATTCTTGCCGAAGAAGCGCTGCTTGGGCACGGATCTCAGATCGGCATAGTCGTTCAGTGCGTTCGGCTCGAGGATCGAAAGTGGGCTCACGGGCATGGGACTGTTGCAACTCTAGAAACAGAGACGGAAACACCTCTGGTGGCGGAATATGACGAAAACCTTAACCGTGTTCGTCATCCTCGTCTATCACATCGTTCCGGTTGCCCCCCGACCCTGCCGGACCGGCCATTCCAGAACGGCATCGACGCGTCTCCAGCGCCCCCGTCATACGCTGTATCTTTCCCGGCTTCGGAAACGACAAAACCGGCCGAGAAGGCTCGACCGGTTCGGTGTTTGAAGCGTGTTGATGTCAGGCGGCGTAACGCTGATGCGCGGTTGAAGAGCGGCCGGCCAGCGTAAAGTGGGAGATGAGTTCCCGCAGGCGGGCGCTTTCGCTGGCAAGCGTGCTGCCCGCGGCACTGGTCTCTTCCACCATGGCGGCGTTCTGCTGCGTCACCTGGTCCATCTGGTTGACGGCGATATTGACTTCGGCAAGGCCGGTCGACTGCTCGCGCGCCGAGGTGGCGATGGCCTCCATATGGCCGTTGATCTCGACGACGTGCACCTCGATGGTCTTCAGCACGTCACCGGTGTCGCGAACGAGCTTCACGCCGCTTTCCACTTCGGCCGTCGAGTTGCGGATCAGATCCTTGATCTCCTTGGCTGCCTTGGCCGATCGCTGGGCCAGCTCGCGCACTTCCTGCGCAACCACGGCAAAGCCGCGGCCGGCTTCCCCTGCCCGGGCCGCCTCGACACCGGCATTCAGGGCAAGCAGATTGGTCTGGAACGCGATTTCGTCGATCACCCCGATGATCGAGGAGATCTGGCTTGAGGAGTGTTCGATACGGCCCATGGCGGTGACGGCTTCCGCAACCACCTCGCCCGAGCGGGACGCGCTCTTGTTGGCGTGCACCGCCACTTCGCGCGCCTCGTTGGTGCGCTTGGAGGACTGGCCGACATTGGCGGTGATCTCATCGAGCGCCGCTGCGGTTTCCTCCAGCGAGGCCGCCTGCTGTTCCGTGCGGCGCGACAGGTCGTTGGCACTCTCGCTCACTTCGCGAGCGCCGTTGTCGATCTGGTCGGCAGCGACCGCAACCGCGGCAAGCGTTTCGTTGAGCTGGGAAACCGCCGCGTTCAGGTCGTGGCGCAGGGCTTCGAAATCGGGCGCGAAGGGAACGTCGAGACGGAAGGAGAGATCGCCTGCCGCCAGACGGCGCAGGCCGTCCGCAAGGCTCGATGTCGCCTGATCGAGCCGGGCCTGGGCAGCCCGTTCGGCGTCCGCCGCGAGACGCTCGCGGTCGGCCTCCGCCGCGCGGCGCAGGGTTTCGGCCTGGCTCTGCAGATCCTTGTTGGAAACGGCGGCGACACGGAACACCTCGACGGCGCCGGCCATCTGGCCGATTTCGTCGGAGCGCTGCGAATACGGGATGGCGCTGTCGGTATCGCCTTTGGCAAGGCCGGTCATCGCCGTCGTGATCGCGCGGATCGGGCTGGCGATGCCGCGAAGGACGTAAAGGGTGGAGACGACCAGAAGCGTCGCGACGACACCGATCAGGATGAAGGTGATCATCTGGGCGTCGGCAGAGGTGTGGTGCATCAGTTCCGTCGCGTCGGTCACCTGTGCCGTGTTCTCGGCGATCAGCTCGTCGAGCCCGACCTGGGCCGGAACGATGATCTCGCCCATCGCTTCCAGCATGTTGTTTGCCTGCTGAAAATTGCCGACCTTGGCAAGGGTGATCATGTTGCCGCCGGCCTTGATGTAGGCGTCCAGGCTGTCCGTGACCGTCTTCAGAAGGGCGCGCTCGGCATCCGAGCCGACATAGGGCGTATAGACTTCGACGGCATGTGCGATCCGCAGCCGCGCCTCGCCGAGAAGCGTTTCGGCCTTTTTCGTCGCTTCGGGCGTCAGGGCCGCGAGATACTGGAAATAGCCGAGCCGCATGGACACCAGCTCGATGCGGATATCCTTGACCGCGGACACGGCGGGAAACACGTCCGTGACGACATTGTCGGAAATTTCGCGCGTCTTCGACAGCGACTGCAGCGTGACGACGGAGAAAATGGCCGTGAGAACGGCGATAGCGGCAAAGATCGCGATAAGCGATGTGCGGATGGATGGCCTCGTCACGAAACACCTGTGCTGGACAAACGCCTCCACCCGTCCTCATGACGTGGAAAGCGCAACGGAACCGACCCACATCGCGGCATCACCCTATTATTGGGCGAAACCATTAAGGTTACGTAACTTCATAATTACTCATGCATTCCCTCCACATTGCTGCGATGCAGCATATTCCTGCGGCGCGAAAGTTAAGGTGACGAAACCGGAGTGGGATTTGCTGATCATCAGCGCGCCTTGCCTGTCAAAACCCCGGAATTTGGGTCCCGGCGGAGTGTCTGCCGCCAAACGTTGCTGTCAACGTCGAACTCTCAAGACAAATTGGCCATCTATCCAATTTTCCGTCCTTTTAAGTCTCAAGAACAGGGTAAGCGGCAGGAGCATCGGTACGCAACCGCGTCCGCACACTTGCATCAGAGGCCAACCTCTGGTTATGTAAGTCTTTGCAGCTTACGCGCCGGGAACGATGATGCCAGCCTGGATCTTCTCCTGCGAATTCTCTTTTCTCGGATGGGCGACACGTCGCCCGGAAGAGGTCTCGCGCTTCGCCCCGACCTTGCGGCTCGTTGCGCTCTCCCTGGCCGTTCTTCTTTCCCTGATCCTCTGGGCCTTCATCATCGTCGGCATCGTCTGGCTCTTCTCCTGACGGCCGCCCCATGGCCCAACGCACGCCGGGATGCGCCGAAAGACGCATTGGCATGAGGCCACGGGACATGGCATGACGGACGAAAGGCGGAGGAGACCGCCAAGGGACCGGAGAGCGACATGACCGAAACATTCAGGGCCATGATGATCGACACCGTCGATGGTCGCGCGCAGGCTGCATTCCGCGAGATTTCGGAGAGCGACCTCCCCGACAACGATGTCCTCGTCGAAATTTCCTATTCCACTCTCAACTACAAGGATGGCCTTGCCGTCACCGGCAAGGGCCGGATCGCGCGGCGAACGCCGATGGTGGCCGGCGTCGATCTCTCCGGCACGGTCGTGTCGTCGCGTTCGCCGGAATGGATGCCGGGCGACCGGGTGGTCCTCAACGGCTGGGGCCTGTCGGAAACCGAGTGGGGCGCTTTCACCCGCTTCCAGCGCGTCAAGCCGGAGTGGTTGATCCCCCTCCCCGCAGCCTTCTCGCTGCAGCAGGCGATGGCCATCGGCACCGCCGGCTATACCGCGGCGCTCTGCGTCGATGCTTTGGAAAAATGGGGCACGATGGCGCCCGGCGAGGGCGATGTTCTCGTCACAGGCGCGGCGGGCGGCGTCGGCTCCGTGGCGGTCTCGCTTCTCGCCGCGCGCGGATATCGGGTCGTCGCATCGACGGGTCGCGCGGAAACGGAGGATTACCTCAAATCCCTCGGCGCCCGCGAGATCATCGACCGGACGACGCTTGCGGACAAGGCCGGGCCTCTCCAGAAGGAACGCTGGACCGGCGGCATCGATTCCGTCGGTTCGACCACGCTTGCCAACGCGCTTGCCCAGACCGTGCGCGGCGGAGCCATCGCCGCCTGCGGCCTTGCCAGCGGCGCCGATCTCCCGGGCACGGTGATGCCGCACATTCTCCGGGCGGTCACGCTCATCGGCGTCGATTCGGTCTATGCGACCCGGGCGCAACGCCTCGCCGCCTGGGGCCGTCTCTCGCGCGATCTCGACCCGGCCCATCTCGACAGCATGACGACGGTCGCGCCGATGTCCGATCTCCCGGCACTGGCCGAGGCCATTATTGCCGGTCGCATCCGCGGCCGCGTGGTCATCGACGTCAACGCCTGAGACCACGGCGACTTTCGACACCCGAAGGAACAGGCGTTCCCTCACGCTTCGGTGCGGACGAAGCCTTTGCTCGCGATCATGAGATTGCGCGTATAGTCGGCGGTGATCCGGCCGGCGACCAGATCGGCCGCGCTCAGGCGCTCCACGACCTGGCCGCTGCGCATGACGGCCAACTGGTCGCACATATGCGTCACGACGCCGAGATCGTGGCTGACCATCAGGAAGGTGAGGCCCCGATCGCGCTGGATCTGCTCCAGCAGATTGAGCACCTCCGCCTGCACCGAGGCGTCGAGCGCCGATGTCGGCTCGTCCAGCAGCAGGATGGAAGGCTCGACGATCAGCGCGCGGGCGATGGCCACGCGCTGCCGCTGCCCGCCGGACAGCTGATGGGAGTAGCGAAACCGGAAGCCGGTCCCAAGGCCGACCTCGTCCAGCGCCCGCGCGATCCGTGCCTCGGCATCGGAAATGCCGTGGATCGCCAGCGGCTCCTGCAGCAGGCGATCGATCGTCTGGCGGGGGTGGAGCGAGCCATAGGGATCCTGGAACACCATCTGGACGTCACGGTAGAAGGCCTTGTCGCGCCGGCGCGGTTCCAGTTTCCGGCCATTGACCTCCAGCGTGCCGGAAGCAACGGGCGCGAGGCCTGCAATCGCGCGCAAAAGCGTCGACTTGCCCGACCCGGACTCGCCGACGAGACCGTAGGATTGCCCCTTCTCGACCGCGATGCTCACGCCGTCGAGCGCCTTGAAATCCTCGTAGATGACGGTGACGTCGTGGGCGGAGACGGCAATGCTCATAAGGCCCACTCCGGCTTGCGGTCGAGAACGGGCAGCGGATGCCGGTCCTGGCCGATCTCGGGCATGCAGGACAGCAGCCCCTGCGTATAGGGATGCCGCGCATTGCGCAGGTCGGCGGCCGCGATCTCCTCGACGATGCGCCCGGCATACATGACGATCACCCGGTCGCAGAAGGACGAGACGAGCCGCAAATCGTGGCTGACGAAGATCAGCCCCATGCCGCGCTCGGCCACCAGCCTGTCGAGAATGGCGAGCACATCGAGCTGCACCGTCACGTCGAGGGCCGAGGTCGGTTCGTCGGCAATCAGCAGCTCCGGCTCGGCGATCAGCATCATCGCGATCATCGCCCGCTGCCCCATGCCGCCGGAGACCTCATGCGGATGCAGGTCGAATACGCGGCCTGCGTCCCGGATCTGCACGGCCTCCAGCATGGCGAGCGCCCGCTCCTTCGCCTCGGAAGAGGAGATCTTGCGATGCGTGCGCAGCGTTTCCACGATCTGGCGGCCGATGGTCATCACCGGGTTGAGCGAGTATTTCGGGTCCTGCAGGATCATCGCCACGCGGTCGCCGCGCAGATCCCGGCGCTTGGCCGGCGACGCCTTCAGGAGGTCGATCCCGTCGAAATTCAGCGTCTTCGCCGTAATCTTCGCATGCGGCGGCGTCAGCCCCATGATGGCCCGGCCGGTCTGGGATTTTCCGGAGCCGCTCTCGCCGACGATCCCGAGGCGCTCGCGACCGAGCGAGAAGGTGACACCGCGCACGGCCTCCACCAGCCCGGTGCGCGTGGGAAAGCTGACGCGCAGGTCCTCGACGGTCAACAAGGGGCTCATTGTCCGGCCTCGCGCGGATCGAGCGCGTCGCGAAGACCGTCGCCCAGAAGATTGAACGCCAGGCTGACGAGCAGAATTGCGATGCCCGGCATGGTGGCGACCCACCACTGGTCGAGGATGAAGCGGCGGCCGGACGCGATCATCGCGCCCCATTCCGGCAGCGGCGGCTGCGCGCCGAGCCCGAGAAAGCCGAGACCGGCCGCCGTGAGGATGACCCCCGCCATATCGAGCGTGATGCGCACGATCAGCGATGACAGGCACATGGGCATCACGTGCAGAAGCACGATGCGCAGCGGCGACGCGCCCATCAGGCGCACCGCGGCGATATAGTCGGCATTGCGCACCGTCATGGTTTCCGCCCGCGCGATGCGCGCATAAGGCGGCCAGGACGTCACGGCGATGGCGAGCACCGCATTCTCGATCCCCGGCCCCAGCGCCGCGACGAGCGCCAGCGCCAGCACGAGCTTCGGGAAGGCAAGGAAGATATCCGTGATCCGCATCAGCACCGCATCGACCCAGCCGCCGGCATAGCCGGCGACGGCCCCGACGATGAGGCCGGTCGGCGCCGCGATGACGGCAACGAGGATGATGACGAACAGCGTCAGACGCGAGCCGTGCAGAAGCCGTGACAGGATATCGCGCCCCTGATCGTCCGTGCCGAGAAGATAGCCCGGCGAGCCCGGCGGCAGCAGACGCGCGCCGGCCAGATCGCCGACGACGGGCGAATGCGGCGACAACGCACCGGCAAAGATCGCCATGAGGATGAGAAGAACGAGAATGCCGAGACCGAGCAGCGCCAGCCGGTTGGCGGAAAAGCGGCGCCAGGTCATGTAGGCCCGGCCGAGACGCGCCTGCATCCGCGATTGCGGCCGATCGGACAGCAGCCAGTCGCGCCGGCTCATGGGGGCGGAAGAAACGACCGTCATCGCGCGCGTGTCCTTGGGTCGAGCGTCCGGTAGAGGATATCGGACAGGATGTTGATGGCGATGAAGATCGAGCCGATCACGATCGTGCCGCCGAGGACGGCGTTCATGTCGGCGTTCTGCAGGGAATTGGTGATGTAGAGCCCGATGCCCGGCCACGCGAACACCGTCTCCGTCAGCACGGAGCCTTCCAGCAGGCTTGCATAGGACAGCGCAATCACCGTCACCAGCGGCACGGCGGCGTTGCGCAAGGCGTGAAACCAGATGATCCGCGTCTCCGAAAGCCCCTTCGCCCGCGCCGCGACGATATATTCCTGCGACAGTTCATTGAGCATGAAGTTGCGCGTCATGCGGCTGATATAGGCCAGCGACACATAGCCGAGCAGGCTTGCCGGCAGGATGATATGGCGGAAGACGTCGCGAAACACGTCCCACTGCCCCTGCCAGAGCGAGTCCAGCAGGAAAAGCCCGGTCTTCGGCGTAAACGTATATTCGTAGACGACATCGATACGGCCGGGAAAGGCGACCCAGCGCAGCTGCGCGTAGAACAGCAGCAGCGACAGAAGCGCCAGCCAGAAGATCGGCACGGAATAGCCGATCAGCCCGACGATGCGCACCGCCTGATCGATCAGGCTGCCGCGCTTGACGGCGGCGAGAACGCCGAGCGGCACGCCGATGAGACTGCCGATCAACGTCCCGAGCGTCGCAAGCTCGAAGGTGGCCGGCAGCACGCGGCGAATGTCGGTCATGACGGGATTGGTCGTCAGCACCGAGGTGCCGAAATTTCCCTGCAAGGCATCGCCGAGATAGCGCAGGAATTGCTGATAGAGCGGCAGGTTCAGCCCCATCTCCTCGCGCACCCGCTCCACCACATGGGCGGGCGCCCGGTCGCCGAGAACGGCCAGCACGGGATCAATCGGGATCACCCGGCCGATGAAGAAGGTGACCGCGAGAAGGCCGAGATAGGTGGTGACGATGACCACGAGGAAGCGGACGACGATGGCCGCCCGCCCCCGCGCCCGGGCGCCTTTCGAGCGCCCGGCCACCATCTGCGACGTTTCTGGAAGAGTCATGCGGGTCGCCTATTCCTTGGTGACGCCACCGAGGAAGGTCGTGTCAAAGCTCGGACCAAGCTTGAAGTCCTTCACGTCCTTGCGAACGCCCGCGACTTCCGTCTGCTGGTAGATCACGACGAACGGGCCACGATCGAGAACCGCCTTCTGCAAGCCCTTGTAGATGTCGGCGCGCTTTGTCGGGTCCTTTTCGAGCAGGGCTGCCTTCGTCTGTTCCGTCAAATCCGGAACGTCCCATGCATTGCGCCAGGCCAGCGTCTTGTTCTTGCCGTCGTCGGCATTGTCGTAGTTGATCGTAAACGTTTCGGCATTCGAGTTCGGATCGAAGTAGTCCTGACCCCAGACGCCGATATAGATGTCGTGCGTGCGGGCGCGGAACTTGGTGAGCGTTTGCTTGCCGTCACCCGGAATGAGATCGATCTTGATGCCCGCCTGAGCAGCCGTCTGCTGGATCGATTCCGCGATGCCGGTGGTCGGCTGGTTGCTGCGCACGTCCATTGTCACGGTGAACCCGTCCGGCAGGCCGGCCTTGGCCAGCAGTTCCTTGGCCTTGGCCACGTCGAACTTGAACGGCTTTTCATCCAATTCGCCCAGAACGCCCTTGGGCAGGAAGGTCTGGTGCACTTCGCCGACGCCCTTGATCAGGGTAGAGCCGATCGCGTCGTAATCGACCAGGTACTTGAAGGCTTCGACCACCTCGGGCTTGGCAAGGTTCGGGTTCTTCTGGTTGAGGCTGAAATAGAACACCGTGCCCTTCGGCGCGCTGGTCTGGACGATGTCCTCCTTGCCGGCCGTCGATTCCAGGTCGTTCGGCTCAAGGTTGCGGGCGATGTCGATATCGCCGTTTTCCAGCGCCAGCCGCTGACCCGAGCTTTCCTTGAGGTGGCGATAGATGACCCGGGCGAGCTTGGGCTTCTCGCCGAAATACGTGTCGTTGCGCTCCAGGACGACGACTTCGTTGGCGCGCCACTCGCGCAGCTTGAACGGACCGGAACCGGCAAAGTTCGTCTTCAGCCAGGCATTGCCGAAGTCGTTATCATACTTGACATCAGCCGTCTTCTCGACAGGCGCGACGTGTTCCATCACGAGCTTCTTGTCGACGATCGAACCGACGGTGGCCGTCAGGCAGTTGAGCACAAAGCTCGGCGCATAGGGCTTGTCCACCGTCAGCGTGAAGGTGGTCGCATCGACCGCCTTTGCCTTCTCGGTCACGTTGTCGCCGCTCAGGCCGAACTGCGTGAGGATGAAGGCCGGGCTCTTGTCCATCTTGATGACGCGTTCGATCGACCAGGCGACGTCTTCCGCAGTGATCGGATTGCCCGAGGCAAAGGTCATGCCCGGCTTCAGCTTGAAGGTGAAGGTCAGGCCGTCGTCCGACACCGTCCAGCTTTCGGCAAGGTCGCCCTTGACCTTCGACGTGTCGGCGAGATCGAGCCGAACGAGAAGGCTATAGGTGTTGGCGGTGATTTCCGCTGTCGAGATTTCGAAGGCTTCGCCCGGATCCATCGAAATGATGTCGTCGATCGCCCAGGCCTGCACCAGCGTGTCCGCCGGCGTCTCGGCATAGGCGGGTGCGGCTGCCGCCATGATGAGGGCGATGGCCGCCCCTGCCGTCAAACGCCGCACCGTCGTACCGAAAGAATGCATCATCGCTCTGTTCCCTGTTTTCTGGCCTTTACGGCCGTTGATCGTCAGCCCTGGTCGGTCTCGTGCCAGACCTTGGAAAGAACCCGCAGCCAGTTTTCCCGGCAAATCTTGGTTAGATCGTCCTCACCATAACCGGCGCTCCGCAGAGCGGCAATCAGGTTCTGGTTTCCGCCGGCATCCGAAATTTCGGCCGGAATCGTCGCACCGTCGAAGTCCGATCCGAGCGCGACGCAATCGATTCCCATGCGCTCGACCATGTAGTCTATATGGCGCACCATGTCGGACAGCGGCGTCGCCGCATTCTCCTGCCCGTCCGGGCGCAGCATGGTGGTTGCGTAGTTGACGCCGGCGAGCCCGCCGCTGTCGCGGATCGCATCCATCTGCCGGTCGGTGAGGTTCCGGGCAACGGGCGTCAGGGCATGGGCGTTGGAATGGCTGGCGATCAGCGGCGCGGTGCTCGTCTTCGCCACATCCCAGAAACCCTTCTCGGTGATATGCGCGAGATCAATCGCGATGCCGAGCCTGTCGCAGGCCCGAACGAGCGCAAAACCCGCATCCGTCAGGCCCGGACCGGTGTCCGGGTCCATCGGATAGGCGAACGGCACGCCATGGGCAAAGATGTTGTGGCGGCTCCACACGGGGCCGAGCGACCGGAGGCCGGCGGCATAGAACGTTTCGAGCGCGGCGAGATCGGCATCGATCGCCTCGCAACCTTCCATATGCAGGACGGCTGCAAAGACCCCGTCCGCCATCGCCTTGCGAATCTCCGACGTCGTACGGCAAAGCCGCCAGGCCTTCGCCTGATCGAGGCGCAGCGCGATCGCCGCAAACTGCAGGGCGATCTCCAGCGAAGGACCACGCTCCAGCGGCGCCGACATCGGCGTGACATAATGCCCGTTTGCATCCGGCTGCTTGAGGACGAGGTCGCCCGAGGGAATATAGATGGCGCAAAGCCCGCCTGCGAGACCACCCTTGGCAGCACGCGGGCCGTCGATGTGCCCGGATGCCGTGCCGTCCCGGAATTCGGCGATCGGATCGTGCCCGGCCCGTGCGTGGCTCCAGAGCCGCAGAAGCACGTCATTATGACCGTCGAACACTGCCTGCATCGAAAAAAGACCTTCCAAAACAATTTGCTAGCCACTGTCTCCGCGGGCGGAAACCTGTCGGCAAAATGCATGCTAGACAATGGCAGAAGGGCTGGCAACACTGCGCCTGCAAACAAATTGGGCAGTGCACAGACGCGTGCGACCGTGTCATTCAGGTGACGGTAACTGTGCAATTGCTGATAGGCGGAGAAACGGTTTTCCGTGGCCCTGTAAATCTGGCAAGTCTCGGACGAACAGATGAAGGGTTCCGTCATGATGACAGAGCAGCGGACAGGACGTCCGGCACCGTCCACCTCCAGACGCCTGCAGAGGGCGGGTGGACGCCTGCGCGTGGCGGCATGTCTCGCTCTGGCCCTTGCTTTGTCGGCCTGCGCCAGCCGGCCTGTCGGCGTTCTCATCCCGTCCGGCACGGCACCGGGCGCCACGGAAGTCGATATGCTCGTCGCGACGACGCGCGCCCCCTCAAAGCAGGCCGGCATGCTCTATGGCGGCGAGCGCGGCACCGAGCTGACCGCGGCCGAGATCGTCGTCTCCATTCCCCCGGACAAGAACCGCAAGATCGGCCAGGTCCAGTGGCCGAAGCGCCTGCCCGCCGATCCCTCCAAGGAATTCTCGACCGTCTCGGTGACCCCGCTTGCCGAACGCGCCGAGGTGGAGACCTGGACACGCGACTCGCTGCCGAAAAGCCGCCGCGTGCTGATCTTCGTCCACGGCTTCAACAATCGCTACGAGGATGCGGTCTATCGCTTCGCGCAGATCGTCCATGACAGCCGCGCCGACGTGGCGCCGATCATCTTCACATGGCCGTCACGCGCCAGCATCTTCGACTACAACTACGACAAGGAAAGCACCAATTATTCCCGCGACGCGCTGGAAACCCTGCTGCGCCGTGCCGCCGAGGACCCGCGCGTTTCCGACGTGACGATCATGGCGCATTCGATGGGCTCCTGGGTTACCGTGGAAGCGCTGCGCCAGATGGCGATCCGCGATGGCCGCGTGGCACCGAAGATCAATAACGTCATCCTCGCCTCGCCCGATCTCGATGTCGACGTGTTCGGCAAGCAGTGGGAAGCGATGGGCCCGAACAAGCCCAAATTCACCCTGTTCGTCTCGCGCGACGACCGCGCCCTCTCCATCTCGCGCCGCATCTCCGGCAATGTCGAGCGACTGGGCCAGATCGATCCGACGCAGGAACCCTATCGCACCAATCTCGAAAAAGCCGGCATCACCGTTCTCGACCTGACAGCTCTCCAGACCGGCGACCGCCTCAACCACGGCAAGTTCGCCGAAAGCCCGGAAGTGGTCAAACTGCTCGGCAACCGCCTGATCGCCGGCCAGACCGTGACCGACAGCGATGTCGGCCTCGGCGAGCGCGTCGGCGCCGTCGCGCTCGGCACCGCCCAGACCGTCGGCAGCGCCGCCAGCATCGCCGTCAGCACCCCGATCCTGATCTTCGACCCGAAGACACGCGAAAACTATCGCGGTCAGGTGGACCGCCTCGGACGATCCGTCGGCAACACGCTGGAGACGGCCACGGGCCAGTAAGGCGAAGATGGAAACGCGCGCGCGGTCAGGTGGCGCGCGGTCCGGATGTTGGAAGCGTCAATTCCCCGAAACCGCCATCTCGCGCCGCTCCCGCTCCGTCACCAGCGCCAGATCCAGCACCTTCTGCAGGTCGGCGGCGTGGCGGAAGCCGGGCTCGGCGGTCTTGCCGATCTTGATGGCGTCGATGAAGCGCTGGTAGTTGGTGAACACGGTGCCGGGATCGATGCTCTGCCAGACACCCTTCTCCACATCCGCGCCGAGGCAGGCGCGCAATGTCGAGCCGTCGGGCATGTGCACCACCTCCAGCGCGCCCTTGTCGCCATGGACCCGCAGACGCAGCTCGTTGAGATGGCCGACGGCCCAGCGGCTGGCATGGATGACGCCCATGGCACCGTTGGTAAACTCGGCCGTCATGGTGAAACTGTCGTTCGCATCGAGATCGTACTCGCCGATCCGGTTGCCCGGCGCCTTGTCGAAGGTCTTCAGCCGCGCGAAGACATGGTCGATCTCGGTCGCCGCGCCATAGCCGACGAAGTCGAGAATGTGGATGCCGACATCGCCCAGAACGCCATTCGAGCCGTGCTTGGTCGACAGCCGCCACAGCCATTGCGACTCGCTCGCCCAGTCGCCCCAGGCCTTCGAGACGAGCCAGCTCTGCAGGTAGGAGGCCTCGATGTGGCGCACCTGCCCGATCTCGCCGGAGATCACCAGCTGCCGCGCCGTCTGCACGGCGGCGACATTGCGATAGGTCAGGTTCACCATCGTCACGAGGCCGGATGTCTCCGCCGCCGTCGCCATCTCGTCGGCCTTGGCGAAATCTTCGGCCAGCGGCTTCTCGCACAGCACGTGCTTGCCGGCCGCGAGCAACGCCAGCGTCGTCGCGTGATGCACGCGGTCAGGCGTCACGTTCGCCACGGCATCGAATTCGCCCCAGGCAATCGCCTCGTCCAGCGAGGTGAAGGTCGTGGGGATATCGTGCCGCAGCGCAAAGGCGCGCACGCGCGCGAAATCCACATCGACCGCCGCCACCAGCACGGCGTCGGCGATCGTCTCGAAATTCATCGCATGCGTGTTCGCCATCCCGCCCGTGCCGAGAATGAGGATCCGGATCGGCGCCATCACTTGTATCCCTCTTCGCCGGCCTTATGCAGGCGCGGACCGCGCTCGACGATCGGCTCCAGCGCCTGCTCGACCGGCACGTTCGGCGCGTCGTGGATCGACGTCAGCGCCCCTTGCGGATTGTAGGCCCAGCGCACCGCGTTCTTGAGCACCGTCTTCACATTGGCATCGTAGTAGGTCGGATAGGTCTCGTGGCCCGGACGGAAATAGAAGATGTTGCCGGCCCCGCGACGCCATGTGAGGCCCGAGCGAAACACCTCGCCGCCGGCGAACCATGAGATGAAGACCGTTTCCAGCGGTTCCGGCACGGAGAACTGCTCGCCATACATTTCCTCGTTCTCAAGCACGAAATTGTCGTCCAGGCCCTCGGCGATCGGATGACGCGGATTGACGACCCAGACGCGCTCGCGCTCGCCCGCCTCGCGCCATTTCAGCGCGCAGGGCGTTCCCATCAGGCGCTTGAACGGCTTTGCGAAATGGCCGGAATGCAGCACGATCAGCCCCATGCCTTCCCAGACGCGCCGGGCGACACGCTCCACGATCTCGTCCGCAACGTCGCCATGCGCCTTGTGCCCCCACCAGAGGAGCACGTCGGTCTTGGCCAGGCGATCCTGCGAGAGGCCATGCTCCGGCTCCTGCAGCGTTGCGGTCGTCGCCTCGATGTTCGGATGCTCGTTGAGGCCGGCGGCGATCGCGGTGTGCATTCCGTTCGGGTAGACGCCACCGACGATCGCATTTGTATGCTCGTGGATATTCTCGCCCCAGACGACGGCACGAATGGTCATAATCATCTCCTGAAAAAATTTGAAAACGTCCCCAGAACCAGCAAGGCCCGACGCCGGAAAAGGTTCCGCGCGAGGCCTCTCGACGGCGATCCAAAGCGCTTGCAGGAGGCAGCGATAAACCGCATTTCGGCAAAGGACAAGAGACGGAAAACGCGATGACCAGGCGCCGGTCGACAGGTCGATCAGTGGACCGTCGATTTGGAAAACACGTTGATGACGATGACGCCCGAGATGATCAGCCCGAGCCCGAGCACGGCGGGAAGATCGAGCCTCTGGCCGAAGGCCACGACGCCGACGATGGAGATCAGGACGATGCCGAGGCCGCTCCAGATGGCGTAGGCGATGCCGACGGGAATGGCGCGCAGCGTGTAGGACAGACAGAAAAACGCGACCGCATAGCAGCCGATCATGACCAGCGTCGGCCCGAGCTTGGAAAAGTGCTGGGCCGCCTGCATGGCCGAGGTGCCGAGCACCTCGAAGACGATGGCGACGACCAACACGGCATAGAGCATCAGGGGGTTCAAGACGGCCTCCGCGCAGGGGAAACCCGATCTTGGGTCGGGCCCGGGACCGGGTCAAGGGCCGCATCGCGCCGACATGTCTTTTCGGTCTGTGCATCCGATTCATTTTGTACGCGCGCGCCAGCGACCAATTGAATCGGCTAGCGAATCTTCTCCTGCCTGCCAATCGGGTTTAAGAGGTTCACCGGAGCGATGAAGACCTCTCTCCCGACAGCAAGCCAGAGTGCCCGCCATGGACGATGCCCGCAGCACCACCCTCTACGACGCGATCGGCGGCGATGCGACCGTGCGGGCGCTGACGCACCGTTTCTACGAAATCATGGATGCCGCGCCCGAGGCGGCCGCCTGCCGTGCCGTGCATCCGCCGTCCCTCGCCAGCAGCGAGGCCAAGCTTTACGACTATCTCACGGGATGGCTGGGCGGACCGCCGCTCTATACCGACAAGCATGGCCACCCGATGCTTCGCCGACGGCACTTCGGCGCGTCCATCGGTCCGGAAGAGATCGAAGGCTGGCTGTTCTGCTTCCGTCAGGCCCTGGAAGAAAGCGTCGCGCATCCGGAGCTTCGCAAGATCATTCTGGAGCCGGTCAAACGGCTCGCGCATCACATGCACAACCGGGAGGGCTGAACCATGGCCGACCGCATGCCGTCCCTTTTTCTCGCCGCGTCCGGCCTTCTCGGCCTCTCCGGTGTCGCCCTTGCGGCGGCAGCCTCGCATGGCACGGATCCGCGCCTCCTCGGCGGCGCCTCCGCAATGTGCCTCGCGCATGCCCCGGCGCTTCTGGCGCTGGCAGGCGCCGGACGAAACATCCGGCTCGGGCCGGCGGCCGGCGCGGCCATGGCGCTTGGAACCGCCATCTTTGCCGGGGATCTCGTGCTGCGCCACATCACGGGCCACGGCCTCTTCCCCATGTCGGCGCCGCTCGGCGGCGTCCTCATGATGGCGGGATGGGCCCTGATCTTCGTCAGCGCCTTGCTGCCGAAGCGGCCCTGAGCGCGAACGCCTTCCGCCGTCGAACAACGAAGGTCAGTCTTTTGAAGAGCTTGTCGGCATCGCCGGAATCAGGCCGGCAGGCGCTTCAAGCACCCTCTACGACGGAGAAACCCTCGAATGTCGGCGGGCCGAGATAGAGCGCACGATTGTCGCCGGCATTGCGATGGGCCGCACGAAAATTCTCGGATTTGGTCCAGGCGACGAAATCGTCACGGCTGTTCCAGATCGAGGAAGAGACGAACAGCGTGTAGCCTTCCTCCGGATGGGTTTCGCCGCGCAGCAGGCGAAACTCCTTGAAGCCCGGGTTCTCGGCAAGACTCGAGTCGCGGTTCTTCCAGATCACCTCGAAGGTCTCTTCATGGCCGAGGGCAATCCGGAACCGGTTCATGGCAAAATACATCGCTTCACATGTCCTTCGATACGCGCTCTGGCACGGCAACTTCGCTGCCCTGCGGAAAGAGAGAGATAACGGCGCGCTCCCCGGACGCAAGTCCCGATCGGCAGGAGCGTGCCCGCCGCGGCAGGAACGGCACGACGTTGGCGCCCGGCCCCGGCATCGCGCTCAAGGCGCGCAACGGCGCGAGACACGCGGCCGGGTGAAGCCCAAGGGGCAAAAAACGCGGAGCGTCCGGCATCGAGCAGCGCCTCAGTTCGCGCGCGACCGCGCAGCCTTCAGATCGTGCAGCGCACGCTCCAGGCTCGACTTGCTGCCGTTGCGCAGCGGCACGAAGGCCTTGCCGAATTTCTTGCAGCCGGTCTTCACCCGCAGGCAGGCATCGTGGCTGATGCAGTCGATCGGGCAGAACACGCAATCGACGGAGGGAAGCACGTTGTCGATCCGGGAGACGGCTTCGCGCAGGCCGCCATCGTGATGGATCAGTTCCGCGCCGAAATTGCTGGCGATCTGGCGAAGATGCGCCACCTGACAATCGCGTCCGCCGACATAGAGAAAGCTGCGGACGTCGAGGGCCTGGGCCTCCTGCACTGCGGGTGCTGCAGGCGTCGGGCTCGCGCTGCGCTTCTGTTTTGTCCGCTGCTGCTGACGCTTGTCGCCCATGGGGTTCTCCGGGTTCCATCTGCCGGCACGTTCTGCGCCGCCTCTTCCGCCGCGACCCTAGTAAACCTGACAAACTGAGTAAAGTTAAAACATGATAATTTTTATCATATTTTATTCCGGCGTCTCGTGCGGCATCGGCCGCTCAGGTCTTCACCGTGTAAAGGTGATGGGAATGGTGAAGAGCCATGACGATCGTCCGGAGTCTTCCGGGATTTTCGGGGACCGCATCCGACGGGCCGCATCCAGCGCCGCACTGTCGAGAACCGGCGAGCCGCTGCTTCGCGTGACCTTGGGTCCGCTGACGCTGCCATTGGCGGCGACCAGGAACTGGACCTGAACGACGCCCTTCACACCCTTGCTTTCGGCGCGGGAGGGATAGCGGACGGCACGCTGAAGGGCACTGCGAACCTTGCCCTCGAAATTCGAAAAGGACGCGTTGCCGGCCGAACGCGCGCGCGTTCCCTTGCCCGAGCTGCTCGCGGATGCAATCTCCGAGCCATCGGAACGGCCCTTGGTGTTCCGGGTCTCCGCCTGGCCTTGCTGGCCGGACTTGATCGGCTCCGGCTTCTTCTTCGGCTTCTCGACCTCGGCCTTCTTCGTCACGGGCTTGACGGGTGTGGCCTTGCGCAACGGCGGCGTGTCCGCCACGTCGGGCGGTGTCTCGGGCCGCGTCTCCGGAATAACCGTCGCGACCGGCGGCAGCGCGGCGACGACCTCGGGCGCATCGGTTGCCACCGGCGGCAAGGCATCCGCGGGAAGAATGACATCGGCGTCTGTCGGGACCGTGTCGGGCAAGACCTCGGATACCGTCTCCGCGGGCGTCGTCGCCGTCAGCGTTTCCGTCTCGACCTCCGTCGTCTCGGGCTTTGTCGTCGCGACCTCCTCGGGCGGCGTTTCCACGGGGGTGATCGTATCGCTGATCGCGCCGGACTCGACGGTCTCCTCGAACGCATTTCCGAGAAGCGCGATCTCCATCTCCTCGCCACCCTGCGTTGCCGCAAGCGGGGGCGGTGGCGCATCCGGCAGGAAGGCGATGGCTGCACCGGCATGGGCCGCCACAGAGAAGGAAAGGGCCATCGCCCATTTTACCGCTTTTTGCATCCTTCGTTCCGATCCTTGCTCAGCTGTATCCGCCGTTGCCTCAGCCCTTCAGGCCCACAGGCGATTTCGAGCCGGTTCGCAGGCCCTGCATGCAGGCACTCTTGTCGATACCTTCGCCGGTGCAGACCGGCGCATCGTTGATCAGCAGGCTGCCCAGCGCATCGCATTTCGTTCCCGCCAGATCGAACTGCCGCACCTTCGTCTTTCCGGCCGGGAGATCGCGGAAATCGAGAACCGCCATCCGTTCGACGCGTCCCTTCTGGTCGAACAGCACGAATTCGAACGACACCTTGGAGAGCGGCTGCGCCAGATCGTTACCGGTAACGAAGGTCAGCTTGCAGCCACGCTCGGAGGTCGCGACATCGTTCAGCTCGACCGAAAGTCCGGTGGCGGCAGCCGCAGCCGCAGCCTCGGGACCTTGCGCCGCCGCCGGCGAAAACGGCGCCGTCAGCGCGAGCGTGGACAGGACAACGAGGCGCGACAGGGGGCGGCGGATCATGGTGCAGAGCTCCGAAAAGATGGTCTGGCCTGCATGTCGTTCTCGACGGAACGTTGCCGGCATATTGCGTCCATATTAAAAGATGAGTTATAAAGTCAAGATAGAAGGCGCGCGAATGAACCCGCACAGCAGCGCCTTTCCCGTGAAAAAGCCCCTGAACCGGCCCCGAACCAGGCAGTGAACCATGACCGAACCGACAGCTCCCACGCCCGCAGACATCCGCGCCTACAGGGCGGAACACCCGAAGTTGCGCGAACGCGAGATCGCAGCGCAGCTCGGCATCTCCGAAGCGGCGCTCGTGGCGGCCGAATGCGGACTGACGGCGGTCCGGATCGATTCGGATGCCAACCGCCTGCTTGAATTTGCCCCGCAGCTCGGCGAGGTCATGGCGCTGACGCGCAACGAGAGCGCCGTACACGAGAAGATCGGCGTGTTCGAAGCACCGAAGACCGGCAAGGGCGCCTCCATCGTGCTCGGCGAGAACATCGACCTCCGGGTCTTCCCCGGCGCCTGGGCCCATGCCTTCGCCGTCACGAAAACGGATGGCGACGATGTCCGCCGCAGCCTGCAGTATTTCGACCGGCAGGGAACGGCGGTGCACAAGGTCCATCTGCGCCCAGCCTCCAATCTCGAGGCCTATCACCGCCTGGTGAAGGATTTCACGCTGGAGGATCAGTCGCAGACCTTCACCCCGGAAGCGCTGGCGCCCGTCACTGAAAAGGTCACCAAAACCGAGACCGAGGCGGTCGATCTCGACGGCCTGCGCGACGGCTGGAGCCGGATGACCGACACGCACCAGTTCCACGGCCTCCTGCGCAAGCTGAAGATCGAGCGGCGCGCGGCCCTGCACGCGATCGGCGACGATTATGCCTGGCAGCTCGATGCCGGTTCCATCGCGGCGATGCTGCGCGCCTCGGCAGCGGTCGCCCTGCCCCTGATGTGCTTCGTCGGCAATCAGGGCATCATCCAGATCCATTCCGGTCCGGTCGCGGCCATCAAGTCCATGGGCCCCTGGCTCAACGTCATGGATCCGACCTTCCACCTGCACCTGCGCACGGACCAGCTCGCCGAGATCTGGGCGGTGCGCAAGCCGACGGCCGATGGGCATGTGACTTCGCTCGAAGCGCTGGACGCGCGTGGCGAAATGGTCATCCAGTTCTTCGGCAAGCGCAAGGAAGGCGTCGCCGAACGCGAGGAATGGCGTGCCATCATGGAGGCCCTGCCGCGCCTCGATCTCACCGTCGCTGCCTGAGGAGCCGATCCATGACCCTGCGATCAGACCTGCGGCTTCGCGCCGCCCTTTCCCTGCTCGTTCTCGCAATCCCGCTCGCCATGAGCGCGCCTGCGGTCGCAAAGGACGCCAAATCCATCGACACCTCCCGCCTCGTCTCCGTCGGCGGCGACGTGACGGAGATCATCTATGCGCTGGGCGAAGAGAAACGGTTGGTCGGACGCGACTCCACCAGCATCTACCCGCAAGCGGCAACGAAGGTCCCGGATGTCGGCTACATGCGCCAGCTCTCCCCGGAAGGCATCATGGCCACCAATCCGACCGCCATCCTGACCGTCGAAGGCAGCGGCCCGCCCGAAACCCTCGCCATCCTCAAGAACGCCGCCATCCCGATGGAGACCGTGCCGGAACGCTACGACGGCGCCGGCATCGTCGAGAAGATCGTGCGCGTCGGCGCCGTCCTCGGGGTCGAGGACAAGGCGAAGACGCTCGCCGCAAAGGTCAAGGCGGATCTCGATGCGGCCGTGGCTGCAGCCGATGCCCGCCCGGAAACCGGGCGCAAGCGCGTGCTGTTCATCCTCAGCATGCAGGGCGGCAAGATCATGGCGGCGGGCAATGGCACGGCGGCCGATGCGATCGTGCAGCTCTCCGGCGCCATCAATGCAACGAAGAGTTTCCAGGGGTACAAGCCCGTGACCGACGAGGCCATCATCGAGGCCAAGCCGGATGTGGTGCTGATGATGACGCGGGGCGGATCGCACGGCGCCTCGGACGAGGAGCTTTTCAAGCAGCCGGCGCTTGCCCTGACGCCTGCGGCCGCGAAAAAGAGCGTCATCCGCATGGACGGCCTGCATCTCCTCGGCTTCGGTCCGCGCACGGCGAGCGCGGTGCGCGAACTGAACGCCGCCATCTACGGAAAAGCGAATGCATCCCAGTAACGCCGTCACGGGCGATATCATGGCCCCCGATCCGCAGCGCGTCTCTCCCTTTGCCGGCCTGCGGGCAGACTGGGCGGCGGGCGATCGCTCGCGCCTTGCGCGTCTGTTGATCCTGGTTCTCGTCATCGTCACCTCTTTCGCCTTCGGCGCGTCGGTCATGACCGGTGCCGCCGATGCCTCGGTCGGCAACCTCCTGCGCTGGCTCACCGGCACGGAAACCGCGGAGGCCGCGCTCAGCCTGCGCGATCGCATCATCATCCTCGACATCCGCCTGCCCCGCGCCGTGCTCGGCCTCCTGGTGGGGGCGGCGCTTGCCGTCTCCGGGGCGGTCATGCAGGGCCTGTTCCGCAACCCGCTGGCCGATCCCGGTCTCGTCGGCGTGTCCGCCGGAGCGGGTCTCGGCGCCGTGCTCACCATCGTGCTCGGCGCATCCGTCTTCGGCCCGCTCTTCGCGCTGGTCGGGATCTATGCCTTGCCGGTCGCAGCCTTCCTTGGCGCTCTGGTGACAACCTTCCTCCTCTACCGGATCGCCACCCGCGGCGGCCAGACATCGGTCGCCACCATGCTGCTGGCCGGCGTGGCGCTCGCGGCCCTTGCGGGCGCCGTGACGGGCGTGCTCATCTTCGTCGCCGACGACAAGCAATTGCGAGACCTCACCTTTTGGGGGCTCGGTTCGCTCGCCGGCGCCAGCTGGACGAAGATCGCGGGCGCCGCACCGATCATCCTTCTGTCGCTCGCCGTCGTTCCGTTTCTGGCGCGCGGGCTGAACGCGCTGACATTGGGCGAAGCCGCCGCCTTTCACATGGGCGTGCCGGTCCAGCGCCTGAAAACGGTCGCCGTCGTCACCGTCGCCGCGTCCACGGGTGCGGCCGTCGCGGTCAGCGGCGGCATCGGCTTCATCGGCATCGTCGTGCCGCATGTGCTGCGCCTGCTGATCGGCCCCGACAATCGTTACCTCCTGCCGGCCTCCGCCCTCCTCGGCGGCACCCTGCTGATCGTCGCCGACATGGTCGCCCGCACCATCGTGCCGCCGGCCGAACTGCCGATCGGCATCATCACCGCCTTTGCCGGCGCACCATTCTTTCTCTGGATCCTGCTGCGCGGTCGCACGCAGATGGGCTTGTGACACCGATGATCGAAGCGCTGGATGTCACCGTTCGCCTGGGCAGCAAGACCGTGCTCCACGATGTCAGCCTCACGGCCCGCGCGGGCGCGCTCACTGCCATCGTCGGCCCCAACGGCTCCGGCAAGACGACGACGATGAAGGCGCTCGCCGGCGAGATCGCCTGCGATGGCCGGGTGCTGATCGGCGGCGAGGACATCCGCAGCTTGAAACCCTGGCAGCTCGCCACCCGCCGCGCGGTTCTCCCGCAGGCCAGCGTCATCTCGTTTCCCTTCACCGTGCGTGAGATCGTGCGCATGGGCCTCACCGTCGGCGCCTCCACGACGCGCGTCGGCGGCACGCCGGCCGATCCGGGTCTTGCCGACCGCATCGCACGGGAGGCGCTGGACGCGGTCGATCTCGGCGGCTTTGCCGGTCGTTTCTACCAGGAGCTTTCCGGCGGCGAGCAGCAGCGGGTCCAGCTCGCCCGCGCGCTCAGCCAGATCTGGGAACCCGTGCGCGACGGGCGCCCGGCCTTTCTCCTCCTCGACGAGCCCGTCTCGAGCCTCGACATCCGCCACCAGCTGACCATCATGCGGCTTGCGGCCGATTATTGCCGGCGCGGCGGCGGTGTCGTCGCCATCATGCACGATCTCAACCTGACGGCCATGTTCGCCGATCAGGTGGTGATGATGAAAGAGGGCCGCGTCGTTGCCGCGGGCGCGCCGCAGGCGATCATGACAGATGGAATGATGGAGACCGTCTTCGGCTGCCCGATGCGGGTCAGCGTGCCGCCGCCGGCCGGGATCCCCTTCGTCCTGCCGCAAACGACCATGGCATAAAGCTCCCGCCATCGCCTGCCGGGTGCCCGCATATCACCCGCGCACGCCCGTGCCGGGAACAAATCGACGTGTTCGGCGTTTGCGCTGCACAAGGTCGGACACGTCCGGCCGCCTCTGTTAGCAAACGTCGTGAACCCGCGGCAACAAGGAGTACATCATGTCCCTCGGTCTGTTTTCCAGCTCGTCCAGCCGCAAGCGTCAGCACCTCCTGGGTGGCGCCATCGAAGACCAGCTGAGCGATCTGCGCAGCGATATCGCCTCGCTTGCAAATCTCGTGTCCAAGCGCGGCAACAAGGCCGGCAACATTCTCTCATCGCGCGCAAGCGACGTGCGCGGACAGGCCGAAACAGGCCTTGCCGACATGATGGACGGCGCCGAGCAGCTTCTGTCGGATCTGCGTCATCGGTATGCCTCGACGGAGCGTCAGGTTCGCCACACCGTTCGCGAACATCCCCTCGCGACCGTCGGCGCAATCGCCGCCCTCGGCATCGCTTTCATCGCGCTGTCGCGTCGCTAAGCCACCGTCGTCGGGTTTGAACGCCGTCCCTCACGAAGGGGCGGCTTTTTAGGATTTGAGGGAGAATATGCATGGGGTCTTTGGCGGCATTATTGTCAGGCGTCGTACTCAGTGACATTTCAACGGTCGTCGCGCGGACGAAACGAAACGCGATTTTCATGGCGATCGCCGGCGTCTTCGTGCTGACCGCCTACGTCTTTTTGCTCGTCGCAGGCACCATCGCGCTCTCCAATGTCTATGGCACTATACCGGCAACCCTCATCATGGGCGGCGTGTTCGTTGCCATCGCGGTTGTGCTCTTCATCATCATGTCGGCTATGGCATCGGCCGAAAAACGTCGTGCGGCCGAGCGCCGCCGCCAGTCTCAGCTAAAGACCAATGTCGCCGTGACCACGGCCCTCACCGTCTTCCGTCGCAAGCCCCTCGTGGCGGCGGGTGTCGCGATGGCCGTCGGCGCACTGCTCGGCGTGACGCGCGGCCGCAACGACGACTGAGCGCCCACCCGCTCCAGCCTGCTCTGCAGAAAGGCCCTCCGGGGCCTTTTTCGTTATGAGGAAACTAGAGCGGCAAGCGGACCAGCGCCGTCACCCCGGCTGCGAGATATTCGACCTTCACCGAGCTGCCCATCACCTTGTCGAGGCTGCGTTCGATCAAGATCGAACCGAAGCCGCGCCGGCCGGGCTCGTTCACCGGCGGACCGCCGACTTCGGTCCAGGTCAAATTGAGGACGCGCCCGATCTCTTCCAGATGCCCCCGCGCGGTGATCACGATCCGCCCGTTCGGCGCGGAGAGCGCGCCATATTTATAGGCATTGGTTGCCAGTTCATGGAGCACCAGACCGAGGCCCACGGCCTGATCGGGGCCGAGAAGGATCTCGTCCTTGTGGATCTCGATCTGGGTCTCGTAATCGCGCACATGCGGCGAAAGCTGCTTCTTGAGCAGCGCCGACAGTCGGATCTCGCCCCATTCATGATCCGAGAGAAGACCGTGCGCCTCCGAGATCGCCTGCAGCCGTCCGGCAAAGGCGGTCATGAACTCCTGCGGATCGCTCGTCTGGCGCAGCGTCTGCCGGGCCAGCGACTGCAGCATGGCCAGCGTGTTCTTCACCCGATGATTGAGCTCCCGCAGCAACAGGCGGGTCCGCTGCGTCGTGGACTGCTCGGCCGTCACGTCGATATTGACACCGAGAAAGCTCTTCGGCTTGCCGGAGGCGTCGCGCTCGTGCACCCGACCCCGGCCCAGCACCCAACGCCCCGTGGTCTCGACGCGGAACGTGCTCGCATATTCCGCGTCTTCCGTCATGGCGGCCCGCAGATTGTCCAGCATGCCGGCCCGGTCTTCGGGATGGATGAAGCCGATGATATCGCGCGCGCTCATCGTGGTCGCGGTCACACCGAACATGCGCGACATCGCCGCGTTGCAGGTCACCTGCCCGGTCTCGGCGTCCCACAGCCAGCTGCCCACATTGGCGGCCTCGAGCGCCTGCGCATGGCGCTTCTCGTCGCGCGAAAGCACCTCGGCCCGCGCGGCGCGCGCGCGCGCATCCTCCTTGAAGCTCATCAGCCGCGATGCGATCCGCGCCAGTCGCTGCAACTGCTGGGTCAGCACCTCGGGCACCTCAAGGCGCGGCGCACGATCGACGACGCAGACCATGCCGACCGCATGGCCCTCGACCAGCAGCGGCGCGCCCGCATAGAAACGAACACCGTCGGCCACGCAGGCCTGAGCGGCAAACCGCGGATCCTTCGCGGCATCGCGCACGACGAAAGGCGCCAGCGGATGGGTGGCGACCGCATGGGCGCCGAAACAGGTAAAGGCATCGACGTCGGACAGATCCGTGCCGACCCGCGCCACCACCCATTCGCGCCGATCGTCGATCAGGGTGAGCAGCGCGACCGGCGCATCGAAAATACCGGCGGCGACCTCGACGATCTCCTGGAATTCGGCAGACATGCCGGGACGGCCAGGCTGCAGCGACCGCAAGGCGGCAAGCCTTTGTTTGTCCATGATGACCGCGGGGACATCTGGCAGCAAATCCGGTCTGGTCTCAGTCATCAGCACTCGCCTGCGGCATCCCTCGGCCCGGCGCGGCGCCGGGGGGATGAATCGGTTCGACCGGAATCTGCATGATCCTGTGCATGACAGCAATGGTCAAAGGCACAAGCTCAGAGATCGGCGCATCTCGCAATGCGCCGACCGGAGGCACGCAACGCTCGAAGCCTCAGGAGACGAAGGCGCGCGACGTCAGGGGAGCCGAGGTTGCATCCGGGCCATATTCATTTTCGCCGGTCACCTGCAGGATGTCCGACAGGCGCTGGCGCGCGCGGTTGACGCGGCTCTTGATGGTGCCGAGCGCGCAACCGCAGATCTCTGCCGCCTCCTCATAGGAAAAGCCGGAGGCGCCGACCAGAATGATTGCTTCCCGCTGGTCGGGCGGCAGCATGTTCAGCGCCCGCTTGAAATCCTGAAGATCGAGCGACCCGTATTGCGAGGGATGCTGGGCGAGCGATTCCGTGAAGAAGCCGTCGCTGTCCTGCACCTCGCGTCCGCGTTTGCGCATCTGGCTGTAAAGCTCGTTGCGAAGGATCGTGAACAGCCACGCCTTCATATTGGTGCCCATTTCGAAGTGATCCTGCTTTGCCCAGGCCTTCATGATGGTATCCTGCACCAGATCGTCCGCACGGTCGTGCCGACCGATCAGCGACATGGCGAAAGCGCGCAGGCTTGGCAGGGCAGCCAGCATCTCGCGCTTGAAACTGGGTTCTTCAGCCGTCATCTTGGTGCTCATTTCGTAACGTCCGGAACGTGACGACGCTCGACGGCGTCCAGCTGTTCGAGAAGATCGAGGAAGCGATCGGGAACGGCTTCCTCCTGGACGGAGACGTAGAGAGCGCGCAGCTTCGTGGCGATCTGCGCATGTGGATGATCGGCCCGGACCGGCTCGCCGGCTCCAGAACTTGCCCCAGTTTTATCGGTCATGAAAACGAAATACCTCGCGTGGTGATCGCAGCCTAAATGCCTGGCGCAAAAATTTGTTCCCGCGACGGAACCTTTTTTTTGGATCAACGTTCCCATAACTGTCATGGCCATAACCTCGGCCGGATTGAGGGAGTTTTTGTATGTCATTGTCTACCCGGATCGCTCCGTTCCTGCCCTACCTGCGCCGGTATTCCCGCGCACTGACCGGGTCCCAGACATCGGGCGATGCCTATGTCGCCGCCGTTCTGGAGGCGTTGATCTCGGATATGTCGATCTTCCCCGAGGCGAGCAGCGACCGCGTCGCTCTGTTCCAGCTTTATACCAAGCTGTTCGGATCGTCCTCTGTTCTCATTCCCGAGCCGGTCTCTCCCTTTGCCTGGGAAAAGCGCGCCTCCATCAATCTGGCATCCGTGTCGCCTCTCGCCCGTCAGGCGTTCCTCCTCGTCTCCGTCGAAGGTTTTCGCACCAGCGAAGCGGCCGAAGTTCTGGGAACGTCGGAAAGCGGCATGGCGCAGTTGATCGAGCGGGCATCCGAGGAGATTTCCCGCCAGGTCGCGACCGACATCATGATCATCGAGGACGAGCCGCTGATCGCGATCGACATCGAGCAGATGGTCGAGAGCCTCGGCCACCGCGTGACCGGTATCGCCCGCACGCGCGACGAGGCGGTGGCACTCTTCAACGCCACGCAGCCGAGCATGGTGCTTGCGGATATCCAGCTTGCAGACGGCAGCTCGGGCATCGATGCCGTAAACGAGATCCTGCGCACCTCCGCCGTGCCGGTCATCTTCATCACCGCCTTCCCGGAACGCCTGCTGACCGGCGAGCGCCCGGAGCCGACCTTCCTGGTGACCAAGCCGTTCAACCCGGACATGGTCAAGGCCTTGATCAGCCAGGCGCTGTTCTTCAACGAGTCGACCAAGGCCGCGGCCTGAGCCAAGGCTATATTTTCCCTCGCATTCTCTCTTCGGGCCGCGCCTCTCCGGGCGCGGCCTCTCTCATCGGACAACGATCGCTCGGGCATCGTCGCAACATCATTGCAAATGATGGAACGGACCCGTGTTTGTCTCGTTAACGCGTCAGCCGCCCCGTATTGTCGTGAATGAAGAGGCATCCCGCGTGACCAGCGCAAGCAGTTCAACATCTCCAGCCGGCGCAAGCAGAGCCGTCGAGACTGGAGAGAGTATCGGACTGCTGGACCGCGTCGTGAAGAAAACCGGCGCCGGTTACATCTTCCAGTCCGAATCCCTCGACGTGCTGTTGTCCGGCAATCTGCCGGAGAGGCTCGATGGGCTTCTCGCTCGGAACGGCGATATCGACGTGCTCGGAGACGAGGACGGCAGGCGACTGCTCGCGTTGAAGAAGGCCGTCTTCGAGACGGACGAGGCCGACTGCATGGAGGTCGAGCTCCCTTCCTCCTCCGGCCTCATGACGTTCCGGATCGATCTCGAACGGATCACCGCGCTCGACACCGACGGCATTCTTGCCGTTATCACCGACATCTCCGAGACCCGGCATCGCGAGCGCGTCCTAAAAACGCTTCTGCGCGAATTGAGCCACCGCTCGAAAAACCTGCTTGCCATCATTCAGGGGATCGCGACGCAGACCGCGCGTCAGGCGCTGTCGCTCGATAGTTTCCTGGTCAAGTTCAGAGGCCGTATCCAGTCGCTCGCCTATTCCCAGGATCTGGTGACGGATTCCAGCTGGCGGGGTGCGTTCCTCTTTGCGCTCGCCGCAAAGCAATTCGCCGCCTACTGGTCGGAGCCGAGAATGCCGATCGTCGCGACCGGCATCGATGCACATCTCTCGCCGAATGCCGCACTCCATATCGGCCTCGCGCTTCACGAGCTGATCGTCAACTCGGCCTCTCACGGGGCGATTGCCGCTGGGGTGAACTCGCTGACGCTCGATTGCTTCGAGACCGTCTTCAACGACAAGCCGGCCCTCGAACTCGCCTGGATCGAACTTTTGCCGGAGCCGGACACGACGCGTGATCACGACGAGCCGAGCTTTGCCCGGACCGTACTGGAACGCGTCGTCCCCATCGCGATTGCGGGCAAGGCCGTCTACATCACGCGTGCGGACCGGATCGAATATCACCTGACGATCCCCGCCCACGAATACGAGATCCTCGATCCCGTCGAGGGCTGAGGACTGTCTCGTCGGGAAGAACGGGTTCCGCTTTTCTGGCAACGACAAAAGGCGGGACACCGCTCCTTCACGCATGCCGGTACGGTCGGATCGTTCAGAGCCGATGTCGCTGGTTCTTTGTGCTGAAAAAGAAACAGCCAGTGCCGGGGGGAGGCACTGGCTGTATTCGACAACTCACCGAGGGGGCATGTGAGTTGGAAGCCGGATATTATTGGGTGGTTCTCATTGGGGGCGATGAGAACCATGGTCCGGACATCCAATAAATGCGCGGCCCGAAATTTGGTTCCCGCCCCTCGCATCTTTTTTCGAAGTTTTTTTGCGCTGCCGAAACAGCCGATGGTTTGCAGGCTTTCAGTCCGCCTCGAGCTCCGCGCGGTGGCGGTAGAGGCGGAGGAATTTGGCATAGTCGCGGTCGTAGACGGCCGTCATGTCCGGGTCCGGTCGACGTTCGAAGCCGCCGGGGCTCATGCCCGCTCCTGCAGCGGCAAGATCGCCATGAAGGCCGCCGGCGACGGAGGCGATCATCGCCGTTCCGAGAAGCACGGCATCCGTCGTTTCGGGAACGACGACACGGCATCCGGTGGCGTCGCTGTAGAGGTCCATCAACAGCGGATTGCGCACATGGCCGCCCGTCACATGCAGCGTATCGACGTGATAGCCCGCATCCTTCATCATCGCGAGAATGTGGCGCACGCCGAGCGCAATGGCGACGCAGGTCCGCCAGTAGAGACGGCAGAGCGCATCGAACGAGCTGTCGAGCGTCAGGCCCGAGATGACGCCGCGCGCATGCGGATCGGCAAAGGGCGAACGATTGCCATGAAAGTCCGGCAGGACATGCAGCCGCGCGGCAAAATCCGTGCCATAGGCCGCGCGCAATTCCTGGATGCGCAGCACGATCCGCGCATGGATTTCCGCATCCGGCTCCCCGCCGGCACTGTGGCTGCGCACCACATGGTCGAGAAGGGCGCCGGTCGCCGACTGCCCGCCCTCGATCAGCCACTGGCCTTTAAAGCCCGCTTCATAATACGGTCCCCACATGCCGAAGCCGGGGCGCATCTCGCGGGAGAACGCCACGATGCAGCTCGAGGTCCCCGCGATCAGCGCCAGCTGCCGTTCCAGAACGTCCGGCTGCCCGGCGAACCGGCCGAGAACGCCGATGGCGCCGGCATAGGCGTCGATGACGCCGGTCGCCACCCGGCAGGCCTCGTGAAGCCCGAGATCGGCGGCCGCCTCCGCCGTAAGAAGGCCGATCGCCGAGCCGACGGCGGCCGGCTCCGCATCGAGCCGACCGCGCTCCGGAAGATCGCCGAGCCCGATCGCGTCGAGAAAATCCGGTTGCCAACCGCCGGCATGGCTCAGATAGTTCCATTTAGCGGTCAGCGTGCAGCGCGACCGCAACGTGCTCCCCGTCGCCCGCCACGACATGAAATCTGCAAGGTCGAAAAGGTAGCCGACCCGGTCCCACTGCTCCGGCAGGGTCTGCTTCAGCCAGAGAAGTTTCGGCATCTGCATTTCCGGCGACATGACGCTGCCGGAATGCCGAAGCACGGCATGCTTGGTCGCGGTGCAGGCATCCGCCTGCGCCATGGCCCGATGGTCGAGCCAGACGATCGTGTCCCAGCGCGGATCGCCCTTGCGATTGACGGAGAGCGGCGCGCCGTCATGGTCCCGCACGACGAGCGAACAGGTCGCATCAAACCCGATGGCGGCGATCGCCTCGGCCGGAACCCCGGCCTTGGCACGCGCCGTCTTCACCGCGATGCAGACGGCCGACCAGATGTTTTCGGAATCATGCTCGGCGTGGTTTTCCTCCGGCCGGTTCATCAGGATCGGGTAGTCCGCCCGGGCGAGAAGCGTGCCCATGGCATCGAAGATCCCGGCGCGCGCGCTGCCCGTTCCGATATCGACCGCAACGATCAGATCGCCCATGCCGCATCCGTCATATCCGGCATCTCACGCCAGGCAGCAGGCAATGGATCGCTTGCCGACGCGCGCCATGGGCGCCGCGGTGTTGCAGGCTCCGACCGTGAAGCGATGCGATGCGTCAGCCTGGGTGTCCATCCCGTTTTTGTTCTTTCGCCACAAGATGGATGAGTTCGCGCATATCGTCAAACACGGCGTCTGGCGCCAGGTCCCGGATGGCGCCGAGATGCCGCTCGGTGCGGGCGTGCGACGCGCCGGTGAACGCGAAGACGCGCATGCCGGCCGCCTTCGCCGCGACGATGCCCGCCGGGCTGTCCTCGATGACGATGCAGTTTTCCGGCGCCACATGCATCGCGTCCGCCGCATGCAGAAAGAGATCGGGGGCCGGCTTTCCGTTCGTCACCATGGTCGCGCTGAAGAGATGCGGCTCCAGCCGGTCGATCAGCCCGGTAATGGTCAGCGACAGGCGAATGCGCTCCATCTGGCTCGACGACGCGACGCAGCGCCGCACATCCAATGCGTCGAGAACGCCGGAGATGCCCGCAATCGGCTGCAGCTCGGCTTCGAACCGCTGGTAAAGATCGTGGCGCATCTCTTCCAGAAACGCCTCGTCCACCTGCAGCCCGAAATCGTCATGCAGGATCTTCGTCATCGTCATCAGGCTTTTGCCGAGAAACCGCTCGGTCGCCTCGTCGGCATTTATCTCGACGCCGGCCGTGCGCAGCACCCGCACCAGCACATCGATCGACAAGGGCTCGCTGTCGACCAGCACGCCGTCGCAATCGAAGATGACAAGTTCGGGTGCGGCCATGATGATCTTACTCCGTCAGTTTTCCGTCGAGATACAGCTGCAGCGTCTGGCGCGTGCCCTGCTCCCATAGCGTCTTTAAGGCATGAGTAAAACGCCTGGCGAAGATTTCGGACTGCGCGACCTCGCCGAAGATGTCGGAAAGCGCCAGGAACGCCATCGGATCGTCCTTCGCCTTGAGAGCCGCCTCGTGCAGGCGGTCGGCGCTCGCATCGTTGAAGGCGATCGTTGCGCCGCTGTCGGTCGTGCCGGCGAAATAGCGGCACCAGAGGGCCGAGACCAGCGCCAGCCCGACGACGTCGAGGCCCTGGCGCAGGCGGTCGCCGGTCGAGGGCAGGATGAACTTCGGCTGCCGGTTCGATCCGTCCTGTGCCAGGCGGGGAATCGTGTCGCCGATCTTCGGGTTGAACAGGCGCGTCTCGACCTGCTTGTAATAGGCCTTGAGATCCGTATCCGGCACAGGGGGCACGATCGGGATGATCTCGTTATGCTCGAGCTTTTCGAGGAAGGCCTGAATGATCGGCTCCCCCATGGCGTCGTGCACGAAATGAATGTCGAGCAGCGCCGCGGGATAGGCGATGGCCGCATGGCCGCCGTTGAGAATACGGATCTTCATCAGCTCATAGGGTGCGACGTCGGGCACGAACTGGACGCCGACCGTTTCGAGCGCCGGCCGGCCGGCGGGGAAATGATCCTCCAGCACCCATTGCTTGAACTCTTCGCAAAACACCGGCCAGGCATCGTCGATGCCGTACTGGTCGGCGGCGATACCGATCTCGCGCGGGCCGGTCGCAGGCGTGATCCGGTCGACCATGCCGTTCGGAAAGGCGACGTTGGCGTCGATCCAGTCGGCCAGCGCCGCGTCCGACAGGCGAGCGAGACCGGAGACGGCCGCATGCGTGACCTCGCCATTGCCGGGAATATTGTCACAGGACATGACCGTGAAGGGCACGAGACCCTTCTCCCGCCGCGCCTTGAGGCCGGCGATGATCAGGCCGAACACCGTCTTCGGCGCATCCGGGTTCTCGACATCGGCGACGATCGCCGGGTGCTTCGGGTTGAAATGGCCGGAGGCCGGATCGATGAAATAGCCGCCTTCGGTGATCGTCAGCGACACGATGCGGATCGCCGGATCGGCAAGACGGGCAATGGTCGCGGTCGGGTTTCCGGGCGCGAGATAGTCGATCATCGGGCCGGTCACGCGGGCGGCGGACCGGTTGTTGTCCTGCTCGACCACCGTGGTCAGATAATCCTGCCCGGCCAGCTTTTCGCGCATGGCCGCATCCGAGGGCAGCACGCCCGCCCCGACGATCGCCCAGTCATGGTCGCGGCCCGTGTTGAACAGGTCGTCCAGATAGACGGCCTGGTGGGCGCGATGAAAATTGCCGACGCCGAAATGGACGATCCCGGCGCTGAGCGCCGAGCGCTCGAAGGCCGGAACGGTCGCCGTCGCCTTGATGGCATCCAGGTTTGCAAGCGAGAGCTTGGTGGTCATGATAGTACCCTTTCGGAACGCGGCTTGGAGATCGAGCGGGCGCGAGCCTCAGCTCATCCAGTTTCCGCCGTCGACATTGTAGGTCTGGGAGACGATGTAGTCGCTGTCGGACGAGGCGAGAAACACGGCCATGCCGGTCAGGTCCTGCGCCGTGCCCATGCGACCGAACGGCACTTCCGCGCCGACGAGCTTCTTCTTCTCGCCGAGCGGCCGGTTCTCGTATTTCGCAAACATCGCGTCCACGCCGTCCCAATGCTCGCCGTCCACGACGCCGGGGGCGATGGCGTTGACGTTGATGCCGTGCGGGATGAGGTTGAGGCCCGCCGACTGGGTCAGGCTGATGACCGCCGCCTTGGTCGCGCAATAGACCGCCACCAGCGCCTCGCCGCGCCGTCCGGCCTGGCTCGCCATGTTGATGATCTTGCCGCCGTGCCCCTGGGCGATCATCTGCTTGGCGGCCGCCTGCAGCGTGAAGAGCGTGCCGGAGACGTTGATCGCAAACAGCCGGTCATAGCTCTCGCGGCTGATCTCGGCGATCGGCGCAAGGTCGAACAAGGCCGCATTGTTGATCAGAATATCGAGCCGCCCGACCTTCTCGACGACGGTCGCGATGGCCGCATCGATCGACGCCTGCTGCGTCACGTCGATCTCGACCGGATAGGCCTGAGATCCGAGTTCCCTCGCCGTCTCGGTGGCGCGGGCGAGGTTGATGTCGGCAATCGCCACCGTCGCGCCTTCGGCGATATAGGCTTCCGCGAAGGCGCGGCCGATCCCCCGGGCCGATCCGGTGATCAGCGCACTCTTTCCTTCAAGACGTTTCATCGGATCGCCATGCCCTTCTCGTTGAACTTGTGAATGCGCGCCTCGTCGGGCGTCAGATAGACGGTGTCGCCGTGCTGGACGGGCACGTCGCCCGCGATGCGCGCGGTCACCTGGCCGATGCCCTCGACCAGAATATGCAGGAACGTGTCGGCACCGAGATGCTCGGCGACGCTGACCCTGCCCGTCCACGTGCCGCTCTCGCGCGACAGCTTCAAATGCTCCGGTCGCACGCCGATCGTGTGGGCGTCATAGCCGCTGGCAAAGGCACCGGTTGCGAAGTTCATGCGCGGCGAGCCGATAAAGCCGGCGACGAAGATGTTGTTCGGCCGATGATAGAGATCGAGCGGCGAACCGACCTGCTCGATATTGCCGGCATTCAGCACGACGATCTTGTCCGCCATGGTCATGGCTTCCACCTGGTCGTGGGTGACGTAGATCATCGTGGTCTTCAGCTGGTTGTGCAGCTCGCTGATCTCCAGTCGCATCGTGCCGCGCAGAGCGGCATCGAGGTTGGACAGCGGCTCGTCGAACAAGAAGGCCGAGGGTTCGCGCACGATGGCGCGGCCGATGGCGACGCGCTGGCGCTGGCCGCCCGAAAGCTGGCCCGGCCGGCGGTCGAGATAATTGGTCAGGTTGAGGACGCGCGCGGCCTCCGTCACCTTCTTGTCGATCGCGCCTTCGTCCATCTTCGCCATCTTCAGCGGAAAGGCGATGTTGTTGCGCACCGTCATATGCGGATAGAGCGCGTAGGACTGGAACACCATGGCAAGGCCGCGCTTGGCGGGCGCCTCGTTGGTGACGTCGCGGCCGTCGATCTCGATATGACCGGCCGTCGCATCCTCCAGCCCCGCGATGATCCGCAGCAGCGTGGACTTGCCGCAGCCGGACGGCCCGACGAAGACCACGAATTCGCCGTCCTTGATTTCGAGGTCGATGCCCGGAATGACCGTCGTGGCGGCGAAACTCTTCGAGACGTTCTTCAGACGTATATTGCCCATGGTGTGCGCTCCCGCTCGTCTTGTCGTTATCTTTGTTGAACTGCTACTTCACGGCGCCGAAGGTGAGACCCCGCACCAGCTGCTTCTGGCTGAACCAGCCCATGATCAGGATGGGCGCGATGGCAAGCGTCGAGGCTGCCGAAAGCTTCGCCCAGAAAAGGCCCTGCGGAGACGAGAACGAGGCGATGAAAGCCGTCAGCGGCGCCGCGTTCGTGGTCGTCAGCCGGATCGTCCAGAAGGCTTCGTTCCAGGCGAGGATGATGTTGAGAAGCATGGTGGAGGCGATGCCCGGCACCGCCATCGGGGTCAGCACATAGGCGATCTCGCCCCAGAGGGAGGCGCCGTCCATGCGGGCGGCTTCGAGGATCTCGCCCGGAATTTCCCGGAAGTAGGTATAGAGCATCCAGACGACGATCGGCAGGTTGATCATGGTCAGCATGATGGTGAGGCCGAACCGGCTGTCGAGCAGGCCGAAATCGCGGAACAGCAGGTAGATCGGCACCATGACGGCGGCAGCCGGCATCATCTTGGTGGACAGCATCCACATCAGGATATCCTTGGTGCGCGGCGTCGGCGAAAACGCCATCGCCCAGGCGGCCGGCACCGAGATCAGAAGCGCCAGCAGGGTCGAGCCGACCGAGATGATCACCGAATTCAGGAAGAACTTGAAGTAGTTGCTCTGCGCCTGCACGGCGGCATAGCTCTCGACGGTGCCCGACGGGATCAGGTTGAAGCCCTGGATCGCTTCCGTCTCGGACTTGAACGAGGTGATGATCGTGTAGAGGATCGGGAAGAAGATCACCAGAGCCACGATCCAGGCGAGCACGGTGAAGAAGACGGTCCTGCGGGTCGAAACGGCGCGTGCCATGATGGTGCTCCCTACTTGTCGAGGTTCTTGCCAACGGCGCGCATCAGGAAGAAGGCGACGATGTTGGCGAGGATGACGGCGATGATGCCCCCGGCGGATGCGCCGCCGACGTCGTAACCGAGAAGGGCCGTGCGGTAGATCAGGAACGGCAGGTTGGTTGAGGCATAGCCCGGACCGCCATTGGTGGTGACGAGGATTTCCGCATAGACGCCGAGCAGGAAGATCGTCTGGATCAGGATGACCACGGTGATCGAGCGGGCGAGATGCGGCACGGTCAGGTAGATGAAGCGGTTGACGAAATTCGCCCCGTCCATCTCGGCCGCTTCCTTCTGTTCGCCGTCGAGCGACTGCAGGGCGGTCAGCAGGATAAGCGTCGCGAAGGGCAGCCACTGCCAGGCGACGATGACGATGATGGAAAACAGCGGATACTGCCCGAACCAGTCGACCGGCTGAACACCGAAGAAACGGCTGATATCGGCAAACACCCCGTATTGCGGGTGCATGATCATGTTCTTCCAGACGAGGGCCGCGACCGGCGGCATCACGAAGAACGGCGAGATCACGAGGATGCGCACGATCCCCTGCCCCCAGACCGGCTGGTCGAGCATCAGCGCGATGGCGATGCCGCCGATGACGGTGATGGCGAGGACGCCCACGACGATGATCAGCGTGTTGAAGATCGACTGGAAGAAGGCGGGATCGGAATAGAAGAACTGGTAGTTGAACAGGCCGGCGAAGCTGACATTGCCCGGATTGAGCAGATTGTAGTTCTGGAAGGAGAACCAGAGCGTCATCGCCAGCGGCACGATCATCCAGATCAGGAGCAGGCCGACGGACGGCGCCATCATGAACCGGGCAAGGCCTCGGGTATTCTGCGTTGCCATGGATGGACCCTCCCTCTGGTGTCGCCGGCTCTGCCTTCCGCAAAGGCGGAAAGGGTGGCGTTTTGTTGTGTGGGTTGTGTGGTGCAGTGCGCGGGGCTGGCCCCCTCATCCGCCTGCCGGCACCTTCTCCCCGCTTGGCAAGGGCGAAGGGCACTCGGAGTTACCGGGTTGTGCGTCCCCTCTCCCCGCAAGCGGGGAGAGGGCGAGGGTGAGGGGCAACCCACGCCTGAAGCGTGAGAGGCAGCCCCAACCTTCAGGTCAGCTTACTTGATGTAGCCGCCGCGCGTCATTTCGCGCGTTGCCGCCGTCTGTGCCTGGGCAAGCGCATCGTCGACCGACATCTGGCCGGCAAGGGCTGCCGAGAACAGCTGGCCGACGGTGGTCCCGAGGCTCTGGAACTCGGGGATCGCCACGAACTGGACGCCAACATAGGGAACGGGCTTCGTCGAAGGGTTCTTCGGGTCGGCCGCGTTGATGCTTTCGAGCGTCATCTTGGCGAAGGGTGCCGCCTTCTGGTACTCGGCGTTCTGGTAGAGCGAGGTGCGCGTGCCCGGGGGAACGTTGGCCCAGCCTTCCTTCTGCGCGACGAGGTCGAGATAGTGCTTGCTGGTTGCCCAGGAAACGAACTTCTCGGCCGCTTCGGCCTTCTGCGTGCCGGCGGGGATGGCGAGGTTCCAGGCCCAGAGCCAGTTGCCGCGCTTGCCGAGACCCGTGTCCGGCGCCAGCGCGAAGCCGACCTTGTCGGCAACCGTCGAGTCCTTCGGGTTGGTCACGAAGGAGGCCGCCACCGTGGCGTCGATCCACATGCCGCACTTGCCCTGCTGGAACAGCGCCAGGTTCTCGTTGAAGCCGTTGGAGGATGCGCCCTGCGGGCCGGCATCGTTCATCAGCTTGACATACATGTCGAGCGTGGCCTTCCACTCGGGCTGGTCGAACTGCGGCTTCCAGTTCTCGTCGAACCAGCGGGCGCCGAAGGCGTTCGAGGTTGCCGTGAGGAACGCCATGTTCTCGCCCCAGCCGGCCTTGCCGCGAAGGCAGATGCCGTTGATGCCGGTGGCACGGTCGGTCATCTTGCGGGCCGCTTCGTTGATGAACTCCCAGGTCGGCGCGTCGGGCATCTTCAGCCCGGCCTTCTCGATCAGGTCCTTGCGGTACATGACCATCGAGCTTTCGCCGTAGAACGGTGCGGCATAGAGCTTGCCGTCGGCGGTCAGGCCCGACCGGATGGCCGGCAGCAGATCGTCGACGTCGTAGTCGGCGCCGAGGTTGTCGAGCGGCAGAAGCCAGTTCTGCTTGGCCCAGATCGGAACCTCGTAGGTGCCGATGGTCAGCACGTCGTACTGGCCGCCCTTGGTCGCGATGTCGGTGGTGACGCGTTCACGCAGCACGTTTTCTTCCAGAGTCACCCATTCGAGCTGGATGTCGGGATTGGCCTTGGTGAAGTCGTCGGTGAGTGTCTGCATCCGGACCATGTCGCCATTGTTCACCGTCGCGATGGTGAGGGTCTCGGCCTGGGCCAGACCGCCGGAAACGGCAGCAATGACGAGTGCTGAGCATGCGCCCAGCAGTGATGTCTTCAAATTCATGATCTTCCTCCCAGAAGAGTAATGAGCATTTGCCTCGCTCACGGGCAATTACTCATTTTCAGGGCGGACTTGTCAATCGCATTCGTTGCTGCAGCGCCGAACACGCGGCTAAGTCATCGGAAGGACTGACAATTTTTTGACATATTTGCTCAAGGTGCGAGCAGATATTCAGCCGTTTCCTCGTCCGTGATGACGCCGTTGATGAGTCCGCCGCGCAAGGCGGCCCGCAGCGCGAGGTGCTTGCGCCGGCCCTTGGCCATGCCGATCAGCGTCGTGGTATCGCGTGACGGCAAGGGAACGCTCGCCACCCGCTTGTTGATATCGCCCGAGATGAGCTGTCCGTCGCCGTCGAACATCCAGCCGCAGATTTCGCCGGCCGCCCCTTGCTCCACCAGCTTGGCCATCTCGTCATGGGCCAGAAACCCATCCTGGCAGAGCGGCGCATCGGTGCCCACTTCGCCGATGCCGACGAAGGCGATGTCGGCCTGCGTGCCGAGGCTGAGCGCCGACTGCACGAGGATCTGCTTGTGCAGCACCTCTCGCTCCTCGGCCGAGGACACGATGACCGGCAGGGGCATGGGGAAATGCCGCGCCTTGACGGCGTCGGCCATGGAAAAGATGACGTTGTAATAGGCGGCAGACCCGTCGACGCCGATATTGCCGGTCAGCGAGACGATGCGATGCTGCGGACAATCCATCGCCGGCAGCTGGTCGATCGCCGCCTTCAGCGTCCGCCCGGTGCCGATCGCCATGATGATCGGCTCGCTCGACTTCAGCCAGCGCTCGATCTCGGCCGCCCCGGCCTCCGCAATGCCGACGGTGGTAGAAGAGGATGTGGGATCGCTCGGAACCACTTCCGCCTGCCGCAGCCCGTAGCGTTCCTTCAGCCGCAGGCCGAGCTCCATGCAGGCGGCGATCGGGTGGTCGAGGCGGACCTTGATCAGTCGTTCGGCCATGGCGAGCGACACGAGCCGCTGCGCCGACTGGCGCGAGATGCCCATCTGCCCGGCGATCTCGTCCTGCGTGCGCCCCGCGACATAATAGAGCCAGCCGGCGCGTGCCGCATCGTCGAGCCGTGCATTCGCTTCCGGTCTGCGTGCCATTCCATGCCTCTCCCAAGGTCCAGCGGGAAACCGAAGTGCTGACACCTTTTGCCGCGACCTGTCAATCGACCCCGCGCCTTGGAAAAGACCGAAAATGGGTCCTGAAATTTTACCGTTTGATCAAGAAATTTTCCATGTTAGCCTTCGCTGATCGTGCGGTTGCCATTGGGAGGAAAACATGGGAACGACGGACTCCGGAATGATCGGCGGGCGCCTGACGCCCGGCCAGTACGAGGCGAACTTCGCGGATCTGCATCCGCGCCTGGACGAGCACGAGGCGCTCGTCGCGGCCGATCGCTGTTACTTCTGCTATGATGCGCCGTGCATGACGGCCTGTCCGACCTCCATCGACATTCCCCTCTTCATCCGGCAGATCGCGACGGGCAATCCGATCGGCTCGGCCAACACCATTTTCGACCAGAACATTCTCGGCGGCATGTGCGCCCGCGTCTGTCCCACCGAAACGCTGTGCGAGGAGGCCTGCGTCCGCATGGAGGCGGAGGGCCGCCCGGTCGCCATCGGCCGGCTGCAGCGCTACGCCACCGACATCGCCATGGCGGAAGATCGCCAGTTCTACGAACGTGCGCCCGCAACGGGCAAGACCGTGGCCGTCGTCGGCGCCGGACCCGCAGGTCTTGCCTGCGCCCATCGCCTCGCCGTCAACGGCCACGACGTCGTCGTCTACGACGCGCGCGAAAAGGCGGGCGGGCTGAACGAATACGGCATCGCCACCTACAAGGCGACCGACGACTTCGCGCAGAAGGAGGTGGATTACGTGCTCGCCATCGGCGGCATCGAGATCCGCAACCGTCAGATGCTCGGCCGCGACATCAAGCTTTCCGATCTCCTCGCCCGCCACGACGCGGTTTTCCTCGGGATGGGCCTGACCGGCGTCAATGCGCTGCGCGCGGAGGGCGAAGCGGCCGAAGGCGTGGCGGATGCGATCGACTTCATCGCGGCCCTGCGGCAATCGCCGGGCAAGACCGACATCCCCGTTGGTCGCCGTGTCGTCGTGATCGGTGGCGGCATGACCGCGATCGATGCGGCGGTCCAGGCGAAACTTCTGGGCGCCGAGGAGGTTACCATCTGCTATCGCCGCGGCCGCGAGCACATGAACGCCTCGGCCTACGAGCAGGATCTCGCGACCTCGCGCGGCGTCACCATCCGCCACTGGCTGCAGCCCCGGCGCATTCTCGCCGGTGAAGACGGCAAGATCGCCGGCATCGAGCTGGATTACACCGCCGAAGCGGACGGACGCCTCATCGCCACCGGCGAGACCGGCGTGCTTGCGGCCGATCACATCCTCAAGGCGATCGGCCAGACGCTGGAGGCCGATGCGCTCGGCGTCGTCGCGCTTCAGTCCGGCCGCATCCTCGTGGACGAGGAGGGACGAACGTCGCTCGACCGCGTCTGGGCCGGCGGCGACTGTCGTCTCGGCGGCGAAGACCTCACCGTCTCGGCCGTTGCCCACGGGCGGGACGCCGCCGAATCGATCCACCGCACGCTGATGGCCGAACGCCATCCGTCTACTGCCGTCGCTTGAGGGAGATGAACCATGGCTGATCTGCGCAACAATTTCGTCGGCATCAAATCCCCCAACCCGTTCTGGCTTGCCTCGGCACCGCCGACCGACAAGGCCTACAATGTCGAGCGGGCCTTCAAGGCCGGCTGGGGCGGCGTGGTCTGGAAGACGCTCGGCGAGGACGGCCCGCCGGTCGTGAACGTCAACGGCCCGCGCTACGGCGCCATCTGGGGCGCCGATCGCCGGCTCCTCGGCCTGAACAATATCGAGCTCATCACCGATCGCGACCTCTACACCAACCTGCGCGAGATGAAGCAGGTCAAGATGAACTGGCCCGACCGCGCCCTGATCGCCTCGATCATGGTGCCCTGCGAGGAGGAAAGCTGGAAGGCGATCCTGCCGCTGGTCGAGGAAACCGGCGCCGACGGCATCGAGCTGAATTTCGGCTGTCCGCACGGCATGTCGGAGCGCGGCATGGGCGCCGCCGTCGGCCAGGTGCCGGCCTATATCGAGATGGTCGTGCGCTGGTGCAAGCAATATACCCGCATGCCGGTCATCACCAAGCTGACACCGAACATCACCGACATCCGTCACCCCGCCCGCGCTGCAAAGGCCGGCGGCACCGACGCCGTGTCGCTGATCAACACCATCAACTCGATCACCTCGGTCAATCTCGACACCTTCGCACCCGAACCCTCGATCGACGGCAAGGGCAGCCATGGCGGCTATTGCGGCCCGGCGGTCAAGCCGATCGCGCTCAACATGGTGGCCGAAATCGCCCGCGATCCGGAAACGCAGGGCCTGCCGATTTCCGGCATCGGCGGCATCACCACCTGGCGCGATGCGGCGGAGTTTCTCGTGCTCGGGGCCGGCAACGTGCAGGTCTGCACCGCCGCCATGACCTACGGCTTCAAGATCGTGCAGGAGATGATCACCGGGCTCTCCACCTGGATGGATTCCAAGGGCCACCGGACGCTCGACGACATCACCGGCCGCGCCATTCCGAACGTGTCGGACTGGCAGTATCTCAACCTCAACTACATCGCCAAGGCCCGCATCGACCAGGATGCCTGCATCAAATGCGGTCGCTGCCACATCGCCTGCGAAGACACCTCGCACCAGGCGATCACGCAATATGTCGATGGCGTCCGGCATTTCGAGGTGATGGAGGACGAGTGCGTCGGCTGCAATCTCTGCGTCAACGTCTGTCCCGTGCAGGACTGCATCACCATGGTCGCCCTGCCCCCGGGCACGCTGGACGAGCGCACCGGCAAGGTGGTCGATGCAACCTACGCAAACTGGACCACGCACCCCAACAACCCGATGTCGCGACAGGCGGCGGAGTAACGGGAGAGCGATCGACGGAGCGCGACCGGTTCGTCGCGCTGCCATCCTGACCTGCCGCGCAACAAGCCGGCAGGCAGGAGGTCGATAGGCTCAGAGCGCCATATCCGGAACGCGCTTCACGTCCGCGGACGGCAGGGCGGCCGGTGCGGCGGTGCCGATGGCCGGCGGTGCGATGGCGAGCTGGAGTCGCTCGCTCGTCGCGGCCCAGGCGAGCGCCAGCGCCTGCGGGTTTTCGTTGAGCTTCGTGCCGTAGCTCGGCACCATCGCCTTCACCTTGGCCTGCCATTCCGGCGTCGCCAGACGCTCGGCAAAGACCTTCTTCAGAACGTCGAGCATGATCGGCGCCGCCGTCGAGGCGCCCGGCGACGCGCCGAGAAGCGCGGTGATCGTACCGTCGGCCGAGGCGACAATTTCCGTGCCGAGCTTCAGCACGCCGCCCTTTTCAGGGTCGCGCTTGATGATCTGCACCCGCTGCCCGGCCTGCCACAGGCGCCAGTCCTCGCCCTTCGCCTGCGGGAAATACTCGCGCAGGGCGGCAAGCCGATCCTCGTCGGACATCAGGAGCTGGCCGGCAAGATATTGCACGAGGCTGAACTCGTTCATGCCGACCTGCAGCATCGGCCAGATATTGTCGAGCGTCACGGACGCGGGAAGGTCGAAATAGGAACCGTCCTTCAGGAACTTGGTCGAGAAGGTGGCGAAGGGGCCGAACAGCACGACCTGCTTTCCGTCCAGCATGCGCGTGTCGAGATGCGGCACCGACATCGGCGGCGCACCGACGGACGCCTGACCATAGGCCTTGGCCAGATGCCGGTTGACGATCTCGGGCTTCTCGCAGACGAGGAACGACCCGCCGACCGGGAAGCCGGCATAGTCGTCGGCCTCGGGAATACCCGACATCTGCAAGAGCGGCAGCGCACCGCCGCCAGCCCCCAGAAACACGAACTTCGCGTTGATCACGCCCTTCCGGTCGCCGGTCCGCGTGTCGGTATAGCTGACGCGCCAGGTGCCGTCCTCGTTGCGGGCGATCTCCTGCACCTCGCTTGAGGCGGTCAGGGTGAAGGTCGGCTGGGTCTTCAGATGCGTGACGTACTGGCGGGTGATCTCGCCGAAATTGACGTCCGTGCCGAGCGGCGACCAGGTGGCGGCCAGCGGCTGGGCGCGGTCGCGGCCCTCCATCATGATGGGGACCCATTGCGCGATCTCGTCATGGTCGCGCGAGAATTTCATGCCCGAAAACAGCGCGCTCGCCTTCAGCGCCTCGAAGCGCTTTTCCAGGAAATCCGTGTTGTCGTCGCCCCAGACGAAGCTCATATGCGGCGTCGAATTGATGAAGGAGCGCGGGTCCTTCAGAACGCCGCGATCGACCTGATGCGCGAGGAACTGGCGGGAGACCTGGAAGGATTCGTTGATGCCGACGGCCCGGCTGATATCGACATTGCCGTTCACATCCTTCGGCGTGTAATTGAGCTCGGCAAGCGCGGAGTGGCCGGTGCCGGCATTGTTCCAGCCGTTCGAGCTTTCGAGCGCCACGTCGTCCAGCCGCTCGATCATCTCGATCGACCAGGATGGCTCCAGCTCGTTGATCAGCACGCCGAGCGTCGCGCTCATGATGCCGCCGCCGACGAGGAGCACGTCCACCGTCTTCTCGGGCGCAAGAGCCCAGCTGGGAATGGAGGACAGGGTCAGGGCGGCCGCGCCGCCTGCCGCCGAACCGAGAAGGTGCCGACGGCTTATGGCCAGATGCTGCGAAGTTCCCGAACGCCGAGCGCTGCTCTCTGTCTTACTGGCCATGTCAACCTCACGTCTTGTTAGTCCCCCCAGGATCGCCGTATAAGCGAAAGCTTTTTTATGACAAGGCAATTTGTCGCAGTGCGAAGGGTTGCGTGATCGAACCTGCAGTTGCAGGCCATCGACCTCGCCTCGCCCGTGCGTCACAATTCCCGCGTTGCTACGCGTCCCAAACTGGCCGATAAGCATCCGGTGATCAACGGATCGAACCGGAGACTGCTTGAAACGCGATCGTTCGAAGCTGCGCAAGCGCCTGCATATCTGGACCGGCGTGTGTCTGGGGCTGTTCCTGCTCACGCATTTCCTCAACCACGCGCTCGGTCTGGTCTCGATCGACGCGATGGAGCGCGGGCGCGATGTCTTCAACGAGATCTGGCGCAGCCTGCCCGGAACCATCGCCCTCTACGGCTCGCTCGCCGTGCATTTCGTGCTGGCGCTCGATGGGCTCCGGCGGCGCCAGACGCTGCGCATGCCGCTGCGCGAAGCGTTGAAGATCGGGCTCGGACTTGCTCTGCCCTTCCTTCTGGTCAGCCATGTCACCGTCACCCGCATCGACTGGATGCTGTCGGGCTATTCCGCGGATTATCGCGATATCCTGCCGCGCCTCTGGTCGCGCACCGGAAGCGCCGTCTGGCAGTCCGCAGCCCTCATCATCGCCTGGGCGCATGGCTGTCTCGGCTTCTGGTTCTGGATGCGCGGGCGTGACTGGTATCCCCGCGCCGCCTTGCCGCTTTATACGCTGGCCCTTCTGATTCCGGTCCTGTCGCTGCTCGGCTTCGTGGTCGCCGCCCGAACGGTCGGCCCGGCCATGCCGTCGAACGCCTGGTTCATGTCGGGCCGCACCGATCCCGCGCTTCTCGCCGATATCCGCCAGGGCATCTTCCTTACCCTTGCCGGTTCCATCGGCATCACGCTGCTCTGGCGGTCCTTTCCCATCCGCGGCAAGGTCCGCATCCGCTATCCCGACGGCAAGGTCCTCTCCGTCGCGCGCGGCTTTTCCGTGCTCGAAGCCAGCCGCTCGGCCGGCATCCCCCATCTCTCCGTCTGCGGCGGGCGCGGCCGCTGTTCGACCTGTCGCGTCCGGGTGACGGACGGGCTGGAAGGCTTGCCGCCACCCAGCGAAGGCGAGCGCCAGACGCTGATCCGCATCCGCGCCGGCGAAAATGTCCGCCTCGGCTGCCAGCTTCGGCCCACGCACGATGTTTCCATCGCGCCGGTTCTGGGCGCCGAGAATGTCGGCGTCCGTCCGCAGATCGGCGAGGATGTGGCGGCCGGCCGCGAACGTCGCATCGCGGTGCTGTTCTGCGATCTGCGCGATTTCACGCTGCTCACCCAGCAGCAGCTGCCGTTCGATACGGTGTTCCTGCTCAACCGCTATTTCGAGACGATCGGCGAAGCGGTCGAGGGCTCCGGCGGGGTCATCGACAAGTTCATCGGCGATGGCGTCCTCGCCCTTTTCGGCCTGACCGGCTCGATCGAGGACGCCTGCGCCAATGCGCTGGAGGCGACGGCCCGCGTTGCCCGCGGAATCGAGACGCTCAACCGAAACTTCACGAGCGAACTCGACAAGCCGCTGCGGATCGCGATGGGTATGCATGCGGGATCGGCGATCATCGGCCATATCGGCTATGGCCGCGCCTCCTCGCTGACGGCTGTCGGCGACACGATCAACGCGGCGAGCCGCCTCGAGGGCTTTGCCAAGGAATACGACGCGCAGCTCGCCGTGTCCGCCGACGTCATCCGCTATGCCGGGCTGAAGCTGGAGGATCGCGAGAGCTACGACATCGCCATTCGCGGTCGCAAGGGGACGCTGGAAACCCTGATCGTCGACAATGCCGAGGAGATCGGCACCCTGCTGGCGGCCGCGCGCCAGAAAAAGGATGCCATCGCCAAAGCCGTGCGCACCGGCGCCTGATCCGCCCTCCGCACTCGATAACTCAACCGCCGGATGTGCCGGTAGACGGGACACCCACCCCGAGACCGTTGACGAAGAGCATCTCCAGAAAACGGGCCGCATCCTCGAAACGTCCCTCGCCGGCGCGGTCCGGGCCGAGCACCGCCCGCACCTGCACGTCGAAGTCGGCATAATGCTGCGTCGTCGCCCAGATGGCGAAGATCAGGTGGTAGGGATCGCACTTGGCGATCTTTCCGGCCTTGGCCCAGGCGCGGATGACGGTCGCCTTCTCGTCCACCAGCGATTTGAGCGGCCCCATCAGGGCATCCTCGATCCGCGGCGCCCCCTGAAGGACCTCGTTGGCGAACAGCCGGCTCTCTCGCGGAAAATCCCGCGCCATCTCGAGCTTGCGCCGGATGTAGCCGCGGATCTCGGTCACCGGATTGCCCTCCGCATCGAACTCGCGCAGCGGATCGAGCCAGCTGTCGAGAACGCGCTCGATCAGCGCCCGGTGCATCGCTTCCTTGGTGCGGAAATAATAGAGCAGATTGGGCTTCGACATGCCCGCGACGTCTGCGATCTGGTCGATGGTGCTGCCGCGAAAGCCGTTGGTCGCAAACACCTCCAGCGCCGCCTCCAGGATCAGCTCTTCCTTCTCTTCCTGGATTCGCGTGCGCCGCTGCGTTTTCGCCGCCCTCGGTAATGCCATCCAAGCCCCCTTTCGCCAGCCTTCCGGCCGCCAGTCCATCGCGTCGTTCTGCCGTCTTTTCTTTTTTTGCTTTTCCGTCTTGAGTGCTGCAACGGAAGTTGTAATGTTTACCAACCGGTTAAATTATCAGTCACTTCAATGACAAACGCAACGACTGATACGAGGGCGAACAAAAAGAATGCCCCATTCGACCGGTGGGAACAACACAATCGAACGTCGGCCGAAGAGCGCCCCTGCGCCCTGCCGCGTCCGAACGGAGAGGGATAGACCATGGCCGCACCGGGCGAGAATATGCGGGTCGACGCCGACCGTCTCTGGGACAGTCTGATGCAGATGGCGGAGATCGGCCCGGGCATCGCCGGCGGCAACAATCGCCAGACGCTGACCGATGCGGATGCCGAAGGCCGGAGCCTGTTTGAGACCTGGTGCCGGGACGCGGGCCTGACCATGGGGCTCGACCGCATGGGCACCATGTTCGCCACCCGGCTGGGCACGGACCCGGACGCCCTGCCCGTCTATGTCGGCTCGCACCTCGACACCCAGCCGACCGGCGGAAAATATGATGGCGTGCTCGGCGTGCTCGCGGGGCTCGAAGTCGTACGGACCCTGAACGATCTCGGCCTGAAGACGAAACACCCGATCGTCGTCACCAACTGGGCGAACGAGGAAGGCGCGCGCTTTGCCCCTGCCATGCTCGCCTCCGGCGTCTTTGCCGGCGTCCACACGCTCGACTACGCCTATAGCCGCAAGGACCCGGACGGAAAAACTTATGGCGACGAGCTGACGCGGATCGGCTGGCGCGGCGAGGAAGAGGTCGGCGCGCGCAGGATGCATGCCTATTTCGAATATCACATCGAGCAGGGTCCGATCCTCGAAGCGGAGAACAAGGCGATCGGCGTCGTGACCCACTGCCAGGGTCTGTGGTGGCTCGAATTCACGCTGACGGGACGCGAGGCCCATACCGGCTCGACGCCGATGGGCCTGCGCGTCAATGCCGGGCTTGCCATGTCGCGCATCGTCGAGATGGTGCAGAAGGTCGCCATGGGCGAGCAGCCGGGTGCGGTGGGCGGCGTCGGCCAGGTGTTCTTTTCGCCCAATTCCCGCAATGTCCTGCCCGGCAAGGTCGTGTTCACCGTCGACATCCGCACGCCCGACCAGAGCAAGCTCGACCGCATGCGTGCCCGTATCGAGGCCGAGGCTTCCATGATCTGCGCCGACCTGGGCGTCGGTTGCTCGGTGGAGGCCGTCGGCCATTTCGACCCCGTCACCTTCGATCCGACGCTGGTCTCGACGGTTCGCACCGCTGCCGAAAAGCTCGGGCTCAGCCATATGGACATCATCTCCGGTGCCGGCCACGATGCCTGCTGGGCCGCCCGCGTCGCCCCCGCCACCATGATCATGTGCCCCTGCGTCGGCGGGCTCAGCCACAACGAGGCGGAGGAGATTTCGAAGGATTGGGCCAGCGCCGGCTGCGACGTCCTGTTCCACGCCGTGGTGGAGACGGCCGGGATTGTGGAGTAGGATCGTCACGCAAACAGGAGGAGAGCCATCATGGGTCGCCCGAGAGAATTGTCGCCGGAAGAACGCGCGGATTTGATAAGCCGAGGGTATCGCCCCGTGGAGATCTGGATCCCCGATGCCGACGACAGGACGTTTCAGGAACAACTTCAGCAGGAGGCACGACAGATCGCTGTGGCTCCTGAGGAAGACGAAATCATGGATTGGATCGCGGCCGTCGGGCCGGACAACTGGGACAAGCCATGAAGCTCAGCCGGGGAGATGTCGTAATTGCGGTTTTTCCGGCTGAACTTGGAAAACCCAGGCCTGCCGTCATCCTGCAGGCAGATGCCTTGATCGAACCGTTGAGCAGCATTCTTGCCTGCCCGATCACGACGCATCTGATCGACGCTCCGATCCTTCGGCCGATCGTCGCGCCGACCGTCGAAAACGGCTTGCAACACGTCTCTCAGGTCATGGTCGAGAAAATCTCGCCGCTGAAGAAGGACGTCATCCGCCAACGAATAGGCCATTTTCGGCCAGCGGATATGACGAGACTCGAAACCGCTCTTATCCTGGCCGTTGGCCTGCCTTATCCCGCTCTCCCGACGAGCGAAAAGAAACAACAACGGGAACATCCATGACCACCACCATCATCAAGAACGGCACCATCGTCACCGCCGACCTGACCTATGCCGCCGATATCCGCATCGAGAACGGCGTGATCGCCGACATCGGGCCGAACCTCACTGGTGGCGATGTGCTCGACGCGACGGGCTGCTACGTCATGCCCGGCGGCATCGATCCGCACACGCATCTGGAAATGCCGTTCATGGGCACCTATTCCGCCGATGATTTCGAGAGCGGCACGCGCGCGGCGCTCGCCGGGGGCACGACGATGGTGGTGGATTTCGCGCTGCCGAACCCGGGCCAATCGCTGCTCGAAGCGCTCGACATGTGGCACAACAAGACCTCGCGCGCGGCCTGCGACTATTCCTTCCATATGGCGATCACCTGGTGGGGCGCGCAGGTCTTTGAGGAAATGGAGACGATCGTCCGCGACAAGGGCATCAACACCTTCAAGCACTTCATGGCCTACAAGGGCGCGCTGATGGTGGATGACGACGAGATGTTCGCCTCGTTCCAGCGCTGCGCGGAGCTCGGCGCCCTGCCGCTCGTCCATGCCGAAAACGGCGACGTGGTGGCGCAGATGCAGGCCAAGCTGATCGCCGAGGGCAATGACGGGCCGGAGGCGCATGCCTATTCGCGGCCGCCGGAGGTCGAAGGCGAGGCGACGAACCGCGCCATCATGATCGCCGACATGGCGGGCTGTCCGGTCTATATCGTCCACACCTCCTGCGAGCAGAGCCACGAGGCCATCCGCCGCGCCCGGCAGAAGGGCATGCGGGTCTATGGCGAACCGCTCATCCAGCACCTGACGCTGGACGAAAGCGAATATGCCAATGCCGACTGGGACCACGCCGCCCGCCGCGTCATGTCGCCGCCGTTCCGCAGCAAGCAGCATCAGGACAGTCTCTGGGCCGGCCTTTCCTCCGGCTCGCTGCAATGCGTGGCGACCGACCACTGCGCCTTCACCACCGAGCAGAAGCGCTCAGGCCTTGGCGATTTCCGCAAGATCCCGAACGGAACGGGGGGCCTGGAAGACCGCATGCCGATGCTCTGGACCCATGGCGTCGCCACCGGCCGCATCACCATGAACGAGTTCGTCGCGGTGACCTCGACCAACATCGCCAAGATCCTCAATATCTATCCGAAGAAGGGCGCGATCCTCGTCGGTGCCGATGCCGACCTCGTCGTCTGGGACCCGAAGCGGACGAAGACCATTGCGGCGGCGACTCAGCAATCGGCGATCGATTACAACGTCTTCGAGGGAAAGACCGTCACCGGCCTGCCCCGCTTCACGCTGACCCGCGGCGTGGTGGCGATCGAGGAAGACACGGTGAAGACCCGCGAAGGTCATGGCGACTTCGTGCGCCGCCCGCCGGTGACGCCGGTCGCAAAAGCGCTCTCGACCTGGAAGGAGATCACGGCGCCGCGCAAGGTCACCCGGACCGGCATCCCGGCGAGCGGCGTCTGATGCGAACCCTCGTGCTCCTGGCCGCCTGCGGCTGCGTCTCCGGCGTCAGCGTGGCCGCGCCGACATTTCTCGACGGCGCCTATGGTAACGCCGAGGGCTGCGTCTATGCCAAGACGGGCGAATCGAGCGGCGCCGACGTCTTCTTCCTGCTCAACGACGAGGGCATCACCACGGCCACTGCCTATTGCCAGTTCGAGGGAACGGCCGGGAAAACCGCGACCGGCTTTACCGTCCGCACCCAGTGCGACTCCGAAGGCGAGGTCGGCCCGAAGGAAACCGTCGCGCTCGACAAAAGTGCGAAGGGCTATACGATCCGTTTCAAGGACGGCACCACATGGGGACCGCTTTCGCAATGCCGCAGATAAGACCCGATGCCTTCTCCCCGAACACCGCGTCGCCGGACGCCCGCTCCGTCGTTTCCGCCCGGGGTCTCGGCCTCACCTTCAAGACCGATGATGGCCCGGTCACGGCTCTGACGGGCGTCGATCTCGATGTGCGCAAGGGCGATTTCGTCTCCTTCATCGGCCCGTCGGGCTGCGGCAAGACCACCTTCCTGCGCGTCATCGCGGATCTGGAAAAGCCGACCGCCGGCACGATCACGGTCAACGGCACGACGCCCGAGGATGCGCGCAAGAACCGTTCCTATGGCTACGTCTTCCAGGCCGCAGCCCTCTATCCCTGGCGCACGATCGAGCAGAACATCGCGCTGCCGCTCGAAATCATGGGCTATGGCGAGGCCGAGAAGCGGGCGCGGATCGAGCGGACGCTGGCGCTCGTCAATCTCTCGGGCTTCGGCAAGAAATTTCCCTGGCAGCTTTCCGGCGGCATGCAGCAGCGCGCCTCCATCGCCCGCGCGCTGGCCTTCGATGCCGACCTCCTGTTGATGGACGAGCCCTTCGGCGCGCTGGACGAAATCGTCCGCGACCACCTGAACGAGCAGCTGCTCGAACTCTGGGCACGCACCGAAAAGACCATCTGCTTCGTCACCCACTCGATCCCCGAGGCCGTGTACCTCTCCACCAAGATCGTCGTCATGAGCCCCCGCCCCGGCCGGATCACCGACGTCATCGAATCGACCCTGCCCCGGGAGCGTCCGCTGGATATCCGCGAAACCCCGGAATTCCTGGAGATCGCCAGCCGTGTCCGGGACGGTTTGCGGGCGGGACACAGCTATGATGAGTAACGGCGGGATGCCTTGCGTCGACAGCCTCGCACCTCTCAGGACAGAGGCCACTTCATGACGAACCGGGAAAAGATCGTCCCCGTCCTCACCATTCTCGCGGCTCTCCTCGCCGTCTGGTACGCCGCCGTCGTTTTCCTCAATGCGCCGTTCGAGCGCGACACCGCCGCCCGGGCCGGCACCACCATCTCATTCTCGGAGATCGTGCCGCGGACGATGGCGCAGGCGCGGCCCGTTCTGCCGGCGCCGCATCAGGTGATGGCCGAGCTGTGGGATACGACCATCAACAAACCGGTGACCTCCAAGCGCAGCCTCGTCTATCACGCCTGGATCACGCTCTCCGCCACGCTGGTCGGATTCGGGCTCGGCACCCTGCTCGGCATCGCGCTTGCCGTCGGCATCGTGCACAACCGGGCGATGGACCGCTCGCTGATGCCGTGGATCATCGCCAGCCAGACCATCCCGATCCTCGCCATCGCCCCGATGATCATCGTCGTGCTCAACGCCATCGGCATTGCCGGCCTGCTGCCAAAGGCGCTGATCTCGACCTATCTCTCGTTCTTCCCCATCGCGGTCGGCATGGTAAAGGGCCTGCGCAGTCCGGAACAGATCCAGCTCGACCTGATGCGCACCTACAATGCGCGCCCCTCGCAGCTTTTCTGGAAGCTCCGCTGGCCGGCCTCCATGCCCTATCTGTTCACCTCGCTGAAGGTGGCGGTCGCGATCTCGCTGGTGGGCGCCATCGTCGGCGAGCTGCCGACCGGGGCCGTCGCCGGCCTCGGCGCCCGCCTGCTGGCCGGGTCCTATTACGGGCAGACGGTGCAGATCTGGTCGGCCCTGTTCATGGCCGCGGGCCTTGCCGCCGTGCTCGTCCTTATCGTCGGCGCCGCCCATTCCGCGGTGCTCCGCCGCATGGGAGTCCGCCCATGAACGCCATCCTCCCCGCCGTCCTCTTCTGGCTCGGCGCCTGGGCGCTCAACGAATGGCTGGTCCGCCGCAAACCGGCCTCCAAAGCTCTAGAGCGTACGCTCCGCCTCATCGTGCCCATTCTGTTCGGCGTCAGCCTGCTCGTGCTGTGGGAAGGTCTCGTGCGCGGCTTTGCGGTGCCGGCGGTGCTGCTGCCGCCGCCCTCGATGATCTGGACGCGGCTGATCTCGTCGCTGCCCACGCTCTGGGCGGATTTCCGCCAGACCTTCCTCAAATCCGTGATCACCGGCTATGTCACCGGCTGCGGCCTCGGTTTCCTCGTCGCCATCGCCATCGATCGCTCGCCCTTCCTGCAGAAGGGGCTGCTGCCGCTCGGCAATTTCGTCTCCGCCCTCCCCGTCGTGGGCGTCGCCCCGATCATGGTCATGTGGTTCGGCTTCGACTGGCCGTCGAAGGTGGCGGTCGTCGTCATCATGACGTTCTTCCCCATGCTGGTGAACACCGTGACGGGGCTTGCCGCCGCGAGCAGCATGGAAAAAGACTTGATGCAGACCTATGCGGCCTCCTGGTTCCAGACGCTGATCAAGCTTCGCCTGCCCGCCGCCTGGCCTTTCATCTTCAATGCGCTGAAGATCAACTCGACGCTGGCCCTGATCGGTGCCATCGTCGCGGAATTCTTCGGCACGCCGATCGTCGGCATGGGCTTTCGCATCTCCACCGAGGTCGGACGCATGAATGTCGACATGGTCTGGGCGGAAATCGCTGTGGCGGCGCTGGCCGGCTCGGTGTTCTATGGTGTGGTGGCGCTGGTGGAACGCGTCGTCACGTTCTGGCATCCGTCCGTCCGCGGTGGACGGGCGTAAAAAGAAGACGAACGATAACAAAGGGAACGCATATGAAACGGACAATCGCATCGCTTCTCATGTCCAGCGCGCTGTCGCTGGCCGCCTTCGACGCCATGGCGGCGGAAAAGGTGACGCTGCAGCTGAAATGGGTCACGCAGGCCCAGTTCGCTGGCTATTACGTCGCCAAGGACAAGGGTTTCTACGAGGCAGAAGGTCTCGACGTCGAGATCAAGCCGGGTGGCCCGGATATCGCCCCGCCGCAGGTCATCGCCGGTGGCGGCGCCGATGTCGTGGTCGACTGGATGCCCTCGGCGCTCGCCACGCGCGAAAAGGGCGTCGCCCTCGTCAATATCGCCCAGCCTTTCAAGAAGTCCGGCATGATGCTGACCTGCCTGAAGGAAAGCGGCGTCGCGAGCCCGGCCGATTTCAAGGGCAAGACGCTCGGCGTCTGGTTCTTCGGCAACGAGTATCCGTTCCTCTCCTGGATGAGCCAACTCGGCCTCAAGACGGATGGCGGGCCGGACGGCGTGACGGTCCTGAAGCAGGGCTTCAACGTCGATCCGCTGATCCAGAAGCAGGCCGCCTGCATTTCCACCATGACCTATAACGAGTACGGCCAGGTTCTCGACGCCGGCATCAAGCCGGAGGATCTCGTGACCTTCAAGTACGAGGACCAGGGCGTCGCGACGCTGGAGGACGGCCTCTACGTGCTCGAAGACAAGCTGAAGGACCCGGCCTTCAAGGACAAGATGGTCAAGTTCGTCCGCGCCTCCATGAAGGGCTGGAAATATGCCGAGGAGCATGTGGACGAGGCCGCCGGCATCGTGCTCGAAAACGACGCCACCGGCGCCCAGACCGAAGAGCATCAGAAGCGCATGATGGGCGAGATCGCCAAGCTCACCGCCGGCTCCAACGGCGCGCTGGACGAGGCGGACTACACCCGCACCGTCGCATCCCTCATGAAGGGCGGCTCCGACCCCGTCATCACCAAGGAGCCGACCGGCGCCTGGACGCACGAGATCACCGACGCGGCCCTGAAATAGGCCCACAGGTCTTCGACAGAAAGCAACGCGCGGCCTCGGTCGCGCGTTTCCGTTCTGCCTGAAAATTGCCTGATCCCGACGCCATATACCGTAAAAACCTCGTCCCAAGCGCGGTTTTCGCGCTTTTTGACGCAGATCGTGTCCATGATTCTGCGCGCGCGAAACCTGGGATGATGGTAAAGAGATTGCCGGGTGCAGTGCCGCGGGGGCGTGGCGCGTGCCTTCAGATCATGGGGCGGACAGGCGGCAATCGTCGTCTTTCAGCACAATTCGACAATGAGGACACGCCGATGGCGGCTGGAAGACCCTTTGCAGGTGGCATGCGCGCCAGGCCGGTTTCGGCCCCGTTGCCGGTTTCCGTGTTTCTCACCGTCCTCGCCCTGTCGGTCGCTCCTTCCCTGACACCTGCCGCCCTTGCGCAGGAGGCCGCAACGCACGAGGCGAAGACGCAGGCCAAGCCCGAGACGGCCTATCCCTCCATCGTGGTCACCAGGGCCGAAACGCGCGCGATCATCGACCGGGTGATCGCGACCGGGACGATCCAGGCCGTCGAGGAAACCTTCGTGCAGCCGCTTGTCGAAGGTCTGTCGATCCGCAGCCTCGCGGTGGATATCGGCGACAAGGTCGAGGCCGACGCCACCATGGCGACGCTGAACGAGGACGCCCTGCTGCTGACGCGCAGCCAGAACGAGGCAAGCCTTGCCAAGGCCCGCGCCTCGCTCGCCCAGTATCAGGCACAGCTCGTGGAGGCGCAGGCCAATGCGAAGGAAGCCGTCCGCGTCTCCGAGCGCAACGCGAAACTCAAGGACGCAGGCACCGTTTCCACGGCCCTCGCCGACCAGACGGAGGCTGCCGCCGCCGCAGCCCTAGCGCGCGTCACCTCGGCCGAGCAACTGATCGCGGTCGCGCAGTCCGACATCAAGGTGGTCGAAGCCCAGATGTCCGACGTGGATCTGCGGCTCGCGCGCACCGTCATCAAGGCGCCGGTCGCCGGCACCGTCTCCGCTCGCACGGCCAAGGTCGGCGCCATCGCCGCCGGCTCCGGGCAGCCATTGTTCACCATCATCCGCGACGGCGCCGTGGAAATGCGCGCCGACGTCTCGGAAGGCGATCTTCTGAAACTCGCCGTCGGCCAGAAGGCCAGCCTGAAGCTCGCCGACAGCAGCGTCACGCTCGACGGCAAGATCCGCCTGATTTCGCCGACGGTCGATGCCGACACGCGGCTCGGAACCGTTTTCATCAGCATCCTCGATCCCGAAAAGGCGCGCGTCGGCATGTATGCCAATGCCGACATCACGGTCGAGGAAAAACAGGCCCTGGCCCTGCCGCTGACGGCCGTGACCAGCGGCAAGACCGAAACCGTGGTGCGCAAGGTGCGCGACGGCGTGGTGGAGATGGCGCGGATCGAGACGGGCATCCAGGACGGTCGTTACATCGAGATCGTCTCGGGCCTGAGCGAGGGCGACGAGGTCGTCGCGAAGGCCGGCGCCTATGTTCGCGACGGCGACCGGATCACGCCGGTCAAGGCCGCGGCATCCACCGGCAAGACGGCCACCAACTGAGGATCGACCCGCCATGAACTTCTCGGCCTGGGCCATTCGCAATCCGATCGCACCGATCCTCACCTTCGTGCTGCTGATGTTCCTCGGCTATCAGTCGTTCAACGCGCTGCCGATCACCCGCTTCCCCAACATCGACGTGCCCATCGTCTCCATCTCCGTCGCGCAGAGCGGGGCCGCCCCGGCCGAGCTGGAAACGCAGGTCACCAAGGAGATCGAGGATGCCGTGGCCGGCATCGCCGGGGTCAAGCACGTCACCTCGACCATCACCGACGGCATTTCCACGACCGGCGTCGAGTTCGAGATCGAGATTCCGACGAACCAGGCGGTGCAGGACACCAAGGACGCGATCGACCGCATCCGCGGCGACCTGCCGGCCGGCATCGAGGAGCCGATCGTCGCGAAGATCGATGTCGAGGGACAGGCGATCCAGACCTTTGCCGTCTCCGCACCGGACATGACGCTGGAAGAGATCAGCTGGTTCGTGGACGACACGGTGAAGCGTGCGCTGCAGGGCCAGACCGGCATCGGCCGGATCGACCGCTACGGCGGCGCCGACCGCGAGGTGCGGGTGGAACTCAGCGACAGCCGCCTCAATTCCTACGGCATCACCGCGACCGACGTGAACGCGCAGCTGCGCAAGATGAACACCGACCTCGGCTCCGGCCGCGGACAGATCGGCGGCAGCGAACAGGCGATCCGCACGCTCGGCGACGCCCGCTCCGTCACGGCACTTGCCGATACCATGATCGCCATGCCGAACGGCCGTTTCGTCCGCCTGTCGGAACTCGGCACCGTCACCGATACCTATGAGGAGCCGAAGAGCTTTTCGCGCTTCGACGGCACGCCCGTCGTCACCTTCGCCGTCTTCCGCTCCAAGGGTGCGAGCGAGGTCAGCGTTGCAGAGACCGTGGCGAAGTCTCTGGAGGCCGTACGCGCCGCCAATCCCGGCGTCTCGATCCAGCTCATCAACGACAGCGTCTACTTCACCTACGGCAATTACGAAGCCGCCTTGGACACGCTGATCGAAGGCGCGCTGCTGGCCGTGGCCGTCGTGCTGCTGTTCCTGCGAAACTGGCGCGCGACGTTGATTTCGGCCCTCGCTCTGCCGCTGTCGGCCATCCCCACCTTCTGGATCATGGACCTGCTCGGCTTCTCGCTGAACCTCGTCTCGTTCCTCGCCCTGACGCTGGCGACCGGCATTCTCGTGGACGATGCGATCGTCGAGATCGAGAACATCGCCCGGCATATCAAGATGGGGAAATCGCCCTATCGGGCGTCGATCGAGGCGGCGGACGAGATCGGCCTTGCGGTCATCGCCACCACCTTCACCATCATCGCCGTCTTCGTGCCGGTGTCGTTCATGCCGGGCATTCCCGGACAGTACTTCATCCAGTTCGGCCTGACGGTCGCCGTCTCCGTGTTCTTCTCGCTCATGGTGGCGCGCTTGATCACGCCGGTCATGGCGGCCTATCTCATGCGCTCCGGCGATGGCGACGGGCACGGCGAGGCGCGCGACGGCATCATGATGCGGGGCTATAGCTGGCTGGTCTCGGCCACGACGCGCCGCTGGTACATGCGCTACCTGACGCTCGCCGTCGCCATCGCCTTCCTCGTCGGCTCGGTGCAGCTGCTGCTCACCGTTCCCGGCAGCTTCCTGCCGCCGGAAGATGCTTCGCGCATCGTGCTGTCCGTCGAACTTCCGCCGGATGCCATGCTGGAAGACACCGACCGCACGAGCGCGGAAATCTACGACCGGATCAAGGATTTCCCCGGCGTCGAAGGCATCTTCGTGCTGGGCGGAGCCTCGCCCAAGGGCGATCTGGAGCTGCGCCGCGCGACCATTACGGTCATGCTGGAAAAGCTCGACCATTCGCTCGTCAACAAGCTGGTCAACAATCTCCTCGGCAGCCTTCCCCTGGTCGGGCAATACATGCCGAAGCTGCCGCCGGCCGGCCGTATCATTCCGCAGTCGCGGATCGAGGCCCAGATCTTCGCCGCCATCCATTCGATTCCGGATGTGCGTGTGCTGAAGCTGAACGACCGGGGCGAGCGTGACCTTGCGTTCAACCTCCTCTCCAACGACGAAGCGGCGCTGAACGAGGCCGTCGGCCTGCTGCAGGCCAAGCTGCGGGACGAGCCGGCGCTTGCCAATGTCAGCCCGGACGGCGCGCTGCCGCGCCCGGAGCTGCAGCTGCGCCCGCTGACCGAACGCATGTCGCGCCTAGGCATCACCACGTCCCAACTCTCCGATGTCCTCCGCGTCGCGACCATCGGCGACATCGACGCGGCTCTGACGAAGATCTCGCTCGACGACCGGCAGATCCCCATCCGCGTGCAGATCGACACCGATATGCGCACCGATCTCGCCGCCATCCGCAACCTCAAGATCCAGACGGCATCGGGCGCGCTCGTGCCCATTTCGAGCGTGGCCGACATCGCCTATTCGGAAGGTCCGAGCTCGATCAAGCGCTACGACCGCTTCCGTGTCGTCACCATGGGTGCCGATCTGCCGGTGGGCGTTGCGCTGGACACCGCCTCCGACCGCTTCAAGAAAGCCGCGAGCGAAGTCAGCCTGCCGGAGGGCGTCCGCTTCCTGGAAAGCGGCGATGCCGAGGTCCAGGCGGAAATGCAGTCCGGCTTCGTCCATGCCATGCTGCTCGGTCTTCTGTTGGTGCTCGTGGTGCTCATCCTCCTCTTCAAGGATGTGATCCAGCCCTTCACCATCCTCTTCTCGCTGCCGCTCGCCATCGGCGGCGTGGCGCTCGGCCTCATCGTCACCAACAACGCGCTCTCCATGCCCGTTCTCATCGGCATTCTCATGCTGATGGGCATCGTCACCAAGAACGCCATCCTGCTGGTCGATTTCGCCATCGAGATGAAGCGGCAGGGCATGGAGCGTGTGGATGCCATGGTGGAAGCGGGTCGCAAACGCGCCCGGCCGATCATCATGACCTCCATCGCGATGTCGGCCGGCATGCTGCCCTCGGCGCTCGGGGTCGGCGAAGGCGGCTCGTTCCGCGCGCCCATGGCCATCGCCGTCATCGGCGGGATCATCGTCTCCACCGTGCTGTCGCTGGTCGTCGTGCCCTCGTTCTTCCTGATCATGGACGATCTGTCCCGCCTGCTCGGCTGGTCCTTCGGCCGTCTGGTCGGCCGCAAGGAAATCGAGACCATTCCGCTCGAAAACACGGAACTCACGGAAAAGCTCGCCGCTCAGGCCGAGACGATCGAAACGCTGCAGGAGCGCCTCGCCCGCCTGGAAAGCCGCACGGCCCCCGGCACGCTGCGCGCCGTCGGCGGCACAGTGGTGACGCATCCGGCCCTGGCTGCGGAGTAGACGCAGGGGCACGCGCTGGACCGGCGCGCCGCCGGTTCCGGATAGGCGCTACGCCGCGGCCTTCTTCCATCCGGCCGCGAGCAGGCCGGCTCCGATCATCAGCGAGCCGCCCGTCCGGTTGACGATGCGCTGGACGCGCGGTTTGCCGATCGAATTGCGCGCCATCGAGGCCATCAGGCCGTAGGCCGCCGCATTCGCCGTGGCGAGCACGAGGAAGGTGGCTTCGAACACGACCATCTGGAACGCGATCGGCCGCGATGCATCGATGAACTGCGGCAGGAAGGCGATGAAGAAGATGATGCTCTTCGGGTTGAGCGCCGTCACCACATAGGTGTGCAGGAAGATGCGGATCGGCCGGTCCCTGGCCGGCGCCGCGTCTCCCGTCTCCGACGCGCCGCCGGAGACCGGCGCCCGCCAGAGCTTGATGCCGAGATAGATGAGATAGGCGGCACCGATCCATTTCAGCGCGGTGAAGATGGCGGACGAGGTCGCCAGCAGCGCGCCGAGGCCGAGCATCGACGCGGTCATCGCCGTGAAATCGCCCAGCGCGACGCCTGCAACCGTCGCCGCAGCCACCTTGCGACCATGGCTGAGCGCGTAGGAAATGACGAGAAGGATCGTCGGCCCGGGTATGGCCAGAAGGATGGCCGATGCGGCCACGAAGGCGAACCAATGTTCCCAGGACATGTTGCAACTCCCTTGTTGGCCGATCAACAATCCACAGGCGACGCCCTTTTGCAAGACCTTCCTAAAACGCCTGATGCAGGTTTCGCAACGAGGTCCCGGAACGCATTACAGCCCGCCTTCGACCCGCAGAAACTCCACGATCCGCTCCACGCCCTCGCCCCGCTTCATGTCCGAAAACACGAACGGGCGGGACTGGCGCATGCGGTCGGCGTCGCGCTGCATGACGTCGAGATCGGCGCCGACATAAGGCGCGAGATCCGTCTTGTTGATGACGAGAAGATCGGACCGCGTAATGCCGGGCCCGCCCTTGCGGGGAATTTCCTCACCCTGGCAAACGGAGATGACATAGAGCGTGATATCCGCGAGATCGGGCGAAAAGGTCGCCGCGAGATTGTCGCCGCCGGACTCGATGAAGACGATGTCGAGATCGGGAATGCGGCGATGGAGATCGGCAATGGCCTGCAGGTTGATCGTCGCATCCTCGCGGATGGCCGTGTGCGGGCAACCGCCTGTCTCGACGCCGACGATCCTGTCGGAAGGCAGCGCCTGCATGCGCACCAGCGCCTCGGCATCTTCCTGCGTATAGATGTCGTTGGTGACGACGGCGACCGACCACCTGTCGCGCATGGCCTTGCAGAGCTTGTCCGTCAGCGCCGTCTTGCCCGAGCCGACCGGCCCGCCGATGCCGACGCGCAGGGGTCCGTTGGAAGAAGCCATGAGAGTGTCCTTTCAAGTGCGCCAGTCCGGGTGAAGCTGTTCGTTGTGCCCCGGACGAGGCTGGGTCATGACGAGGTGAGGCCCCTGCACCGGGGCGTCACCGAAAATCGATCCGACAATGGGCCCCGATCCTTACGAGCGGAACAGGCGAGAGGCCAGCGTCTCGTGCCGCACACCTGCGATATCAGCGAGGATGCCGGCGGAGCCGAGATCGTCGAGCGAGCTTGCCGCCGCGCGCGCGGCCGTCACGGCGATCTCCGTTTCCAGCGCCGCCAGCACCGCCACCCCCGCCCGCTGGCCGAGAACGCCGCAGCGGATCGCCACCGAGATCTGGTTGGACGCGCTCGCATGCAGATAGGCCGCAATCGCGGGTTCGAGCCCCGCGCCATGAAGGCCGGCCACAGTGCCGACGGCAACCGGATAGGCCACCCGCTCCGGCAGCCGATCCTCGTTCCCGGTCGGCCAAGCCGACGCCGCGGCGAGAAAGGCCTCTCCCTGCAGCATGGTTTCCATCTGCCGCTCCTGGCTCCCGGCCATGGCCTCCGCCAGGGCGGCGACGGCGTGAAGCCTCTCGACCTCGCCGGCCGCACGATAGCTTTCCGCCAGCAGCACCGCATCGTTCCAGCCGGCTCCCTGCGCGAGAGCGCCCGAGAGCCAATCCTGGAGCGAGGCCGCATCCGCAACGCCGCCGTCCGCCACCGCCTGCTCCAGCCCGCTCGAATAGGAGAAAGCGCCGATGGGAAACGCCGGCGACAGCCAGCTCATCAGCCGAAGCAGCGCCTGTGTGCCTCCCGACGCCGGCGGTTTTTCCATCTTCTCCACGCGCGCGCTCGCAAGGATATCAGTCATGGGAATGGCGATGCCCTTTTCCCCCATGATCATGGCCGTGGTCGTGGTCGTGGTCGTGATGGTCATGCCCGGCATGATCATGGCCGCTGTGATAGGCGCCCCGCATCGGCTGGAACTGCGCCGTCACCTCGTTGACCGTTGCACCGAGGCCGATCAGCATGGAGCGGATGACGGGATCGCGCAGGATGACGATGCGGTCCTCGCGGATTTCGGCTTGCAGATGCCGGTTGCCCAGATGCCAGGCGAGTTCGATCAGGTGAAGACGGTCGCGCGGCACGATCTCGTAGAGCGGCTCCTCCACCGCGGCGATCAGGATATAGCCGCCGCCTTCCAGCACCAGTGCATCGCCGTCGGCCAGCATCACGGCCTGCTTCAGATCCAGCATGACGACGTCGTCATCCGGCAGATGCAGAAGCTTGCGCCGGAGATGCCGCTGGTCGTGCGGCAGGCGCAACAGGGCGACCGGCGTGATATCGGCCGGTGCAGGGGAAGCGATGGATGTCGAGCGATAGGGCATGATGTCCTCGATCAGTTGAAATGCTTGAGAGAAAAAGCGAGCGACACCGGCAACGGGTTCCAGAACCCGGTGCGAAGCCCCGCCGCCCGCAACACGCGCGCCGTCCAGGTGTTGCAGCCGGCAAGCGCGGTAAACCAGCCGGTCGCCTCGAAGAACCGGTCGGTCTGCCCGTAGCGCACATCCGGCACCGGCAAGACCTGACCTTCCCGCGTTGCAAAGCCCGCCGCGATCTCCTCGAGCAGCCGCGCATAGGCCGCCGGCCCGATGTCGAAGCCTTGCACGGTGGGCGAGGGTTCGGCAAGCGCGCCGAGGACATCCACATGCAGCACGGCGCGATCGAGCGTCAGGCCGCGCAGCAAGGGCAGCGGCTTCAGATCCGCCCAGGTCGGCGTCTCCAGATAGAAGGTGCGACCGCCCCGGCCGAAAACCATCCATCGCGCCGCGGGGTCATCGACCGGCACGCCGCTCGCCGCGAGAAACGGAAACCGCGCCAGGCTTTCCGCATCCACGGGAATGGCGATATCGGTGTGGATCGGGTTGGAGAGCACGAGAATCCGTCTCGCAACTTCTCCGCCCGCCTCCGACGGCGCGAAGAACGGCTGCGGCATGATGGTGCCGAGCCCCGCGGCCATGGCCAGAAGGAGCACCAGCACCGGCAGACCGATCAGCAGTCGTCGCAGACCCGTGCACAACTGTCTCATGTCGTCCACATCATGGCCGTCATCCGCCGAATCCGCCGCCGCGCGTGGTCATCGCGGTCACGCGCATCTAGAACAGGAAATAGCGCTGCGCCATCGGCAGCACCGTCGCGGGTTCGCAGGTCAGCAGTTCGCCGTCCGCCCGCACCTCGTAGGTTTCCGGGTCCACCTCGATCACGGGCGTCAGGCTGTTGTGGATCATCGAGGCCTTGCCGATGCCGCCGCGCGTGTTCTTCACCGCCATCAGCGTCTTCGCCACGCCAAGCCTGGCGGCAAGCCCGGCATCGAGCGACGCCTGCGACACGAAGGTGACCGACGAGTTGGTGCGCGCCTTGCCGTAGGAGCCGAACATCGGCCGGTAATGCACCGGCTGCGGCGTCGGGATGGAGGCGTTCGGGTCGCCCATAGGCGCGGCCGCGATCATGCCGCCGAGCAGCACCATGTCCGGCTTCACCCCGAAGAAGGCCGGGTTCCACATCACGAGATCCGCCCGCTTGCCGACCTCCACCGATCCGATCGCATGGGACAGCCCGTGCGCGATGGCGGGGTTGATCGTGTACTTCGCGATATAGCGCTTCACCCGCATATTGTCGTTGTCGCCGGTCTCGCTCGGCAGACGCCCGCGCTGGCGCTTCATCTTGTCGGCCGTCTGCCAGGTGCGGATCGCCACCTCGCCGACGCGGCCCATCGCCTGGCTGTCGGAGGAGATGATCGAGAAGGCGCCGATATCGTGCAGGATATCCTCGGCGGCGATCGTCTCCTTGCGGATGCGGCTTTCGGCGAAGGCGATATCTTCGGGGATCGACGGCGACAGGTGATGGCAGACCATCAGCATGTCCAGATGCTCGGCCAGCGTATTGATCGTGTAGGGCCGCGTCGGATTGGTGGAGGACGGGATGACGTTCGGCTGGCCGCAGATCTTGATGATATCCGGCGCATGTCCGCCGCCTGCCCCTTCGGTGTGGAAGGCGTGGATGGTGCGGCCCTTCAGGGCGGCGATGGAATCTTCCACGAAGCCGCTTTCGTTCAGCGTGTCCGTGTGGATCATCACCTGCACGTCGTACTCGTCGGCCACCGACAGGCAGCAGTCGATGGCGGCCGGCGTCGTGCCCCAGTCTTCGTGCAGCTTCAGCGACGTGGCCCCGCCGAGCACCATTTCGACGAGCGCGCCCGGCAGCGAGGCATTGCCCTTGCCGGCAAACGCAAGGTTCATCGGAAAGGCATCGGCCGCCTCGATCATCCGCGCCAGATGCCATGGACCGGGCGTGCAGGTCGTCGCCAGCGTGCCGTGTGCCGGGCCCGTGCCACCGCCGAGCATGGTGGTGAGGCCCGACATCAGCGCCTCCTCGATCTGCTGCGGGCAGATGAAATGGATGTGGCTGTCCATGCCGCCGGCCGTGATGATCTTGCCTTCGGCGGCGATCGCCTCCGTGCCCGGCCCGACGATGATATCGACATTCGGCTGCGTATCCGGATTGCCGGCCTTGCCGATGGCGACGATCAGCCCGTCCTTCAGCCCGATATCGGCCTTGACGATCCCCCAGTGATCGACGATCAGCGCATTGGTGATGACGGTATCCACCGCGCCCTCCGCCCGCGTCACCTGGCTCTGCCCCATGCCGTCGCGAATGACCTTGCCGCCGCCGAACTTCACCTCGTCGCCATAGGTGGTGAAATCCTTCTCCACCTCGATGAACAGCTCCGTATCCGCCAGCCGAACCCTGTCGCCCGTGGTCGGGCCGAACATGTTGGCATAGGCGGCTCGGGACATCTTGTAGGACATGGGACTACCTCGATAGCTCGGAGAAAAGGGGCGACCGGGCCGCAGCGCGATCGAACGTATAGGTGGTGCGGCAGCCACTGCGGCTGTTGATCTCGCCGATCAGGTGGTCGGAAAAATCACCGGTGGAGTGCGCAAAGGCGCGTGCGGCGGCCCGAACGGCATCCTCGTCCTGAACGCGGATTTCAGGCGCATCGAGGATCCGGTCGATGATCGTGACGATCGCCGCGCGGCTCCGCTTCGTCCGCCGCGCCAACACCCAGATCGTCTCGGCAATCACGACGTGATTGACATGCAGAGGTCCTTCGGACGATCGAACGAGATTGCGGATCGCAGCCATCTCGGCCTCGACATCCTCGCCGAGCATGTCCCCGAAAAGCCAGCGGAGAAGAACGTTCGTATCAATCCCGTTCATCATCGTCTCCGCCACCGCGCATCTCGCGAACCCATCCGATGATCTCGTCGGTGGTCACGGGCCGGTCGAACTTCACGATCCCGCGCAGATCCTCAAAACTCTTTCCCGGCTTGCGGATCTCGAACCCCCCGGCTTCGTTCGCGACGATCTCGACCGCGTCGCCATCCTTCAGCCCGAGCGTCGTCAGCACCGATTCCGGAACCTTGATCGTGCCCGCCGTGATCCTGACCGTTTCGCCCATAGCGCTCTCCTAGCTCCCGACCGCGAGAGACACTGCCGGCGCCGCACCGAGCCGGCGAAGCCGGCCCTCGGCGACCCAGCGCTCGACCAGTTGCGCCTCCGCGGCAAAGGGATGCCCGTCCCAGCCGACATGGGTGAAGCCGGCAAGCGCGATATCCGCGGCGGGATGAGCGCCCAGCACATCGGCGATCACGACGATGCCACTGCTCGGCACGATGTAGGGTGCAGGCGAAAACCCGGTGAGAATCTGTTCGACAAACCGCTGGGTTTGCCCGTCGAGCACCCGGAAGGTCTTGCCGGACGCCCGCGCGAAGGCTTCGAACGCCTCCGTCTCATCGTCGCAGAAGTCGTCCAGTTCGGGATGCGTGATGGCAAGCGGTGCCCGAAGGGCGGCAAAGAGAACAGGATTGCGAACGCACCAGAGGCCTGTCGCCCCCACCACTGCGGGATGATCTGCCCAGGCCGACGATTGGAGGCCGGTGGGTGCATCAGCGGAAACCGCACGCCCCAGCATCATCCTGGCCGGACGACCGGTGTTGCACACAGCGACGATGTCTGTCCGCTCGCCGGCCTGGGAGGAGCGGCAATCGTTGAAGCGGATGACGCAATCGGCACACGCGATCTCGGCGGCAGCGCTGTCCGGCACCGGCCCATTGCCAACGATCACGATGCGTGCACCGGTCTTCACAGCCTTCTCATGCCCCTGTTCCTGCCCGCCTTTTTGTCGGGTGCCGCATCGGAAACCATCGATCGGAACCCGCAGCCCGCGTCACGTTGAGACCCTTGAGGTCCCGCGGATGCGTCGATCAAGGATCGACCAGCGCCGCGTCCAATTCTGCCGTCCGCTTGATGGTCAGCTCGGCAAGGCAGCCGGCCACCAGCATCGGCTCCATGGTCCCGCCCCGCGCCTCGAAGCCGGCAAGCTCGCACTGCCCGTCACGATAACCGATCCAGGCCCGCTGCGCCGACTTCAACGCCTCGACGGCGCCGACCATGTTGTCGCCGAGATCGGCGAGATCCTTGTCCGTGGCCTGCGCGCGCGCCATCGTCTTGCGATAGCTTGCGTTCAACGCCTCGTCCGCCGTGTCGAACTCTATCTGCGCGCACAGCGTCAGATCGGTCTGCGTCGTCGCATTGTTGCAGTCGGGCTCGTCCGGACCGGCCGCAGAGGCTGACGCCGCGGCAAGAAACATCCAGGAGACCAGGGCAGCGCCCGAAATGAACCGTATCCTTGCCATGTCAGAGCGCTCCCATGACCTTCTGGCGGAAACCGTAGACTTCCCGCTTGCCGGCAAAGGGGATGAGCGTCACCTCGCGCGTCTGCCCCGGCTCGAAGCGGACGGCCGTGCCGGCCGGGATATCGAGCCGCCTTCCATGGGCCGCCGCACGATCGAAGGTGAGCCCCGCATTGGTTTCGGCGAAATGATAATGGCTGCCGACCTGCACCGGCCGGTCGCCGGTGTTCGACACCTGGATCGTCACGGTCTCGAGCCCCACATTCAGCTCGATCTCGCCCTCTGCCGCAAGGATTTCACCGGGGATCATCTTGTCTCTCCTCAAGGTCTCGATAGGCATGTTGCACGGCGATCGTGGCGGGCGGAAGATGCGGGCGGCGCGGCATCACGCCGCCGCGGCACAGCCTTGCGCTTTCAGAATGCGGTCGGTGGACGCCGGGTTCTTGACCAGCTTTTCGGCAGGGCGAACGGGGCGGCGGACGAGTTCGCCGGTGCAGTTCGGGCAACGTCCGTGCAGCACATCCGTCGCGCAGCTGGCGCAGAAGGTGCACTCGAAGCTGCAGATCATTGCCGCGCGGCTGTCGGCCGGCAGGTCCGTGTCGCAGCATTCGCAATTGGGTCGAAGCGCCAGCATGGAAACCTCAGCGAATGGGTTCGTGAACGGTGACGAGCTTCGTGCCGTCCGGGAAGGTCGCCTCGATCTGGATGTCGTGGATCATTTCCGGGATGCCCTCCATCACCTGCTCGCGCGTGATGACATGGGCGCCAGCCTCCATGAGGTCTGGCACGGAACGCCCGTCGCGCGCGCCCTCGACCACGAAATCCGTGATCAGCGCGATGGCTTCCGGATGGTTCAGCTTGACGCCGCGCTCCAGCCGGCGACGCGCCACCATGGCGGCCATCGAGATCAGCAGCTTGTCTTTTTCCCGGGGAGTGAGGTTCATGCGGTGCGACCCATCATCATCTTCGACATTCTCTACAGGCTCCAGACTTTCGGCACAGACGCGCTCCTGCGCAAGTGCGAAATCATCGGCACGAGGATTTTTCGCAAGGCGAATCCGTCCGTCGCAACGATCCGCGCGACGAGCTTTCCCTGCCCGCCGACCACGACATGGCTGACGCCGCCCGACCCGTTGGCGGCACCGTCGTCCAGCCGCTCGCGCAGGGGTTTCAGAGACCGCTCGCAATCGGCAGAGGTAAACAGCAGCGTGGCGAAAGCCACGTGACCGCTGAGCGAAAAAGCCCGTCGCGTCAGCGCGTCGATATCGCCGGACAGCCGCATGTTTTCGGCATGCAGCAGCGTGCCGCCCCTCACGATGCGCCACCGGTCGCGAAAGAGCCCGCTGCGCATGCGCTCACCCATGGCGGCGCGTCCCAGCAGCACGGCCTCGACGGCCAGGAACTCGGCATTCGCGGCAAGATCGACATCGAGCGACCGCGTCATCGAGGCCCGATCGAACAGGATCGTCTCCTGCGGCAACCAGTGGACGCGGGAGCCCGCCTCCGCCCGAATGGTCGTCGTCACCGCGGTCGTGCCGGCGCTCGCCTTATAGATCTTCTCGCAGGCCTGCGTCGTCAGCGTCAGCTCGGTCCCCGCGCCCGCGGCAAATCGCCAGTCCATCACGTCGCCACCGGTCAGCCCGCCGGAACTGTTGATCAGCACGGCCTCCATGCTGCCGTCGAACATGGTGGGAAGGCGCAGCTTGGCACAGCCCTCCTGGTAGAATTCCGCCAGCCGCGTGCGCCCGCCGGCCGATTTCGCGACCAGCCGTCCGCGCCCGAAGGCGCGCTGAGGGGCGGCCGGCGCCTTCTCCCGTCCGAGCTCAGACATCGCTTGCGCGATCAAACCGTGAGGTGCCGTCGGGCTTCCGGCGTGTCGAGCGTTTCGGCCGGGCCTTCATGTACAATCTCTCCGCGATCCATGATGTAGACATGGTCTGCAAGCTCGCGGCAGAAGTCAAGATATTGTTCCACAAGCAGAATTGCCATGCCGGTGGAATCCCGCAAATACTGGATCGCCCGGCCGATATCCTTGATGATCGACGGCTGGATGCCCTCCGTCGGCTCGTCCAGCACGAGGATCTTCGGACGCGTGACGAGCGCCCGGCCGATGGCGAGCTGCTGCTGCTGCCCACCGGAGAGATCCCCGCCGCGACGGCCGAGCATGGATTTCAGGATCGGAAACAGCTGGAAGATCTCGTCCGGCACGAAACGGTCCTTGCGGGCGACAGGCGCGTAACCGGACTCCAGGTTCTCCTTGACGGTCAGGAGCGGAAACACCTCCCGTCCCTGCGGCACGAAACCGACGCCGAGGCGCGCCCGATGATAGGGCGCCATGCCGTTCATGAGGGTCTCGTTGAAGGCCACCTTGCCGGCGCTGGTCGCATGCTGGCCCGTTACCGCGCGCAGAAGGCTGGTCTTGCCGACGCCGTTGCGGCCGAGCACGCAGGTGATCTTGCCCATCGGCGCCGTGATGGAGACGCCGCGCAGCGCCTGTGCCGCACCGTAATGGAGGTTGATGTTGTCGACGGTCAGCATGCTGCACCTCGTGTCATGGATGGGGTCGGTGCCTCGGCGTTTTCAGGGTGTCCCGCAGCCCGACCCGACATCTCCCTCACAGGAAGGGAGAAGACATCCGCCCGAGAGCGAGGTGGCAAAGTCGGTCCACCGAAGTGTTGAACCGCGAACATCGAGACATTGTAATGCATTGAGATCACCGCCCCAGATAGTTTTCGATGACTTTGGGATCGTTCGACACGAAGTCGATCGTGCCCTCGGCAAGCACCGATCCCTCGGCAAGGCAGGTGACCTTGACGCCCAGGTCGCGAATGAAGCCCATGTCGTGCTCGACCACCACGACCGAGCGGGTCTTGGCGATCTCTTTCAGCAGGATCGCGGTCTCCGCGGTCTCGGCGTCGGTCATGCCGGCGACGGGCTCGTCCACCAGCAGCAGCTTCGGCTCCTGCGCAAGCAGCATGCCGATCTCCAGCCATTGCTTCTGGCCGTGCGACAGGCTGCCGGCGAGATGGTCCTTGCGGGCGGTCATGCGCACCGTTTCGAGGATCTCCTCGATCCGCGCCTTGTCGGCCGGCGTCAGCGTGTAGAACAGCGTCGCGAAGACGCCGCGTTTGCGGTTGAGCGCGAGCTCGATATTGTCCCAGACCGTCTGGCTCTCGAACACGGTCGGCTTCTGGAACTTCCGGCCGATACCGAGCTGCGCGATATCGGCCTCGTCCTTCTTCGTCAGATCGACCTTGCCGTCGAAATAGACCGTGCCGCTGTCCGGCCGCGTCTTGCCGGTGATGATGTCCATCATCGTCGTCTTGCCGGCCCCGTTCGGGCCGATGATCGCCCGCAACTCGCCGGGCGCGACCACGAACGACAGCGCATTCAAAGCCTTGAAGCCGTCGAAGGAAACGGAAACGCCGTCGAGATAGAGGAGACTGTTGGTGATCTTCTGGTCCATGGCGCTCACTCCGCGGCTTGAGGTTGGGCGTCGGCCGGCGCGCTGGCCGAAACGGTGCGGCCCTTTTCGGCCTCGGCGGCCGCCTTGTAGTCGCGGCGGGAGGAAAAGCCCTGCTGGATGGTGCCGACGATGCCCTTGGGCAGGAACAGCGTGGTGGCGACGAAGAGCGCGCCCAGCGCAAACAGCCAGAATTCCGGGAAGGCCGCCGTGAAGACGGATTTGCCGAAATTGACCAGCACCGCCCCGATGATCGGCCCGATCAGCGTGCCGCGTCCGCCGACCGCCGTCCAGATGACGACCTCGATCGAGTTGGCGGGCGCAAACTCGCCCGGATTGATGATGCCCACCTGCGGCACGTAGAGCGCACCGGCGATGCCCGCGATCATGGCGGAGACGGTGAAGATGAAGAGCTTCATGTTCTCGACGCGATAGCCGAGAAAGCGCGTCCGGCTTTCCGCATCCCGCACCCCGATCAGCACTTTGCCGTACTTGGATTGCACGATGGCCGAAGAGAGCAGCAGCACGACAGCGAGAACGATGCCGGTGATGGCAAAGAGCGTGGCGCGGGTTTCCGGCGCCTGGATGTTGAAGCCGAGGATATCCTTGAAATCGGTCAGGCCGTTATTGCCGCCGAAGCCCATCTCGTTGCGGAAGAAGGCGAGCAGCAGCGCATAGGTCATCGCCTGGGTGATGATGGAGAGGTAGACGCCGGTGACCCGCGAGCGGAAGGCGAGCCAGCCGAAGACGAAGGCGAGCGCGCCCGGCACCAGGATCACCATGAGGGCTGCGAAGGGGAAGCTGTCGAAACCCGTCCAGTACCAGGGCAGGTCCTTCCAGTTCAGAAACACCATGAAATCGGGCAGGACCGGGTTCGCATAGACGCCGCGCGCGCCGATCTGGCGCATCAGATACATGCCCATCGCATAGCCGCCGAGCGCGAAGAAGGCGCCATGGCCGAGCGAGAGAATGCCGCAATAGCCCCAGACCAGATCGAGCGCGAGCGCGAGCAGCGCGTAGCAGAGATATTTTCCGAACAGCGGCACGACATGCGACGGCACGTGCAGCGGGTTGCCGGGATCGAGCAGCAGGTTGGACGCGGGAACCGCGATGGCGATGAAGAGGATCAGGGCGGCAAGCGCCAGCACCTTCTTTTCATGCGCTTGGATGAGCCGGGTCGTGAACATTATTCGATCGACCTCCCCTTGAGGGCGAACAGGCCGCGCGGCCGCCGCTGGATGAACAGGATGATGAGGACGAGGATCAGGATCTTGCCGAGCACGGCACCCGCATAGGGCTCCAGGAACTTGTTGGCGATCCCGAGCGTCATGGCGCCGACGAAGGTGCCCCAGAGATTGCCGACCCCGCCGAACACCACGACCATGAAGCTGTCGATGATGTAGTTCTGCCCGAGATTGGGCGAGACGTTATCGATCTGGCTGAGCGCCACGCCGGCGATGCCGGCAATGCCCGAGCCGAGGCCGAAGGTCATCGCGTCCACCATCGGCGTGCGGATGCCCATGGAGGAGGCCATGCGTCGGTTCTGCGTGACGGCGCGCATCTGCAGGCCGAGCCGCGACCGTTTGAGCAGCGTCAGCAGCGCCAGGAAGACGGCTAGCGAGAAGACGATGATCCACATGCGATTCCAGGTGATCGCGAGACCGCCGAAATCGAAGGTGCCCGACATCCAGCTCGGATTGTCCACCTGCCGGTTGGTCGGCCCGAAAATGGTGCGGATGGTCTGTTGCAGGATCAGCGACAGGCCCCAGGTGGCGAGCAGCGTCTCGAGCGGCCGGCCATAGAGAAAACGGATGATGCCGCGCTCGATGGCGACGCCGACAAGGCCGGTGAAGAGAAAGGCGATCGGCACCGCGAAGGCGAGCGAAAAGGTGGCGAGCCCCGGCGCCAGCAACGCGACCGTCTGCTGCACGACATAGGTCGTATAGGCCCCGAGCATCACCATCTCGCCATGCGCCATGTTGATGACGCCCATGACGCCGAAGGTGATGGCAAGGCCAATGGCGGCGAGCAGCAGCACCGAGCCGAGCGATAGCCCGTACCAGACGTTCTGCAACACATCCCACACCGCAAGGCTGCTGGTAATGCCGTCGATGCGGCCCTGAATGACCGGCACGAGATCCGGCGGCGCGGTGGCAAGCGCTGCGGAGAGAATGTTGAGCGCACCGCGATCGCCGCGCGCCGCGACATTCTCGATCGCCGCCTTCTTGTCCTCGGCGCTGGCATCCGTCTTCAGGATCAGCACGGCGCGGGCGGAGTCCATCGCCGCCTTGACCTCGGGATCGCTTTCCTTCGCCAGCGCGCCGTCGAGCAGCGCGAGATTGGCGGTGTCGCCGCTGGCCAGCAGCGCCTGCGCGGCGGAAAGGCGGGCATTGCGATCGGGGCTGAGCAAGGTCAGCTGGCTCATGGCATCGCCGATCGCCCCGCGCAGCATATTGTTCAGCCGGATCTTCTGCAGGCTGCCGGCAGCCACACCCTCGACAGACGCGCCGGTGACCGGATCGGACACGACGTCGCCCTCGACGAGATAGACCGCGCCGCCCGCCTTCGGCGCGAACAGGGCGCCGGCACTCAATTTTTCCAGGATCTCGGGCACCTTGGGGTCGCCTGTCGCGGCCAGCCGCTTGACCGCTTCCACCTTCTGCGGAAACGCCGTCGCGCCGAGGCCGTCGACCAGAGGCTTCAGCGCCTCCTGCGCCCGCGCACCGGCTGCAAAGGCAAGGCAAAGGCCGAGCAGGAGAAGAATGGTCCGAACCGTGCGCGAGGTCAGCTGCATGTCTGTTCAAAGCCCCTTCATCCGGCAGGGCGGCGGCGAGCCGCGCGCATCTGCCCAGGAATTCCGCAGGCTTCCCTTGGGGGTTGCACTAAAGCGGGTACGACAGTGGTGGGAAAGGCGATCATTCGCCCTGTCCGGTCATTTCGATGCATGATCCGTGCCATGCGCGAACGGCCGTGAATGCGACGAGCGATCCCTCCCCCGAGGAAGACGTCTCCGCCCGGCACGAAGCCGGACGGAGGCGAACATTTCAAATCATCGGCATGAAGACCTTGGCGGTGCGGCCCGGAGGCCGCACCAAAAATGCATTCGTCATGAAAATCAGTTGTGCACCATCGGCTTTACGAGGAAGCGATCAGGAGCCCTTGCCGCCGCACTTGCCCGTTGCGACGTTGAAGTTGCCGCAGGACATCGGCTTGCGCCAGTCGGAGATCAGGTCCTTGCTGTCCGGCAGGAAGTCCGACCACTCGTCGCCGACGACCTGGGGGGTCTGCTGGACGATTTCGAACTGGCCGTCGGCCTGGATCTCACCGATCAGCACCGGCTTGGTGATGTGGTGGTTCGGCATGACCGTGGAGTAGCCGCCCGAGAGGTTCGGAACGGAGGTGCCGATGATCGTATCGAGGACGGCATCCGTGTCGGTCGTGCCGGCAGCCTCGACGGCCTTTACCCAGGCGGAGAAGCCGATATAGGCGGCTTCCATCGGGTCGTTCGTCACGCGCTTGTCGTTCTTGGTATAGGCGTGCCACTGCTTGATGAAGTCGGCATTGGCCGGCGCATCGACGGACTGGAAGTAGTTCCAGGCGGCGAGATGGCCGACGAGCGGCTTGGTGTCGAGACCGGCGAGTTCTTCCTCACCGACCGAGAAGGCGACGACCGGAATGTCGGTGGCCTTGATGCCCTGGTTGCCGAGTTCCTTGTAGAAGGGCACGTTGGCATCGCCGTTGATGGTGGAGACGACGGCGGTTTTCTTGCCGGCCGAGCCGAATTCCTTGATCTTGGCGACTTCCGTCTGCCAGTCCGAGAAGCCGAACGGCGTGTAGTTGACGATGATGTCTTCCTTGGCCACGCCCTTGGAGATCAGATAGGCTTCCAGGATCTTGTTGGTCGTGCGCGGATAGACGTAGTCGGTGCCTTCGAGCACGAAGCGCTCGACGCCTTCGTTGGCCATCAGGTAGTCGACGGCCGGGATGGCCTGCTGGTTCGGCGCGGCACCCGTGTAGAAGATGTTGCGCGAGGACTCTTCGCCTTCATACTGGACGGGGTAGAAGAGGATCGAGTTCAGCTCTTCGAACACCGGCAGGACCGACTTGCGCGACGAGGACGTCCAGCAGCCGAACACGGCCGCGACCTTGTCGACGGAGATCAGCTCGCGGGCCTTTTCGGCAAACAGCGGCCAGTCGGATGCGGGATCGACGACGACGGCTTCGAGCTTCTTGCCGAGAACGCCGCCCTTCTTGTTCTGCTCCTCGATGAGCATCAGCATGGCGTCTTTCAGCGTCGTCTCGGAAATGGCCATCGTGCCGGACAGCGAGTGCAGAACGCCGACCTTGATGGTGTCGTCAGCCGCGTTGACGGCGGAGAATGCCGTGGTTGCCAAGGCACCCGCCAGGAATGCACTGAGGATATGGGATTTGAATGACATAAGAGAGCCCCTCTCGTTCGTTGGCGCCGTTTCCTAAGGGAGGGTTAACGGGTCGCAACGGGACTATCCGACAGGCCTTGTGCAATGCACATACGTTAATTGACGTAGGTGGCGGGCGCAGAGGACGCGTGCCTTTCTGCACGAAACATGCGGTCTGTCTGGACAGGTGCCCGCGTTGTCTTCAAGATCGCCCGACCCGCGCGCCTTTCACCATCGTCGCGTGATCGGCAAGGATGTTGCTTCGCACCATGAAAATTTCGAGATGACAGCCCGGCAGCGCATCATTCCGGTCCGGCGCGAATACAATCGCTGGGTCGCCGACCAGACGCTGGAAGACTATGCCCTGCGCTTCACCGCCAAGAGCGCCCGCAGGTTTTCGGCAAGCCGCATCTCGCAGACCGCCATCGGTGCGATCTCCTTCCTGGCGCTGGAGGCGATCGGCGGCACGATCACCCTCTCCTACGGCACCACCAACGCCTTTTACGCCATCATCGCCGCCGCCGTCGCCATGCTCGTCATCGGCATGCCGATCAGCCGCTACGCCATCCGCCACGGGGTCGATATCGACCTGCTGACGCGCGGCGCGAGTTTCGGCTATATCGGCTCCACCATCACCTCGCTGATCTATGCCAGCTTCACCTTCATGCTGTTTGCCATCGAGGCGTCGATCATGACCGGGGCGCTGAACCTCGCCTTCGGCATACCGCTCTGGATCGGCTACATCATCAGCGCGGTCGTCGTCATTCCGCTCGTCATCTACGGCGTCCAGCTCATCTCCCGCTTCCAGCTCGTCACGCAGCCCTTCTGGATCGTGCTCAACATCCTGCCCTTCGTCTTCATCGCCTTTTCGGACTGGGAAAAGTTCGACCTCTGGCGCGCCTTTGCCGGCATCGCCCATTCCAACGCCGAGGTGGGGGGCGCAGCGCCGTTCGATCTCATCGAGTTCGGCGCGGCGTCCGCCGTCATCCTTGCCCTCATGCCGCAGATCGGCGAGCAGGTGGATTTTCTGCGCTTCCTGCCGCCGGAAGGCATGAAGAAGTGGCGGCATCGCTTTGCCGTCTTCCTGGCCGGTCCCGGCTGGGTGGTGGTGGGCGTGCCGAAGCTGCTTGCCGGCTCGTTCCTGGCCGTGCTGACGCTCTCGACCGGCGTGCCGGCCGGCCAGGCGGCGGACCCCTCGCACATGTATCTCACGGCCTTCGGCTACATGATCCCGAACGACACCGCGGCGCTGGTGCTGATGGCCGCCTTCGTCGTGGTCTCCCAGCTGAAGATCAACGTGATGAACGCCTATGCGGGCTCGCTCGCCTGGTCGAACTTCTTCTCCCGCCTGACGCACAGCCATCCCGGCCGCGTCGTCTGGCTGGTGTTCAATGTCGCCATCGCCCTGCTCCTGATGGAGTTCGGCATCTACACGCTGCTCGAAGCGACCCTCGGCGTGTTCTCGATCATCGCCATGTCCTGGCTCTGCACGCTGTCGGCCGATCTCTTCATCAACAAGCCGCTCGGCCTTTCCCCGCCGGGCATCGAGTTCAAACGCGCGCATCTCTACGACATCAACCCGGTCGGTCTCGGCGCCATGTTCACCGCGGCCGGCGTCGCGCTTGCCGCGCATTTCGGCCTCTTCGGCACCATTCTGGCGTCGCTATCGACCTATGTCACCCTTGTCGCCTTCCTCGTTTCCCCGGCCATCGCCTATGCCACGCGCGGGCGCTACTACCTCGCGCGAAAGCCGCGCGCACACTGGAAGAGCCTGAGCACCATCACCTGCTCCATCTGCCAGCACCCGTTCGAGCCGGAGGACATGGCCTATTGCCCGGCCTATTCCGCGCCGATCTGTTCGCTCTGCTGCTCGCTCGACAGCCGCTGCCACGATGTCTGCAAGCCGCATGCGCGGGTCAACGCGCAGACCGCAGCCGTCGCCCGCAGGCTGCTGCCCGAGCGCATCGTCGCGGCGCTTTCGAGCCGCCTCGGCCGCTACGCCACGGCCGTCGTCATCGCCGTCTCCGCCATCGGCGCCATCCTCGCGATGATCGCCTACCAGACCGGATCGGCCTCGCCGATGGCCGCCGAGGTGATCAACCGCACCATCGGCATCGTCTTCTTCGTGTTCACGGTCGTCACCGGCGTCGTCTGCTGGTTCTATGTGCTCGCGCATGACAGCCGCCTCGTCGCCGAGGAGGAATCCTCGCGGCAGAACACGCTGCTGCTGAAGGAAATCGCGGCCCACAAGAAGACCGACGCCGCCCTGCAATATGCCAAGGAAACCGCCGAGGCCGCCAACCGCGCCAAGAGCCGCTACGTCGTCGGCCTCAGCCACGAACTGCGCACGCCGCTCAACGCCGTTATGGGCTATGCCCAGATCCTCGAACGCGACGAGACGATCCCCGCCCCCCGACAGGCGGCCATCCGCGTCATCAAGCGCAGCGCCGATCACCTCTCCGGGCTGATCGACGGCCTGCTCGACATTTCCCGCATCGAGGCCGGACGGCTGCAGGTGTTCTCCAACGAGATCAACATCCAGGATTTTCTCGATCAGATCGTCGATATGTTCCGCCCGCAGGCCCAGGCCAAGGGGCTCGCCTTCGAACATCGGCGCGCGCCCGGCCTGCCGACGCATGTGCGCGCCGACGAGAAGCGCCTGCGCCAGATCCTCGTCAACCTTCTCTCGAACGCCATCAAGTTCACCGATCGCGGGCTCGTGAGCTTCGAGGTCACCTATCGCAGCCAGGTCGCGACCTTCACCGTGACCGATACGGGCCGCGGCATTTCGGAGGCCGACCGGCCGCGCATCTTCGAGCCGTTCCAGCGCGGCGAAGCCGAGACGATCCGGCCCATGCCCGGTCTCGGGCTCGGCCTCACGATCACCCGTCTCCTCACCGAGACGCTGGGCGGCGAAATCCTCGTGACGAGCGAGCGCGACAAGGGCTCGACCTTTCGCGTGCGGCTGATGCTGTCGGCCATCGCCCACCCCGCCGCCGTTCCGCCGCCGTCGCGCGCCGTCACCGGCTATGCCGGCCCCCGCCGCACCATCGTCGTGGTCGATGACAACGAGGATCACCGCGAACTGATGCGCGAGGTGCTGATCCCGCTCGACTTCGTGGTCCTCACCGCCATCGGCGGCGCCGAATGCCTGACGCTGATCGAGGGCATCAAGCCCGACCTCTTTCTCGTGGACATCTCCATGCCCGGCATGAGCGGCTGGCAACTCGTCTCGCGCCTGCGCGAACACGGACAGGCGGCGCCCATCGTCATGCTGTCCGCCAATATCGGCGACGGCAGCCTTGCCAGCCAGCACATCGGCCACAACGACACACTCGCCAAGCCCTTCGACATCCGTCAGCTCAAGGGCAAGATCGCCCTTCATCTCGGCCTGACCTGGACGCATGACGACCCCGCGACGCAGCCGGAGCCCGTCGCGCCGCAGACGATCCTCGTGCCGGAGGCCTCCCACATCGAAGAACTCATCCGGCTGGGCGAAATCGGCTATATCAGGGGCATCGAGGCAAAGCTCGCCGAACTCGCGCGCGACGCTGCGCACCAACCCTTCGCAGACGCCGCGCGCGCCTATGTCCAGGCCTTCGACATGGCCGGCTATGCGACCTTCCTCGAAACCGCCGCCGTGCGCAGCGACCCCTTGGCGGAAGGAGATCGCCCGTGAGTGAGACCCCCCGCCCCCGCGATATCGTCCTGATCGTCGATGACAGCCCGGAGACCCTCGGCTTTCTCACCGACGCGCTGGAGCAATCCGGCTTTTCGGTGCTGATCGCCACCTCCGGCCCGGCAGCGCTGAAGGTCGTGGACAAGATCACGCCCGACATCGTGCTGATGGATGCGGTCATGCCGGATATGGACGGCTTCGACACCTGCCGGCGGTTGAAGGCGCTGGCCGACATCGCCCCGGTGCCGGTGATCTTCATGACCGGGCTGACGGAGACGGAGCACATCGTCCATGCGCTCGAATCCGGTGGGGTGGACTATCTCTCCAAGCCGATCAACATCGACGAATTGCGCGCCCGCATCCGTGTCCACCTCGGCAACGCCCGCTCGGCGCAGAGCGCCCGCGTCGCGCTCGACGCTGCCGGCCGGCACCTGCTGGCGGTGCGCGGCGATGGCGCGCTGCACTGGTCGACCCCCCAGGCGACGCGGCTGGTCGAGACCGCCATCGGCTCGAACGATGGCCTCGCCGCCATGTCCGGTCGGATCGCCCAGTTTCTGCGCGACCGGACCGGCACGAAGGACGCCCCCCTCATCGTCGAAAGCGACGGCGTGCCCGTGCTGCACCTGGCCTTCCTCGGCGCGATCGGCAGCGACGAATACCTGTTTCGCCTGACCGCCGTCAGCCAGACCAGCGACGAGGAGGCGCTGCGCCGCCATTTTTCGCTGACCATGCGCGAAGCCGAGGTGCTCGTCTGGATCGCCAAGGGCAAGGCCAACCGCGACATCGCCGAAATCCTCGGCCTCTCCGCCCGCACGGTCAACAAGCACCTCGAGCAGATCTATGTGAAGCTCGGCGTCGAAAACCGGGCCTCCGCCGCCGTGAAGGCGACGAATGCGCTGAGCCAAACCTGAGCCGGCGTGACAGCCGATCGCGTCCGCATGATCGGACGTCACCCCATCCGCAGCGTCTCGTAGCACCTGTGTCAGAAGAACCCCGGCCCCTACACCGAGCTTGACAGAACGGCGAACCCGCAGACACGGAAAAGCCCGGCGCAGGGCCGGGCTTTCCTCGTTTCGGACATGGCGGCCGGAGCCGCGAGGCCGTGATTACTGCGGGAAGTAGCTGTACTTGCCGTCCGGGCCCTTCTTCCACTCGTACATGATGTAGCCGGGAAGCTTCGGGTCGCCCTTTTCGTCGAAGGACATGTCGCCGAGAACGGTCTTGAACGGACCCTTTTCCTTCATCGCGGTGGCGACGGTCTCGGAATCGATGGAGCCGGCAATCTTGGCAGCTTCTGCGATCGTCTGCAGGGCGGCGTAGGAGTAGAGCGTGTAGGCTTCCGGGTTGAAGCCGGCGGCCTTGAACTTCTCGACCAGTTCCTTGTTCTCCGGGCGGAGCGTCGGATCGGGGCCGAAGGTGTTGAGCGTGCCGGCAACCGCGTCGCCCGCGATCGAGGCCAGTTCGTTCGAGACGATACCGTCGCCCGAAACGAGCGTTGCCTTGAGGCCCTGGTCTGCCGACTGGCGGATGATCAGGCCGGCTTCCGTGTGGAGACCGCCCCAGTAGATGATCGAGACGCCGGCTTCCTTCATCTTGGCGATGAGGGCCGAGAAATCCTTGTCGCCGGTGTTGACGCCTTCGTACATGACTTCCGTCATGCCGGCAGCGTTCATCGCCTTCTTGGTTTCGTCGGCAAGGCCCTGGCCGTAAGGCGTCTTGTCATGAATGACGGCGACCTTGGCGTCCTTGAACTTCTCGACGAGGTAGGCGCCGGCAACGCCGCCCTGCTGGTCGTCACGGCCGCAGGTGCGGAACGTGTTCCACAGGCCGCGCTCGGTGAACACAGGGTTGGTGGCAGCCGGGGTGATTTCGAGGATGCCGTTTTCGGCGTAGACTTCCGACGCGGGGATCGAAACGCCCGAGTTGAAGTGACCGATGACATACTTCACGCCGTCGGCAACGAACTTGTTGGCAACCGAGATGCCCTGCTTCGGGTCGGACACGTCGTCGCCGAGAACGATCTTGATCTGCTCGCCGTTGATGCCGCCGGCAGCGTTGATGTCAGCGGCTGCCTGCTCGGCACCCTTCTGGAGCTGCGCGCCGAAAGCGGCGTTCGGGCCGGTCAGCGGACCGGCAACAGCGATCGTGATGTCCGCCCAGGCCTGGCCGCTGAACGCGACCATCGCCGTCAGCGCAACAGCCGACAAAAGTGACTTCTTCATCCTGTAACTCCCAATTTTCAAGCGGGTCTGTTGCCATAGCCAACGCAGTTCCCACTCTGCTGCGCCGGTGTTCGTTGTGGCCGAGGCGATGCGCCTGCGGCTGTTCCCTTATTATTTGTTCTTCCACGAGAAAGGCGACGCCTTTTCGTAAAGCCAGTAGTAGCTGTTGACCATCTGGCGCGTCCGGTAGAAGCGGAAGCCAGCGGTAGAAAACAGCAAAAGAATGATCGTGTCCACAAGGTAAAAGTGGAGGCTGAACATCGTGCCGTTGAACAGTGCGTGATGCACGAAACGGATGCCGAGGCCGAGCAGCGCCGTATAGATCAGCACGGTCGTGTAGGTCTGCCAGCCGTCCGCGACGCTCTTGCCCGTGCGCCACGCCGCCCAGCCGCCGAGCACGCAGGTGATCAGCATGAACTGAAGGATCGAAGGCTCTTCGTGAAGAATGCCCTGCATGTCAGAAACTCCCGGTGGGTGGGATGAAGAAAGCGGCGCTCAATGGTGCCCGCCTTCGAGATAGGCGGCGCGCACTTCCGGATTGGCCAGCAGCTCGCGGCCGGCGCCGCTCATCGTCACCTGTCCGTTGACCATGACATAGCCGCGATGCGACAGCTTGAGCGCGGCAAACGCGTTCTGCTCGACGAGGAACACGGTGAGCCCCTCTTCCTCGTTCAGCTTCTTGATCGCGGCGAAGATGCCCTTGACGATCAGCGGCGCGAGACCGAGCGAAGGTTCGTCGAGAAGCAGCAGCTTGGGACGCGCCATCAGGGCGCGACCGATCGACAGCATCTGCTGCTCGCCGCCCGAAAGCGTGCCGCCGCGCTGCGACTGGCGCTCCTTCAAGCGCGGAAACAGCGTGAAGATCTTCTCGATGTCCTCGTTGAAATATTTGAGGTTGTCGAGGCTCGCGCCCATCTGCAGGTTTTCGTAGACCGTCATGCGCGGGAAGATGCGCCGCCCCTCGGGCGACTGGGCGATGCGCAGCCGGGCGATCTCGTGGGTCGGCATCCGGGTGATGTCCTGGCCGTCGAAAATGACCGATCCGGTGCGCGCCTGCGGGCTGCCGCAGATCGTCATCATCAGCGTCGACTTGCCGGCCCCGTTCGCGCCGATCATGCAGACGATCTCGCCCGGTTCCACGACGACATCGACGCCGCCGAGTGCGCGGATGTTGCCGTAATAGGTCTCGACGCCCTTGACGTGAAGAAGCGGGCTCATGGGCGCTCTCCCGTGTGGCCGGTTCCGTGACCGACGGTTGCCGCAACCTCTTCCACTTCCGCGATCACCTCGTCGACCTCATCATCCTCGACACCGAGATAGGCCGCGATGACCTTCGGGTCGTTCTGTACGAATTGCGGATTGCCATCCGAGATCTTCTGTCCGTATTCCAGCACGACGACGTGGTCGGAGATTTCCATGACCACCGACATGTCGTGCTCGATCAGCAGGATCGAGGTGCCGGTATCGGTGCGGATGTCGCGCAGCAGCGTGTTCAGCGCCAGCGACTCGCGCGGGTTGAGACCGGCGGCCGGTTCGTCCAGGCAGAGAAGCTCCGGTTCGGTGCACATCGCCCGCGCGATTTCCAGGCGACGCTGGGCACCGTAGGGCAGGTCGCCGGCCGGATCGTCGGCACGGTCGGTCAGCGACGCCTTGTCGAGCCAGTACTTCGCCAGCTCGATGCTGGCGAGCGACGCCTTCTTGTAGGCAGGAAAGCCGAGCAGGCCGAGAATGGTGTAGCCCGACGCGCGCATCAGCGCATTGTGCTGCGCGACCAGCAGGTTTTCCAGCACCGTCAGGCCCGAGAACAGGCGGATGTTCTGGAACGTCCGGGCGACCTTCGCCCGCTTGGTGATTTCGAAGTCCGGCAGGCGCTCCAGCAGGAACTCCGTGCCGCTCTTCTGGCGCATCGTGATCATGCCCATGGTCGGCTTGTAGAAGCCGGTGATGCAGTTGAACACGGTGGTCTTGCCGGCCCCGTTCGGGCCGATGAGGGCGGTGATCTCGCCGCGCGTGGCTTCGAACGAGAAATCGTTGATGGCCATCAGGCCGCCGAAGCGCATGGAGAGATGTTCGACCTTGAGGATTGGATCCTTGGACATTGTCGTCGCCGTTCCCGTAACCATCAGCCGTGCCCTTCCTTGGTAAAGCTTCCGGACACGTTCTTTCGGGTGTGAAGGAAGGCCGACGGCGCACGCGATCCGACGAAGCCGCGCGGCTTGAACAGCATCACGACCACCATGGCGAGACCGAAGATCAGCATGCGATAGAGTTCCGGCGTAAACTCGGGGCCGAACACGACCTTGAGGAAGTTCATTTCACGCAGCAGTTCCGTTCCCCCGACCATGACGACCGCGGCGATGGCGATGCCGGTCAGCGACCCCATGCCGCCGAGAACGACGATGGCGAGGATGACGGCCGACTCGATGAACACGAAGCTTTCCGGCGAGACGAAGCCCTGGCGCGCGGCGAAGAACGAGCCGGCGAAACCGCCGAACATGGCGCCGGTCGCAAAGGCCGTCAGCTTGGTCGTGACCGTGTTGATGCCGAGCGAGCGGCAGGCGATCTCGTCTTCCCGCAGCGCTTCCCAGGCCCGGCCGATCGGCATGCGGCGCAGGCGGATCGTCACATAGGCCGTGAGCATGCAGAGGAGCAGGATCACGTAGAACAGGAAGATCTTGTAATAGGCCGACGACATCGGCAGGCCGAAGGACTTGGCGAAGTTCGACGGCGAGCCGACGTCGAACGACCAGATGCCGAAGATCGATGCCTTGGCGATGCCGGAGATCCCGAAGGTTCCCTTGGTCACTTCCGTCCAGTTGATCAGCACAAGCCGGATGATTTCACCGAAGGCAAGCGTGACGATGGCGAGATAGTCGCCGCGCAGACGCAGAACCGGGAAGCCGAGGATGATGCCCCAGAGTGCGGCGAAAATGCCGGCGAGCGGCAGGAGAACCCAGAAGGACAGACCGAAATGGGTGGAGAGCAGCGCGTAGGAATAGGCGCCGACCGCGTAGAAGGCGACGTAGCCGAGGTCGAGCAGGCCGGCAAGGCCGACCACGATGTTCAGGCCCCAGGCCAGCATCACGTAGATCAGGATCTGGATGCCGAAATTGTCGACCAGAAGCAGCGAGCCCTGAACGCCGCGCAGCATCACCGACACCGGCGGGTAGATCAGAAGCGCGATGAGCGCGATCTTCAGGAAGTGGCGATGGAAGAAACCCTTGTCCTCGGAAACCTCGAGGATGCCGCTCTTGGCCTTTTCCAACTTTCGCTTGTCGAGCGCCGGCCGGATGAAGGCGACGTTGACGAAGCGGCCGACGGCGGCGACGAGAACGAAGACCGCCAGCAGGCCCCAGCGCATGCGCCAGACAAGCTCGTTGTTGATGTTCTGATAGGTCTCGACGCCCACGAAGAGGCAGAAGAGGCCGAGCGAGACGAGGCCTGCGAAGAAGGCTTCCTTGAACGCGCGCGCCATGATGCTGGGTTCTGCATGCGGCTTCGATGCGGGCGGCGGGGAAACGGGAGAGGAAATGTTCGCCATGGACTTATACCTTCTCCACTTCGGGCCGGCCGAGAATGCCGGTCGGCTTGAAAATCAGAACGACCGCGAGGATGACGAAGGTTGCGACGTCCTTGTAGGCGATGGAGAAATAGGCCGACCACAGGCTCTCGATGAGGCCAATGAGGATGCCGCCGAGAACGGCACCCGGCAGCGAGCCGATGCCGCCGAGAACGGCCGCCGTGAAGGCCTTGACGCCGGGGATGAAGCCGTCGGTGAAGACGGAAACACCGTAATACATCAGGTACATCGTACCCGCGACCGCGGCGAGTGCGGCGCCCATGATGAAGGTGATGGAAATCGTGCGGTCGACGTCGATGCCGAGCAGCGCGGCCATCTTGCGGTCCTGCTCGGTGGCGCGCTGGGCGCGGCCGAGCGGCGTCTTGTTGACGATGTACCAGAAGATGGTGAGCAGGACGGCGGTGACGACGATGATCACGATCTGCTTCAGCGAGATCGAGATGCCGAGCACCTGATAGTTGGAATTGATCAGCGGCGGGATCGGCTTGTTGCGGGGGCCCTGCACCACCTGGATGAAGTTGGACAGCGCGATCGACATGCCGATGGCCGTGATCAGCGGCGCAAGCCGGAACGAACCGCGCAACGGCCGGTAGGCAATCCGCTCGATCGTCCAGTTCCACAGGCCCGCCAGCAGCATGGCCACGATCATCATCACCAACAGGGCGAGGACGACGGGGATGCCGGCAAAGAGGGTCGTGAGGATCAGGAAGACGATGAGGGCCGCGAAGCTGCCCAGCATGAAGATATCGCCATGGGCGAAGTTGATCATGCCGATAATGCCGTAGACCATCGTATAGCCGATGGCGATCATGCCGTAGATAGATCCGAGAGTCAGCCCGTTGACGAGCTGCTGGACGAAATACACCATCTATTTTCCCCTGGACCAGATCCCTTGGCGGGTCCGGCCTCTTGTTCTGCAGTCCATTGAGGACCCGACGTTTGCGGGGATTCCATACTGTTTTCGCTCGAAAAGAAAAGCACAAAAAGAAGGCACCCAACAGATTCTTTTCCAGCAGGACAAAATCTGGCGGTTTCCGCGGCAAAGGGCCGGGATGGATGCAGCAGCAGGTTACATTTTAAGCATATCAGTGACTTGCGCTGCAACACACGCGCCCATCCGCGCCGAGCGCATCCGGCTGTAATTCTTCAGGAAACACGCTTGGCGCGAGATGCGGCAAGCCGTTAACGCGCGTGAAACCAAGGCCAGCGACGCCACGAAATGTAACGACCGTTCACAGGGATTTGCCTGACGAATGAGGCAAAACCCTGTATGGTTGTGGGGAAACGCGATGGGCGCTGGGACGCCCGTCATCGCAGGGCGGAGAAGGAGCGCGGCAGGCGCTATGTTGCACGTGTTGGAGAGGGCGGCGGTCGAGGCTGGGCGGGCGGTCATCGACGTCTATAATGTCGGCGGCGATGTCCGTTACAAGGCGGATGCGTCGCCGGTCACGGATGCGGACGAAAGCGCGGAACGCATCATCCTGCGGCATCTCAAGGGTGCCTATCCGGACATTCCCGTGGTCGCGGAGGAAGCCGCGTCGGCAGGCCTCGTTCCCGATATCGACGGACGCGCCTTCTTCCTCGTCGATCCCTTGGACGGCACCAAGGAATTCGTCGGTCGCAATCACGATTTTACGGTCAACATCGCCCTCATCGAGGACGGCGCGCCGACTTTCGGCGTCGTCTATGCGCCCGCGCTCGGCATTCTCTACGCCGCGGAACGAAACCGGGCACGCAAATCCGTCGTCTCCGGCCAGACGGATATCGGCGCCCCCACCATCATCGGCTGTCGCCAGCGCGGCGACAGGATCGTGGCGCTGGCCAGCCGGTCGCACAACAGCGCGGAAACCATCGCCTATCTCGCGGAACACGGCGTCACCGATTACGAATCGGTCGGCTCCTCGCTGAAATTCTGCCTGCTCGCCGAAGGGCTCGCCGACATCTATCCGCGCCTTAGCCGCACGATGGAGTGGGACACGGCGGCCGGCGATGCCGTCCTGCGCGCAGCCGGCGGGGAAACCCTGACCATGGACGGCAATCCCCTTTTCTACGGCAAGCGCAACCAGGTCTACGACGTGGATTTCGCAAATCCCTACTTCGTCTCCCGCGGCCGGGGCTGACGCCGCCCACGCTCCGAGCATGCGCACCGCGTCTCACACCTTGGAACCGCGGGGAGAAAGAACGCCAAAAACCGTTTGGAATCAGCGCAAGCACCTCCCGATCCTCCCCGCGGCCGCGCGTCCGCGCACACTGGCGGCACCCCCGACAGGAGATGCCGATGAGCGAGACGACCCCCAACCTCGAAATGCCCTATATCCTGCCGTCGCAGGCCCAGAAGCACGTCACCCACAATGAGGCGCTGCAGCGGCTGGATGCCGTAACGCAGCTGGTGATAACGGCAAGGCTGTCGCACCCTCCGGCAAGCCCTGTCGAAGGCGCCTGCTACGAGGTCGCACCAACGCCAGCGCCAACGCCAGCATCGGCCGACGCCTGGACAGGACAGGCCGGGACGATCGCCGTGTGGCAGGATGCGGCCTGGACGTTCGTCACCCCCCGCCCCGGCTGGCGGGCCGTCTTTGCCGGCGACGCCCGCCTCCACATCCATGACGGCACCGGCTTCCGGCCCTATGATGCCGTTTCGGATCTGCAGAGGCTCGGCGTCAACGCAACGCCGGACGAGGTCAATCGCCTCGCCGTCTCGGGAGACGCGACCCTGCTCAGCCATGCCGGCCACGGCCACCAGCTCAAGATCAACAAGGCGACGACCGCCGACACCGCCAGCCTGCTCTTCCAGAGCGGCTGGTCCGGAAGGGCGGAAATGGGCTTGAGCGGAGCGGACACGTTCGCGATAAAGACCAGTGCCGACGGCACGGTCTGGCAGGAGGCTCTGCGCGTGGACGGAGCCGGTCGCGTCCAACTGCCGCAAAGGCCGATCGCCCGCGCGGCGACGGCGACCGGCACATCCACCCCGGCCGACGGCAGCGAAAGCGGATTTGCGACCCTGCCTGTGTCCCAGGGCGGCTTTGCGCTTGGCGCCTCGGTCGCAGGTGGCGGTCAAAGCCTCGTCGTGCCGGCAACCGGCATCTATCTCGTCATCCTGAAGGCGGAAGTGCAGCCGGCCGGCACGTTCTCCCTTGCGGTGAAGGCGGGCGCACAGACCATCGCGACACTGCGGGAGTTTTCGAGTGCCTCGTCCCGTCATTCGGCGACGGTTACCGCTCTTGCCGCCCTGACGGACGGCGACACGGTGCGGCTGGCCTATACGGGCAGCGCCACGATCACCTATGGCAGCGACCGGACGGAGGTGCTTATCGCGATGCTTTAGAGGTGGCTTCGGTGGAAGCCTCGCTCGCGCCATCCGCGCCGGACACGGACGCGAGCAACTGGCTCATCGATGTCTCGTTGAACGGCTTGGTGATGCGGGGCCGGTCACGGTGGCTGCCGGGAAACATCGCGCTTTCGCCATAGCCGCTGACGAAGCCGAACGGGGTGTCGCGGGCCACGAGAATATTGGCGAAGTCGAAGCTGGTCTCGCTGCCGAGATTGACGTCGAGAAGCGCGAAGTCGAAAGCGTGCTCCTCGACGAGCTGCCTGGCCTGGGTGACATTCGTGGCGATATCGACCGTCTCGACGCCCAGCGTCCGCAGGATATCCTCGGCCTCCATCGCGATGATGAAGTTGTCTTCCAGCACGAGAACGCGTTTGATTGACGAAAGTGTTTCCAAACGCAGCACCAAGATCCATTCGTTGCGAGGCAGTTCAGGCGTTGACAGGCTGTCGCCCTTGCCCAATCCACAAATATGATTCGACGTCCCCGAATTCAACAGTAAAGGCAAGTGCCGCCGGTCACATTTAAATAAGACATACCGTAAGCAGCCGGCTCCAGCCACCTATCGAAATCCCGCTCGAATGACTGGTCTTATAGCCGCAGCGAGACGTCTCTGAAACACCGGAACGTGACCGGCGTGTTTTCGAAAGTTCTTACGCTGGACTGGAACTTTTAACCCTTCAGGCGCATTCTGGTGAGTGGGAGCACATGGGAGGAAATCATGACGACCAGCGAGATTGAAAGACTGGAACAAGCGGCCAGAAGCGTGTTCGGCCACGATGAAGGCGATACGGTGATTGCCGAGGAAAAACAAAGTTTTGGCGAAAGAATTCGCGCCTTCATCCTGAAGCGTATTGCACCTCGTACTCCGTCGCTTCCGGGCGTCTGAACCGAGGCTTCGAAAAACCGTCAGATAAACGGCCGCCGGACGACCTCGATCCCGTCCCAGTCGGCCACGCGCATCAAGCCCTCGGCATCTAGGACATCGCAACCGCGATCCGCCCAGCGGATCAAATTGCGCTCCGCAAGTTTCTTCAGCGTCTTGTTCGTGTGAACGATTGAGAGCCCCAGAGTGTCGGCCACATGCTGCTGCGTCAGCGGGATCGACACGCGCTCCCCCTTGAACAGATTGGACGCATTCGCCCTCTGCGAGAGGAACGAGAGCAGATAGGCCGCGCGTTCCAGCGCCGTGCGGCGTCCGATGCTGAGTAGATGCTCGTCCAGGATCCGCTCCTCCTGCGAAGCGATCCAGGTCACGTCGAAGGCGAGATCCGGATGATTGCGGTAGACCTGACCGAGCCGTTCGCGCTCGAACACGCACAGCGTCAGGGCCGACAACGCTTCCACCGAATGCTTCATCTCCCCCATCAGGCTGCCCTGCAGACCGACGAGGTCGCCCGGCATGATGTAATTGAGAATCTGCCGTCGGCCGTCCCCCATCATCTTGTAGCGAAAGCCCCAGCCGGACAGCACCGTAAACAGGTGCGCGCTGTGGCTGCCCTCGACCAGCACGGTGGTTCCCGCATCGACCGAAAGTTCGCCCGTCTTGAAATGTGAGACGAACGCGAGTTCCTCGGGCTGAAATTCGCGGAACGTCGGCAAATGACGCAGGGGGCATTGGTCGCACGGCGTCTGCCGGCTATTGCGCGTTCTCGGGGGATACATTGGGACTCGAAGAGAGAGACGGATGGATGGCGGGAGAGGATGTCGGCTCGGAAAGACGGTCTGGCGCTGAAGGAACAGGAAAAGGCAGGCAGAAGCAAGAGGATGGACTTGAGCCTCCTCCTTACCTACTTTCGCGGGCGACACTATTAAATTTGCTAACCGCGCCGTCTTTAATAGCGGCGCAGATTTCGGACCGAACATGACACATGCCGCCTTCGCCGCCAACGCCGTCGCCGTCGTCACGGGAGCCGCCTCGGGCATCGGCCTTGCCGCGGCGCACCGTTTTGCCTCCCTCGGCATGAAGGTCGTCCTCGCCGACCGCAAAGGCGAGCGTCTGGCAGAGGCCGCCCGGGCCGTCGGCGAAACCTCTCCGAACGGCGCCGAAGGCGTGCTCGCCTGCGCAACGGACGTCTCCGAGCTGGAAGCGTTGGAAGCCCTGCAGGAAGAGGTGATCGAGCGATTCGGCAAGGTCCACGTGCTGATGAACAATGCCGGCATCCAGCCCGGCAGCGCGCTGTTCGGCCCGCTTGAAAACTGGGAGCGCGTGATGGCCGTCAATCTCGGCGGCGTCATCAACGGGACGCGCGTCTTCGGCCCCGCGATGATCGCGCATGGCGAACCCGGCCTCATCATCAATACCGGCTCCAAGCAGGGCATCACCACCCCGCCCGGAGACCCCGCCTACAATGTCGCGAAAGCCGCCGTCAAAGCCTTCTCCGAAGCGCTCGAACATGAGTTGCGCAACACGCCGGCGTGCCGCATCGCGGCGCATCTGCTCATCCCGGGCTTCGTCCATACCGGGCTCACCGCGAACGGGCGCACAGAGAAGCCGGAAGCGGCCTGGACGCCGGAGCAGACGGTGGACTTCATGATGGACAGCATCGCGCGCGGCGATTTCTACATTCTCTGCCCCGACAACGACGTCAGCCGTGAACTCGATGAAAAGCGCATTTTCTGGGCGGCCGGCGACATCGTCGAGAACCGCCCGCCCCTCTCCCGCTGGCATCCCGACCATGCCGAGGCGTTCCGCACCTATCTGACGCAAGACCGCGCGCGGCAGTAGGAGACCGACCATGACAGAGACCCCCACGGAACCCGGCCGCGAGGCCCCGCACGGCACCAGCGGCCTGCACCACATCACGCTCATTACCCGCAAGGTGCAGGCGAATGTCGATTTCTACGCCGGCTTCCTCGGCCTGCGCCTCGTCAAGCGCACCGCCGGCTTCGAGGACACGGCACAATTGCACCTCTTATATGGCGACAGCGCCGGTTCGCCCGGCTCTCTCGTAACCTTTCTCGTCTGGGAGGACGGCGGACCCGGCCGCGTCGGCGAAGGCCAGCCGAGCGAGATCGCCCTTGCCATCGCGCCGGCATCGATCGGCTTCTGGCTGCAGCGTGCGCTCCGCTACCTCGTGCCGGTATCCGGCCCGGCACCGGAATTCGGCGAACCCGTTCTGCGTCTGAAGGATCCGGACGGCGTCATCGTCAAGCTCGTGGGAACGACGGCGGTTCCGGGCGGACATCCGGCCTATACGCCCGGCATCCCGCCCGAAGACGCCATCCGCGCCCTGCGCGGCGCGACCATCCTCACGAGCCATGCCGCGGAAACATCCGCCTTCCTGCAGCGCCATACCGGGTTCCGGTCGAGCGAGCGGACCGAGACGATCGAGCGTCTGCGCTCGGATGCGGGCGACGTCATCGACGTGCGCGACGCCACCGGCTTCTGGACGTCCGCACCCGGCACCGGCACGATCGACCACATCGCGGTGCGGGCACCCGATCGCGCCGCCGTGAAGGCGTCGCGGGACCGCCTGGGCGCGGAGCATGCCGGCCCGACGCCGGTGCATGACCGCACCTATTTCTTCTCGCTCTACGTTCGCGAACCCGGCGGCAGCCTGATCGAGATCGCGACCGACGGGCCGGGAATGATGATCGACGAGGACGAAGCCACGCTCGGAACCCGGCTGTTCGTGCCGGGACAGACGAAAGACGGACCCGACGAGGACATCACCGTCCTCCTGCCGCAGTTCGGCCTTCCCGGCGAGGAGCGGTTTGCGGCGCGAGAGCTGCCGTTCATCCATCGCCTGCATCAGGCGGACGCGCCGGACGGCACCACGCTGTTCCTGCTGCACGGCAGCGGCGCCAACGAGTTGAGCCTCCTGCCGCTCGCCCGCAAGGCGGCGCCGCATGCGCTGCTGGTCGCCCTGCGCGGGCGCAGCCTCGAGGAAGGAGCACCGCGCTTCTACCGGCGGCTGGGCGAGATGACATTCGATCAGGCGGATATCGCCAGCGAGGCTGAAGCGCTCGCGGCCTTCGTCGAGGGTGCGGCGTCCGGCTACGGCATCGATCTCGCGCGCGCCGCGTTCCTCGGCTATTCCAACGGCGCCAACATGATCGCGGCGACGATGTTCCTGCAGCCGGGGCTCATCCGCCGCGCCATCCTTCTGCGCAGCATGATGCCGCTCGAAACGGTGCCGGCCGCAGACCTCTCCGGCAGCGACGTGCTCGTCGTCTCCGGCGCGACCGACAGCTTCGACGCCTATCGGCCGGCCCAGGTCAAGGCGTTGTCGGAGGCCGGCGCGCACACGACCGTGGTCACGCTTCCCGCCGGCCACGAACTGTCGCCGGACGACGCCGGCACGATCGCCGGCTGGTTGGACGGTCTTTCCGGACGGCCGGCGCCGTAGGCCAAGCGCGCCGACTTCGGTTATTTGCGGAAATCGATCTTGACCCGTGCGACGGGCAGGATCGTCTTCCACACCACGGCCGTGTTCGTCATGGTCTTGCCGTCGCGCGCGAAGGTCAGCGTATCGAAGAAGCGATAGAGGTCCTGCTTCGGGCCGGGATCGAGATCCACGAGATAGTTGAACCGCACCACATTGCCATCCACGCGCACCGTCGTGCCGCCGATGACGTCTTCGCGCGTCCCGCTATAGGTTGCAGGTCCGGTGCGCACGAAGTGCCAGGTCTTTCGCTCCTTGGCGCCGTCCGCATAACGGATGTCCTCGCGCAGGGTCAGCCCGGTCTTCGTCACCGTGCCGCGCAGCGCGATATCGAGCTCCCGCCGGGTACCGTTGATGGCGCGAAACGTGCCCTCGGCCTGCGTCTGACCCCGGAAAAACCGCTCCATCACGGTCTCGCGCAGGGGACCCGTGCGGCTCGGCGTCTGGGCAAAGGCCCCGCCCGATGCGGAGAGGAGCGCCGCTGCGAGGGTGGCGGCAAAAACGGTTGTCGATGCGATCGTCATGATCATCTCCATTCAGTTCTGGTGTCGATACGGATCTCCCGGCGGAACGGTTTCCTCCGCGTCGCAAAACATCGGGGAGGCTCGGGACCGTCCGGCGCCTTTTGCCCTTGGCTTCGGCTCCGGCTTCTGGAATTGTGCGACAAATCGCCCCACACGCACCCGGACCTGCTTCCGGCTCAAATCAGCCACCATTCTCCCCGAACGCTCCGTGCACAATATGTCTCGATGCTGATCCACGACCACCTCCCGACCGGCCGACCAGCACATACAGGAACGAACCCATGCCGAAATTCAACCCGCTGGTCGCCCGGCTGTCGCCACCGCCCATCCCCTCGGTCGCCGCCTGGGCTCAGGGCTATGATGGCGGGCTCGGCCCGCTGCTCGACCTCAGCCAGGCCGTGCCCGGCTATCCGCCGCACGCCGACATGCTGACATGGCTCGGCGAAGCCGCATCGTCCACGCAGGCAGCCGGCTATGGTCCGATCGAAGGGGAGATGCCGCTCCGCACCGCCTATGCGGCGCATGTCGCGGACCTCTATGGCGCGCCGCTGACGTCCCGCCATGTCCAGATCACCGCGGGCTGCAACCAGGCCTTCGTCGCGTCCGTGATCGCACTGGCCGAGGCCGGCGACACGATTCTGATGACCAACCCTTATTATTTCAACCATGAGACCACGCTGTCGATGCTCGGCATCAACGTCGATCTCGTGCCCTGCGATGCCGCCGGCCAGTTCGTGCCGGACATCGAGTCCATCGAGGCGTCGCTGCACCCGCGCGTGCGGGCGCTCGCGCTGGTCTCGCCGAACAACCCGACAGGTGCCGTCTATCCCGCGGATCGCCTTGCGGAGATTTTCGACCTCTGCCGCACCAAAGGCATCTGGTTGATCCTCGATGAGACCTATCGCGACTTCCTCGACGACATCGCCGCACCGCCACACGATATCTTCTCGCGGGAAGGCTGGCAGAGCCATTTCGTCAGCCTCTACAGCTTCTCGAAATCCTACTGCATTCCGGGCCACCGCCTCGGCGCCATCACCGGCGGCGTTCAGATGATCCAGCAGATCGCCAAGATCATGGACAACCTGCAGATCTGCGCGCCCCGCGCCGGCCAGATCGCCCTGGTGAAAGCCATCCCCTCCCTTGCCGAATGGCGCGCGGAGAACCGCCGCGAGATCGGTCGCCGAAGTGCGGCCATGCGGGCGGTGATGGAAGGCCTTCAGGGCTGGAAGATCGAATCGATCGGCGCCTATTTCGCCTATGTTCGCCACCCCTACCCCGACATCAGCGCCGAATTCGTCGCGGCCAAGCTTGCAGCCCTCGCCGGCGTCGTCTGCCTTCCGGGCGATTATTTCGGCGAGATCCAGGAAGGTTTCCTGCGGTTCGCCTTTGCCAATGCCGACGTCGAAACCATCGGCCTCCTGCGGCAGCGCCTCGAAACGTTCAAGCTGCCCGGCATCTGACGGCCGCCAAACGTGAAAACCGGACCGCGACGTGGTGCCGCAATCCGGTTTTCGAATGGTCAGACGGAAAGCGGGGCGCTCAGATGGCGCCGAAAACGCAGGCTCCGATAAACGCAAAGGCGGCGACCAGCGTCAGCGTGCGCAACACGGCATGGACGCCGGGCATGACCGCAGTCGATGCAGCCTCGGAGTAGCGGGCGTGGGAATACCGGGCTTGGGGTACGTGCAGGACCTGTTTCGACGTTCGCATCATATCCTCCAGAACTAGCGAGCCGTGTTCACATTTCGCAAAATCGACCGTGATCGGCTCTGCGTCTACATTCTTGGATTTCCACCGATTTCATAGACAATCTATTCCAAGTCCCGGTCGGTTTTTAAAAATTCCTACTTCTCCCGGGGACCCTCGCACCTGAAACGTCGGTCTGATCGCATGGTTCCTCCGTCTTCATTCTTTCTTCATGCCTGATCCAAAGCCAGGCCCAAACGCCGTTGCGCCCAGACCCCTGCGCCCAGTGCGCAGCCGGGTGGTTCACGATGTCCATGCGCGGACAGAGGCGGCAGGGCGCGGTGTTAGCATCAGGAAGAAGATGACTTTCGACCGGTCCTGCCTATATGCTTTCCCAAGGCGCGTGGAGCGACCGAAGCCGATCCGAGATGCGCCATGCAGAGTTCTCCCCCACCAGAGTCCATGCCAGATATCAAGTCAGTGACCAGCCCAGAGACCAGCCGGAACACAATCGAGACGCCCCCCGTTTCGGCCAGCCGATGGACGACCGGTGCGGTTTCCCGAAGCGAGATCGCAGGCCTTCTGGAAAGCCGGGACTGGAGCCGGACGCCGCTCGGTCCGCGCGAACGCTGGCCGGCCTCGCTGACCGGCCTCGTCCGCGTCGTCCTGTCCTCGCCGGTCGCCATGACGCTGCTTCTCGGCCGCGACGGCATCATGATCTACAATGCCGGCTATGCCACGATTGCCGCGGGGCGCCATCCCGGCTGCTTCGGCGTGTCGGCGCTGACCGCCTGGCCCGAGATCGCCGACTTCAACCGCACTATCATCGATGGCGTGCTGGGAGGCGCCTGCTTCTCCTATGCCGATCTGGACATGACGGTAAACCGAAATGGCGCCGACGAGCACGTCTGGTTCGACCTCGACTATAGTCCCGTGTTCGACGATAACGGCGAGATCATCGGCGCACTGGCGGTCGTGGTGGAAACCACGAAGACGGTTGAGGCGGAACTGGCACTGTCGCGCAACCGCGAAAAGCTGTCGCTCGCCCTGCAGGCGTCCGGCGTGGTCGGCATCTGGGACTGGGATGTCGTCGCCGACCGTGTCTACTCCGACGACAAGTTCGCCTCTCTCTATAACGTCGATCCCAAGGCCGCGGCGACGGAGGGGGTGCCGATTTCCGGCTTCACCGCCTCCATCCATCCCGACGATGCCGAGCGTGTGGGCGAGGTCATGCAGTCCGTCATGGCGAGCGGGGAAAAATTCTCGATCGAATACAGGCTGGTGCAATCGGACGGATCGGTGCGCTGGGTCGTTGCCGAGGGGCAGCCGCTTCTCGAAAACGGCGTCTGCATCCGGTTTCCCGGGATCGCCGTCGATATCACGGCGCAGAAGGAAGTGGCCGAGGCCTATGCGCAGTCGGAGGCCGGGTTCCGCACACTGGCCGATACGATGCCGCAAATGGTATGGGCGACGCAGCCGGACGGTTTTCACAACTATTACAATGCCCGCTGGTACGAGTTCACGGGCGTGCAGCCGGGTTCAACCGACGGCGAAGGCTGGAACGGCCTTTTCCACGCGGACGACCAGGACCGCGCCTGGGCGCTCTGGCGCCACAGCCTGGAAACCGGCGAGCCCTACCAGATCGAATATCGCCTCCGTCACCGCAGCGGCGCCTATCGCTGGGTGCTGGGACGCGCCCTTCCGACGCGCGATGCCGAAGGCCGGATCACCCGCTGGTACGGAACCTGCACCGACATTCACGATGCCAAGATGGCGCAGGCGGAACGTGAAGTGGTCGCGCATGAGCTGAGCCACCGGATAAAGAACATCTTCTCGGTGCTGAGCGGCATCATCAGCCTGTCCGCCCGCTCCGAGCCGCAGGCCCGCAACTTTGCCGAGCTGCTGCGCAAGCGCATCGACGCCATGGGCCGCGCGCATGATTTCGTGCGCCCGCACAGCGAGATGTCGCGCCCGACCATGCCGGATACGACCCTGTTCAACCTGCTGACACGGCTGCTGGAACCCTATTGGGGCGAAGCGGGAACGGGCGCGATCACGCTGTCGGGCGACGACACCGTCATTGCCGACAGCGCGGCCACGCCCGTGGCGCTGCTGCTGCACGAACTCGGCACGAATTCGGCGAAATACGGCGCCCTGTCCGCGGCCGACGGCCGCGTCGAGATCACCGGGCGGATCGACGGCGAGACCTATCACCTGACGTGGAAGGAAAAGGTCCCGGGCGTTGTGATAACAGCCCCGGCGCGGAACGGTTTCGGCTCACGCTTGATGACGATCAGCACGGAAGGCCAGCTCGAAGGTCAGCTCGAACGCATCTGGGAACCGGATGGCCTGCGGCTCGAAGCAGCGATCCCCTTGAGAGCCCTGAGCCGCAGCGGGCACCTCGGGCGCCTCTCCTGAAATGGCATCTCTTGCTTGAAACAGCAGGTCTTGGCTCAGGCGAACACGCGAAGCCGGGGCGGCGCTGTCGCCTCGCGCGCTTCCCGCAGCGCGACGGTGTAGCGAACGGCAGCCTTCAGCTCCTCCTCGGCCACAGGCTTCGGCAGCACGCCAACGGCACCCGGAAAGGCGTCGCCCACCTGCGACGGATTGGCCGTCATGAACAGCACGGTCATGCCGTGACGTTCGGCCAGAAGACGGCCGATGTCACGGCCGGTGGCGCCATCGCGCAGGTTCAGATCGACGAGCGCGACATCGGCAAGCGGCCCAAGCTTGATCGCCGATGCGGTATCGGCCGCGATCCCGACGGGACGGTAGCCGAGTTCCTCGACAACATATTCGATCTCGGTCGCAACGAAAATCTCGTCTTCGACCACCATGATATTGCAACTCATGACGACACTTCCACCTCAGACATCGAAACGGCCGTTCCGCAGATCGCACCGGAAACAAGGCACGACCGCCCCGGGAACAGGACCATGACGCGGGCATAATGCGGAACGACGAAAAAAGTTCCCGCGGCATCGCGCATCGGCTTCAGCAAGATCGGGCGTGCTGCAAAAACACGTCACAACGGCCTTTTTTTCGCAGACCTCCTGTGGTGTAACCCGCGCAACGCGATCGACCGGGAAAGGTGGCGCATGCCCCTCGTCAATGACATGCCGGTTTTAAAGCGGTGGAAACGCCGGCTGCGCAAGCTGCGCAACCGATGGGCACGCCGGGCCTTTGCCACGCGCTACGGTCGGGAACTCCTGATCCAGTGCATCAGTCCGCGCGTGCTCTCCATGACCGCCGATTGCGGCGATCACGTCATGACCTTCTCGCCGCACGACTATATCGGCCGCAAGGTCTACCGGAAGGGCCAGTTCGAGCGCGACCACGTCGTCCGCCTGCTCACCGTCCTGCGGGAGCGTCGGATAAGCCTGTCGGGAGCCCTCCTGGAAGTCGGCGGCAATATCGGCACGCAGACGATCTACTTCGCGCTTGGCAGCGACATTCCGCGCATCGTGACGGTCGAGGCGGACCCGCGAAACTACGCGCTCCTCACCCAGAACATTCGCCAGAACCGTTTGGAGGATCGGATCACCGCCGTTGCCTGCGCTGCGGGCGAAACCATGGGCACGATCGACTTTTTCCAGCATCCCGACAATCACGGCAAGAGCAGCACCACGCGGCAGAGCCCGCGCGACCGGCAGATCAGCGTGCCCGTGCGCCCGGTCATGGACATCCTTGCCGGTGAGAACATCGCGGCCGACGGCGTATCGCTGATCTTCATGGATATCGAAGGATACGAGCCGGTCGCCGCCCGCTCGATGATCCCGCTTCTGGAACGCCGGACGCCGTTCTATCTCGAATTCTCGCCGGTCTTCTACGGCCACGCCGAGGCACGCGCTTTCGCAGAGTGGCTCGGCACATTCTATTCGCGCTGCATGGTCTTCACCGAAGACGCGATGACGGAGATGGCGCTCGCCGACATTCCGCTCGACCAAGACCAGTTCGACCTGCTGCTTCTGCCCGACAGCGCCTAGCGGCGCCGGTAGAGATAATAGCGCTTCGGATCGATTCCCTCCGGCACCGGCAGCGGGACCAGATCGCCATGCGCGAGCGGCAGGCCGCTGGCGACGATCCCGCCGGAGGCGAGCGCATCGGCAAGCGCTGGCGGCAACCAGCGTTTCGTCTCCGCATCCACCTCGGGATAGGCCGTGCCGATATCGGCATGGGCAAAGGCCGCGCCGATGCCGGCCACGGTCTTCAGCGTCTCCGAAATTTCACCGAGCACGAGGTCGCCTTCGTCCGGCGTCGATCTGGGGTGTGACCCGACGGCGCGATCGAAGGCGATGATCCGGCGATCGGGAAAGATCTCTCGGATATGATCATAGGTCCGACCGTTTCCAAGCCCGATTTCCAACACCGCGCCATCACCCGGAAGCGCCATGTCATCCCGGACATGGTTGAGGATGGCGCGCTGCGCCAGCAGGCGGGCGATGAAGCTGTCGAGACGACTCATGCAGGCAGTTTCCGGTGATCGGGAGGCCCTCTATAGGGTCCCGACCCCATCGCAGGCAACAGGCCGACCCTTTCGCGCGGAGAACGGCCCGCCACAACCGGTCCGCCCACGCAAAAGTCATCCGGCCCGGCCCTTCCGCAAGCTTCCGGCTGTGCTACCTTGCCTCCATGGCACAGGTGCAGAGCGATCTTTTCTTTTCCACACTGCCCGTTTTCACGGCGTTCGAGGGCGTGGCGGATGCGCAGAACTATCGCCCGCTGCCGATCGACTGGTGGATCGCCAGCGCCGACATCGTCGATTCCACCGGCGCCATCGAGGCCGGACGCTACAAGGCCGTGAACATGGCCGGCGCCAGCGTCATCTCATCGGTCCTGAATGCGGTCGGCCATTTCGACCTTCCCTTCGTCTTCGGCGGCGATGGCGCGCTGGTGGCCCTGCCGCCCTCGGCGCTGGTGGCGGCCACATCCGCCCTTGCCTCGGTGCAACTCTACACCCGTGAGGAACTCGATCTCGACCTGCGGGCAGCCCTCATCCCCGTCTCCGACATCCGGCTCGCCGGCTTCGATGTTCGGGTCGCACGGTTTCAGGTCAGCACCGACGTGTCCTATGCCATGTTCGCCGGCGGCGGCGGCGCCTGGGCGGAAACGGAAATGAAGGCCGGGCGCTATCTCGTCGCGCCGGCGCCTGCGGGCGCCCGCCCCGATCTCACTGGGCTGTCCTGTCGCTGGAACCCCATCGCTTCCCGTCATGGCGCCATCGTCTCGATCATCGCCGTGCCCTGTCCCGGCAAGGAGGCCGGCCCCTTCGCCCGGCTGGTCGCCGATATCGTCGCGCTTGCCGCGGGCGAGGAGCGCGAGGGCCATCCGGTGCCGGCCGAGGGGCCGACGATCGGCCTCTCCCGCGAAGGGTTGGAAACCGAAGTGCGAACGGTGGAAACGCAGAGCCGCCTGCGCAAGCGCGGCCGCGTTCTCCTCGAGGCGGCACTGACCTATGGTCTGGCGCGCCTCGGACTGACGCTCGGCCGCTTCGATCCAAAAATCTACCGCCAGGACGTCGCCAGCAATTCGGACTTTCGCAAGTTCGACGATGGTCTGAAAATGACGATCGACATCGATTCAGGGCGGCTTGCCAGCATCGAGGCCCGGCTGGAGCGCGCCGCGGCGGACGGCGTCTGCCGCTATGGGCTGCATCGCCAGGACGAGGCGCTGATGACCTGCATCGTCCCCACGGCGCTCAGCCGCGATCATATGCACTTCATCGATGGCGCCAATGGCGGCTATGCCATGGCGGCAAGCCACCTGAAGGCACCGATGCAGGCAGCGCCCGCAGCCTGAGCGACCAGGCCTTTACGATCAGGCCTTTTCGATCAGGCTTTGATGATCAGGCCACCCGCAATGCCGCGGCGGGCAAAGACGTTGCGGGTATCGATGACGAGCGGCGCCTGCCGCGCGACCAGCGCATAATCTACATCGTCGTGATCCGTGGCGACCAGCACGGCATCGAAATCGGCAAGTTCGCTCAGCGGCACGGAGCGCCGGCCCTTCAGCGCGAGATATTCGCGTGTCTTCGGGATCTCGTCCACATGCGGATCATGGAAGGCGGCACGCCCGCCGCGCTCCTCGATCAGCTCGATCAGTTTGAGCGACGGACTTTCGCGGATGTCAGGCACGTTCTTCTTGTAGGCAAGGCCAAGCACCAGAACGCGCGAGCGGCTGAGCGCCTTGCCGAGATGGACGTCCAGCGCCTCGGCCAGCCGACCGACGATGTGCTTGGGCATGGCCGAATTGATCTCGCCCGCGAGTTCGATGAACCGGGTCGGCATTTCATATTCGCGAGATTTCCAGGTCAGATAGAACGGGTCGATCGGGATGCAGTGCCCGCCGAGGCCGGGCCCCGGATAGAACGGCATATAGCCGAAAGGCTTGGTCTTCGCTGCGTCGATCACCTCCCAGACGTCGATGCCCATGGCCTCGAACACGGTTTTCAACTCGTTGACGAGCGCGATATTGACGGCGCGAAAGATATTCTCCGTCAGCTTCACCGCCTCGGCCGTCGCGGTCGTCGAAACGGGCACGACACGCTCCACCACGGCCGAATAGAAGGCTTCCATCACCTCGGCCGCCGCATCGCCGTCGCCGGCAACGATCTTCGGAATGCTGGTGGTCGAGAAATCGCGATTGCCGGGATCTTCCCGCTCGGGCGAAAAGCCGAGGAACACCTCGCCCCCGATATCGAGCCCGGTGGCCGCCAGGATCGGCCGCACGACATCCGTCGTCGTGCCGGGATAGGTGGTGGATTCCAGCACCACGAGTTGCCCCGGCCGCAGCCGCCGGGCAATGTCCTCACAGGTCTTGACGATATAGGTCAGGTCGGGATCGCGGTGCCGCGTCAGCGGCGTCGGCACGCAGATGACGATGACGTCGCAGGCCGCCAGACCGTCGAAATCGACGGTTGCGGAAAACCGGCCGGCGTCCCGTTCCGCCGCAAGCACCGCGTCGCCGACCGCCTCGATATAGGACCGGCCCGCCTCGATGGCGACGATCTTGCCGGGATCGATGTCGAAACCCGTCACGGTGAAACCCTTTCGGGCAATGGCGATCGCCAGCGGCAGGCCGACATAGCCGAGACCGATGACGCCCGCATGCGCCGTGCGATCGGCGATCCGCGACAAAAGGACCGCGTGGGGGGACATGCTCATCGGTTGCCTTGCCGGTTGGGACGTGCCGCGCACGCCGGAGCCATGGCAGATGCGGACTTGGGATGCCGCTGTCAAGGTCGGGTCTGAAGGCCAGCCATCAAGGCCGGGGCGGGCTGCGACAGCTTCGGCACCGATGGTCAAGATCCAAGCCGACCGGTTTCGTCAACTTTTCTCGCGGGTCATTCTGGTTTCTGCCATTCTCCGTGATTATATTTCCATCCAGCGCTTGCGGTGCCGGGGGACATTGCCCCGCATCGATCGTTCGGACCAGACAGCGGGAAGATTGCCATGACCCAGACACAGCAGGTTTCCACGCATCTGCTCGATCGCGTGTCTTTGTGGCTCAAGCAGACGGCGCTGAATGGCGGCTCGCTCGAAACGCTGGTCACCGGCTTCTGCGAACGGCTCGCGGCGGCCGGCGTGCCGCTCTCGCGCGTGCATCTGAGCTTTGCCATGCTCCACCCGCTCTACGACGCGCTCGGCTTTACCTGGCAGCGCGGCAAGGGCGTCACCGTCGAGGGCTTTCGCGCCGGACAGAGCGAGACGGATGCGGAACGCTTCCTGCGCAGCCCCTATTATTACCTGTTTTCCCATGACCTCGACCATCTCCGCCGCCGCATCACGCCGGAAACGTCGATCGAGTTCCCGATCTTCGAGGAGCTGAAGCGCGATGGCGCGACCGACTATTTTGCCTTCGTCCAGTCGTTCAGCGAGAGCCACGGCCAGGGCATGGTCGGGTCTTGGACCACGGATGCGCCGGAAGGCTTTTCCGACCAGCTGATCGAGGCCATGCTGCGTCTGCAGAGCAGTCTCGCCGTTGCCGCCAAGATGGCGGTGCTCGGCAAGCTCGCCGACAATATGCTCACGACCTATCTGGGGGAAAACGCCGGCAAGCGCGTGCTCTCCGGCCAGATCCGTCGCGGCGATGGCGAAACCATCCGCGCTGTGCTCGTCATGGCGGACATGCGCCAGTCGACCGTGCTGGCCGAACGCGAGGGCCGCCAGGCCTATATCGACACGCTGAACCAGTTCTTCGACGCCATCGCGACCCCGTTCAATCGCGGCGGCGGCGAAATCCTCAGCTTCCTCGGCGATGGTTTCCTCGCGGTCTATCCCTGCGGCCGCCATCGCGAGCCGTCCCAGGCCGCAGCCCTTGCCGCTATGGAGGCCGTGCGACAGGCGACCGCCCGCATGGCGGACATGAACCGGGAGCGCCGGGAAAACGGGCTGAGCGAGGTCGGCTACGGCATCGGCCTGCATATCGGCAACGTCATGTTCGGCAATGTCGGCCTGCGCGATCGCCTGACGTTCTCCGCCTTCGGCACCGCCGTCAACGAGGTTTCCCGCCTGCAGGGCCTGACGAAAAAGCACTCGACCCATATCGTCGCAAGCCAGGCCTTCACCGCCTATGCCGGCGGCGAATGGGAAACGCTCGGCGAGGAAAAACTGCGCGGCGTCCGCCAGAAACTCACGGTTCTCGTGCCGAGCGAAAAGCTCCTGAAGATCGACCAGGCGGAAGCCATCCGCCACCGCACGCAGGAAAGCAGCTCCGAGGCGGAGCAGGTCATGCTGCTCTACCGCAACCGCAACATGCCACAGCGCGATATCTGGAACAAACTGCTGCAGTAGCAATTGTCTGCTCGCGGGAGCAGATCTTCAAATAACCGATACATCATGACGCTAGACCCGCAGCCGACGCCGGGAAGGCGTGACCTTGCGCTTTGCAGAGCGGTCATGGACAGGCCGAAATGCCTGCGATAGTCTTCCCTTCAAGGTTTTGGCGAAAAGCCGGCCACCATCCGCACCGGATGGAGAGAATAAGTGGGGAATGGCAGGCATGACATCAGGCGGAGACCTGTTGCGGATCGAAGACCTGAGCGTTTCTTTCGCCATGTTCGGCGGTCGGATCGATGCAGTGCGCAAGGCAAGCCTGCGCGTGCTGCCAGGCAAGGTCACAGCGCTGGTGGGCGAATCCGGCTCCGGCAAATCGGTGATCAGCCAGGCCATCATGGGCATCCTGCCGAAGTCGGCCGAAATCGGCGGCAAGATTCTCTTCAAGGATGACACCGCGCCGGGCGGCGTGGTCGATCTCGCGGCACTTGCGCCCGACGGTGCGGATATGCGTGCCTTCCGCGGCAATCGCATCGGCATGATCTTTCAGGAGCCGATGACGTCGCTCTCGCCGCTGCACACCATCGGCGACCAGATCAGCGAAAGCCTGCGCATCCACCGGGACGTCGACAAGGCCGGGCAGCGGACGCAGACCGAGGAAATGCTGCGGCTCGTCGGCTTCCCCGATCCGAAGCGCGCCTTCGGCATGTATCCCTTTGAGCTCTCCGGCGGCATGCGCCAGCGCGCGATGATCGCCATGGCGCTGATCTGCCGGCCGTCGCTGCTGATCGCGGACGAGCCGACGACGGCGCTCGACGTCACCATCCAGGCGCAGATCCTGCAACTGCTCAAGGACCTGCAGGCAACCTTCGGCATGGCCGTGCTGCTGATCACCCACGATCTCGGCGTCGTCGCCAACATGGCCGACGAGGTCGTCGTGATCTATCACGGCGAGATCATGGAAGCCGGCTCCGTCGAGGATATCTTCCGCAACCCGTCCCACCCCTACCTGCAGGGGCTGATGGCCGCCGTGCCGCATTTCGACATGAAGCCCGGCGAGCGGCTGAAGGCGCTGCGCGACGTGCCTGTCAACGTCGAGAGCCTGATCGTCCGGCGCAAAGGCGAAAGCGCGCCGAAGCGTCCGCTGCCGCGGGTCGAGGACACGCTTCCGGCACCGACCGCGGACGTTCTCCTCTCCGTTAGCCACATCGGCAAGACCTTTACCAGCCGCAAGACCGGCTGGTGGAAGAAAGGCGAGAAGAACGAACACCGCGCCGTCGACGATGTCAGCTTCGACATTCGCCGCGGAGAATGTCTCGGGCTCGTCGGCGAAAGCGGATGCGGCAAGACCACGCTCAGCAAGATCCTGATGCGGGCGCTGTCGCCCGATACCGGCTCGATCATGCTGAACGCCGCCGATGGCCCGATCGACATTCTCAAGGCGCAGGGCTCCTCGCTCGACACGCTGCGCACGCGCATGCAGATGATCTTCCAGGATCCGGTCTCCTCGCTCTCGCCGCGCATGACGGTGCAGAACATTCTGAGCGAACCGCTGGAAATTCACCATCGCGGCGATCCGAAGAGCCGGCAGCAGACGGTCAAGGCGCTCTTGAAGGCCATCGGCCTCAGCGAGCGGCACATGAACCGCTATCCCCACAGCTTTTCCGGCGGCCAGCGCCAGCGCATCGGCATTGCGCGCGCGCTCGCGCTCGGGCCGGAGCTGCTGATCTGCGACGAGCCCGTCTCCGCGCTCGACGTGTCCGTGCAGGCGCAGATCCTCAACCTCCTCAAGGACCTGCAGGCGGAACTCGGCCTTACCTACCTCTTCATCTCCCACAATCTCGCAGTCGTCGATTACATGGCGGACCGCATCGCCGTGATGTGCGCCGGCCGGATCGTGGAACTGGCGCCGCGCGAAACGCTGATGCGCGCGCCGGTCCACCCCTACACCAAGGCGCTTCTGGCCGCCGTCCCCTTCCCGGATCTCGATCGGCCGCTGGACTTCGTCGCGCTCGGCGCGAGCGGCGCCTCCGACAAGGCTCGCTGGAACGCCGCCTTCCGCCCCGGCGAAAGCGATACCGGCCTCGCGCCGGCCGACCTCGGTAACGGTCACTGGGTGCTGGCGAGCCGCAATGCCGACGTGAAGGAGCTTCAGCCGTGATCAAGCGCCGCACAACGCTCGGCCTCCTCGCCTCCGCCATCGCCCTGCCCCGGCTCATGCTGCCGAAAAACGCCATGGCGGCGGGCACGGAGCCGCAGATCCTGCTCGAAAAGATCGCGGCCGGCTCCCTGCCGCCGATGGCCGAGCGGCTTCCGAAAACGCCGCGCGTCATCAACCTTGGCGCCATCGGCCGGACGCCCGGCAGCTATAGCGGTGCCATCCGCATCCTGATCGGCAGCCAGAAAGACATCCGCGTGATGTATATCAATGGCTATGCCCGTCTCGTCGGTTACGACGAGAAGCTCGCCTTCCAGCCGGATATCCTGGAAGCCTGCGAGGTCGAGGGCGAAAAGGTCTTTACCTTCCGCATTCGCGAAGGCCATCGCTGGTCGGACGGCAGCCCGGTAACCTCCGAAGACTTCCGCTATACCTGGGAGGACGTGGTCCTCGACCCGGACCTGCGCAAGGGCGGCGTGCAGCAGGAGCTGCTGGCGGACGGCAAGCCGCCGCGGTTCGAGGTCATCGACGCGCGCACCGTGCGCTACAGCTGGGACGCCCCGAACCCGGATTTCCTGCCGAATCTCGCCTCCGCTCTGCCGCTGACGCTGCTGCTGCCGGCTGCCTACATGAAGCAGTTCCACAAGAAGTATCAGACCGAAGACCAGCTCAAGGCCTTCATGAAGCAGTACCGGGTCAAGAAGTGGGTGGACCTGCACATCAAGATGTCCCGCCAGAGCCGGCCCGACAATCCGGAGCTTCCGACCCTCGACCCCTGGATGAACACGACCGCATCGCCGGCCGAGCAGTTCCTCTTCGATCGCAATCCCTACTTCCACCGTGTCGACGAGAACGGGGTTCAGCTTCCCTATATCGACCGCGTCGTCCTCAACGTGTCGTCGCCCGGCATCATCGCGGCAAAGACCGGCGGCGGCGAAGCGGATCTGCAGGCGCAGAACATCGACTTCGTGGACTATGCCTTCATCAAGGACAGCGAGAAGCGCTATCCGGTGAAGGTCAAGCTGTGGAAGCGCGTGCAGGGCTCGCGCGTGGCGCTGCTGCCCAACCTCAATTACGGCGACCCCGTCTGGCAGGGCCTGCTGCGCGATGTCCGCGTTCGCCGGGCGCTGTCGCTGGCGATCGATCGGCGCGAGATCAACATGGTCGCCTTTTACGGTCTCGGCAAGGAAAGCGCCGATACCGTGCTGCCGGAAAGCCCGCTCTTCAAGCCGGAATATGCCGCCGCCTGGTCGCAGCACGACACCGCGCAGGCGAACCTCCTGCTGGACGCGGCGGGACTGACCAACCGCGACGAAGACGGCATGCGCCTGCTGCCGGATGGCCGCGTCGCGCAGATTGTGGTGGAAACCGCCGGCGAGAGCACGCTGGAAACCGACGTGCTCGAACTCATCACCGATCACTGGGCGAAGATCGGCATCCCCCTCTTCATCAAGACATCGCAGCGCGAAGTCTTCCGCAACCGCACCATGGGCGGCGAGATCATGATGTCCATGTGGCTCGGCCTTCCCAATGGCGTGCCGACGGCCGATATGAGCCCGGGCCAGCTGGCGCCGAGCGCGGACGACCAGCTGCAATGGCCGGTCTGGGGCATGCACTATCTCTCGCTCGGCCAGTTCGGCCACGCGCCGGAACTGCCCGAGGCGCAGAAGCTGGTGGACCTCCTGAAAGAGTGGCGCCGCTCGGCGGACACGGCCGGGCGCACGCGCATCTGGCACGAGATGCTGTCGATCTACACCGACCAGGTCTATTCCATCGGCATGGTCAATGCGACGCTCCAGCCGATCCTGCACACGGCGCGCATGCAGAACGTTCCGGAACACGGCCTCTACGGCTTCGATCCGACCTGCTTCTTCGGGGTCTACATGCCGGATACGTTCTGGCTCGGCGACAAGGTGAGCTGATCGATGCTGCGATACATTCTCTGGCGCGTCGGCGTCATGATCCCGACGCTCGTCATCATCTCGGCCCTCGTCTTCACCATCATCGAACTTCCCCCGGGCGACTATTTCGAGAGCTATATCTCGGAGATGCGCGCGCAGGGCGAAGGCGTCGATATGGCCGAGATCGAGGCGCTGCGGGCCGAATACGGCTTCGACCGCCCGCCGGTCATGCGCTATTTCCACTGGGTCGCCGGCATGCTGCAGGGCGATTTCGGCTATTCGTTCGAGTACCAGCTGCCTGTGTCCGACGTCGTCGGCGATCGCCTCTGGCTGACGGTCATGGTCTCGTTCGTGACGATCTTCTTCACCTGGATCATCGCCTTTCCGATCGGCATCTACTCGGCCACGCACCAATATAGCTGGGGCGATTACGGCCTCACCTTCCTCGGTCTCCTGGGTCTTGCGATCCCCAATTTCATGTTCGCGCTGATCCTCATGTATTTCGCCAACATGTGGTTCGGGACCTCCATCGGGCATTTGATGGACCAGAAATATCTCTCGCAGCCGATGAGCTGGGACAAGTTCCTGTCGATCCTGGAGCACCTGTGGATCCCGGTCATCATCATCGGCACGGCCGGCACCGCCGGCATGATCCGGCGGCTGCGGGCCAACCTGCTCGATGAACTCCAGAAGCAATATGTGGTGACGGCGAAGGCCAAGGGGCTTCATCCCTTTCGCGCGCTGGTGAAGTACCCGCTGCGCATGGCGCTCAACTTCTTCATCGCCGACATCGGCTCGATCCTGCCGGCGATCATTTCGGGCGCCGAAATCACCGCCATCGTGCTGTCGCTGGAAACCACGGGGCCGATGCTGATCCGGGCGCTGCAGAGCCAGGACATGTATCTGGCCGGCTCCTTCCTGATGTTCCTCGCCTTCCTCACCGTCATCGGCGTGCTCGTCTCCGACATCGCGCTGGCGTTCCTCGACCCGCGCATCCGGCTCCAGGGGGGCAGCACGAAGTGAACGCACCGCATCCGCCGTCCACCGCTCCCTTCCCTGCCACGCCGCCCGCCTGCCTGCCGGAGCCCGGCCAGCCGCTGAAGCATTTCGTCTCCACCGCGCCCTTCGATCCGATGGCCGTGGAAGCGATGAGCCAGAAGCAGAAGCACGTCTACGAGGCTTCACAGCTTCAGCTGATGTGGTGGAAGTTCAAGCGTCACCGGGTGGCCGTCGTGTCGCTCGTCTTCCTCGCTCTGCTCTACGCGATGATCACGATCGTCGAGTTCCTGGCGCCCTATAACCTGCACACCCGAAATGTCGATTTCATCCACGCGCCGCCGCAGCAGGTGCACCTGTTCGATGACGGGCAGTTCGTCGGCCCGTTCGTCTACGGCCGCACGATGAACCTCGACATGGATACGCTGCGCCGCGTCTATACGGAAGATCCGGAGCGGGTCGAAAAGCTGCGCTTCTTCTGCCGCGGCGATGCCTACGACTTCTGGGGCCTCGTCCCGGCGTCGCTGCATCTCGTCTGCCCGGCGGAGGGCGGACAGTTCTTCATGCTCGGCAGCGACCGCCTCGGCCGCGACGTGCTGTCGCGCATTCTCTACGGCGCCCGCATCTCGTTGACGATCGGCCTTCTCGGCGTGACGATGAGCTTCGTCCTCGGCATCGTCATCGGCGGTCTCGCCGGCTACAAGGGCGGCGTCTTCGATCTGATCGTCCAGCGGATCATCGAGGTGCTGCAATCGATCCCGAGCATTCCGCTCTGGATGGCGCTGGCCGCCATCATGCCGGTGACGTGGAGCCCCCTCGTCATCTATCTTGGCATCACCGCGATCCTCGGTCTTCTCGACTGGACGGGCCTTGCCCGTGCGGTGCGCTCCAAGCTGCTGGCGCTGCGCGAGGAGGACTATGTGCTCGCGGCACAGCTGATGGGCGCGCGCACCAGCCGCATCATCGGCCGCCACCTCGTGCCCGGCTTCATGTCGCACCTGATCGCCAGCGCGACCATGTCGATCCCGGCGATGATTCTCGGCGAAACCGCTTTGAGTTTCCTCGGTCTCGGCCTGCGTCCGCCGATCACCAGCTGGGGCATTCTCCTGACGGAAGCGCGCAGCGTCAGCACCATCGCTTTTTATCCGTGGTTGCTCTATCCAACCATCCCGGTCATTCTCGTCATTCTGGCCTTCAACTTTCTGGGTGACGGACTTAGAGATGCGGCTGATCCGTACAAGTGAGTTTCCAATGCTGATCAAGCTTGCCCAGCACGAAGAGCCGTGCCGATGACGCGCCGCATCGAAAATGCCCGCATTCTGATGTACAGCCACGATACGTTCGGTCTCGGCCATCTGCGCCGATGCCGGGCGATCGCCCATGCCCTGGTCGAGGATTACCGCGGCCTGCAGGTGCTGATCATTTCGGGCGCGACCATCGCCGGCGCCTATGATTACCGCGCCCGCGTCGATTTCGTGAAGATCCCGAGCGTGATCAAGTTGCGCAACGGCGAATACACCTCGATGGACCGGCACATCGATCTGAACGAGACGTTGAAGATGCGCCGTTCGATCATCCGGCACACGGCCGAGACCTTCAAGCCCGACATCTTCATCGTCGACAAGGAGCCCATGGGCCTTCGCGGCGAGGTGGAGGACACGCTCTCCTACCTCAAGCACCAGGGCACGGCCCTGGTGCTCGGCCTGCGCGAGGTCATGGACGCGCCGCATCTCCTGGAAGCCGAATGGAAGCGCAACGACGTGATGCGCAAGATCGGACAGTTCTACGATACCGTCTGGGTCTACGGCCCGCCCGATTTCTACGATCCGCTCGTCGGTCTCGACGTGCCGGCGTCGGTGCGCGCGCGCATGAATTTCGTCGGCTTCCTCCAGCGCAGCGTCTCGCTCGACGTCAGCTCCGAGCACAAGCCGAAGGGCGAGTACATCCTGATCACCACCGGCGGCGGCGGCGATGGATCGGACCTCGTCCACGATGTCGTGGACGCCTACCGGGCCGACCCGACATTGACGCATCCTTCCTTCGTGGTGCTTGGCCCCTACATGCCGGCAAAGCAGCGCCACAAGCTGCTCTCCAAATGCGCGCTGACGCCGCATCTGCAGGTGATCGAGTTCGACAACCGCATGGAGGAACTGATTGCCAATGCGAGCGGCGTCGTCGCCATGGGCGGCTACAACACCTATTGCGAGATCCTCTCCTTCGACAAGCCGGCCCTGATCGTTCCGCGCGTCGTGCCGCGCGAGGAACAGCTGATCCGCGCCCGCCGCGCCAGCGAACTCGGTCTGGTCGATATGCTGCTGCCGCAGGAAGCCGCCGACCCCAAGCGGCTCGCCGCCGCGCTGCATGCCCTGCCGCACCGCGCTCCGCCCTCCCATCACGCCGCCAACATGCATCTGGATGGGCTGAGCAATATTTCCCGGATCGTCGGCGACATGCTCGATGGGCGGGACCGCGACCATCTGAGCGTCGTGAAGGCCTGAAACGTCATGCAAAGCCGCAAGATCGTCGTCATCCTGAAGGGCTATCCACGCCTGTCGGAAACCTTCATCGCGCAGGAACTGCTCGGCCTCGAACAGGCGGGGCTCGAATTGTCGCTGATCTCGATGCGCCACCCCACCGACAAGAAGCGCCATCCCGTTCACGACGAGATCCGCGCGCCGGTGCTCTATCTGCCGGAATATCTCCATCACGAACCGTTGCGCGTGCTGCGCGGGCTTTGGGCCGCCACCCGGCGCGCGGGCTTCCGCAAGGCCTTCGCAGCGTTCAGACGCGACCTTGCCCGCGACATCTCGCGCAACAGGGTCCGCCGCTTCGGCCAGGCCGCCGTGCTTGCCGCGGAATGGCCGGAGGGCGGCGCTTGGCTGCATGCCCATTTCATCCACACGCCGGCTTCCGTCGCCGCTTATGCGAGCCTCCTGACCGATATTCCCTGGACATGCTCGGCCCATGCCAAGGACATCTGGACCTCGCCCGACTGGGAGCTGACCGACAAGCTCGCCTCCAACCGCTGGACCGTGACCTGCACCGAAACCGGCTTCCAGCATCTCCGCACGCTCGCGACCGACAAGACAAGCGTGCATCTGAGCTATCACGGCCTCGACCTTGCCCGATTCTCGCCCTTCGATGCGGAGCGCCCTCTGCGTGACGGCAGCGACCCTGCCGATCCCTTGATCATTCTCAGCGTCGGCCGGGCCGTGGAAAAGAAGGGCTACGACCTCCTGTTGACGGCACTCGCGCGCCTGCCTGCAAATCTCGCCTGGCGCTTCGTGCATATCGGCGGCGGCACGCTGGCCAAGTCGCTGAAGGCCATGGCGACCGATCTCGGCATCGCCGACCGCATCGACTGGCTCGGCGCGATGGCGCAGGAAGACGTGCTCGCCCGCTATCGGGCATCCGACATCTTCGCGCTCGCCTGCCGCATCGGCGCCGACGGCGACCGGGACGGCCTGCCGAACGTGATCGTCGAGGCGTCGAGCCAGAAGCTCGTCTGCGTCTCCACCACGATTTCCGGCGTGCCCGAACTCCTGTCGAACGGTGAAACCGGCCTGCTCGTGCCGCCCGAAGACCCCCAGGCGATTGCAGAGGCCCTGGAGCGCGCCATCCGCGATCCTGCCCTGCGCAAAACCCTGGGAGACGCCGCCGAACGGCGCGTCCGGCGCGATTTCGACTACCACACCAGCATCACCCAGCTACGCAATCTCTTTGAAACCGAATGGCGGACCGCACCATGACCGATCCGGAACCGAAACGCGTTCTCTTCTACGTCCAGCACCTGCTCGGCATCGGCCACCTCACCCGGGCGAGCCGGATCGCCAATGCGCTCGCGGTGCGGGGCTTCGACGTGACGGTCGTGACCGGCGGCAAGCCCGTCTCCGGCTTTCCCGGCCCGGCCGTCCGCCACATCGCGCTGCCGCCCGTCGTCTCCAGCGACGAAGGTTTTTCCGCGCTGCAGGACATGGACGGCAACCCGGTGGACGACGCGTTTCGCGACATGCGCCGCGATCGCCTGCTCGCCATCCTCCACGAAACCCGGCCGCACGCCATCCTCACCGAGGCCTTTCCTTTCGGCCGGCGGCAGATGCGCTTCGAGCTCCTGCTTTTCCTCGACGCCGCCCGCGCCATGCCGGAGCCGCCGAAGATTTTCGCATCGGTCCGCGATATCCTGCAGAAGCGCCCCAAGCCGGAGCGCGACCGGGAAACGGTCGACTACATTGACCGCTACTTCGACCGCATCCTCATCCATGGCGATCCGACCTTCGCCCGCCTCGAGGAGACCTTTCCGCATGCCGACGAGATCGCCGACAAGGTGGTCTATACCGGCCTCGTCGCCCCGCCGCAGCCGGAGCCACCCGCAGACAGGTTCGAAGTCGTCGTTTCCGCCGGCGGCGGGGCGGTCGGCCGGCACGTTCTGCATGCGGTCGTCGGGGCAACCGCCATCATCCGCCCGGAAAAGCCCTGGGCGCTGATCACGGGCCCGAACCTCGCCCAGGCCGATCATGATGCGATCGCCGCCGGTGTGGTCGGCAACGTCAAGGTCTTCCGGTTCCGACCGGACTTTGCCAGCCTCCTGTCCGTCGCCCGTCTCTCGGTGTCGCAGGCCGGCTACAACACCGTCTGCGACATCCTGCGGGCACGCTGCCGGGCGATCGTCGTGCCCTTCACCACGGGTGGCGAAACGGAACAGGCGGCCCGCGCCGAACGGCTGGAACGCCTCGGCCTCGTCTCGACGCTCGGGGATGCCGACCTCTCGGCCGAGCGGATGGCCGCCGCGATCCGCGCCGGTCTCGATGCCTCGGCCTTCCCCGAAGGAGACCTGTCGATCGACCTGGAAGGCGCAGACCGGACGGCCGATATCCTGCGCGACATGCTGTAGGACGGGCGACCGCGCAAGCGTCGGGGGAGACGCTGAGAACAACGCGTTTGCGGGTGGTTTTCCGGCTATGAGTGCTATAGATTCCGTCTGAACGGAGGAGACAGACGAGCACCTGGTTCCCCGCGTCGTCTCCGCTTCGTCTCGATGGCAGCCCTTCATGGATATCCGCCTTACCCGTTACATCTGGACCCACACGCGCAAGCAGCAAATGTGGATCCTCATGATCGTCGCCATCTCGATGATCCCGTATTTCCTATCGTTCGACCTGCCCAAGCAGATCGTCAACGGCCCGATCCAGGGGAAGGGTTTCGAGCAGCCCGGCGCCACCCAGCGGTTCTTCGACGTCTCCTTTTCGCTGCCCTGGATCGGGGATGTCACCCTGTTCGACGGCCTCGACCTGACGCGGATGGAAACGCTCTACGCGCTGAGCGTGATCTTCCTCCTGCTCGTCATCGTCAACGGCCTCTTCAAGCTCTACATCAACACCTATAAGGGCCGGCTCGGCGAACGCCTGCTGCGCCGCATCCGCTTCGAACTCGTCGATCGCATCCTTCGCTTCCCCCCCACCCAGTTCAAGCGGATGAAGGGGGCGGAAGTCTCCTCCATGGTCAAGGACGAGGTGGAGCCGCTTGGCGGGTTCACCGGCGATGCCTTCGTCTCGCCGGCTCTGCTCGGCGGACAGGCGCTGACCGCCCTCGCCTTCATCTTCATGCAAAACATGTGGCTCGGCTTCATCGCCGCCTTCATGGTCGGCATCCAGGCGACGATCATCCCGCGCATGCGCCGCCGCCTTCTCGTGCTCGGCCGCGAGCGCCAGATCACGGCGCGCGAACTTGCCGGCCGCGTGAGCGAGATCGTGGACGGCATCGGCACCATCCACGCCTACGACACCTCGAACTACGAGCGCGCCGACGTGGCCGCGCGGCTGGGGCGGATCTACAAGATCCGTTACGATCTCTACCAGTGGAAGTTCATGGTGAAGTTCATCAACAACTTCCTCGCACAGCTGACGCCCTTCCTGTTCTACTGCATCGGCGGCTATCTCGCTCTGCGCGGCCAGCTCGACATCGGCCAGCTCGTCGCCGTCATCAGCGCCTACAAGGACCTGCCGGGCCCGCTGAAGGAGCTGATCGACTGGGATCAGCTGCGCCAGGACGTGCAGGTGAAATATGTCCAGGTGGTCGAGCAGTTCACGGTCGATTCGCTGATCGATCCGAAGATCCAGGCCGTCTCCACAATCGGCGCGGCCGGCGCGGCCGGTGCGGCCGGAGCCGTTGCGGTCGGTGCCGGCATGGCGGCTGCGGGCATGGGCCGTTCAAGTGCTGACAATGGCGAGCCCTGCAAGAAGACGGGTTCGCTGGCCGCATCCGGTCTCACGCTGGCCGACGACAGCGGCGCGCGCCTGCTGGAGCATGTGTCGGTCGAGATCAAGCCGGGCGAAAAGGTGGCCATCATCGGCGGGGCGGCCAGCGGCGGCGACGTTTTGGCCGAGGCTTTCGGCCGCCTGATCTGGCCGGAGGGCGGCAAGATCACGCTCGGCGGCGAAGATCTGCTGCACATGCCGGAATCGGTCGTCGGCCGCAGCATCACCTACGCCTCGTCGGACACGTTCTTCTTCTACGGCTCGCTGCGCGACAACCTGCTCTACGGCCTGAAACATGCGCCGCTGGCCGCCGCGACCTATGAGGGCAGCCTTGCGGCCCACCGCAAATGGGAAGTGACGGAAGCCAAGCTCGCCGGAAATCCCGACTACGACGTCAATGGCGACTGGATCGACTATGTCGCCGCCGGCGCGACGCATGCCGAGGACCTGTTCCCCTCGATCCTCGCCGTGCTCGACACGGTGCAATTGTCGAAGGACATTCTCGACCTCGCTCTGCGCACCAATATCGATCCCGCCGACCGGCCGGAATTTGCGGCCAGCATCGTGGAAATGCGCCAGGCCCTGCGCGAGGAACTGGAAGAAGCCGGCCTCAACGGGCTGATCGCCTATTTCGAGCCCGGCGAATACAATATGGAAGCGACCGTCGGCGAAAACCTGCTGTTCGGCACGGCGACCGCCCCGAGCGTTGCCGGCCGCGCCATCGCCAAGAACCCCTACTTCCGCAAGGTCGTCTCGGAAACCGGGATCGACAGCGTGCTGTTCGACATGGGCTACCAGATTGCCGAGAACGCGGTCGAGCTTTTCGCCGACCTGCCGCCGGATCATCCCTTCTTCCAGCAGCTGACCTTCATGACGGCGGACGATATTCCGGCCTACCAGCTTCTGCTGCAGAAATATGCCGGCAAGGGTCTGGAGACCGCCAGCGAGGACGATCGCTACCAGATCATCCGTCTGAGCTTCAACTACGTCGAGCCCCGCCACCGCTTCGGTCTCCTGACCGACGACCTGATGGCGCAGATCGTCGAGGTTCGCCGTCAGTTCCACGCGAACATGCCGGAAGACCTCACCCACGACATCGAGCGCTACGATCCGGAGAAGTACCTCGCCTCGGCCAGCCTGATGGACAACGTGCTGTTTGGCCGTATCAGCCACAAGCACACAGACGGTTCCAAGCGCATCCGCGCCATCGTCTCCTCGCTCCTGAACTCGCAAGGCCTGATCGAGCAGGTGCTGGATATCGGTCTCGACTTCAATCTGGGCGCCGGCGGCAAGCGGCTGACCGCCGTCCAGCGGCAGAAGCTCAATCTGGCCCGCGCCATCATCCGCCGCTCGGACTATTATGTCTTCAACAGGCCTCTTCCCAGCCTCGATCACCGGCTGCAGGACGAAATCGTCCGCGACGTGATGAAGCTTCTGACCCGCAACGGCGCCAACCCCGCCGTGATCTGGGTCCTGTCGAACAACGGCCTGACGAAACTGTTCGAGCGCGTTCTGGTATTTGATCGCGGCGCGCTGGTCGAGGATGACACGCACGCCAATCTGTTCAACAATGACGGCGTCTTTAAACAGTTGGTAACCTCGTGATACCTACGGGGACCGGAAGATTGGCAGGCACCAGACGACGGGCGGGCATTGCTGCCGCACCCGGAACGTTCAGGGCATGTACCGCCGAATATGGGAGTTGACGAGCTGATGTTGCTGAAGGACGAAGTGCAGATGCTGCGGCGGGTGCCGCTCTTTTCCGGCGTCGAAGCGGGCAAGCTGAAGCTGCTGGCCTTCACCTCGGATCGGGTGAGCTATGGCGTCGGCGAAACGCTCTTCCACCAGGGCGATGCCGGCGATGCGGCCTATGTCGTGCTCGACGGCAAGGCGGAGATCCTGGTCGACTCGGCAACCGGCCCGATCCGCGTGGCCGAAGTCGAGCGCAACTCGATCGTCGGTGAAATCGCCATCCTCTGCGACGTGTCGAGAACGGCAACCGTGAAGACGACGACGACCGTCGAGGCCCTGCGCATACGCAAGGACCATTTCATCAAGCTGCTCACCGACTTTCCGGAAATCACCATCGAGATCATGCGTGTGCTGGCCGACCGGCTGAGCCACACGACGAGCGAGCTGACCGAAGCCCGCAGCCGCGTTCGGGAACTCGAATAGGCCCCGGATCGCAAGAACGCGTCTTACATCTCGGTGATCTCGCCGCTCAAAAGGTCGATCCGGAAATCGATCGCGGGCAGTCCACTGCGGTAGGCCTCGAACATCGACAGCATCGCGGCGATGCCGCTCTGGGCGGAACCGTCCGGCCAGGCCTGCGCCAGATAGAGCGCTGAGAGCCGGTCGTAGAAGCGCATGCGCTGCGGGCTGATGGCGGTCGCTCCGAGATCGCTTCCCATGCGCAGCCGGTACCAGTCGCCGAGGAAGGCGATGGCCGACAAGGCTTCGGGGCCGTTCGTCTCCTGAGATCGCGGCGGTCCGGGCGCCACGGCAAGCATCGCGACGGCGACGTCCATTGGCACCACGGGCCGGACGGCGAGCCGCGCGAGATCGCCGAGCGTGGCGGCCCGCAACAGCGCCGCGAGCGCTGCCGGCCACTCGCGCTTCAGGTGCCTGCGCCAGGCGAGATGCCCGATATGCGCCGAGAGAAACGCCCCATAGCGCGTCGCCTCGGCCATGCCGCCGGTCTGGACATTGGTCCGGCGCACTTCCGCGGCGTAGAGCGCCCCGATCGCGGCATCCATCGGCATATCCCCGAGCGAAACCGTCTCGATCTCGGCCGCACCGGCACGCAGCGTCAGGATCTTGTAGGCCGGGGGGAAACCGGCAAGCGAGGGCACGGCCACGTTGACGAAAGCCCGCTCGCCGCGCCGCATCCGCGCCGTGTCGTTGACATGGAGATGGCCGCTGAAATGCAGCGATATCCCCGCCTCGATGAAGGCCTCTCCGACAGCATCGTCCGGAATGCGGCCGGACGTCGCCGTCGGCCCCAGAAGCGCGATCTCGGCGGCCCGCGTTCCATCCAGCGGATCGAGCGCGGGATAGTGGGAGAACGCGACGAGACGCTTGCCGCGCCGCGCCGCCCGCGCGCCGACATCCTTCATCCAGGAGATCACATGGCGTTTGTGCACCAGCATCGCATTCCATCCGGCCGATGTGCTGTCGACCCAGTCGTCCGATCCGTCGAGGGGCACGAAAACATTCGCGTCGATCATCAGCAGCCACAGGCCTTCGACAGGCTCGACCAGATAGGAGGCCTCCATCAGCGGCCGGCATGTTTCCCCGCTGTCCGAGACCGCGATGAACATCCGCTCATGGGTTTCGCCCCGTGGCCCGAACGGCGTTTCCCAGTGGAGATAGCCGTTCTGCGGAAAATAGCCGTGCTCCCGGAGCGGTATCAGCCCGTCGGGATAGCCGGGGCAGAACATGGAAGGCGACACGGTGACCGGGAGGTCGCGCGGAATGCCGGCCGGCAAGGGATCGTGCACGTCGGTAACCGGATGGCTCGTCACCACGGCGCTCGATCCGTCGGCGTCCAGAAACCGTTTCGTCCGGTGCCGACCGGCATCGCCGAAGATGTCGTGGTTTCCGGGCAAGGCGAAGAAGGCGATGCCGTGCCGCGTGCCGTAGTCCTCGAGGATGGCCGCAACCGCTGCCGTCGTCGCGATCTGGCCGTCATCGGTGTAGTCGCCGAGGAGAACCACATGCCGGATGCCGCGGGCGGCGACATCGTCGAGCGCAGTGCGGAAGGCCTGGAGGCTCTCGTTGAACACCCGGGTCGATCGGGCCGCCTCCGCCAGGGGCCGCACGGACAGGCCCCCGGTCTGCGCAGCGCCGGGAAAACCGAAATCGGCGGCGGGATCGTGGACATGGGCGTCTGCGATCACGGCGATCGGCGGAAAAACCTCAAAAGGCATGGCAACGGCAACGGTTTCGAAATCGGGATCGGATAGCGTGACCCTGTCTCTGGCACGGGACGCGAGAAAAAGCGAATGCCTGTCTCGCTTCATATGGACAGTTTGGATAACATGTCAAAAATACGGCCGGACACAGAAGCCGGCAGGGTCGATCCTGACCCGCGCAAGAGAGAGGGACAGTCGCGGCAAGCCATGTGATGGTGGCGGGTCGAAACTGGAAGCAAACTGTGAACGATCATGTGTTTCGCGTACGTTTCTGGGGCGTTCGAGGAAGCCTGCCGGTATCGGGGGCCGAATTCCAGCGCTATGGCGGCCGGACCGTCTGCATCGAGATGCAATGCGGAAACGAACGCCTGATCTTCGACGCAGGGTCCGGACTGATGCCGGCCGGCATGGCCCTGAAGGCCGAAGGCGTCTCCGCGTTCAACCTGTTCTTCACCCACTGCCACTACGACCACATCATCGGCCTGCCGTTCTTCCCGCCCCTCTACGATCACTCGGCCGACGTCACGATCTGGTCCGGCCATCTCGCCGGGCGCATGTCGACGCGCCAGATGATCGGCGAGTTCATGCGGCCGCCCTGGTTCCCGGTCGAGCCCGATATCTGCCGCGCCGCGCTCGACGCGCGGGATTTCCGATCGGGCGACCGCCTCGCCCCGGTTTCCGGCATCGAGATCCGCACCGGCAGCCTCAACCATCCCGGCGGCGCCGTCGGCTACCGCGTCGAATGGGGTGGACGGGCCTGCGCGCTCATCACCGATACGGAACACCATCCCGGCGTGCTCGATCCCGCCGTTCTCGAACTGATTGAAGGCTGCGACCTTTTCATCTACGACGCCATGTATGACGATGCCGAGATGGAACGGCATGTCGGCTATGGCCATTCCTCGTGGGAACAGGGCATCCGTCTGGCCAAGGCGGCCGGCGCCAAGCGCGTCGCCTTCATGCATCACGCCCCCTTCCGCACGGACGATGCCCTCGATGCCGTGGGGAAGAAGGCAAAGATCCTCTTCCCCGGCGCCTTCCCGGCCTATGACGGCCAGGTCATCGATCTCTGATCGAAGGCGGACGGCGAACAGAGCCTTATCCCTGAACCTCGCCGACGCAGACCCGGTTGCGTCCCGTGCGCTTGGCTTCGTAAAGCCCGGCATCCGCGATATGGATCGCCTGTTCCAAAAGGGGTTCTTCATCCCGGAAGAGCGCAACACCGATGCTCGCGGTCACCGGGATGGTCTCGTTGCCCACCTCGAAGGGCGTCGCCTCGATCACCCGACAGAGCAGTTCGGCAAGTCGCACCGCATCCTCCAGAGAGGCGTCGTGAAGCACGGCGACGAATTCCTCTCCGCCCCAGCGTGCAAGCACATCCTGCTGTCGTTTGAGGTGGTTCTGCAGTCGCTCGGCAAATTGTTTCAGGACGATATCCCCGGACGCATGGCCGTAGCGGTCGTTGATCGACTTGAAGTGATCGATATCCGCGATCAGGACGGCCATCGGCCGCTGCTGGCGGCGCCCGGCGCCGATGATCGCGAGCGTCCGCTCCTCCAGTCCCCGGCGATTGGCAAGACCCGTGAGGGGATCCGTCGTCGCCGTCACCCGCATATGCCGCTGCGCCTCCTCGAGCGTCATCGCCACGAGGCCGACATAGATAAGGACGCTGAAGGTCTGGTCGATGAACACCGAAACGAAGACATAGTCGCTGCTCGGACCGATCCCTCCATAGCCGAGAACTTCCCCGACGACGAGCGAAACCGCCGTCGCCCCAAGCGTCACGGCATAGACGGCCAGCGCCGAGCCGATCAGGATCTGCGACGGAAGACGTGTCTGCCGACGACGTTTGAGGAAACTCCAGGAGGCCGTCGCCAGCGTGTAGACCAGCACGACCATGGTCAGCGCCAGCACGTAGCGCGTCGACAGGCCCGCGGTCGACGTGCTCCAGTGGACAAGCGCCGGCACGATCGACGTCACCAGAAAGCTGAAAGGGTCGAGAGGGACGCCGAAAAACGACTTTGCGCCCGTCCGCACCGAAACGATGCTGATCGTGACGATAAAATAGATGAGCGCGCCGTTCTCCGGACTGAAGTTCGGGTAATTGGCATCCTGATAGGTCAGCCAGAGCCCCGCAGCCGAACAGATGATGCTGAGCGTCCAGAAACGATACGCAGTCACCGCGCCGGGCCGGAAACTGTAGAGAATAAAAATAATCAGAAAACCCGCTCGTGCCAAAACGCCCGAGACCAGCAGGGTCTGCACCTCAACCATCGATACTCCCCGACGGGGAACGACCCCCAGAATCTACATATAAAAACACGCTATATTACGCATACAAAAATAAGTTTAATAGCATACGAGCATGCTGCTCAATCGGTTATTTGAGAGCCAGTGACGGGGTTGTCGATGACGAGAGAGCGAAACGATCCGATTCCGATGGCGTCCGGCATGAACGTCCGGTTGCCGACCTGTGCGGCAGGCAATTGCTTTCGTCGGATGGCGTCCGTGCCTGCCTTGCTCGCCTTGGCTTTGCTCGCATCGGCCTTCCTCGCATCGACAGCACCGGCGCTCGCGCAAGATCCCGAAAGCGGCGGGTCACCGCCCTCGTCCGGGCTCGGTGCCGGCGATCTCCTCATTCGCGCCCGTATTACCGGCGTGCTGCCCTACGACCTGCGATCACGGATCGACCTGATCGGCGGCGCGGTGCAGGTGGATCGCATGGTGCTGCCGGATGTCGATGTCAGCTATTTCCTCACCGATCACATCGCCGTCACGGGTCAGACGGGCGTGCTGAAGACGCGCTTCCGGATCAAGGGCAGCCTTGTCGGCGATATCGATGTGGGCTCCATCTTGACGATCCCGCTCGCCCTGTCGGCCGACTATCACTTCCTGCCGGACGCGCGCTTCAACCCCTATCTCGGCGTCGGCGCCGTGGCGACCTGGTACACAGGCGCAAAACCCGCAAGCCCGCTGGTGAAAAGCTTCAGCGTCGAGCGCCAGATCTCTCCCATGGTCCGCATCGGCATGGATGTCCGGATGACGGAGAAGTGGTTCGCCAACACGGAAATGCGCCTCGTCCTGCCCCCGACGCAGGTGCTGACCAATTCCGGCGTGACGGCCCGCACGGACGTGAAGAGCCTCTCGCTCGGCGTCGGCGTCAGCTACCGGTTCTGACATCCTCGACCAGTTCGGAAAGCGTCACCCACCGGCAGGCGGGATGCGGTTCCACGCCTGCGAAGAGATCGCCGAGAAAGCCCCAGACCGCCGCGTCGTGAACGAGATGATGCGTCAGGAGCCCGACGCTTCCCCCCGTATCGAGGCACGTCGTCAGACGCGCCGCAATCTCGCGCCGAAGATCCCCCCGGTCGCGGCAGCCGCGCGTGCCGTGCCAGTCCATCACGTCCACATGCGTGTTGACCATCGGCAATGCGCCGGATTTCTCCGGCCCGTAGACCGACAGGGCCCGAAATCCGAGATCGGGCAGGCGCGCCGCGAGCGTCATGTCGATCCGGTTCCATGGCGGTACCAGCACCGGCAGAAACCGTTCCCGATGCAGGGCCGAAAGCTTGGCAAAGCCCGCCGAAAGCTCTTCGAGAACGACATCGGCCGGACGGTCGGCGCCGAGTTCCGCCCGCTTCGCTCGCTCGGCCGCATGATTGGCATGGCGCCAGCCATGCACCGTCACGTGAACCAGCGGCGAACGCGCGAGCCGCGCGGCAAGAGCCTCGCCTGTCGGCTCGGGGATAACCGCGAGCGCCAGCGGCACGCCATGGCTTTCGGTCAAGGACAGGAGGCGATCGAGCGCGGGCGTCGGCTCGATCGCATCGTCGTCGCGCAGCCAGAAGCGCGCCACACGACCCGCCGCCTGAAAACGGTCGAGGACGGCGATGATATCGTCCAAACCGTTCGTGCTCTGAGCCCCGCTCATAAGGGCGCTCCGCTCTTCGCCGGCACATGACCATCGAGGATGTCGGCGAGCCGGACTGCGGCCGGTGCAAGCGCGCGCTCCCTCCCCGCAAACAGCCGAGCCTCCGCCCCCATCGCCTGTCGTCGCGTCTCATCCGCCAGAAAAGCGGCGATCGCCCCGGCATAGGCCTCGACGTCGCCCGCCGGCGTCAGCGCACCGGTCCGCCCGTGCTGCACCACTTCGGGAACGCCGGCGATGGCCTGCGCCACCACCGGCAGGCCGGCGGCCTGCGCCTCCAGATAGGCAAGCCCATAGGCTTCGCCGCAGCCGGGCCAGACATAGAGCGAGGAGGTCGACAGCAAGGCGGCCACCTCCTCCGCACTGCGCTCGCCGGCCCAGACGACCCGACCGGGCCCGAGCGGCGCGAACAGGGCCTCGACCTCGCCCCGCGCCTTGCCGTCCCCGACGATCGTCAGCGTGAACGGCAGATGCAGCAGCCGCGAGAGCGCCGCCGCCAGCATCCGGTAACTGTCCATCTTGTCGCCCGGACGCATCATCGCCACGGTCACCAGCCGGCCGGGATGCGGTGCCGGTTCGTTCGCCAGGAAGAGCGTGGGGTCGATGAACGGCTGCAGGCGCTCGACACGGGCGGCCGGTGCCCCTTCGAGAATGCCGATCCTGTCGCGCTCCGTCATCGAGATATTGACGGATGCGGCCGTCAGCGTGTCCAAAAGCGCGGCCTGCGCCGCGGCCCAGCCCTGTCCGTCCCGCCGCGCCGAATAGGAGGCCTCGGCCGTGACATAGCCGATGCCATGGCCATGCGCGAGCGGCGGCCCGAGAAGGTCCGGCGCCTTGTAATAGGGGTGATAGCAGAACCAGCAGTCGGGCACGCCCTCCGTCCGCCAGTCGGCTTCGATGCGCTCCCGCTCCGCATCCGCCGCAACCCGGAGATCATCGATATCCTGAGGACTGCGCAGGAAGCTGCGCAACTCGGAAACGAGGCTCACCTGATGCCCGGCGCACGCCAGCGCCTCCATCATCAGCCGCGACATCAGCCGGTCGCCGGACGGGGTCGGGTGCCGGGGAGACTTGAGGGGAGCGTAGAATGCGATCTTCATGCGCCCTGATCTACACCATCGCCGCCCCCGCTTTCAAATGCTTCTGCCGGAAGAGAGGCCATGGTGAACCGGCGATAAAGTATTCTTGAACGCCGCGCGATGAGCAATCCGTAACCAAGGCTCTACATGCTTTCCATCGTCAATGCGTCGTCCGACGCCGTCATCACGACAGGAACATCCATGAAAACGCGTGCTTGCCTCCTTGCCGGAACCGTCCTGACAGCCCTCCTTGGCGCGAGCCCCCTGATGGCGCAATCGACGGGCGACACATCGCCGATCGACCAGGTCGAGGGCCAGCCGCCAGCCACCGGCGAAACGAAAGCGGCCGGAAAGCCCGTCGAGACGGAAGAAGCGAACGCCCCCGACCAGAAGCCCGCCTTCGAGAACCAGACGCGCGCGCCGCAGCCGGACAAGATGCCCACGGTGACGCATCAGGCAATCGCCGAAGGCCTGCCGCAGCTCTGGTCGATGGAATTCCTGCCGGACGGCCGCATGCTGGTGGCCGCGAAGAAAGGCTCCATGCACATCGTCGGCGCGGACGGCAAGCCGAGCACCGCATTGAAGGGCGTTCCCGCCGTGATCTCCGACGGACAGGCCGGCCTGCTGGACGTCGCCGTCGCGCCGGATTTCGCCACCTCGAACCGCATCTTCTTCTCGTTCTCCGAGCCCAGGGCCGACGGAAACGGAACATCGGTTGCCTCCGCCCGGCTGGTCGCGGACGACACGGGCGGTGCAGCGCTCGAAGAGGTCGCCGTCATCTTTCGCCAGACGCCCAGCTACGACAACACCAAGCATTACGGCTCCCGCCTCGTCTTCGGCAGCAATGGCGAACTCTACGTCACGGTCGGCGAGCGTTCCGACCGCGAGACCCGCGTCTTCGCGCAGGACCTGAAGAGCGGCTTCGGCAAGGTCTTCCGCATCGACACCGCAGGCAAGGCGCTCGCCGACAATCCCTTTGCCGGGAAAGGCGATGCGAAGCCGGAAATCTGGAGCTATGGGCACCGCAACCTGCAATCGGCGGCCCTCGACGCCAAGGGCCGGCTCTGGACCGTCGAACATGGTCCGAAGGGCGGCGACGAGCTGAACATGCCGCAGGCCGGACGCAACTACGGCTGGCCGGTCATCACCTATGGCGTCGATTACAGCGGTTCGCCCATCGGCGATGGCATCACCGCCAAGGACGGCATGGAACAGCCGGTCTATTACTGGGATCCGGTCGTCGGCCCGTCCGGCATGCTGTTCTACAGCGGATCGGAGTTTCCGGAATGGGAAGGCGCTGCCGTCATCGGCGGCCTCGTCTCCACCGGCCTCGTCATTCTCCACATGGAGGGCGACAAGGTCAGCCACGAGGAGCGCGTGCCGCTCGACGCCCGCATCCGCGACGTGAAGATCGGCCCCGACGGGGCGATTTATGCGGTGACCGAAAACCCGAAAGAGGGAACCTCGGCCATCCTGAAGGTGACGCGGGAGGGCTGATCGGCCGAGCCCATCGGCAACCTTTTGATCGGTGGCGGGTTGATCGGTGGCGGGTCGATGATCCGCCATCCCATCCAAGGACGAGACCCCGCCATGGCCCGCAACAGCTTCTGGAAAGGCTATCTCCGTCTCTCCCTCGTCACCGCGTCGGTCTCGCTAACGCCCGCGACGACGGAAAGCGAGAAGGTGCGCTTCCACGTTCTCAACCGCGCCACCAAGAACCGGGTCGAAAGTCGGTATATCGACAGCGTGACGCACAAGAAGGTCGCCGAGAAGGATCAGGTGAAGGGTTTTCCGAAGGGCGAGGACGAGTATGTGCTGCTCGAGGACGACGAGATCGAGGGCGTCGGTCTGGAGAGCACGCGCACGATCGACATTTCCACCTTCGTGCCGCGCGATGCGATCGACTGGATCTGGTACGACAAGCCGCATTTCCTCGTGCCCGAGGACAAGGTCGGGGCTGAAGCCTTCTGTGTCATCCGCGAGGCGATGAGCCGTAAAAACGTCGTCGGCATCGCCCGGCTTGTCCTCTATCGCCGCGAGCGGGCCGTCCTGCTCGTGCCGAACGGCAAGGGCATCGTGCTGTGGACCCTGCATTATGGCGAGGAGGTTCGCGAGGCGATGGCCGAGCTCGACATGACGGCGAAGGGCGACAAGGCGGAACTGGCGGCGATCGCAAAGCGGGTCGAGAAGGATAAGGGCGCCTGGAGCCCGACACTGGTCCAGGACCCCGTCCAGAAGAAGATCAAGGCCTTCATCAAGAGCCGTCAGAAGAAGGACGGCAAGCCGGCGACGAAGGCACGCGCGCCCGTTAAATCCTCCGGCAACGTCATCAACATCATGGACGCCCTGAAGAAGAGCCTGCAGCAGGAAAAGAGCGGCTGAGCCGCCCTGCTCCGGCTTCGCTCACCCCAGGCCTTATGGCTTCGGAAGCACCTTGGCGGCCGCAAAGAACCCGTCCCAGGGGTCCGTCTTCAGCGCCGCCAGTCGCGCCGGCATGGTCTCGACCGTGAAATAGTCGGCTCCGATCGCATCCGACAGTTCCGACCATTCGAGCGGTGCGGACACGGCCGCACCCGGCCGCGCGCGTGTGGAATAGGGCGCGACCGCCGTCGCCCCGCGGCCGTTGCGGAGATAATCGATGAAGATGCGGCCGCGCCGCTTCGCCTTGGTGGCAACCGCGAGGTAGCGGTCGGGATCCTGTCTTGCGGCGTTCGTCGCCAGCGATTTGGCAAAGGCCTTGACCGGCGCCCAGCCGGCGGAAGGTTTCAGGGGAACGACCACATGCAGGCCCTTGCCGCCCGATGTCTTGACGAAAGCCGAAAGCCCCTTCGCCTCGATCTCGCCCTTAAGCATCAGAGCCGCATCGATGATGTCCGCCCAGGTCACATCCTCGCCGGGGTCGAGGTCCATGGTGATCATATCCGGCTTTTCCCAGGCCCGTGTCGTTGCGCCCCAGGGGTGGATCTCAAGCGCCGCCGACTGGACGAGCGCGATCAGCCCGTCGAAGTCGGTGATGCGCAGCGACGGCTCTGCGGCCTTGTCTTTCGGATCCTTGATCTGGTCGATCGCCTTGTTGATGCCGCGCCAGGCATGCTTCTGGAAGAAGCGCTGCTTGCCGTCGATGCCATCCGGACAGCGCAGCAGCGACAGCGGCCGATCGACGACATAGGGCGCCATGAACGGCCAGACCTGCGCGTAATATTCGGCGAGCCCCTGTTTCGTCACGCCCTCCTTCGGCCAGTAGAGCCGGTCGGGATGTGTGAGCGTGACGGCCGCCTTGGGCAGCGGCGCAGGCTTGCGACCCTTCTCCGCCGCCGGACTTTCCTGCCGCACCGCGCCCGCCGGCTTGTCCTCCCGCAGGCCACGGAACGACGCATGCCGCAGATTGCCGTCTGCGGACCAGGCGCGGAACTCGACCTCGGCAACGAGCTTCGGCTCGACATAATGCAGGCCGCGCCGGGCATCCGCCGTCAGCTTGTCGCGGAACGGACTGTCCTTGCGCTCGATCGCCGACAGGGCCTCAAACAGCATGTCGGCCGTCGCATGGCTGAAACCGGTGCCGACGCGGCCGACGTGCCGCAATTCGCCATCCTCGTAGACGCCGAGCGCCAGCGCGCCGATCGAATGGTCCGAGGTCGAGGATGGCGAAAAGCCGCCGATCACGAACTCCTGCCGCTCCGAGCATTTCGACTTGATCCAGCTGCCGTTGCGCCCCGAGACGTATTTTCCGGATCGCTCCTTGGACACCACGCCTTCCAGGCTCAATCGGCAGGCATGCGTCAGAACGAGATCGCCATTGTCCTCGAAATGCTCGCTGAACCGGACCGTCGGGCTGTCGGCGAGAATGAGCTTCTGCAGCAGGGTCTTGCGGTCGATTAGTGCCGCATTCGTCAGATCATGCCCGTCGAGATGCAGGATATCGAAGGCGTAATAGATGAACCGGTCGCTCCGGCCGAGGCTCAGATCCTCCTGCAGGGCGGAGAAATCGGAGGCGCCATTGTCCTTGTGCACGACGATCTCGCCGTCGATCGACGCGGTCTCCACCGGCAGGCCGGCGAATGCCGCGGCCACTTGATCGCCGAACCGCTCCGTCCAGTCGAGCCCGCTGCGCGTCAGCAGGCGCACCTGTCCCTTGTCGATGCGCGCCTGAAGGCGATAGCCGTCGAACTTGATCTCGTGCACCCAGCGGTCGCCCGAAGGCGCCTTTGGCTTCAGCGTCGCCAGCGCCGGCGCCACGAAATCCGGAAGCGCCGCCGTCTTCGCGCCCTTCGGCCAGGCATGCGCCTGCCCCACGGCCGCCGTCGTCACCTTGGCCGGCTTCGGAACGGCCGCCTTCGATCGGATGCCCTTGCCCTTCGACGCGCTCTTGGAATTCCAGGTATCGTCGGGGCTCTTGGCCACCTCTTTCAGGTCGCGTCCCGACGTCACCGACTCCGGTCGCTCCGTGAGAATGTCGAAATCTGCGTCCCGCGCCGCCTCGTCTTCGCTCTTGATCAGCAGCCAGTTCTCGCGCGTCTCGCCCGGCTTGCCGTGCATCCGCACCAGATGCCAACGCCCCTGAAGCTTCTCGCCCTCAAGCGAAAATTCCAGATGGCCCTTTCGATAGGCCTTGGCCAGATCCCCGATCGGCGTCCAGATGCCGCGATCCCAGACGATCACGGTCCCGCCGCCATATTGGCCTTTCGGGATCACGCCCTCGAAATCGCCATAGGCGAGCGGATGATCCTCGACATGGACCGCAAGCCGCTTGTCCTCGGGGTTGAGGCTCGGCCCCTTGGTTACGGCCCAGCTCTTCAGCACGCCGTCCATTTCCAGCCGGAAGTCGTAATGAAGCCGTGTCGCATCGTGCTTCTGGATGACAAAGCGCGCACTTCCGTCAGCTGCTTTTTTCCCGCCGGCCTTTCCGGCTTCGCCCTTCGGCTCGGGCGTCGCATCGAAGCGCCGCTTGGCGTTGTAGGTGTCGAGGCTCATGGTCAGCTCGCCTTCTTCTGCCGGGAGCCCGAAGCCTTGCCCTCGCCCGTGCCCTTGCCGCCTGCTTTCGCCTTGGAGCCCCCGCCCTCAAGGCTCTGGCGAAGGGCTTCCTTGAGATCAACAACGTTATCGGGCTTCGGCGGCGTCTTCTTCTCGATCGACCGTCCCTCGATCTTCGCCTTGACCAGATCGGCCAGCGCATCATTGTAGCGGTCGCTGTAGGTCTCGGGATCGAAACTGCCCGACTTGGTGCCGATGATATGGCCGGCAAGCTCCAGCATCTCCTCGTCGAAGTCGATCTCGGGAATCGACTTGAAGGCGGTCTTGGCCGAGCGAACCTCGTAATCGAAATTGAGCGTCGTCGCGATCAGCGTATCGTCCTGCGGGCGGATGAGCACGGTGCGGTTGCGCCGGAAGAGAATGGCCTCGGCAATGGCCGCGACCTTCTCCTCCCGCATGGTGCGCGCCAGAAGCGCCAGCGTTTCCGCGTCGTGGTCCTCGACGGGGGCGAGATGGTAGGGCCTGTCGAAATAGAGCGTATCGATCTCGTCGAGCGCGATGAAGCGCGTCACGTTCAGCACCTTGTCGCTGTCGGGCATCAAGGCAGCAAGGTCGTCGCCCTCGATCGCGATGTAATCGCCATTGTCGAGCGGATAGCCCTTGATCTGATCGTCACGCTCGACCGGCTTGCCGGTTTCGCTGTCCACGAACTGCCGTTCGACGCGGTGGCCGGTCTTGCGGTTGATGATGTTGAACGAGATCTTCTCCGACGCGGATATCGCGGTGTAGAGGCCGACCGCGCACGTCAGATCCCGCATTTTCAACTGGCCTTTCCAGCTCGCCCGTCGTGCCATCCGTCGCGTCCTCGCTACCTCGTCGCCCTCTATGCGACCCAAACGGAGTGGCGGGGGAGAGGTTCCGGCCGGAACATTCCCACCCGCATTCCGTTGACCGCCATCTCAGATTGAGGCCGATCCCGTTTTGAGCCAGAATGGTTTTCCCATGCTTCATGCCGAGACCGACCATAGGGCCATCCCGATCGCGATCATGTTGAACGGAAAACAGGAGCCGCTGAACGTCGCCTCCTGGATCACGGGGCCTCCGACACATCCGCCGCCTTTCGCTCCGAGCGCAATCCTGTGCCCGTGCGCAAGCCGGGTGCCCGCTGTCCGATCGCCGCCGAATAAGGCGGCAGGGACGGCCAAACGTGAGCCGCAGCCTCTCGGCGCTGCGGCAGAGACTGGAATAAGGACATTTGCATGAATCGCTTCGAAGACAAGGTCGTCATCGTCACGGGCGCGGCCTCCGGCATCGGTGCGGCAACAGCCCGCCGTTTCTCCGAGGAAGGCGCCCGCGTCGTCATGGTGGACAGGGACGGCGAGACGCTGACCAACACGGCGCAGAGCTTTCCGAAAGACCGCACTCTGGTGCAGGTGGCGGACGTCTCACAATCCACCTCCGTCGATGCGCTGGTGGAAACCGCCGTCCATCGCTTCGGCCAGATCGACGTGCTCGTCAACAATGCGGGAACGGCCGAGAATGGCAGGCCGGAGGACATCACCGACGAGGCATGGCGCAAGGTCATGGCGACGGATGCGGACGGCGTCTTCTACGGATGCCGTGCGGCGATTCCGCATCTCGAAAAGACCGGAGGGGCGATCGTCAATACGGCCTCCGTCTCCGGCATGGGCGGCGATTGGGGCATGAGCCCGTACAACGCCGCCAAGGGGGCCGTCGTCAACTTCACCCGGGCGCTCGCCATGGATCTCGGCAAGCGTGGTATCCGCGTCAACGCCGTCTGCCCGAGCCTCACCCGCACCGGCATGACCGAGGACATGATGGACGATGGGCCGCTGCTCGAGACCTTCTACGAGCGTATTCCGCTCGGTCGCGTCTGCGAGCCCGAAGAGGTCGCCGCCGTCATCGCCTTCCTGGCAAGCCGGGATGCGAGCTTCATCACCGGCGCGAACATCGCCGTCGACGGTGGCCTCTCCGCATCGAACGGCCAGCCGCCGCAGTAGGCCTGAGCATGACGATCCGGCTCTTCGCCGATTGCGGTCGGAGCAGGGTCATCCAGACACCCCATCCTCCACCCGAAACAGCCCGCCTGCCGATCCGGCACGCGGGCACTTCTCCGTCAGCATCGGCCGCCCTACCGGACGATGCGCACCGGCACCGACTTTGCCGCCGGCACCTTGCTTCGCTCGGCATGCTGCCAAAGCGGAATCAGCACGTTGCACTCGGGATAATAGGCCCCGCAACATCCGTCCGGGATGTCGTAGGGCACGATCTGCAACCCGTCGATGCGGCGCGCGACACCATCGTCGGCCACGGTTTCGAGCGCGATCGTCTCGCCAGCCCGCGCCCCGATCCGCGCCATCTCCTTCTTGTTGAGGAACAGCACCATGCGGGTGCCATCGACGCCGCGAAAACGGTCGTCATAGCCGTAGACGGTGGTGTTGAACTGGTCGTTGGAGCGAAGCGTCATCAGCCGCAACACGTCCGGCCCGTCCGGGGCGAAGCTCGCCGACAGCGATTTCGGCAGCTTGAACTCCGCCTTGCCGCTTTCCGTCCGCCAGATCCGGTCCCGCACCGGCAGCGGTTTTTCCATGCCGCCGGGCGTGTGCATGCGCGCGTTGAAATCGCTGAAGAGATCGGGATAGGTCGCCTCGATCGCGTCCCGCACGGTCGCGTAATCGTCCACCCAGCGGTCCCAGGGCACGCGCGGATTGGGTGCGAGCGAGGCTTTTGCGAGTTCGGCCACGATGCGGATTTCCGATTGCAGCGTGTCGGCGGCCGGCGCATGAAAACCCTTCGATCCGTGGAAGCAGGACGTGCTGTCCTCCATCGTCACGGTCTGCGGGCCGCTGGCCTGCCGGTCGATCTCGGTTCGCCCGAGACACGGCAGGAGGTAGGCGACACGGCCGTTGAAGAGGTGACCGCGATTGAGCTTGGTCGCGATCTGCACGGTCAGGCGCATGCGCGGCCACGCTTCCTCCATCAGCCCCTGTTCCGGCACAGCGCGCAGAAAATTGCCGCCGAGACCGATGAAGGCGTCGACCGTGCCCTCGATGATCCCCTTGCACGCATCGACGGTCGCAAGCCCTTCCTCGCGCGGCGGTTCGAAGCCGTAGAGCTCCTTGAGCCTGTCGAGCGGCACCAGTTCGGGCTTTTCCGATATGCCGACGGTGCGCTGGCCCTGCACGTTGGAATGGCCCCGCACAGGACAGATGCCGGCGCCCGGCCGACCGAAATTGCCGCGCAGGAGCAACAGGTTCACCAGAACCTGAACCGTCTGGACGCCGAGCTTGTGCTGGGTGAGACCCATGCCGTAAATGCCCATCACGCTTTTCGCGCTCATATAGACGCCCGCGGCCTGCGTGATCGCGGTGCGGCCAAGGCCCGATTCCCGCTCCAACGCCAGCCAGTCCTGCGCCCTGACATAGGCGATGAAGTCCTCGGCGCCAGTCGTGTGCTCGGCCAGGAACTCGCGGTCGAGCACGCCCTTGCCGCCACGCTGCAGATCGGCGTCGTCAGCCTCCAGCAGGGCCTTCGCCATGCCGACGAGGACGGCGATATCGCCGCCGGCCTTCACCTGGTGATACTGGCAGGAAATCTCGGTCGCATGCTGCGTCAGCATCTGGACCGGGTCCTGCGGATTGACGAACCGTTCGAGCCCCCGCTCCTTCAGCGGGTTGAAGGTGACGATCCGCGCGCCGCGCTGCACGGCCTCCTGCAGCTGGTGCAGCATGCGCGGGCTGTTCGATCCCGGGTTCTGCCCGAAGAAGAACATCGCGTCCGCCGTGTCGAAATCCTCCAGCCGCACGCTGCCGACCGGCTGCCCGATGCTTTCCAGCAGGCCGACGGAGGTGGACTCGTGGCACATATTTGAACTGTCCGGCAGATTGTTGTTGCCGTAGAGCCGCGCCAGCAGCCCATACATGTAGGACGTTTCGAGCGAGGCACGGCCAGACGCATAGAACACGGTGCGCTTCGGATCGTCCGCCTGGATCGCCTTCATCTCCGCGCCGATCGCGGCATAGGCCTCTTCCCACGTCGTTTCGACATAATGGTCGGTGGCGGCGTCGTAGCGCATGGGGTGCGTCAGCCGTCCGGTGGATTCGAGCTGGAAATCGTCCCAGCTGCGCATTTCGGTGACGGTGTGCCGGGCAAAGAGCGCCGGGGTGGCACGGTCGGCCGTCAGCTCCCAGAAGGTCGCCTTGGCGCCGTTCTCGCAGAATTCGGCCGGATGCGGCTTGGCGGGCTTTGCCCAGGCGCAGCTGACGCAGGCAAAGCCGTCCGGCTTGTTCTGCTTGGCGAGCCCCGGCAGGATCGAGACCGGCCGTTTGCTCTGTCGCGCCTGGCGCATCAGCGACTTCACCGACCCCCATCCGCCGGCAGGCGCAGTGTAGGTGGTGATCTTGGGCACGTTGGACATGATGCAGGCTCCAGAGGCAGGAGCATCAGAAACGACCGGAGGCCACCCCGGTTCCGCATCGACAGCAACTTCGACCGCCCTCTGCCGGGTAAAAGCCGGATCGGGCGAAACGCGCTGGCAGGAACCTTCGCCGCAGCCCGCGGTTCTCTTGGGAGGGTCGGCCCAAAGGGCGCCGACGCAAGGGCAGCCGTCCGTCGCGACGACGGCGCTTGCCTGAGCACAAACGGAGGAATGGCCATGCAGCCGATCAAGGAACCACGGGAAAAGGACGACTATGCCGAGCGCGCGCTCGACTGCCGCGAGGCGATCGGTGCCAAGGTGCAGCAGGTGACGGAAGCCGCCATGCATGCCGGCTGGAGCCGCGACGAGATCAAGGCGGCCTTCATCGACATCGCCGAACGCTGGCAGACCACAGACCACATCGTCTGAGATAAACCGCCCGGATGATGCGACGTTGCGGGTTCTGTCCAACCGATTTTCCGTCCCGCGGCTGATCCTCGATACCGAGACCTGGCTGTCGCGATCCTGACCTGCATGACGGAGGGCGGGAACGGGAACATCGGGGCACGCCGCTGGTTGACCTTGCAGATCTGAACAGGAGACCGACATGGCAGACGCATTCAAGAGCACCGGCGCTGCCGGCACGATCGACCAGAAGCCGCGCTGGGAAGGCCCCGAAGAGAGCCGCCGGAGCGGCTATCTCCCGGCCAAGGACGACCCGGACCGCCAGCCCGACGCCAATGGCGAGACGCTGGCCGAGCCCGAGCGGGCAAAGGCCACGGATGCCGGCAAGGTGAAGGGAGACTGAAAATGACGGACGATTCCAAACCCGCAGCAGAAACCGATGCGAAAGGCGCCTTCGTGCGCCCGACGATCGGGCGCGACAACAATGGCGTGACAAGCGCGAAGCCGACCGTGATCACGGGCTCGGACGATAGCACCGTCCACAGCGGCCCGAACGGCGAAAAGCGCGAGGGAAAGGACTTCGACCTCAACTACAAGGCGCGCGACGCGAGCGACGGCGAACCCGGCAAGGCCTCCTGAAGGGCCATTCCCTTTGACGTCGAACGGCCCCGTCTTTGGCGGAGCCGTGTCGTATCAGGCCAAGGCGCGGTTGTTGCGCGACAGATAGAGAATGCCCTTCTGCAGCAGGATGAAGGCGAAGAGGAGGAAGCCGATGAGGATCTTCGTCCACCAGCTCGAAAGCGACCCGTCAAAGGTGATGTAGGTCTGGATCAGCCCCTGGATGAGAATGCCGATCAGCGTTCCCGCGACGAAGCCCGACCCTCCGGACAGCAGCGTTCCCCCGATCACCACCGCCGCGATCGCATCCAGCTCGACGCCGACGGTCGCCAGCGAATAGCCGGCCGAGGTGTAGAGCGAGAAGACGATGCCCGACAGGCCGGCCAGCAGGCCCGAAAGCGCATAGATCATGATCGTCGTGGTGCCCGTGGGAACGCCCATCAGCCGCGCCGTCTGCGCGCCGCCGCCGAGCGCATAGACATTGGTGCCGAAGCGGGTGCGATGCGCGATCAGGATGCCGAGCGCGAAGACCAGAAGCATGACCCCGCCGATCAGCGTCAACCGCCCGCCGCCGGGGAGCTTCAGGTAGAAGCTCTTCATCGTCGCATAGAACGGATGGCGGATCGGGATACTGTCGATCGAGAGCACGAAGGCCATGCCGCGCGCGAGGAACATGCCGGCGAGCGTCACGATGAAGGCGGGCATTTCCAGGTGATGGATGATCGCGCCCATCAGCGCGCCGAAGCTGGTGGTGATGATCAGCACCAGAACGAAGGCGGCCAGCGGATGGATCGCGGTGTTCTCCATCATGACCGCGAGAAAGACGCCGGTGAAGGCGATGACAGAGCCGATCGACAGGTCGATGCCGCCCGACAGGATGACGAAGGTCATGCCGACCGCCGCAATGCCGAGAAAGGCGTTGTCCGTCAGAAGGTTGCCGATGACCCGCGTCGATAGGATGTTGGGGAACTGGAAGGCGCAGAGCGCATAGGACAGGACGAAGATCAGGATCGTCGCCGCCAGCGGGAGATGTTTGGCTTTCATTTCGCTTTGCTCTCCGCAGGCTTGGCCGTGGCATTCGCCCTTGAGAAGAAGGCAAGCGTGCCTTGCAGCTTCGGCGATTGCAGCACGAGGATGAAGACGATGATGGCCGCCTTGATGATCAGGTTGAACTCGGGCGGGAAGCCCGACAGCAGAATGCCGGTATTGATCGACTGGATGATCATCGCGCCGAGCAGCGAGGCCGCAATCGAAAAGCGTCCGCCGAGCAACGACGTGCCGCCGATCACGACCGCGAGGATCGCATCGAGTTCGAGCCAGAGCCCGGCATTGTTGGCGTCCGCACCGCGAATATCGGCGGCCGCGATGATGCCCGCAACGGAGGCGCAGAGACCCGAGAGGACATAGGCGGCGATGAGCAGCACCGGCGTGGAAACGCCCGACAGCGTGCTCGCCCGGCGATTGACGCCGACGGCCTCGATGAGCATGCCGAGCGCGGTGCGCCGCACCAGGAGCGCGACGAGAATGCCGGCCGTGATCCAGATCACCACGGGCATGGGCATGCCGAAGAGCGAGCCGCTGCCGATGAAGATCAGGCCTTCATCGTTGAAGGTGAGGATGGCGCCGTTCGTCACCATCTGCGCGATGCCGCGCCCGGCCACCATCAGCACCAGTGTGGCGATGATCGGCTGGATGTCGAGGATGGCGACGAGGATGCCGTTCCACAAGCCGCAGAGAACACCGACGCCGACCGTGATCAGCAGCGTGGCCGGCAGCGAATAGCCGGAGGTGATGGCGGAGGCCGCGACCGCCCCGCAGATCGCCATGACGGCGCCAACGGAGAGATCGATGCCCTTGGTGGCGATGACCACGGTCATGCCGATGGCAAGCAGCGCCACCGGCGCGCCGCGGTTGAGAATGTCGATCAGCGAACCATAAAGGCGACCGTTTTGGACCTGCAGGTTGAAGAAGCCGGGAAAGGCGATCGACACGAGGCCGAGGATGATCGCGAGCGCGATGAACTGCGGCAGGAGCCGCTTGCCGTAGAGGCCGAGCATGGACATTACGCGATCTCCCCTGCCGCCGCCCCGGCGGCGGCCGATAGCTGGGCGGGCGTCTTCGCCGTGCCGGCAATCGTGTTGACGATGCTCTCGGTGGTGATGTCGGCGCCTGTGAGTTCGGCCACGTGCTCGTGATCGCGCAGCACGATGACGCGGTGGCTGTAGACCACGAGTTCCTCGATTTCCGATGAGATCACGATGAGCGACATGCCTTTTTCGCAGAGCGTTTCGATGAGCCGGATGATCTCGGCATGCGCCCCCACATCGATGCCGCGCGTCGGCTCGTCGAGAATGAGGAAGTCCGGATTGGTCGCCAGCCAGCGGGCAAGGATCGCCTTCTGCTGGTTGCCGCCCGAAAGCAGCCGGATCGGCTTTTCCGCATCCGTGGTGCGGATGTCGAGCGCCTTGATGTATTCGGCGGCCAGCCGGTCCTGTTCGGCGCGCGGAATGGGTCTGGCCCAACCGCGCCGGGCCTGCAGCGCGAGCGCGATGTTCTCGCGCACCGAAAGGTCGCCGATGATGCCGTCCGTCTTGCGATCCTCGGGGCAGAAGCCGAATTTCTGGCGAATGGCGGCGCGCGGCGACGACAGATCCGCCGCCTTGCCGTCGATCGTCGCGGTGCCGCTATCGGCGCGGCGGGCGCCGAACATGACCTCGGCCGTTTCCGTACGGCCGGAGCCGAGCAGACCGGCAATGCCGATGACCTCGCCGGCCTTGACGTCCAGATTGAACGGGTTGATGCGCCCCTTGCGGCCGAAATCGCGGAACTGGAAGCGAACCGGACCGTCGGCGACCTTCGCGGTGCCCGCCTCGTCATGCACTTCCGCCGCCAGCTCGCGGCCGAGCATCATGGCGATCAGATCACGCCGCTCGAGGCTTGCCGTGTCGCGCGTGCCGACCAGTTGGCCGTTGCGCAGGATCGTGACGCGGTCGGTGATCTCATAGACCTGTTCGAGAAAATGGGTGATGAAGATGATGCCGAGACCCCGCGCCTTCAGCCGCCGCACGACGCGGAACAGCATCGCGACCTCATGGGCATCGAGGCTCGCGGTGGGCTCGTCGAGGATCAGCACCTTGCCGGAGACATCGACGGCACGGGCGATGGCGATCACCTGCTGGATCGCGACCGAGAAGCTGTCGAGACCGGCGGTCACATCGATGTCGAGTTCGTATTCGGCGAGCAGCGCGCGCGCCTTGCGATTGACGGCGCCCGTATCGATCAGGCCGAAGCGGCGCGGCTGGCGCCCGAGAAAAAGGTTTTCGGCGACGCTCAGATTGGGAAGGAGGTTGACCTCCTGATAGACCGTGCCGATGCCGAGGCGCTGCGCGTCGAGCGTGTCGCGCGGATCGATCTCGGCGCCGTCGAGCAGGATCGTGCCGCCATCGCGGTGATAGGCGCCCGTCAGGCACTTCACCAGCGTGGACTTGCCCGCGCCGTTTTCGCCGAGAAGCGCATGCACCTCGCCGCGCCGGAGCGAGAAATCGACCTGGTTCAGTGCCTTGGCACCCGGAAAGACCTTGTCGATGCGGCTGGCGGAGAGAACGGTGCCGACGTCTTGCTGCATGATCCCCATTCCATATGTCAGTGAGGCCGATGAAGGGCGCCGGTCGATCGCCTCGCGCAGACCGTTTCGGCAGCGGACCGCCGTTTCGGCACTGGACAGGAGCAGGCACCCACTCTCGCCGCCCCGCAGGCCGTTCAGGCCGGGATGACGGAGAGAGCGGGGCCGCCGCTGAATGCCGGCAACGGTCGACCGGAACCGACCGTCGGTGTGCCGCACCGATCCGGAGAGAGGTGCGGCAAGGTTGCTCTTAGTAGCCGAGGCCCTTCTTGGCTTCGTACACCTTCTGCGGTTCGTCGGCCTGGGTGTAGAGCTTGGATTCCGTCTGGATCCACTTCGGCGGCTCCTTGCCGTCCTTCTTGAAGGCAGCGAGGGCGTCGAAGGCCGGGCCGGCCATGTTCGGGGTCAGTTCGACCGTCGCATTGGCTTCGCCCGCCGCCATGGCCTGGAAGATATCCGGAACGGCGTCGATGGAGACGACGAGGATGTCCTTGCCCGGCTTCAGGCCGGCTTCCTTGATGGCCTGGATCGCGCCGACGGCCATGTCGTCGTTATGGGCGTAGAGGGCGCAGATGTTCTTGCCGCCGTTCTCTGCCTTCAGGAAGCTTTCCATGACTTCCTTGCCCTTGGTGCGGGTGAAGTCGCCGGTCTGCGAGCGGACGATCTTGAGATTGTCGTGGCCCTTCAGCGCCTCTTCGAAGCCCTTCTTGCGGTCGATGGCCGGCGAGGAGCCGGTCGTGCCCTGGAGCTCGACGACGTTGCACGGCTTGCCGGCCGTGTTATCGACCAGCCACTTGCCGGCGACATTGCCTTCATGCACGAGGTCCGACGTGACGGCGGTCATGTAGAGGCTCTTGTCGGCATCGACCGTGCGGTCGAGAAGGATGACCGGAATGTTCGCATCCTTGGCTTCGCCGAGCACTTCGTCCCAGCCCGTCGCAACGACCGGCGCGACGAAGATCGCATCGACGCCCTGCGCGATGAACGAGCGCAGTGCCTTGATCTGGTTTTCCTGCTTCTGCTGGGCATCGGCGAACTTCAGGTCGATGCCGCGCTTTTCGGCTTCCTGCTTCGTGACCGTGGTTTCGGCCGCACGCCAGCCGGACTCGGAGCCGATCTGCGAAAAGCCGACCGTCATGTCGGCAGCGGATGCGCTCGAGAAAACGCAGCCAGCGAGAACCGTTGCACAGCTAAGTGCCTTAACAAACTTCATGATTTCCTCCCAAAAATCGCTCCTCAGCGATGGCGGTATATAGTCATACAATATGACTTTAGTAAAGTGGATCGTCGGGCGAAATTCCCACCTTTTGATATTTTTCACGCACATTCTGCGGTCCAACGACCGCTCTTTACAGCGCGTGCGAAAGCACCCGCGCCGGCGGCGCGGGTGCTTCGTTTTCAAGGACTTAGGACTTCGATGCCGGGTTGCTCTGGCCGTAATAGGCGCCGGGACCATGCTTGCGCTTAAAGTGCTTGGCGAGCAGTTCCGGCTCGATCTGCGGCAGCTTCGGCGCGAGCTGCAGCGACATCATCGCCATATGGGCGATACACTCGACGGCGACGGCGACCTCGACCGCCTTCGCCACCGTCTTGCCCCAGGTGAACGGGGCATGGCGATTGACGAGCACGCCCGGAAAATCGAGCGGATCGGCATTGCCCAGGCACTCGACGATGACGTTGCCCGTTTCCCATTCATAGGCCGTGCCGATCTCCTCGGCCGTCATCTTGCGGGTCACGGGAATATCGCCGTTGAAGTAGTCGGCATGCGTCGTCCCGAAGATCGGGATCGACAGGCCGGCCTGGGCGAAGGCCGTCGCGTGCGAGGAATGCGTGTGCACGACGCCGCCGATCTCCTCGAAGGCCATCAGCAGGCGGCGATGCGTCGGCGTGTCGGAGGACGGGTTGAGCGTCCCCTCTACCCGCTTGCCGTCGAAATCGACGACCACCATGTCCTCGACCGTCATCGCCGTATAGTCCACGCCGCTCGGCTTGATCGCAAAGACGCCGCGGGCGCGGTCCACCGCGCTCGCATTGCCGAAGGTCAGGTTGATCAGGCCGTGGCGCGGCAGCGAGACGTTCGCCTCATAGGCTTCGCGCTTCAGTTCCGTATAGACCGACATGGCGCCCTCAGCCCCGGATGCCGCGGGCGAAGTGGTAGTACACCTCGTTGTTGCGCAGATCCTGCTTGAAGGTCGGCAGCGTCGTGTCGTCGTTGATGAGCGCGAGCTCGATGCCGGCGATGGTGGCGAAGTCTTCCAGCATTTCGGTGGTCACGTCGTAGCTGTAGACCGTGTGGTGTGCGCCACCGGCGAGAATCCAGGAGGTGCAGGCGGTCTTGAAGTCCGGCTTGCATTCCCAGACGGCGCGCGCGACCGGCAGCTTCGGCAGGTCGGGATGCTCGACGGACGTGACTTCGTTGACCAGCAGGCGGAAGCGGTTGCCCAGATCGATCAGCGATGCGTTCAGCGCCGGGCCCTTGACGGCGTCGAACACGAGGCGGACCGGATCGTCCTTGCCGCCGATGCCGAGCGCATGGATCTCGACCGACGGCGTGCCGCTGGCGATCGTCGGGCAGATTTCCAGCATGTGCGAGCCGAGCACCTGCTCGGAGCCGGGGGCCATGTGGTAGGTGTAGTCTTCCATGAAAGAGGTCGCGCCGGTCAGGCCTTCGCCCATGACCTTCAGGGCGCGCAGCAGAGCCGACGTCTTCCAGTCGCCTTCGCCGGCAAAGCCGTAGCCATCGGCCATCAGGCGCTGCGGCGCCATGCCCGGCAGCTGCGTCAGGCCGTGCAGGTCTTCGAACGTCGTGGTGAAGCCCTTGAAGCCGCCTTCTTCGAGGAAGGCGCGGATGCCGAGTTCCTGGCGGGCGTTGTAGAGCAGCGATTCATGACGGGCGCCGCCTTCGGCAAGCTCCGGCACGACCTTGTAGAGCTTGACATATTCGGCGGCGAGCGCCTTGACGTCTGCGTCGCTGACGGCGTTCATCCGGGCGGCGAGATCGCCGATGCCATAGGTGTTGACCGAGAAGCCGAACGCCATTTCGGCCGAAACCTTGTCGCCATCGGTGACGGAAACGAAGCGCATATTGTCGCCGAAGCGGCAGAAGCGGGCGCCCTGCCAGTCATGCCAGGCGCGAACGGCGCGGATCCAGGCGTCGATGCGCTGGTGGACTTCCGGGTCGGTCCAGTGACCGACGACGACCTTGCGGCCGAGGCGCAGGCGCGTGTGCAGGAAGCCCGCTTCGCGGTCGCCATGCGCCGACTGGTTGAGGTTCATATAGTCCATGTCGATCGTCGCCCAGGGCAGTTCGCGATCGTACTGGGTGTGGAGGTGCAGGAACGGCTTGTTCAGCTGCGCCAGCCCGCGGATCCACATCTTGGCCGGCGAGAAGGTATGCATCCAGAGGATGAGACCGGCGCATTCCGCATCGGCATTCGCTTCGATGCAGAGCTCGGCGGCCTGTTCCGGCGTGGTCACGATCGGACGGCAGACGATTTCGAGCGGGAAATTGCCGGTATCGTCGAGGGCCTTGGCGATCTCCTCGGCATGCGCGGTGACCTGCTGCAGGGCTTCCGGGCCATAGAGGTGCTGCGAGCCGCAGACGAACCAGATTTTAGCGGGCTTCAAACCAAACATCGTATCAGTCCTTGTTGTCTATCCTGTCGCACCGTGGAGGGTGCGGAATCATCAGCTGTTGGCGGCGTATTTGATGTCGATCAGGCTCTTCATCAGGCCGGAGAGATCGGCCTGCTTGTTGAGACCGCCGAAGCTGTCATGGAGGTCGCGGTAGAGCGCGTAGAGGTCGTTATAGACCGTCTGGTTGTCCGCGACCGGCGTGTAGCGCTCTTCGCGCAGCGAGGTCATCGCCGATTGCGCGGCCTCGAAATCCGTGTGCGCGCCGGCCAGAACCGAGGCGGCGATGGCGCCGCCCAGCGCGCAGGTCTGGCTGGAGCCGGCAACCAGCATGGTGCAGCCGGTGACGTCGGCATAGATCTGCATCAGCATCGGGTTCTTCTCGGCAATGCCGCCGGTGCAGACGACGCGATCGACCGCGACGCCATAGTCCCGGATGCGCTCGATGATGGCGCGGGCACCGAAGGCCGTCGCCTCGACCAGCGCGCGATAAATCTCGGCGCGGGTCGTGTAGAGCGTCTGCCCGAGGATCAGGCCCGAGAGGCGCTGGTCGACGAGGATGGTCCGGTTGCCATTGTTCCAGTCGAGCGCCAGGAGGCCGCTCTGGCCGGGCTTCAACTGCTCGGCTTCCGCCGTCAGTTCGCCGTGCAGCGCGCCGGAGCCGCCGCAGACGCCCTCGACCCACCATTTGAAGATGTCGCCCACGGCCGACTGTCCGGCCTCGACGCCGAAGAAGCCGGGAAGGATCGAGCCTTCCACGATGCCGCAGATGCCGGGAATGTCGCCCGGCTGCGTCTTGACCGGCACGACGGCGCAGTCGCAGGTGGAGGTGCCGATGACCTTGACCAGCGTCCCCTCCTCGACGCCGCAGCCGATCGCGCCGTAGTGGACGTCAAAGGCGCCGACGGCGATCGGGATGCCGGCGGGCAGGCCGAGCTTGTCGGCCCATTCGGCCGACAGTCCACCGGCCGGGGTCGCCGCGTCATAGGCCTTGTCATAGAGCCGGTCGCGCAGGTCGGCGATCTCAGGATCGAGCATGGCCAGGAATTCCTTGTCCGGCAGCCCGTTCCACGCCTTGTTGTAAAGCGCCTTGTGGCCGGCCGCGCAGACGCCGCGCACGATGTCGCGCGGGTTCTTCACGCCCGCGAGAACCGACGGGACCCAGTCGGCGAGCTCGACCCAGGAATGGGCGGCGGCGAACACGTCCGGGGCAACCGTCAGGCAACGCCAGATCTTCGACCACCACCATTCCGACGAATAGGTCGAGCCGACCATGGCGATGTACTGGGGACGATGTTCGCCGGCGATCTCGGTAATGCGTGCGGCCTCCCGCCAGCTCGTATGGTCCTTCCACAGCCAGCACTGCGCGTTGGGGTTCGACTGGAATTCCGGCAGCATGCCGAGCGCCTGGTTGGTCGCATCCACCGGCAGCGGGCTCGAACCCGTGCTGTCCACGCCGATGCCGGCGACCTTGGACACGTCGAAATCCGGCTGGGTCACAGCCTGTTTCAAAGCACGCGACACGCTTTCCTCCAGGCCGTAGAGATAATCGGCCGGGCTCTGGCGCGCGACATTGTGGTCGCGCGGATCGAGCAGCACCCCTTGCGTCCCGCTCGGATAATTCACGACCCCCGTGCCGTATTCCTTGCCGTCGGACGCGCGCACGATGAGGGCGCGAACCGAATTGGTGCCGTAGTCGATACCGAGAGTGAACATGAAAGCTCCAGAAAAATGCGAATGTCAGCCTGTCGAAACGTCACGAACCGCGGCGACCGCAACGCGTGATCGAGACACGCGCTGGGATCGCAGCGGAGAATTCGGGAACGGTTGTGGACCTCCTCTGGATCGGCAACGTCCAGCATGCAGGACGACCCGCGAGGCCTTGCAGCCCGCCGATTCCGCATGCACCCAGATGCCGATTCCCCTCCCGAAGCCCGATTCTCCTCCCGAAAATGCCGTTTCGTCACCGGCGCGGACAGAAAAATCATATTGTAATACTTTTGTAAACAGGGAACCTGCGCTTTTCCGCATGGACAGAATATCGCCTGCGCAAGTCCGTGCAGATTGGCACGGGAGTGTGACAGCGAAAAGGCCGATGCATCGACATGCACCGGCCTTTTGGATGGTGATCAGCGTCTCTGACCGCTCAGACGGCCAGACGCTTGGAAACCTGGCCGCGAAGCGCGTTCAGATCCTTGGCGAAGGCGCGGATGCCTTCGGAAAGCTTCTCGGTCGCCATGGCATCTTCGTTCAGCATCCAGCGGAACGTCTTCTCGTCCATGTGGATCTTGTCCACCGGCGTGACGTTGTCGGGCGAAAGCTTGCGCTCCAGCTTGCCCTCGTCCTTGGACAGGTCTTCGAGGAGCGCCGGGCTGATGGTCAGGCGGTCGCAGCCGGCAAGCGCTTCGATCTCGCCGATATTGCGGAACGAGGCGCCCATGACGACGGTCTTGATGTCGTTGGCCTTGTAGTAGTTGTAGATCTCGCGGACCGAGACCACGCCCGGATCGGTTTCGGACGTGTACTTCTCGCCCGTGGACTTGACGTACCAGTCGAGGATACGGCCGACGAAGGGGGAGATGAGGAAGGCCTTGGCATCGGCGCAGGCGACGGCCTGGGCCATGCTGAAGAGCAGCGTCAGGTTGCAGTCGATGCCTTCCTTCTGCAGCACTTCGGCGGCACGGATGCCTTCCCAGGTGGAGGCGAGCTTGATCAGGATGCGGTCGCGTTCGATGCCGCGCTCCTTGTAGGCGGCGATGATGGCGCGGCCCTTGGCGATCGAGCCTTCGGTGTCGAAGGACAGGTCGGCATCGACTTCGGTCGAGACGCGGCCGGGAACGAGCTTGGACAGCTCAGCCCCCACGGACACGGCCAGACGGTCGGCAACGGCGCTGACCAGCGCATCGCCCGAGGTCGACTGGCTCTTTGCCCAGGTCACGGCTTCGGCATTGATCTCGTCGAACAGCGGTGTTCCCAGCGCCTTCAGCACGATGGTCGGGTTGGTCGTGCAATCCACCGGCTTGAGGCGGGCAACGGCCTCGATATCACCGGTGTCGGCCACGACGGTCGTGATGCCGCGTAATTGTTCCAGCTTGGACATCATCTTCGCCTTTCGTCTTCTTTCGTCGGGAGGTGCGGAATGCGGCCTCAGCGGCGCGTGCATGCTGCCCTCGATAGGACTTCGCCGCTGTGCGACGCTGGGTGACACCGAACGGGGAAAACGGGCAACCGGTTCCATTTTCGGCTCGTCTGGATATGAGGAGCTTGATGACTTTTGTCAAATCGTTTATTCAAAAGTTGTGCGGTCGACCCCCTATCTACGGTGTCATTCGGACGGCCACGAAACTTCAGCCCGCTTGCGCGACGACGCTGACGCGGCAACCGCTGACGCGGAGGGATAGACGCCTTGGCCAGACTGGACCGGACCCATCACAACATCCTGCTCGACACGCGCTCCCTGCGCCTGCGGGCGGCCTGGCTCTATTACAACAGAGGATTGACGCAGAAGGACATCGCCGAAAACCTCGGCATCAGCCGCGCGACCGTGATCCGCATGCTGGACGAGGCGGTGAAGCGGGCCGAAGTGCAGATCTGGATCAACGAGACGCCGGAGGACTGCACCGGCCTTGCGCTGCGGCTCGAGGAAAAGCTCGGGCTGGACGAGGCGATCGTCGTGCCGGGCGAAGGCGACGTGGTTGAAACGGCGCGGGATGTCGGGGCGGCGCTCGGCACCTTCCTGTCGGAGGTCATCCGCGATGGCAATGTGGTCGGCGTCGGCTGGGGCCGGACGCTCAGCGCCTCGCTGCAGACGTTTCGCCCGCCGCGCATGGAGAACGCCAAGATCGTGTCGCTGCTTGGCGGACTGATCGAGACCTCCACCCTCAATCCGGTCGATTACTCCTGGCGTCTGGCAAGCGCGCTCGGAGCGGATTGCATGCTGATGTTGGCGCCCCTGATCGTGGACAGCGAGGAAACCAAGGCGCGCCTGATCGAGCGCTGCGGACTGGACCGGCTGTTTGCCACAGCCGAGATGCTCGACATCGCCGTCGTCAGCTGCGGCGATTTCAGCGCCCACGGCTCCTCCCTCTCGCCTGGCTTTCTGCTGCCGGAAGATCTGAAGGCGCTGCTCGCGGCCGGCACGGTCTGCGATACGCTCTGTCATTTTCTCGACGCGGCGGGAAACAGCGTCGATCACCCGCTCAACCGGCGCGTCATGTCCGTCGGCCTCTCCGCCGTCGCCAAGGCCCGACACGTCGTCATTGCCTCGGGCGGCCGCAAGCGCGTCGCGGCCATCCGCGCCACCATGGCCCGCACCGGCTGCCACACGCTCATCACCGACGAAGCCGCGGCACGGGGTCTGCTCGAAACGGCCTGAGAGCGTGCCTGCGTGTGTGCGGAACATGCGACAACGGGGGAACAGAAAGCCGGTCTGAGCTGTTGTCTTCGGGAAACGAACCCAAGGAGACACACATGGCGCATACCGATGACACCGCGAAGGTCTGGGACCTGATCGACAAGATCGGCTTCTGCATGCTGGCAACCGAAAGCGGCAACGACATCCGCGCGCGTCCGATGGCGGCCTATGTCGAGCGCATGGAAAATTCCGTCTACTTCCTGACGGATGCAGACAGCCACAAGGACGAGGAAGTCGAAGCCCACCCGAACGTGTGCCTGGCCTTCGCCGACTCGAAGGGGCAAAAATACGTCTCGCTCTCCGGCACCGCGTCCGTCGAGAACGACCGCGAGAAGATCAAGGAACTTTGGGGCACGCCGGCCAAGGCCTGGTGGGACAGCCCGGATGATCCGAAGATCCGCATCCTGCGCGTCACCCCGTCGTTCGCCGAATACTGGGACAGCCCCGGCACCGTCATCAGCTATATCAAGATGGCCGCCGCCGCCGTGTCCAACACGAGGCCCGACATGGGCGAGAACGCCAAGGTCAATCTCTGATCGGTCTCCCGTGACCGATCATGTCCAACGGCGCGGCCTCCCAGCCGCGCCGTCTTTCGTCGTGTCGCCGATGCGTCAATGTCGACAACCTGTATTACCCCATGTTAGACACGCGTGTGGCCCCCGCGATCAGAGGGCCGGCATCGGATGCAAGGGGGTCTCATGACGGAAGCGGTATCGCCGGAAGCGGTTCGCGCCCGCGGCTCGGGAACGCAGAGCGTCTACGCGGCCTTGCGGGCCGAAATCCTCTCCATGACGCTGTCGCCCGGCAGTCCGCTCGACGAGGTCCGCCTGTCGGAACGCTTCGGCATGTCGCGCACGCCCATTCGCGAAGCGCTGCTGCGCCTGTCCGCCGATGGTCTGGTGACGACGCTGCCGAACCGCAACACCATCGTCGCCACCATCGATTTCGCCGCCTTGCCGCCCTATTTCGACGCGCTCACGCTCATGTACCGCGTCACGACCCGCGCCGCTGCCGCGCGCCGCGATGCCGTGCAGATGGCGGAGATCCGACGGCATCAGCAGGCGTTCGCCGAGGCGGTCGAGGCGCATGATGCCTATGGCATGATCGAGGCCAATCGCGAGTTCCATGTCGCCATCGCCGTGCTCGGCGGCAATCCCTATTACGTCACCTTCTTCAGCCGCCTGCTGGACGAGGGTCGGCGCATCCTGCGGCTCTATTATTCGACCTTCGACGACCGCCTTCCCCGCCAATATGTCGAGGAACACGAGGCCTTCATTTCCGCGATCGAGGCGGGCGACGTGGAGGAATGCGACCGGCTGGCCATCGCCCATGCCGCGCAGATCGTGCGGCAGATCCAAGAATATGTCGCCCGCGACATGGGCAAGGCGACGGCCATCCAAAACCTCTAGGAAGCGGGACGGCGTCACCCCGCTCATCGTCAGACACACAGAAAGCCTGTCATGCCCCATCCCGATTTCGGCCTTCCCACGTTCATTTCCGATGCCGAGCGGCAGCAGCGTCTCGACAGGCTGCGCGCGAGCCTCGACGCCCAAGGCCTTGCCGGCCTCCTGCTCGGGTCTTCGAAAAGCCTGCAATATTTCACCGGCCTTCACTGGCATGCGAGCGAGCGCCTGCTCGGCGCTCTGGTGACCCCGACCGCACTGCACTACATCGTTCCCGGTTTCGAGCAGAGCCGCGTCGAGACCCTGCCGCATCTGCCGGGCGACATCGCCGTCTGGCAGGAGGAGGAAAGCCCGGCCGACCTCATCCGCCGCATCCTCGGCGCGACGGGCACGCTCGCGCTCGACGACGCCCTGCCGCTCGCGATCTATCACCCGCTGGCGACGGCCTTCGGCGCGGAACGTCTCGTGGATGGCGGGCCGGTCATCCGCGACATCCGGATCGTTAAATCGGCCGCCGAGATCGCCATCATCCAGCACGCCATGACCCTCACGCTCGAAGTGCACAGGCGGGCGCATGCGCAGATGGCGCCGGGCGTGCGGGCCTCCGACATCGTCCGCTTCATCGACCGCGAGCACCGGGCGCTGGCCGGGTCCGGCTCCACCTTCTGCATCGTCTCCTTCGGCACCGCGACCGCCCTGCCCCACGGCGCGGACGGCGATCAGGTTCTGGCCGAAGGCGATGCGATCCTGGTCGATACCGGCACGCGGATCGACGGTTATCACTCGGATCTCACCCGCACCTATATGTTGGGCGACGCGACGCCGGAGTTTTCGCGCGCCTGGAGCATCGAGCGGGAGGCGCAGCAGGCCGTGTTCGACGCCGCCCGCCTCGGCGCACCCTGCCACAGCCTCGACGATGCCGCCCGGGCGGTGCTGGTGCGCCACGGCCTCGGCCCGGACTACACGCTTCCCGGCCTGCCCCATCGCGCCGGGCACGGTCTGGGGCTCGAAATCCACGAGCATCCCTATATCGTGCGCGGCAACACGCTGCCGCTGCGCGCCGGCATGGTGTTTTCCAACGAGCCGATGGTCGTCTTCCCCGACCGCTTCGGCGTTCGCCTGGAGGATCACATCTACATGACCGAGACAGGCCCGAAATGGTTCACCGAACCGGCACCGGGACCGACCCGGCCGGTGGCGTAAGGGTCGGCGGCGGGCGAACCGGACGGCTTGCCCTCGCCGGCTTCAGACCGCCGCCACCGCATCGATCCGCGCCTGACCGCCGACGACGGGCGCGAACGCCTCCCAGACGCCACGGGCCCCCTGCCGCCATGCGGCGATATCCGGCACTTCCAGCACCTGCCCGCCATGCGACAGCGCGGTCGCCACGCTCGTCTCCTCGTCGGCGACGATCAGCCCGTTGAAATATGCAGCACCTTGCGTGGAGGCGTCGCGCAACACCTGCTGCTCCTCCGGCGAAAGCCCGTTCCAGAAGCTGCCGGCGAAATAGACGACGCCGGAGGCGCGGATATGCCCGGTCAGCATCATCACCGGAACGACCTCATAAAGCTTGAAGCCGGCATAGGCAGATTTCGTCAGATCCATCGCGTCGGCGACGCCGGTGGCGAGCGCGTTGTAGGTCTCCGTGATCGGAATGCCGACCGGCACGGCGCCGAAGCCCGACCAGAGTTTCGTATGGAGCGGGCTCTGGATCACGCGGATCTTCCGCCCGACCATCTCCTCCGGCCGCAGGATCGCCTCCTTGGCAAGCAGATGCCGCGCGCCGTAATCGATGAAGCCGGTGGCGATGAAGTTCTGGGCCTCGAGCCTGTCCTGAAGGTCGGCCCCGATCGCACCATCGACCACCCGCGCGACATGCGCCGCATCCCGGTAGAGAAACGGCAGGTCGAGGATCTGCAGCTCCGGCACCCAGCCGGAGAGCGAGGATGCCGTGGAAAGGCTTGCCTGCACGGCGCCGAGCCGCGTCGCTTCGGCCACCTCTTTCTCCCCGCCGAGCGCGCCATTGGCGACGATGTTGAAGCGGAAGCGTCCGGGCATGCGGCTTTCCACCTGCTCGGCGATATGCCGCCAGATCCTGGTTTCCGGCTTGTCCTCGCCCAGCAGCGAGGCGACCGTGATGCTCGTGGTTTTCGCCGAGGCCGGTCGGATAAAAGCGGGCGCGAACAGGCCCGCGGCCAGGGTGGACGTCAGGAAGGTACGGCGGGTGGTCATGGACATGGGTTTGGGATCCTCAAGGACGGAAGATGAGCGCGAGGGCGGACAGGATGAACAACGAGACGAGAAGCGCTGCGAGATAGGGAAGCACGGCACGAAACAGGGCGGAGGCCGGAACGCCGGTGACGCCGGACACGACATAGACGAGCAGGCCGAGCGGCGGCGTCAGCCCGTGAATCATCAGGTTGACCACGAGGATCACCCCGAAATGGACAGGATCGAGGCCGGCCGCAACGGCCGCCGGGAGCAGCACGGGACCGATCAGCAGGATCGCCGCACCGATATCGAGGATGAGCCCCAGCGCCAGCAGAACGAGATTGGAAAGCAGAAGGACCGCGAGCGCGCTGCCGCCGAGCAATGTCACGACGGACTGCATGACCCCGGCGATATCATCGACCGCCAGCAGAAAAGCGAAGGGCGCGGCCGTCCCGATGAGGAGACCGATGGCGGACGCCTCGACGGCCGCCTGCCGGAACACGCCGGCGATACGCTGGACGCCGCGCTGCGCCACCAGAGCGAGGACGAACGTGTAGACGGCCGCGAGGGCCGCCGCCTCCGTGGTCGTGACGATGCCGACGCGGATGCCGAAGACGACGATGAGCCCGAGCCCGAAGGCGGGAATGGCCGAGAGGGCCGCGCGCGCCTGCACGCCGCGCCCGACGCGCGGCATGCGCCCGTGATCGCCGGCCGTGAGCGCGATGGCGACCGCAAGGCAGAACGCCATCAGCCCGCCCGCAACGAAGCCGCCGGTCAGCAGCGCGCCGATCGACAGATTGGTGGCAGCCGCAAGGAGCAGGAAGGCGATGGAGGGCGGAATGACATTGTCGAGCACGGAGGTCGCGGCGACGATGGCGCCGGCCTGTGCCGGCGGATAGCCATGCCGCACCAGCTCCGGCTGGAAGGTCGCGGCCCCGAAGGCGGCGTTGGCCACCGACGAACCGGAGGCACCCGAAAACAGCACGCCGGTGAGAAGCACGGTCTGCGCGAGGCCCGCGCGGCGGTGCCCGACGAGGCTTGCGGCAAACCGTACCAGCCGGTCGGCTGAACCCGACGCGGTGAGAAGCGCGCCCGTGAGCAGGAAGAACGGCACGGCGAGCAACAGGAATTTGGACAGGCCGGCAACCGTGGTCGACAGAACGGCCGGCTCCGGCAGGCTGCTGCCGAAGGCGATTGCCACCGCAGCGGCCGCAAGGAACGCGTGCGAGAGCGGCGCCGACAGAAGGAGCCCGAGCCCCGCGACCAGCGCCAGCCAGACGCTTGCCGGCCAGGATGTGTCGATGACGAACCGGCCCGCGAGAAGATGGAGCGTCACGCCCAAAAGGGGCCCCGCCAGCGCCCTCAACATGTCCCCTTGGGCAATCCGGGTGAGAAACAGCATCACCAGCAGGGCACCGCCACCGAAGAGCGGCAGAGCGAACCGCAGCGCCTCGGGAACGCCGAGCATTGGCGACATGCCGCCGACCATGCCGACGACCGCCCATCCGCCGAAGACGAGGACCAGGCCGGCCAGCACCGAGACCGCATCCGCGCCGATGAGAGCGACCCGCTGCGGCAGGGGCGGCAGCCGCAACACCAGACTGTCGAGCCGCATGGCCAGCGGCCCGCTCAAGGCCAGCGGCGCGCCGAGGGAGATGAGAGCGATGTGCAGCCAGATCCCGAGATCTTCCGCGCCCATCAGCCCGGACCCGAACCCGTAGCGCAGCACGACGCCCGAAATGACGACGCAGAGCATGACCGCAAGCACGAGCCCGGCCAGCGTCCCGAGAAGGCGGTCGGCCACGCGCAGGAGGGCGCCGGCGATCCGCGCGGACGCACCGAGACCGCTTTCGCCAAACTCTCCTTGCCCGCCAATGTCCCCTCGCCCACGCGTCTCGCGAAGGCCGGCTTCGGCTTCCTCCCGGTCGCGCACGGCCGTCACGCGGTCCACCACCGATAGAAATGGTGCACGGGACCCCGTCCCTTGCCGATCGACAGGCCACGCCCGGCTTCCAGCGCCTGATGCAGAAAGGTCTTCGACAGGCTGATCGCCTCGACCACCGCGTAGCCGCGCGCAAGATGCGCCGTGATGGCGGCCGCCAGCGTGCAGCCCGTGCCGTGATCGTTGCGCGTCGCGATCCGCGGTGCGGCGAAGGTCCGCACGCTCTCGCCGTCGAACAGGAGGTCGGTGCTATCAGGCCCATCCCCGTGCCCGCCTTTGATCAGCACGGTTCTGGCACCGGCTTTCACGATCGCCTCGGCCTGCTTCGTCATGCCCGCGCGGTCCTGCGCGATCGGCATTCCCGTCAAAAGCGCGGCTTCCGGCAGGTTCGGCGTGACGATGGCGGCGCGCGGCACCAGCAGACTGCGCAGCGCGTCGATCGCCTCTTCCCGCAGCAGCCGGTCGCCCGAGGTCGCGACCATGACGGGATCGAGCACGACCGGCCCGGCAAAGCCGGCAAGGCCTGTGGCGATCGTCTCGATGGTCTCGGCCCGCGACACCATGCCGATCTTCAGCGCCCGGACATCCATGTCGCCGAAGACCGCCGCCATCTGCGCGGCGATCGTGGCGCAGGAGATGTCCTCGACCGCCGTCACGCCCATCGTGTTCTGCGCCGTCACGGCGGTGATGACGCTGGTGGCAAAGGTCTCGAGCGCGGAGAACGTCTTGATATCGGCCTGGATGCCGGCACCGCCGCCGCTGTCGGAGCCGGCAATGGTCAAGGCGATCGCGGTCATGCCCGGCTCTCCAGCGCCGCATCCACGGCAGAGCGGAACGCCCGGGTCGCCTCCCCGATATCGTGCGCGCGAAAGATCGCCGAGATCACGGCGACGCCATCGGCGCCGGCCGCAATCACCTGGGACACGCGCGGCAGGTCGATCCCGGCGATGGCGCTGACGGGCATATCCGGGCGACGCGTGCGGATGGTTTCCCGCAGCGCGCGCAGGCCCTCGAGCCCGACCGGCGGATCCGGATTGACCTTGGAAAGGGTTTGAAACACCCCGCCGATGCAGGCGTAATCCACCGGCGCACGGCCCGCCCGCTCCGCATCCGCGGCCGTTTTCACGGTGAGCCCGATGATCGCGCCGTCGCCGAGCAGACGCCGCGCGGTCTCCGCATCCATGTCGTCTGCCCCGAGATGCACCCCATGCGCACCCGCCGCCAGCGCCACATCCACCCGGTCGTTGACGACGAAACCGACGCCGGTGCCGGCAAGGGCCTCCAGGATGGCGCGGGCACGCTCGATCATGATGCGGGTCGACGCCGCCTTGTCGCGATACTGGATCAGCGTCGCCCCGTTCCGGGCGGCGGCAAGCGCCAGATCCGGGAGAGGCGCGATCTCCGCGAGCGATGCATCGACGATCGCGTTGAGGCGATCGTCGACCTTAGGCGGTCTCGTGACGGTCATGTCGTATCCTTGCAAGATGAAGAATGTCGGCGTCGCCGATGGTGGCGAGCGCGTCGAGAAAGAGCGGCGCGAAGGTGCCGGGCCCCTGCGCCGCGGATGCCGCGCGTTCGGCCGCAACGCCGGTGACCGTCAGGGCCGCCGCCGCCGCGCAGAGCGCATCCGGCTCGATGGCGAGAAAGGCGGCGATGACGCCGCCCGAGAGGCAGCCGGTGCCCGTCACCTGCGCCATGAAGGGATGCCCGTTGCCGATCTCGACGGAGACGCCGTCGACCTGGAGCAGATCGACCGGACCGGTGACGATCCGCAGGATGCCGGGCGTCTCCCCGATCAAGGCCATTTCGGCGCGATTGCCGCGCATGACGGTCGGCTGCAGCGCGATCAGCTCCCGCGCGAAGGCGAGCCGGGATGGCGAGTAATCGCAATGGACGGGATCGACGATCCACGGCTTGCCCTGATCCCGCGCCACCGCGACGCCGAGCCGGATGGCCTCCCGCCGTTCCGCGTCCAGTGTGCCGAGATTGACGGTTAGCGCATCGGCCCGTCCGACGAAGCTTTCCACCTCTTCGAGCGATCCGGTCATCGAGGGCAGCCCGCCGATGACCGTGATGCCGTCGGCCGTGAACTTCTGCACCACGCTGTTCATGAGGCAATGCACGCGCGGCCTTGCCTTCCGCACCCGCGCCAGCAGACTGCCAACGGTCTCTGCCGTGACCCTGCTCATTTCAGCTCCACGGCGATCTCGGCGACATCAGGCGCCTTCGCGATCAGCCCCTCGTCCTTCATGAAGGCGCCGAAGCGGGCATAACGGCCGGTATCGAGCGCGGCGGGACGCTTGGCGAACCGCGGCAGCGTGTCGAAAAAGGCGGTGCGGTTCAGCTCGTCGTTCAGGTTCGGATAGGCCTTGGCAAACAGCGCCCAGGCCTCGTCCGGATGATTGGTGAGGAAGATCGCGGCATCCTCCACGGCCGAGAGAAAACGCGGCAGCCGGTCGTCCCCGATCAGATCCCGATGCGTGACGAAAACCAGCTCGTCATAAACGGGGATGCCGTGCTCCTCCAGGAAGAAGGCGCGGCCCGGATGCCCCTCGATCTTCATCTGGGTCAGCTCGAAATTGCGATAGCCGCCGATCGTCGCGTCGACCGCGCCCGAAATGAGCGAGGGCGACAGGGAGAAATTGACGTTGACGAGCTCGACGTCGCCCTTTCCCAGCCCTTCGGCGGCCAGCATGCGCTGCAGCAGCACATCCTCGAAGCCCGAGACGGAATAGCCGATCTTCCGGCCCTTCAGATCCTTCAGGCTCTTGATCGGCCCGTCCGCGAGAACCGTCACCGTGTTCAGCGGCGTTTCCACCAGAGTGCCGAAGCGCACGAGCGGCAGGCCCGCTTCGTGGTCACGATAGAGATTGGGCTGGTAGTGAATGCCGATATCCGCCTGCTTGGCCGCAACCAGCCGCGGCACGACGGAGGGGTCGGCCGGCGGCACCAGCGTGACATCGAGCCCGGCCTTGGCAAACAGGCCTTTCTCCTGTGCGATCACCATGGGCGCGTGGTCGGGATTGACGAACCATTCGAGCAGCACGGTCAGCTTGTCGGCAGCGTGGGCAGAGGTGGTCGCGAAAAGGCTCGTGACGGCAAGCATCGTCGCGATGAGAAGACGGATCATGGAGATCTCCAGGTTGAGGCGGTTTGAGATGGTCTGCGACCGGAATCCGGGCGATTGCCCTCGCGCGCCCAGGGCGCGAGACGGGCGGTGAGGAGATCGACCAGCAGGCGCAGGATGAGGGTCATGGCGGCGAGCACGGCCATGGCGGCAAAGACGGTGGCCGTCTGCATGCGGGCATTGGCCTGCACCATGACGAAGCCGAGGCCGGCCGACGCACCCACCCACTCGCCGACGACGGCCCCGAGCGGCGCGAGCGGCGCTGCAACCCGCAGGCCGGAAACAAGGCTCGGTAGCGCCAGCGGCGCGCGCACGGACACCAGGGCCTGCCAGTGGGAGGCCTGCGTCAGCGAGACCGCGTCCACGATGTCCCGCTCCGTCCGGTTCAGCCCGTCCGCAAAGGCGGAGGCGACGGGAAAGAAGATGATCAGCACCGTCATCGCCACCTTGGAGGCCATGCCGAAGCCGAGCCAGACGACGAGGATCGGCGCCAGCACGAAGACCGGCAGCGCCTGGAGAACCAGGATCGTCGGCCAGACGAAAGGCCCGATGCGCGGATGCGCCGCAAGCGCAAACGCCGTGGCCGCACCGAGGACCGCGCCGGCCCCAAGCCCGATGAGGATTTCCGACAGGGTGACGAGGCTCTGCGCCAGAAGGAAATCCCACTGGTCCCGAAACACCATGGCGACAACGAGCGGCGACGGCAGCAGATAGGCCGGCGGCGAAAACACGGCCGTCCCGGCCTGCCACAGCAGGATCAAGCCGCCAAGCCCCAGCGCCGCATGAAAAGCACGCACGGCTAGCCGCCGAAAACGCGCGGCGGGAAAAGCGGACGAGAAACGAACGGCATGAGCGATCTCCACACATTGGCGACGGAGATCCAGGCGAGCGGAGAAGAGAGAAAGGGCCGTGGGCGGACACCTGTTTTCCGTTCCTACGCCGGTATGACCCGGATCAGGTTCATAACGGTTCGGCTTTCGCCATCTCAGCCCCTTGAAGGACACCCGTCGGAATGCCGCTAACCTATGAAAACAAAGGGCTTTTTGTCAACACCCTCCTGCTCGATTGCCTTTCCCCTCCATTCATCAGTCTGAAACTGCTCATTTTACTGCTCATTTTGCTCTCGCCCGAACGCCTTGTATCAAGCTTAAAAACAGTCATCGACAATAATTCCAAATGATTTCGAATAACGCTCGGCACATTCACCATTGAATATTTTTCTTGACAGAAACAAAATGCTCATTTTCTCTCGATATACATGACAAAAGACTCGACAACTAAAATTTCCCTGTTAAAAGCCGACACCGAAAGGATTAGAAATGACGTACCGATCATACATCACTCAGAAGAAATCATCTGGAATTTACGAGTTTATCTACAACTTACCAAAAGAGCTTCGTGAACCGGGCACGCCTTCTCAAAAAAGGCAATCTCTCAAGACACGGAGCTATGCCTAAGCGATGAAGAAGGCGATTCCCCTCATCGAACTCTACGTTGACAACAAAACAGTCGGAAATATTCGGAAAGGAACAAAATTGACACTTCAGATGGCTGCTCAGTCGGCAAACAAAAATGATCTAAGCTACATGGACCATAAGGAAATACGCGCACTTGATACCGACGAATTCCTTGATATGGCAGTCAAGCGCAGGAACGTCTTCACGAAGCTGAAGGCGCTTGGTGACCTCGATCTGGCGGCTTTGTCCGGTGAAGTCGTCGCACCGCTGACCTTCATGGAAGCCCTCGAACGGTACTGGTCGCTGACACCGGAGCGTTTTGTCGGGGTCACTGAATATAAGGCTAAGTTGAAGAAGAACCGGGACCGCAAACCCGTCACCGACTTCATCGAGCGAATGGGTGATGTCGATATTCTGAAGCTGAAGCTAAAGGACTGCAACGAGTATCGGGCAAAGCTTATTGCGGCGTGTGTCGCAAAGGAGTTGAAATCCGAACAGGCGACGTGGCGTATTTCCAAGCTTCGGGAGATCATCCGAGAGGTTTATGATAACGAGTTTCCAGAGCGTGAAAACCCGTTCATGAAGGTCAAGCCCATCGACCTCAAGGACGGTTCCAAGCATCAACCCTTCACGGAAATCGAAATCGATAAGGTCAACGCCGAACTTCTGACCGCGAACCTTAGCGATGAGGCAAAGGGCGTGATCACGGTTGCACAGATGACCGGGGCAATTGCGTCGGAAATCGGCGGGCTCTTGCCGGAAGACATTTTCGTTGATGCCGAGCTTCCCCACATCATCATCCGACCAAACAGAATTCGTCAGTTGAAGACGGATAGCCGTCCGCGCACCTTGCCCCTGTTTGGCGCGATGCTGGAGGTCTTTCAGCGATACCCGAATGGCTTCACCTCTTACCAAGACGATAGAGGGTGGCAACGCCTGAACAGGAATCTGTCCGACTTCTTCAAGCGCGTGACGCCCGGAAAGTCGATGTATTCGAACCGTCACCGAATTGAGGATTGCCTGAAAGCGGTGAGAATCGACGGTGGCGTTCGATCCGAGATCAAAGGGCACTCCACCAAGGGCATGAGTGAATTTTACGGCACCAATCGCGATATCCTTGATATCAAGGAAATATTGGAGAAAGCATTGACGGAAGGAGCAGCGAAGAAACGAGATAAAGAACGCCGGATGTCTCGACCGGCAGCATGAAAGACATGCGAACGAACAGAAGTGACGCTCAGAAGAACGGGCGTTATTTGACATATATTATGGAAAACTGAAAGATAACAGACATGAGAAACAAAATTGCAACTAAATTCAACAGCGATCCGGAACGACCCGGTGGTAAGACGCGAATTCGTCAATGACATGAAGCGGTTTATTGCCGCACTGAAGGAAAAAGGATTTACCGCGTCAGCGACTTCATGGGCAAAGAAGCTCAAAGAGCTGGAAAATGAATTGTCAATGCTGGACGAGTATTGACGGAGAGAAATAGGCAAAATGAACCATGCAGTCTTGGGTATCCCCGTACTGCCGGTAAGCTCGTGAAATAATCCTTTGCGAACCTGCTACACTCCAGTCAACATAGCACTACTCTTTCGCTAATACACCAAACCCAAATGCCGCCATCCTAAAGCGTTGGCGGCATTGGTGTATCTGATGTGTAGATAATATCTCTATCAGTGCCTACGGCACGAGGCTTCGCCTCAACTCCATATCTGAATATGATATTATGCTTAAGAACTCAACAGCTTCTCTGTATTATTCATAAGCGATAACGCTATTATACTACCTTTGACGATCAATGTCAAGTAAAATCGTATGATTTCAATGGGTTAATGCATCATAGGTCATCAGGTCCGCAGATCGGCATCTCTCTAAATAATAGAACAATCAACAGAGAGAGACCCACCATATGACCAACAGCACCCTACACGACGTCGTCCTATCCATCATGCAAGGAAAAGGATTTTCAGCAGCCTACATCAACGAACTGTCTGATGAACGATTTGCTGCTGACATCGCTGAACTGACGGCTGCTCCAGCGCCAGCGGACAGCATTCTGAGCACAGATGAGCGAGCAAGGCTGATGTCGGCAGAAGTAAACGGCATCATTGCTGGCGCTGCCAGACGTGCGTATGTGCGGAGGTCCGCATGAGCACGGACACCGTACGCGCCACCTACAAGCCCCTCACCGATCTCCAGAAGGAGCAGATGGCAACGGTGAAGTCGTGTGGTCAGGAACTCATCGAGATCATCGACGGTATTGGACCCGGTCGTGAAACCAGTCTGGCAAAGACCAAGGTGGAAGAAGCGGTAATGTGGGCGACAAAGGCTGTCACGGCTCAAGGCTCGATAGAGTAGGACGATTGAATAGGCACTGTCAGAGATGGCGGTGTCATTTTCGTTTATAATTAAGTCAAAGAGCGAACACTTCCGGAACATTGCAAGCGCATGTCCGTTCAGCCCTTCGCATAAAGATAGGGCTCCGCCATGCCGCGCTATTTCTTCAACGTTCACGACTTCGATGAAACGTTCATTGACGAGGATGGTATTGAGCTTCCCGATGATGGTCAGGCAAAGCATGAAGCGATATTGGCGGCTCGTGAGTTGGTCATGGAAAAAGTCCGTAGTGGCGACCTTATCGCTGATCAGACGATAGAGGTTCAGACGCCAGAACATCCCCTGTTCGTCATCCCGCTTCGGGCAGTCATCAATATTAAGATTGACTTATGTCCTTGCCGGCTCTGCCCTTCTTTCGCTTAATGTGATCTCGGTCATTTCATCATCTTCGATAGTGATCAGTCTCGTCGCATGAGACCGATCATGAGCTTATTTCCATCGCGGTTCCCGCACTGGCACTTCAAACGCGGTTGCAGGGCGAACAGGGTCATGTCAGCCCCGACCCAACGCATAATTGCGCCAGAGTCGAACCACGACTGGCGCTGGCAGACGTCGCACTCTGCACCAAGCATTTCCCAAGAGGACAGGTCTTTCAGCGCCTTATGAAGCTCGAATTGCGCGTAACGCGTCCTCACGGGCCTGTCGCTTCGCAGATCGATGCTCTTGCGGTGTTTCATCGCCGTCAGGCCTCTGGAGCGGTATCCGGAAGGCGTGTGAAGGATGGAAGCCAGCCGCGACCCATTCCCCGCGACAACAGGCTTGATGCGATGTGCAACTGATCGCGGGCAAAATCCAATTCCAGCACGAGAGTCTTGATCGCTTCGAAAGCGTCCCCGTCATGCTCTTGGATGATATGTCGAGCGAGGACGTCGGCAGTTACCGGGAGGGCTTCAGGTGCAGTCTCGGTATTGGCAATCTTGGGGACAGCGGCGTTCATGGCGTGGACTCTCCTAATGAGAACGAAGCAAGAACGTAGCTTTGTGATCTCATGGCGGTGCGGAGTCAATGCGGACGTCGAAATGCGGTGTGGAATACGATGGAGGTAGGGTGATTTATCTCAATCTATGGTGCCAGAAAGCCTGGAAAAGGTGGCTTTCTGAGGCAGCAAAAACGCAATATTTCACAAAGTGGTAGTTTGGTACGTTCTCGCCAATGTATAACCCGATTTAAATAGTGTATTTAATTTGGCTTATATAATAACCGATATCGCCTTATCACATTGATTTCCCTCACATTTTGTGGTATAATGCCAGCTTCCCCAACAGAAAGGACATCAAGAGAACACTACGCACGCAGATTAATACACATAATAGCGGCGTCTATGCGCTGACCAACGTCGTGACCGGGCGTCAGTATATCGGGTCGAGCAAGAACCTTGAGAGTAGATATAGAAGTCACTTGAGTGCGCTTTCACGCGGCAGACACACGAACAAACCCCTTCAAAGTGATTTCTCCAGCAACAACGATCTCCAATTCGAAGTCCTCCAGTTTGCGGACGTTGGCGAACTGAAGGAAATCGAGCAGCTATATCTGACACATCAGACTTTAGCAATCTGTACAACATTGCGCAGAACGCAAATGGTGGTTCGCTAAAGCGCTGGTGGAAAAATGCGGAAGGACGAATGGCTCATGAGAAGCCGGAGTGACAACCGATCCGGCAATTACTTCTTCCACTTATCTCTAATATAACGAGAGACAAATTCCACTTCTGGAAACATTGTCCGTGAATTAATATTCAAAAGGTCTAATTCACGTAAAATCCCCGGTTTATCTGCTGCTGGAATAAGCAGTTCGTCTTTTATAAACGAGCCCGTCCGTCTCCTAAGAGAGTATTCAAGTAGTCCAGTAGCGATAAATGCTCCGGATTGCGCAATCACGCGTCTGTTGTTTTTTGCTGAATGCACAAAGAAATATGTAAACAGATCGATGGGCTGGGCAATGTCCAAGAAATACGGCTTCTCAACGCGGACAAATTGACACAGTCGTTTCATCGCCGGAAGTTCACGGAAAAGCTCAAGTTCGCCGGGATCAGCGTCATCAATGATTTCTAAGTAAGCCGTGATGATCAGTTCTCTCTCATAGTCAGAGAGACGTGCAAGATTACAGATCAAACTCACGGTATCGCTATCCGGAAATTTTGTAAAACCTTCATGGAAGGTAAATATCTGCACCGACCCAGTAACGGTATGGTACTTCGTCTCATCGCAAGCAAAGTAAAGCCCAACCAGCGGGTTCAATGACACGTCAAGCAGCCGCGTGGGCAAATTGTAGTGTTGGGCTCGCACGAGCTTATCGAACATCGAACGGTCGCTGCTGAACTCAGACGGCGACTCAGACATCAACTCGCTGAACATTTCACTTTCAGCTTCAGGTTTCATGCCCCGCATGACTGAGGGTTGGAGCTTCCAAGTGGCATCCGACTGTCCACGGTAACATCTAACCGCTGGAGGCTCCGGACGCTCGAATATGTTCTCCAAAAACGATGTGACGGTCACAGCACCATGTTTGTTTAAGGGTATCATCGACAAAAGGCGCTCCGAAAGGTTGCTCGTCTGACAATTGCAATGACCTATAGCTTAGACTTGCAATGTTGACCACGTTCTGCCCGGGCGCTGCCTGCCTCGCCAGAATTCCGCCCGAAACTGACAACTATGTTACAAATCAACAATATTTCAGCATAGTCTACTGGATCGGTAGTTTATTAGCCGTTGCTCATGGCTGTATGGTCGTGCGCCTTCCCTTCCCTGCCCGGTCACACCGTCCTCTTGCCTATCCTCATGCGCCATTCTTCCGGTTCATAATCGTTCGATTTTGCACCTTTCTGAACCGGATCGAACAGATGGTTCATAAGTGTGATTGACAACCTTTTGAACCAATACTATTTTGTGACACGATATTGTTACAGATGGATGTGCATGATGAGCCGTACATGGGCATACCTTCGGGTCTCGACTGAAGGACAGGACAACGACAACCAGCTTGCCGAAATCACGGGCAAGGGCTTCGATGTCAAAGAGCGCCATATCATTCGCGATGTGGTTTCAGGCTCGACACCGGCAATGGACCGACCCGGCTTCGCGACACTGATGGGCAAGCTTGACGAAGGTGACCGCCTCGTTGTGACAAAGCTCGACAGGCTTGGTCGCGACAGCATTGATGTGCAGACGACATTGAAGAAGCTGACAGCGATGGGTGTCGAGGTGCATTGCCTTGCGCTTGCCGGGTTTGATCTCGGTTCGGCTATCGGTGGAATGGTAATGCAGGTTCTTGCAGCTGTCGCTCAGTTCGAACGGGAGTTGATAGCCGAACGCACGAAGGCTGGTGTTGCCAATGCACGGGCTAAGGGCAAGGTGCTTGGTCGTCCCGTTGCCCTTACCGATCAACAGAAGAAGGATGCTCGCCAGATGGTCGAGCAAGGGCACTCGTATCGATCTGTCGCCAAGGCGATGGGATGCAGCCATGCGACCATCATGCGGGCGTGCGAAGCGATCTGATCAGAATGGCGGTGAATGCCTTGCCGCTCACATCGACCTCACACATATTCATAGCGGAGTGGAGGACATCCAATGTTTGCAGTCATCATCAGACAGGTTGTCGGTCTTGTCGTAGTCTCATCGCCTATTTGGGGTGCGGGCTTACTGTGTGCGTGGATCATCAAAGACCGTAAGAATATCCAAGGCTCGAAGACATCGGGCTCCATGACCGCGTTGGGCTCGTCGGTTGGTGGTCACTGAATTTCGCAAACGGTCGGCGTACTGAATGGATGCGGAGCGTCCTGACAAGGCGCAGCGGACCAGACACTGCAGAACAAGCACAACTCTCATTTAAAAGAATTTAAAATCTTTAAAATTTCACTTGAAGCCTTCCGCGAAATGTTATATAATTCTGGTATTAGGTCAGTATTTTCAACTGCTTAATACCACATCCTAAATAGCCCTGAACGCTTCGCTGTTGGCATCCCTGCTCTTCAGTAGCGTGAGACTCCGCGTCGTCTTCTCGCGACAGACGCGAACACAAGCTGTAGGGGCAACCCGACAGATGGTGCAAAAGGGAATGGGATCATCCGCGCTCACAAGCCGATCAGTGATCGATTGAAAGCTTCTCCATTCAACCATTTCCCGTGCTGTACATCTCACTGAGATCGTGCAGTTGGAATATTATGCCTAAATGGCAATAACGATAATGAAATCAACAAAGCAACATCAAAAAGAACTTACAAAATGGGTAGTGCAGATATTCTGCAAAAAAGCAGAATATGAACTAAACCTGAAATATCGAATCAACAATAACAAGATGACGACTGACTATGTAAGCGATAGCACATATTCTGTCACCGTAATCCTAAAGAACTCTGCGCTGACCGACATAAGGTTTGGACAGGAAAAGCTCCAAAGGGAATTTAACCACTATCTCATAAGGCACCTTGGACCAAAACTAATGGACCGTGACAAATTAGATGCCCGAAATCTGAAATACGCACCACTCTGCTTCCTGTCGTTTGATATCGAAGGCACGCGGTACAATAGCTTTGACGTACAGACCGAAAGCCCCCACGGTCATGGAGCAGTCATGTTTCATGAGGCAACGGTCTACAATTTCACGCAGGCGAACAAGCAATTCCTACAGGAAGACGGATCGTACAAGATCAACAACCCGACGCCCGGCATTGCTCAAATCGAGTTTCGGCGCCTACCCTCGGTCGCAGATCTTGCACGCTTCATCGATTACTCCCTCAAGTTCGCCGTTAAGCTGAAGAGCAATCAGACCAACGGTCAGCCGTACAATTTCTATCCAGCATCGTCAGCCAGCTACCCATTCTGGAAGCACCTAAGCATGGTGGATGACGCTGCGGGGCATGTGAAAGCCGTAGTGCAGAAAGCGGAAAATGGAATCGAACGGCTTCGGGTCTTGGAAAACATCCCTCATCGTATCCGTCGCGGCATCGGGCGCAATGGAAGCGGAAAAACGCCTCGGCACCCCACCATTTGAAATGACAGCAGATCCGCCACGTGCCTACTTCCGAGTAAGCACGCTGGCGGGTCGGCGCGGCGACGATGAGACCGCCACTTATGAGGTCTCAGCTTTGCTTGATGCACCCAGACCAGTCATCGACTGGGGCATCGATTGGGACCGCTCTGAAGTTTGAATTGAACGTGTGGACGTTCTTTAAGCCATGAGGCATAAATCTGAGAAATTAGATTCCCGGTATCCCACATGTCCAGCTTTCGCAAAGCCGTCGCGTTCACTTTAACAGTCAACGCGATGTGGTATGCAGCCGCTCTACTGATCATCATCCCTCCAGCGATGCATTTATTGCGTATTGGACGGAATGGCGTCATGCTCGATACCTCTCTCCTGTCGTACATATATCCTCGCTGGTTATGCGATTATCAGTACATAGCCGCAGGCGATGCAAAGGTAGCGAACACGTTCGTCAACTCATATATTGCCGATTTTTTTTGGACCTCGTTTTTGTGCGCGTATTATATGTCTGCCGCTCTACTGGTCCGCCTTTCAGTCGTCTCGAAGACAGTCTTCAAGGTGAAGCGTGTAAGTAACTGGTTCATTCTGGGAACCGGCGCCTTTTGTATTTTGGGAACGTTTGTCGTTTCCTACGTCTACTATCCGTTAGCTGGCAGCGACAATTGTACAATATTCAACCCGTTGTATTCTCTTAGCGAATCAACAGTTATTCGTCAAAGTTCCAATACAGGTTTAGCGTTCTCTTCGATTGTCGTATCTTTCTATTATCTTTTGGTTTCCATCAGTCATAGGAGGCATAGTTCGCTCGAAGACTCAAGCGTCTCGATGAAATCGTAATCCTCACGAGCATCAGCAGCGACGGCATCGATCAGCGTCAGGACCTCATCCTTGCTATCGAGGCGATACTTTTCCTCGGTTTCGCCCGAGTTTTGATAGACGGCATCCGGTCTCGACAATGTAGTGCAGAACGACATAGGGTCCGCCTACATGCGCAACTCGGATAAAACATCAGAATGACTCAAGGACGCAGCGTTCGCCTCTATTTGGTCGAGGGCACGCCTACGGGTATCCTCACTGCAGAAATCATGAATTGGACCGGGCATGTGTTGGTGACACCCCGATCAAAACTTCCGAATGCTCTGCAGCGTCCGGAGGCTACCCGAACAGGCTTATATTTTCTGGTAGGGGATGACCCTGATCAGCCAACGAAAGATCGGGTGTATGTGGGTGAAGGCGACAGCGTGATTGACCGTTTGAAGTCTCATTCGAAAGACGTATCGAAGGACTTTTGGACCCGAGCTTGTCTGGTCACATCGAAAGATTTCAACCTTACAAAGGCCCATGTCCGATATTTGGAAAGTCGTTTTGTCCAGCTCATTAGGTTTGCTGACCGTGCCATTGTAGCAAATGGAAACGAACCTGCGCTTAAAAACCTACCCGAAAGCGATATTGCCGACATGGAGTTTTTCATCGAGCAGGTGCAGGTCATTCTACCTGTGGTCGGCTTTGACTTTCTTCGACCGCGCGTCACAGCACAGTTAGTTTCCGCTTTGACAGAAGCCTATGCATCTACCTCAAATCGTTTGGATCTCGTCATGAACAGCGAGAAGTATGGATTCGCGGCGAAAGCTGTTGAGGTCGATGGGGAAATTACCGTGCTTAAGGGATCACGTGGCAGTACCGCAACCTTCAGCACAAACATCTACGGAGCACTCCGAGAACAACTGCTTAAAGAAGGGCGTTTGGTAGTTACCGATGACCCAAGATTTGTGGAGTTCGCCGAAGATGTAGCTTTCGCCAGTCCGAGCGCGGCGGCGGCGGTCATCAAAAATCGTAACACAAACGGACGGACTTCTTGGAAGCTCGCAAATTCCGGGCAGTCCCTGAAGGACTGGCAGGACGCGTCGTTGGAGAAAGTCATCGACCCCTCGTGAAGGGCATGCTCAAACACGACCTAAGGGGTACAAGATGATCGACATCACAAAACTGCATGACGAAATCGAAGCTGCCTATCAGGCCTCGGGAAATAACCAAGGCTGGCGCTTCCTCTACAGCAACCGATCTGTGCTCAAAACAGCATCGGTTGCTATCATCGGCTGGAATCCGGGCGGGATCGAGCAGGTCGAAGGACACGGGCAGTTTGATATGCCTGTCGGTAAGTCCGCATATGCCGATGAGGACTGGAAGAAGAGTAACGGCACCTTCTACGGACGAGGTCAGGCACCTCTCCAGCTTCAAGTTAAAGCGGTTTGCAAACGGCTTTCGGTAGAGCCGCGTGAGGTGCTGGCGGGAAACCTCCTTCTGTGGCGCTCACAGAACGACGAGGCGCTGGTAGACAGGCGTGGCGCGCTGCAGTTCGGAACCAAGCTTTGGGATGAAGTTCTTCAAGCGGTCCGACCGTCGATCATCTTTGCGATTGGGATCGATACGGGCGAGCGGATAGCCAAGGTCTTAAGTATCTCGACCCACACAAGGATACGCGTTGGATGGGGCGATCTTACCGGTATCTATGGTAGAAACGGTGAGCAACAGCTGATAGCCGTCCCTCACCTATCTCGATTTCGGATAATGACACGGGCTGCGTGCAAAGAGCCATTGGATAAACTTTTTGCAAGGCTGACATGATCCGACCGCTTTGTGCCTGACACATCCGCGGAGCTCGCTTCCTATACGACTGCACACTGAGTCTCACAGAGCGTCACCAGATGGCATTACGAAACCTCCCCGCACGATCCCCGCAAGAGCCTGTCGGACGAACAGGCGGGCGCTGTACGTGGCGTTGTCGCACAGTAGTTGGCACTCTCCCGGTCGATTAGCTGACATCTGGAACGACCGACCCCTGTGATGGTTGTCCACCCGAAAGGGAGACTCGTCATGGAAGAGATTTTCAGCCCGACGTTTGCTAAGGACCATCCCGCTATGAACTGGAATGTGAAGAAGTCTTGGACCTTCATGTGCAAGAGCTAATCGAAGACGCGGTTCAAGCCGGATGGGATACGCGGACCATCTTCAAGGCGCTTGCCAAGGTCGCCGCTGCGAAAGCGATTGCTTATGAGGAAGACCCGGACCCGGAAGACGATTCGGTTCTCAGCGCCAGCACCATACCGGAGTTCGGCACTTTCTCGGTGGAATGAGCGAGACGATTGATGACCATACAGACCGCTCCGAAATGGGCGGTCTTTTTTGTGGGTCAGGCAGCTTGCTCGGTGTTTTTGAATAATGTTTATGGAGACAGCAAGTAACGCCTACTGCTCATTTTACTGCTCATTTTGCTGTCGAAATTATCCAACAAAATCAACGAAATCCAGCTTGACGGCAACCCGGATCAGGTTCAAGGGTCCGGGCTCAACGCCCATCTCAGCACCGTTCGGTGCCCCCCTCGGAATGTCGCCAACCTATTGAGGTCTGGATGTTTTTGTCAACACCCTTTCGCACGCCGCCATCATGCAACGGCTGAGCCGCTCGAATTGCTCGTTTTCCCCCGCCGCCAGGCTTTGGCCGCTCAAGCGCATCTTCCGCACGAACGCGTTCGGACAGCCGAGCGATCCCTCTCGCCTATGCGGTCATGGAAACCTTCAGGCCCAGAGCCTTGACGACACTGAAGAGCGTCCAAAGCTTCGGGTCGCCCTTCTCGCTGAGCGCCTTGTACAGCGCTTCCCGGGTCAGACCGCTATCCTTGGCGACCACCGACATGCCCTTCGCACGGGCGATGTCGCCCAGCGCCACCGCGACAGATTTCGCAGCGCCTTCTTCCAGCGCGGCTTGGAGAGGAGCCAGCCCAATAGGAGGATGACAAGCTGACGCCCTTACTGGGCGAAGGAGACGCGATCACCGGGACCGTAGCTTATCCGCAACGCGCTGATACCCTCACCGACCGGCTTCACGTCACCGAAATTGCCGGTTTCAAGCCGGCGAATGCGCATGACGATCCTTGCTGCGGCGTTGTCATCGCGAAGCTCGCTCGCCCATTTGGCAAAGACAGGGGTTTGGCGGACGTCGATCGTCTGTTAACGGCCGTTAACGGATTCAGTCTTGTCAACCAAGGCAGCATCCTGCGTTTCGGCGCCATTTCAAGGCGTGTGCGTCGGGATATTAGAAGAGTCGAAACAAACGTGCGAGCCCTCTTGCGCAGTGCACAAAACCCGCGATAGAGACGATGGATGGCGACGGGTTGCATCACCTGAAACATCGAGGGATATCCGGCATGACGACGACGCAAACACGGCTTGAAAAGGCCGTGGCCGTGATCGAGGCGGCGATGGAGATGGCGCTCGGCTTCTTCGAGACGCGCGCGACGATCGCCACGGGCAGCAAGGGTTTTCAGGATTTCGTCACCGAAGCCGACACCAGCGTCGAGCGCCTCGTGCGCGAACGGCTGGCGGAGGCGTTTCCGGGCGAGGCCGTGGTCGGCGAGGAGATGGGCGGCGTGGGCGGCGATGCCTACTGGATCATCGACCCGATCGACGGCACCGCGAACTTCCTGCGCGGCTCGCCGCTCTGGGGCATCTCGCTCGGCCACGTCACCCATGGCCGGCCCGATCTCGGCGTCGTCGCCATGCCGGTGTTCCGTGAGATCTATGCCGCGGCCGACGGCACCGGGCTGATGCGCAACGGCCGGCCCTTCATCCGCACCGTGCCGTTCGAAGATGTGCGGGTGATGTCGCTCGGCGACGCCTCGCCGAACGAGGCCGACGAGGTCGCCGCCCTCACGGTCGGCCTGCGCCATGCCGGCTGGGTCGTCCAGTCGATCCGCTCCACCTCCATCGGCCTGCTCTTTGCCGCGCGCGGCACCTATGACGGGCATCTGCAGATGTACACGACGATGTGGGACATCGCCGGCGGCGCCGTCATCGCGCGCGAGGCCGGGCTGGAGGTGCGCATCGGGACGCGGCCGAAGACCGGCAATGGCCCCGACATCCCCTGGATCGCCGCCGGCACGACGGCCCTGATCGCCGATACCGAGCCGCTCTGGCCGCACATCGCGGTTCCGCTCGACCACCCTGCGATCGTCGCCGCCGAATAGCCCGCTCAGTTCGGGCGCGGCCAGTTTCCGATGCCGCCGGTCATCGTCTCGAACAGTTTGGAAAGCTTGAGCACCGCAAGGTCCGCAAAGCGTGGGCCCACGATCTGCAGGCCGATCGGCAGGCCGGAGGCAGAGAAGCCCGCATTGATCGAAGCCGCCGGCTGCTCCGACATGTTCCACGGCACGGTGAAGGCGATGTGTTCGAAGGGCCGCTCCGGATCGTTGGTCGGCGAGGCCCAGTCGGCAGGATAGGAGACGATCGGATTGGTGGGCGAGATCACGGCATCCACGGTCGAGAACAGGATGGCCGCGGCCTTGCGCATCTCCATCGTCTGCCCGAACCCCGCGACGGCCTGCACACCGGTGACATCGGCGCCCTTTTCGGCCCAGGCGTAGATATAGGGAAGGATCGCCGCCCGGCGCTCGGGCGGGAGATCGCGGATGTCACCCCAGAATTTCGCCCGCCAGAAATGGTCGAGACCATCCAGCATCGCCCGCGTCAGGACGGGTCCAACCTCGACGATCTCGGCGCCGGCCGCCTCGAAGTGCCGGGCACCGGCCAGGATCGCCGCCTTCACCTCCGGCTCGGCCTCAAGACCGCAGCCGGCATCCAGCATCAGTCCGATCCGCAGGCCCTTGATGTCGATGTCGAGATCCATCCAGTCGATGGCGACGGGCGGCAGGCTCGTGGCATCCCGCCCGTCGGGCCGCGAGAGCGTGGCCATCGCAAAGGCCGCGTCCTCGACGGTGCGCGTCATCGGCCCGGCGCAGCGACCGACATAATAGGGGTCGATCGGGATGCGGCCATTGCTGGGCTTGAAACCGAAGAGCCCCGTCCAGCCGGCGGGAAGGCGAACCGAGCCGCCGATATCGGTGCCGATGTGCAGCGGCCCGTAGCCGGCGGCACCGGCCGCAGCCGCACCCGCGCTCGATCCGCCGGGGTTCATCGCCGTGTTCCAGGGATTGCGGCTCAAGGGGTGGAAACTCGACAGGCCGGAGGAGAGCATGCCGTAATCCGGACAGGTGGTCTTGGCGAAGATAACCGCGCCATCCTCCCGCAGCCGCGCGGCGACCGGCGCGTCCGCCGCAGCCGGCGTCAGGATGGTGGCCGCGGTGCCGAGCGGCACGGGGGTCCCCTTGGTGGCGATCAATTCCTTCAGCGTCACCGGGATGCCGTCGAGCAGCCCGAGCGGTTCGCCCCTCTGCCAGCGCGCGGTGGAGGCTGCGGCCTGGGCGCGCGCGGCCTCCGGATCATAGGCATAAAGCGCTGCGATCGAAGGTTCGAACGCCGCGATGCGGGCCTCGACCGCCTGCCAATATTCGGACGGCGACAGGGAACGGTTCGCGAAGCGCGCGCGCAATAGCGGAATGGTGGCGTCGAGAAGGTCGGTCATATGGTCTCCATCATTCCGAAGTCTCGGCGTCCAGCAGCACCTCCGCCCGGTGACAGGCGGTCTGCCGGTCGCGCATGTCCGGCCCGTCACCGAGGCTGCGCAGCTCCGGCCGCTCCGTCGCGCAGCGTGCGACGGCCAGCGGACAGCGATTGCGGAAACTGCAGCCGACACCGACATCGATCGATGCCGAAACGGAGAGCGGCGGGCGGTCCGGCCGGCCGAAACGAGTCACGTCCGGCTCGGCATCGGCGAGCAGCCGCGTATAGGGGTGCAGCGGGCGCGCGAAGACGGCCTGCGCCGGCCCGCTTTCCACCAGGCGCCCGCGATACATCACGCCCACCCGGTCGGCCACGGCATCCACGACCGCAAGATTGTGCGTGATGAACAGCACGGTCACGCCGCGCCGGTCGCGCAGGTCCATCAGCAGGTTGAGCACCTGCGCCTGCACCGACAGGTCGAGCGCGGACACCGCCTCGTCGGCCACGACCAGCTTCGGCTCGGTGATCAGCGCCCGCGCGATGGCGATGCGCTGGCGCTGCCCGCCGGAAAACGCATGCGGGTAGCGTGCCGCATGATCCGGCGACAGGCCGACCGCCTCGAGCATCGCCGCCACCTTGTCCCGCCGCTCGGCCCGTCCCGGCTTGCCGTCCAGCACGTGCAGCGGCTCGGCCACGATGCGACCGACCGTCTGGCGCGGATCGAGCGAGCCGAACGGATCCTGGAACACCATCTGGAAATCGCGCCGCTTGCGCTTCAGTTCGCGCGCCGAGACGCCGAACAGGTCCTCGCCCTCGAACAGGACGCTGCCGGATGTCGGCCGGTCGAGCGCCATGACGAGGCGCGCCAGCGTCGACTTTCCACAACCGGACTCGCCGACGATCCCATGGATCGTTCCGCGATGAACCGTCATGCTCACATCGTTGAGCGCACGGGTCACATGCCTGCCGGCGAAGAGCCCGCCGCTGGCATAATCCCGCGACAGATGGCGGATATCGACAAGCGGTGGCTCGATCATGGTATCGCCTCCCCGGGCGCGCGGATGCAGCGGACGCCGCGGCCGGGCACCGGATATGTCCAGCGGGGCTCTGCGGCATGACAGGCGTCGACGCGCTCGGGACAGCGGTCGGAAAAGACGCAGCCGGGCGGAAGGGCGGCAAAAGACGGCACGGTGCCGGGGATCGTCTGCAGCCGACCAGCCTGGGGCTGGCGCCGGGGGACGGCCCGCAGCAGGCCGCGCGTGTAGGGGTTGAGCGGCATCGTCAGCACATCGCGCGTCAGCCCCTCTTCCAGACGCCGGCCGGCATAGAGAACGAGGGTGCGCGCGCACATGCGGGCGATGACGCCGAGATCGTGGCTGACGAGGATGAGCGCCATGCCGGCATCGCGCGTCAGATCGTCGAGGATGTCGAGGACCTCGGCCTGCACCGTAACGTCGAGCGCCGTCGTCGGCTCGTCCGCGATCATGAGGGCGGGCTTCATGGCGAGCGCGATGGCGATGCCGACCCGCTGCCGCTGACCGCCGGACAGCGCATGCGGATAGGAGCGCGACAGACGCGCGGCCTCCGGCATGCGCACGCGGTCGAGCAGCGTGATTGCCTCCCGGCGCGCCGCGCGCCAGGAAAGTCCCTCCTGGATGACCATCCCCTCGGCGATCTGGTCGCCGACCGTCATCGCCGGATTGAGCGCCGTCAGCGGCTCCTGAAAGATCAGGCCGATGCGGCGGCCCCGCACGGAACAGAGCGTCTCGTCGTCCATGGCCAGGAGATCGCGCCCCTCCAGCAGGATGCGCCCCGTCGGGCGCGCGACCGGGGGAAGAAGACCCATCACGGCAAGCGCCAGGAGCGATTTTCCCGACCCGCTCTCCCCGACGATGCCGAGCGTTTCCCCGGCCTCCAGCGTCAGGGAGATATCGGTGACGATCGGCGGCCGTGCGCCGTCGGGGCGATCGATGGCGATGGCGAGATTTTCGATCCGGAGCAGCGGTTGCGTCATCAGCGGCCCCTCTCACGCGGATCGAGAAGGTCGCGCAGGCCGTCGCCGAGCATGTTGAAGCCCAGCACCGTCATTGCGATGGCGAGACCCGGCAGGATGGCGAGCCACGGCGCGCGGCCGAGATAGGTCTGCGCGTCGGCCAGCATCCGCCCCCAGGTCGGCGCCGGCGGCGCCATGCCGAGACCGAGAAAACTGAGGCCTGCTTCGGTCAGGATGGCAAGACCGAGCTGGATCGTCGCCTGCACGATGATCTGGTTGGCGATATTGGGCAGGACATGATCGATCGTGATGCGGATGCCGCCCTTGCCCGCCCCGCGCGCGGCCTGAACATAATCCCGCGACCAGACCTGCAGCGCGGCGCTGGCCGTCACCCGGGCAAAGACCGGCACCATGAACACGGCGATGGCGATGATGGCGGTGGGGCGGCCGGTGCCGAGCAACGCCCCGAGCATCATGGCCGAGAGAATGGGCGGAACCGCGAAGATCACGTCGTTCGCGCGCATCATGATCGCCTCGAACCAGCCGCGCCGGGCCGCGACCGCGACGCCGAGAAGCGTGCCGGCGAGCGCACCCATGACGACCGCCAGCACCGCGATCGACAGCGAGTTCCAGGCGCCGACCATCAGCATCGAGGCGACGTCGCGGCCGAGGTGATCGGTTCCGAGCAGCCCCTGCGCCAAAGGCGGTTTCAGCTTCTGCACGATCTGCAGCTTGGCCGGCGGCAGCGGCGTCCAGACGAGCGACAAAAGCGCGATCGCACCGATGAAGCCGATCACGAGACCGCCGGTCCAGAGCTTGCCATGCGCCAGACCCCGCCGCAGGGCCGCGGCGAAAGTCCTGCCCCGGCGCGGCGGCGCGGACGGTGCGACCGCGCTCATGTGCGACCCCGCAGGCGCGGGTCGAGCGCGAGATAGGAGAGATCGACCAGAAAATTCATGACGATGACCAGCGCGGCGAAGAACAGGACGACATCCTGCATCACGATGATGTCGCGCTGCGACAGGGCCTGCAAGGCAAGACGTCCGAGGCCCGGCAGGTTGAAGACGTTTTCGACCAGCACCGCGCCGGCGATCAGGAAGGTGAACTGCAGCCCGAGAATGGTGACGACCGGCACCAGTGCATTGGGCACCGCATGCCGCCACAGCGCTTTGCGCCGGGACAGTCCCTTGGCGCGCGCCGTGCGCACGAAATCCTCGTTCATCACCTCGATCACCGCCGAACGCGTGACCCGGGTCAGCACGCCCGCCTGCGGCAGCGCCAGCGCGATGGCCGGCAGAACCAGCGCGCCCAGCGCCGGCAGGACCCCCGCCTGCCAGCCGGGAAAGCCGCCGGAGGGAACCCAGCCGAACGAGACGGAGAAGACCAGCACCAGCAGCAGCCCCACCCAGAAACCGGGTACGGCAATGAACATCTGCGACACCAGGCCGACCGCGGTATCGACCACGCCATTGCGCCGGGCGGCCGAGAGAACCCCGAGCGGAAGGGCGATGGTAACGGACAGCAAGATGGCGAAGACGGCCAGCGGCAGCGTCACCACCAGCCGCTCGGCGATCAGCCCGGCCACGGGCACGCCGTAGGTATAGGACATGCCCAGATCGCCGGTCGCCACGCCGGCGAGCCAGGAGAGATAGCGCAGCACCAGCGGCTGATCGAGGCCGAGCTCCCGCCGCAGCGCCTCCAGCGTTTCCGGCGTCGCCGACGTCCCCAGCATGATCGCCGCGGGGTCGCCCGGCAGCACGTCCATGACGAGGAAGATCAGCGCGGAGACGGCAAGGAGCGTCAGGACGAGGCTGGCAATGCGGCGGAGAAGCAGGCCGGTCATGCGAGGTTCCGACACCGGAGGCGGTCACATGACAGCCTCAGCGCCGCCGCAACCGCAGGGCCCGTGGCCGGCCCCTCATCCGGCTGCCGCCCGTTTCGTCCCATCGGGCTCCCCGTAGAAATCGTGATACGGGACCCGGGGCGAGCGCCCGTCAAATCCAGGATCGCAGCGCACGACGCGTCCCCTCTCCCCGCAGGCGGGGAGAGGGTTAGGGTGAGGGGCTGCCGCGGAGGTCGGAGTGTGCCGTGGGTCCGCATGGCACCTGCCCCCCTCACCTCCACAGCGGCCATCACACAGGGACTGCTCGCTTTCATTCCTCCCAGTAAACCTCGCTCAGCACATTCGACGGGATCGGCTCGTTTTCCCAGAGACCCTTGAGCTTGGCGTTCCACACGCCGAGCTTGGGCATGACGAAAAGGAACAGGGCCGGCACGTCCTCGGCAAGAATCGTCTGCGCATCCTGATAGAGCGCGTCCTGTGCCGCCGGGTCGGCCGTCGCCTCGATCTTGTTGATGATCTCGGAAAAGGCCGGGTTCTTGTAGTTGAAGTAGTAGGGATCGCGGGCGTAGATATCGATGTCCATCGGCTCGGCATGGGCGACGATGGTCATGTCGTAATCGGCGCCCTTCAGCACGTCCTGCACCCATTTTGCCGGAAACTCGGTCGGCTCGATGGTCATGGTCACGCCGATTTCCGCCAGCATCGCCTGCATCACCTCGGCGCTGCGCGGCGCGTAGGCCATCTGCGGCGTCTTGATCGTGAAGGCGAAACCATCGGGATAGCCCGCTTCCGCGAGAAGCGCCTTGGCCTTCTCGACATCATAGGGGAGCTTCGCCGTGAGATCGACATAGGCCCGATCGTTCGGGGTGTAGTGGCTGCCGATCGCGGTGCCGAGGCCGGACCAGGCGCCATCGATCACGGTCTGCCGGTCGATCGCCATCATCAGCGCCTGGCGCACGCGCTTGTCGTCGAAAGGCTTGCGGGCATTGTTCATGCCGGCGACGACCTTGAGCTCGGTGTTGCCGATCACCGTCACGAGGTCGGCATTGTCCTTGAAGCTGTCCATCAGCTCGGGCGCGGCAAATTCGGGAAAGGCATCGACGCCGCCGGTGGTCACCGCCGCGGCCTGCGCCTGCGCATCGGCGATGAAGCGGAAGGTTACCGTCTCCAGACGAACCTTGACGGCCTTGTTCCAGTAGTTCGGATTGGCGGCCAGCTCCACGCGGTCGCCCTTGGTCCAGCTGACGAAGGTGAAGGGGCCGGTGCCAATGGGCTTGGTCTTGTCGTCGGCCGCACTTTTCGTGCCGACCATGACCGAGGCCGGCCAGCCGAGCCAGTAGAGCAGGCTTCCCTGAGGTTTCTTCAGCTTCAGCACCAGCGTCGCCTTATCAGGCGTTTCGATCGTGTCGATGGCGGCAAAGAACCGCTTCTGCCCGTTGGTCGAATCCGGCCCACGGGCGCGGTCGAGCGAGAATTTGGCGACCGAACTGTCGAAGGCCTCGCCATCATGGAAGGTCACGCCGTCCTGCAGCTTGAACGTATAGGTCAGCCCGTCGGGCGAGATCTCCCAGCTTTTGGCGAGCTGCGGCACGATCTTGCCCTCACGGTCGATGGCGACCAGCCCCTCGAACACGTTCTGCCAGGTCACCTGGCCGATGGCGACGGGTGCAGCCGCGGTCGGATCGAGCCCCTGCGGCTCGATCGTCATGCCGAGAACAAGCGATGTCTTGGCGGCAAAAGCGCCGTGAAATGAGAAAAGCAGCGCCGTGGAAAGGGCAGCACTTGCAAGGATCGCGCGGATCCTCCGGGCGGGGCTCACGTCGAAAGGCATCATGCTCGTCCCTCGTTTCATGCTTGCTGAAACCAGCATGACAGAAGTGTGGCATCCGGATCGGCACGACACAACGGAAATCATGCGGCACTGCACAATTCACGCCGCGCTTATGTACGCGCCATTCCGTCTTCGCGCCATTCCGACTTTGCGCAAGGCCGCAGCGGCAGGATGTCCCGCATGCGGATCTATCGGTCCGTCGGCGGCCAGCCGCCTGCTTTTCGCCAACGCGCTTGATGCCCTGCGACGCGCGGCTTGGGACACTACGTCGCGGCCGGCGCCGGCGCTTCCGCGCCGGGCTTGGGCTGGCGGCCCTTGAAGATGCGGCGCACGGTGACGAACAGCAGCGGAATGAAGAAGATCCCGATAAAGGTCGCCGCGATCATGCCGCCCATGACACCGATGCCGATCGAGTTCTGCGCGCCCGAACCGGCGCCGCTCGCAATCGCCAGCGGCGTCACGCCGAGGATGAAGGCGAGCGAGGTCATCAGGATCGGTCGAAGGCGCTGGCGGGACGCTTCCATCGTCGCCGAGACGAGATCCTTGCCCTGGGCCTGCTCCTCCATGGCGAATTCGACGATCAGGATCGCATTCTTCGCCGCGAGCCCTATGGTCGTCAGAAGACCGACCTTGAAATAGACGTCGTTGGATTCCCCCATGATGGTGGCGGCAAACAGCGCCCCGAAAATGCCGATCGGCACGGCGAGCATGACGGCGAAGGGAATAGACCAGCTCTCGTAGAGCGCGGCGAGCGCGAGGAACACGACGAGGCCGGAGATCAGGTACAATTGCGTTGCCTGACTGCCCGACAGCCGCTCCTGCGCCGAGAGCCCGGTCCATTCATGGGCAAAGCCCGCGCCCTGCTCCGCCATGATCGTATCGATGACATTCATGGCGTCGCCGGAACTGACGCCGGGTGCGGCCGAGCCCTGGATCTCCACCGCGGACGAGCCGTTATAGCGCTCGAGACGCGGCGAGCCGAACGACCAGCTGCCGCTCGCAAAGGCGGAGAACGGCACCATGCCGTTGTCGGAGTTGCGGACATACCAGGTGTCGAAGTCTTCCGGCTGCATGCGGAAATTCTGGTCACCTTGCAGATAGACCGGCTTCACCCGTCCGCGATCGATGAAATCGTTGATGTATTTCCCGCCCCAGGCCGTGGACAAGGTCGTATCGATATCGGACAGGCCGAGATTGAGGGCGCTTGCCTTTTCCTGGTCGATGTTCACCTGATATTGCGTCTGGTCCTCCTGCCCGTTCGGCCGGGTTCCCTGCAAGAGCGGGCTCTGCCCGGCGGCGGCCAGCAGCTTGTTGCGCATCGCGATCAGCGCCTCATGCCCTTCGCCGTTGATGTCCTGGAGATAGACGTCGAAGCCGCCGGAGTTGCCGAAGCCCGGAATGGCGGGTGGCGCAAGCGCGGTAACGGACCCGTCCTGGATTTTCGAGAAGGCTTTTCGCGCCCGGGCGACGATGGCGGACGCACTGCCATTGGGATCGCTCCGCTGATCGAAACCCTTCAGCCGCACGAAGGTGAGGCCGACATTCTGTCCTTGTCCGCCGAAGCCGAAGCCCGCAGCACCGAACACGCCGTCGACATAGGCCTTCTCCTGATTGAGGTAGTAATCCGTCACCTGCCGCATGACCTTGATGGTGCGGTCCTGCGTGGCGCCCGGCGGCAGCTGGACGCTGGTGATGAGGATGCCCTGGTCTTCCTCCGGCAGGAACGAGCTCGGCAGCCGGTTGAAGAGATAGACGACGGCGCCGATGATGAGGAAGAACACGAGGAGGAAGGCGAATGGCCGGCGGATCATGCCGGAAATGCTGCGCTGATAGCCATTGGTCGTGCGGTCGAAACCCCGGTTGAAGACCCCGGAAAGCCCCTTTTTCTTCGCCCCCCCCTTCGGCTTCTTCAAAAGGGTCGCGCACAGCGCCGGCGTCAGCGTCAGCGCCACGACGACGGACAGGACCATGGCCGAGACGATCGTCACCGAGAACTGCCGATAGATGATGCCGACCGAGCCGGAGAAGAACGCCATCGGAATGAAGACGGCCGACAGCACCGTGGCGATGCCGACCAGCGCGCCCGTGATCTCGTTCATGGACTTGATGGTCGCCTCGCGCGGCTCCAGCCCCTCCTCCTCCATGATGCGCTCGACATTCTCGACGACGACGATGGCATCGTCGACCAGAAGCCCGATGGCCAGCACCATGGCGAACATGGTGAGCGTATTGATCGAGTAGCCGAAGGCGGAGAGCACCCCGAACGTGCCGAGCAGGACGACGGGCACCGCGAGCGTCGGTATGAGCGTGGCACGAAGACTCTGGAGAAACACCAGCATGACCACGAAGACCAGCACGATCGCCTCGATCAGCGTCTTGATCACATCCTTGATCGACAGCCGGACGAAGGGCGTGGTGTCGTTGGCATAGGCGACCTCGACATTCTGCGGCAGCGTTTCGCGCAGATTGTCGATGGCGGTCGTCACGGCCTCTGCCGTGTCCAGCGCATTGGCGTTGGCGGCGAGATAGATGCCGAGGCCGGAGGCGTTCTTGCCATTGTACATGCCGGACGTGTCGTAGCTCTCGGCGCCGAGCTCGACGCGGGCGACGTCGTTCAGACGGACGAGCGAACCGTCGGGAAGGCTCTTGATAATGATGTTCTCGAACTGCTCGGGTGTCTGCAGCCGGCTCTTGGCGGTCACGGTCGCATTCAGTTGCTGGCCCTGGCGCTGCGGCAGGCCGCCGAGCTGCCCGGCCGAAACCTGCGTGTTCTGCGCCTCGATGGCGCTCGAAACGTCGCTCGCCATCAGGCTGTACTTCACCAGCTTGGCGGGATCGAGCCAGATGCGCATCGCATAGCCGGATCCGAAGATGCGCGTGTCGCCGACGCCGGGCACGCGCTTGATCGTGTCGTTGAGCGTGCTGTCGATGTAATCGGACAGGTCGAGCGAGGAGAGGCTGTTATCGGTGGAGACCAGGGCGACGACCATCAGGAAGCCGGTGGAGGCCTTGGCGACCGTGATGCCGCTCGACTGCACGCTTTGCGGCAGCTGCGATTCCACGAGCTGGAGCTTGTTCTGCACCTGCATCTGCGCGACATCCGGGTCGGCGGCATTGGTGAAGGTGAGCGAGATCGTCGCCGAACCCGTCGATTGCGAGGTCGAGGTCATATAGTCGAGATTGTCGATCCCGGTCATCCCCTGCTCGATGACCTTGGTCACCGAGTTCTCGACCGTCTGCGCGTCTGCCCCGGCATAGTTGGCGCTGATGCGCACCGAGGTCGGGGCGATCTGCGGATATTGCGAGATCGACAGCGTGGTGATGGCGAGGACGCCCGCCAGCATGATGCAGATGGAAATGACCCAGGCGAAGATCGGCCTGTCGATGAAGAAACGCGACATGGGCCGACCTCAATTCTTTGCAGCAGGCAGGACGGGAGCAGCGGAGGCCTCTTTCGCCGGCGCGGCGGCCGTCGAACCGGCCTCGGCCTTGACGGGTGCCGGCCCTCCGGTCTGCTGGGCCTGTTCGAGTTCGCCGGTGGCGTCGTTGACGATGACGTTCGATGTCGTCACGTCCTGGCCGGCACGCACGCGCTGGCCCCCCTCGACCACGACGTTCTCGCCGTCCTTGATGCCCTCGGCGACCAGCCAGCTGTTGCCGATGCTGCGATCGACCGTCAGCACGCGCTGCTCCACCTTTCCCTCCGGGGAGACGAACAAGGCCGTTGCCTCGCCCTTGGTGTTGCGCGACACGGCGCGCTGCGGCACCAGATAGCTGTTCTGACGGATGCCCTCCTGAATCATGGCGCGGACATAGACGCCTGGCAGGAGCAGTTGCTGGGGATTGGGAAACTCCGCCCTGACGGTGACCGAGCCCGTGGTCTCCTCGACGGCCGCGTCGAGAAACTCGATCCGGCCGGTCCGGTCATAGTCGGAGCCGTCCTCCAGCTTCAGCTTGACGCTGACATTGGCGCCCGTCGTCTTCAGGCGCCCGTCCTCGATGGCGCGCCGCAACTTCAGGAGGTTGGCGCTCGATTGGGTCACATCGACATTGATCGGGTCGATCTGGCGGATCGTGGTCAGCGACGTCGTCTGGTCGGCGGTCACCAGTGCCCCGACCGTAACCGTGGACGCCCCGACGCGACCGCCGATCGGCGCACGGATCTTGGTGTAATCGAGGTTGATGCGGGCCGTCTCAAGCGCCGCCTTCGCCGAGGCGACATCGGCATTGGCCTGCGCCAGGGCGCCCTGCGCCTCGTCGAGATCCTGCTGACTCACCGCATCGCTGCGGCTGAGGCCCTTATAGCGATCGACCTTCGCCTGCGCGCTCGGCACCGCGCCGTTCGCCTTGGCGACGGCCGCGACCGCGCTGTCATAGGCCGCCTGATAGGTCGCGGGGTCGATCTCGTAGAGCACATCGCCTTCCTTGACCGATCCGCCCTCCTGGAAATTGCGCTTGCGCACGATCCCGCCGACCTGCGGCCGGACTTCGGCGATCAGCGATGCGGCCGTGCGTCCCGGCAGAAGCGCCGTGATGGCGACGGAGGTCGGGTGCAGCGTCATCACGCTGACCTCGGGCTTCACCGCCGGCGCGTTCGCAGGCTTCTGCTCGGTCTTCTCGTTGCATCCGGCAAGGGCGAAGAGCGCACCGAACAGGACCGCGGGCAGGACATGGCGGATATGGGACACGTGGGAAATCTCCGGAGGCGACGGAACGGACATAGGCCGAACCCCACGCCAGACATCCCCATGATTGCGGCAATCTTCAGCAGATCCTGATATTTTTTCGATTGAGGCGTTTTGGCGCGTCCAACACGCAGCCGGAAGGTCTCAGAGGGAGGCGGTGATGCCGCCATCGACATAGAGAACATGGCCGTTGACGAAAGAGGATGCGGCGGACGACAGGAACACGCAGGCGCCGACCAGTTCGTCCACCTGCCCCCATCGCCCGGCCGGCGTGCGCTTGCCGAGCCAGGCCGAGAAGTCCGGGTCCGCGACCAGGGCTGCGTTCAGCGGCGTCTCGAAATAGCCGGGCGCGATCGCATTGCACTGGAGCCCGTAGCGCGCCCAGTCCGTCGCCATGCCCTTGGTGAGGTTCGCCACAGCCCCCTTCGTCGCCGTATACGGCGCGATCGAGGGACGTGCGAGCGCGCTCTGCACGCTGGCGATATTGACGATCTTGCCGGCGCCACGCGCGATCATATGCCGCGCCACCGCCTGCCCCACATGGAAGACACTGGCGATATTCGTCTGCAGCAATCGCTCGAAGGCCTCCGGCGGAAAGTCTTCGAGCGGCGCCCGATGCTGCATGCCGGCATTGTTGACGAGAATGTCGATCGGCCCGACCTCTGCCTCGAACCCATCGATCGCCGCCCGCACCGCATGGTGATCGGTCGCGTCGAAGACGAGGCTGAGGGCTTTTGGCACGGCCGCAGCCGCAGCCTTCAGCTTTGCCGCATCGCGCCCGTTGAGCACCACCTGCGCACCGGCGGCCTGCAGCCCCCGCGCAAGCGCCAGCCCGATGCCTTGCGAAGACCCGGTGACCAGCGCGCGACGTCCAGTGAGATCGAAAAGGGCAAGGCTCATGACTGGATCTCCGTCTCACGGGTCGAACGCGACTGGACTGTTTCCGGAGCGGAGGACAGCTGCGCCTCGATCTCCGCCGTGTCGATCACCGACCAGACCTCCGCGATCCTGCCGTCGCGATAGGCATAGAAGACGTGTTCCGTGAACCGGACGGTCCGACCGTTCACCGGCAGCCCCATGAAGGCGCCGATGGGCGTGCAGTCGAACGCAAGCCGGCTGGCGATGACGGGGGGATCGGCGACCAGCTGGACGATCCGGAAGGCGAGATCCGGGATCTCCCGAAAATCCGTCTCCAGCATCGTCCTGTAACCGGCAAGGCCGAGCGGCCGGCCATTGTGCCGGACGTCCTCGCCGACGAACTGCGACAGCGCGTTCCAGTCCTGCCGGTTGAGACAGTCGATATAGTCGCGATACAGTCTCGAAAGATCGGTGCCCGTCATGGCAATCTCCGCTATGTCCCAGATGAGAGGGAGCGCGGTCGGGAGAGCCCGTGAGGGGCACGGCGAGAGCGCTTGCGCGAGAGGAGTTAGAGCACCATGTCGTTTTTCGAAGCCATCGATCCCGTGTTTTCGACCTATGTCTTCGGCAATGGGCCGGTGAAGCAGCTGGCAACCGGCTTCGACTGGGTCGAGGGCCCGGTCTGGTTCGGCGACCTCAATTGCCTGTTGTTTTCCGATATTCCCAACGACCGCATCCTGCGCTGGTCGCCGGATGGCGGCCTGTCCACCTTCCGCGCGCCGTCGAATTTCTCCAACGGCCAGACGCGCGACCGCCAAGGCCGCCTGATCACCTGCGAACACGGGACGCGCCGGGTGACGCGAACGGAATATGACGGCGGGATCACCGTCATCGCCGACCGGTTCGAAGGAAAGCGCCTGAACTCCCCGAACGACGTCATCGTCGCCTCCGACGGTGCCATCTGGTTCACCGATCCGATCTACGGCATCTTCAGCGATTACGAGGGCCACCGCAGCGCGCAGGAACTGCCCTGCAACGTCTACCGGGTCGATCCCTCGGGCGAGATCCGCGCGATGCTCACCGATTTTCGCTCGCCGAACGGCCTGGCCTTCAGTCCGGACGAACGCCGGCTCTACGTCGCCGATACCGGCCTGCCGCACAGCGACGACCCCTGCCATATCCGCGCCTTCGATGTCGCCGAGGACGGCCGGCTCTCGGGCGGCGCGGTCTTCCATGTCATTTCGCCGGGGGCTGCGGACGGCATCCGGCTCGACAGCGAGGGCAATGTCTGGTCGTCCGCCGGCGATGGCGTACACTGCATCGCGCCGGACGGGCATCTGATGGGCCGCATCCTCCTGCCGGAGCGGGCGTCCAATCTCTGCTTCGGCGGCCGCGAGCGCCATCGCCTGTTCATCACGGCGACGACAAGCCTCTACGTCGTCGCTCTCAACCGCAACGGCGCGCTCTGACGATCCACCTCAGATGCCCGGATCACCGCCTCGGTCTCGCCGCGCGGGCGGGGACGGCCGAGGAAATAGCCCTGCACTTCGCCGAATCCTTCGCGGCGGAGCGCCTGCAACTGCTCTTCGCTCTCCACGCCCTCGGCCAGCGTCGTGGCGTTGAAGCCGGAGCCGATGCCGACGACGGCGCGGATGATGGCAAGGCTGCCGGCATCCGTCTCGATGCTCGACACGAAGCTCTGGTCGAGCTTGATCTTGTCGAAGGCGAAAGCGCGCAGATAGGAAAGCGAGGAATAGCCGGTGCCGAAATCGTCGATGGCGATGCGCAACCCCAGCGCCTTCATCGCGCGCAGGAGCGGCAGGCTTTGCCCGACGTCGGACAGAAACACCGATTCCGTGATCTCGATTTCCAGCCTCTCGGGCGCAAGGCCGCTGATGTCGATCGCCGCGCGCATCGTCTCCAGCAAAGAGGCGTCGCGAAACTGCGAAACGGAAAGATTGACCGCAACCCGCAGATGGGCCGGCCAGAGCGCGGCCGTGCGGCACGCCTCGTTCAGCACCCATTCGCCGATCGGCACGATCAGCCCGGTTTCCTCGGCGACGGGAATGAAGTCGAGCGGCGCGACCAGCCCCCGCTCCGGATGGTTCCAGCGGATCAGCGCCTCGAAACCGGCAAGCTCCGTCCCCTCGATCCGGTAGATCGGCTGGTAGTAAAGCTCGAACTGCCCCTCCTCCAGCGCGCGATGCAGCGCCAGCGTCATCTCGTGACGCCGCTCGGCTCTCAGCCGCATTTCGGGACGAAAGACACGGAAGGTCGAGCGCCCGCCTTCCTTGGCCGCATAGAGCGCGAGATCGGCATCCCGCATCAGTCCGTCGTCGTCGGTCGAGTGATCCGGCGCGCAGGCGATACCGATGCTGCAGGTGACGTGCTCGGCGATACCGTCGAGGTCGAACGGCCGACGAAGCTCCGCCAGCAGCCGGTCGGCCACCTCCTCCGCCGAGCGGCCATCCTGAAGCTGCAGCACGATGGCGAACTCGTCGCCGCCGAGCCGCGCCACGAAATCGCCCGCCCGCACGATGGACAGCAATCGGTCGGCGACCTGGCACAGCAGGGCATCGCCTGCGGCATGTCCCCGGCTGTCGTTGATGTTCTTGAAATGATCGATATCGAGATAGAGCAGCGCCACCGGCGCGTCCGCCGTCGCAAGGCGGGCTGCACGCCGGATGTGATCGCTGAAATGGGCCCGGTTCGCAAGGCCGCTCAGGGAATCGTGCATCGCCATGAAGGCAAGCCGGGCTTCGATCTTGCGCTCTTCGGTCACATCCTGGGAAATGCCGAGCACGTAGCGCAGGCGCTCTCCGTTGCTGGCGGGCAAGGTGCGCTTGGCGGTGTGCAGAATGCGCGTGGTGCCGGCGAGATCCTCGATGGTCTCCTCGAAGGTCAGCGTTCCCTCCGTCTCGAAAGCCCGCCGGTCCTGTTCGCGAAACAGCTCCACCTGGCGCGCGGGAAAGATGCTGCGGTCGGTTTTCCCGGCGATCTCTTCGGGCGGCGTGCCGAATGCGACACTGCAGGCCGCATTGAAGAGCACGTAACGCCCGTCATCCGCCATGTCCTTGACGAAGACCGCAACCGGCAGGTTCTCGATGATGCTGTCGAGCAGGGTCCGCGTTTCGTCGGTCTTCTGGCGGGCGGCATTCACCTCCGTGCGGTCCTGGACGATGGCGAGGATCGCCTGCCGCCCTTCGAACTGCAATTCGCGGCCATAGGTCAGCACGTCGAGCGCCGTTCCGTCGGCCTTCAGATGCGTCCACCGTTCGGCCCGATCGACGTCGCTGCGCGCCGTGACGGCTTCGATCATCCGCTGGCGCTCCCACGGGGGACGGATGTCGAGAACGGTCATCCGGTCGTAGGCCTGCCGGCCGTAACCGTAGAGCGCGACCGCCGCGTCGTTGACGGTGAGAAACCGGTAAGTGCGCGGGTCGTAGATCCACATCGGCGAAGGATGTGTCTGGAACAACATGCGAAAGTCATCCGTCTCCACAGGCAGTCGCGCAGATGCTCCCAAAACGCTTACCATCGAGATATCCCGAACCTTGTGGTCAAACGATAGAAATATCAGTGAAAGCTGAATGAATACAGAATGATAGAAAGTCCAAGGATTAAGCAGACGCCGCAATTTTGTGCATATTATTAGAAAAGACTCCCAAAAGCGATCTCTGCCTCAACATGAAACGGCGGTCAGGACGGAAAAACATTATCCCAGATCGCCTTGGCAAGCTTCTCCGCTCCTCATGGGAACCTGCGGCAGCCGGGCGCATTCCCTCGACGGACGCATCGGCAGATCTCGCTCGCTCTGCATCCCTCACCATGGCCGGGAGACCGCATCCTTTGCATTTCGTTGGACGTATCGCCGAACTCTGGCGCTATCCCGTCAGTTCGCTCGGCGGGGAGCGCGTGGACTGTCTCGACATCGCGGGGGCGGACGATGCGTCGGGCGGCCTCGACCATCCGACCGCTGGCGTTGCCGGCAATCGCGCCTTCCTGCTCTTCGATCCGGAAACCCGCGAGCCCGCGGCACCGGAATCGAGCCCGCGCTGGCGCAAGGCCCTCCACCTCGTCTCGCGCCTGCGGCCGGACGGCATGGCGGAAATCGGTTTTCCCGACGGCGCGTTTCTGGCGGCCGATGCGCCGGACATGGACAAGCGCCTGTCCGACCATTTCGGCTTTTCCGTCGGTCTCGCGGAAACGCGGGGCACAGGCCGAAGCTGGCCCGTCATCGCGCCGCGCTACACGGCAAGCCCGCTCCACATCCTCACCACCGCCTCGATCGACGCCATCCGCGCCAGCGATCCCGCCTTGGCGCTGGACGCACGCCGGTTCCGGCCGGATCTCCTGATCGACACCGAGACCGGACCGGGTTTCGTCGAGAACGACTGGATCGGACGCCGCGTCGTCATCGGCACGCTGGAGATCCGCGTGAGCGAAGGCACGAAGCGGTGCGGCATGACGCTCGTCTCCCAACCCGGCCTGCCGGAACAGCCGGACGTCCTGCGCCATATCCTGCGCGGCAACCGGCGCAATCTCGGCGTCTATGCCGACATCGCCGCCCCCGGTCGCGTGACCGTCGGCGACGAGGTGTGGATCGACCCGTGAGCCGTGTCCGCGGTCGACGCGCTACGCCGCGTTCATATCGAACCCGATCAGGCCGCCCGACCGTTCGCCGTTCACGTCACTGAGGATGGCCGTGGAGACGATGCCACCGAGTTCGTGAGCACTGGTGATGCCCTGAATGAAGGGCAGCTTGTGCAGCAGGAAAGCGATCGACACGCAGTAGAGGTTGCGGTTGACAGGCGCCTCCAGGATCGGACGGAAGACATCGTCGAGATCCACCCCTCCCGTGCGCACCACGGCCGGTGCATCCGGCATGTCGATCAGCACGGACGAAACGGGCGTCGTCGCCTTGCGCACGAAACCGTGCTGGACGAGGCTCGGGAACGGGATATCGCGGGCTGAAAGCGTATGCTGCCCCGTCGCATCGATGAAGGAATCGAACACCTCCCTGCGGCCGTCGAACAGAACGACGGCGCCGCGCTGGACGCTTTCATTGTCGATATCGGAGTCCCGGCCGAGGCGAAGCACCTCCAGCTTTCCGGCACGCCGCAGCGCCAGCAAGCGCCGGATCGACTGGTGCGGCACGGTCGCGTAATCGTCGATGAACACGGTCTTGAAGTGCTTGTGGAAGCGCTTCAGATCGTCCTCGTTGAAATGCGGCACGGCCCGCGCGATGACCTCATGCATCCGCAGGATCGCGTAGCGCCAGCCGATCGTGTGCTGTTCAAGCTCGTTCTTCTCGGCTTCCGCAAGGTTCGCGGCCGCCCAGACGAAGGCGTCGGCCCTCTCCCGGTCTGCGAAATAGGCCGGCGCCAGCGTCTCCACCGTCAGCATCCCCAGTCCGATCCGCGCGGCATAGGCCGGATCGGCCGCGAGCAGCTCGGCACGGAAAAGGTCGAAGATCGGATCGAGCAGATCGCCCCGGCCGCTGGCAACCAGCGCATCCACCGTCTCCGGCGTGCAGATCGACAGCGGTAGATACGGATAGGGACAATAGAAATCCGCTTCCGGCAGCACGCCCTTGCGCGACATCAGCGCGGCGGCGAACGCCTCCGTTCCGGGCGACGGGAAATATTCGAGCGATCCCGCGGCATCGAGATAGAACGCCCCATGCGCGGTTGCGACCGAGATCAGTGCATCGATAGCACTCAAAGACGTGCCGAGAATGCCGACCCGGCCCGGCGGAATGGTCTTCAGCACCGGTGCCGGCCAGGGCGACATGAAATAGCCGGGGCGCGTTTCGGTCGTCTCCGGCCAGTCATGGCCCGTCGCCATCACCACATGGTCGAAAGCATAGTGCTTTTCGCCCTCCGGACCGGTGGCGGTAACGGCGATGTCGGCGGGGTGAAGATCGATATCATCGACCCGATGCAGCGCCTTGATCTCGATGACATGTCCGGCCTTCCGGCCTTCGATCACGCATTGACGGAACTGGTCCTGGAAAAACTCGCCGAGCACGATGCGCGGATAGAAGGAACGTTCGGCGATGGCGCTGCGCGTCACGTTCATGCGCTCGAGCTCCGCATCCGGCTGACGGCGGAGCCAGGTGACGAGCGTCTCGTAGATCGGCGGCAGCTCGATGCTGGCGATATTGGCGAGCATCGCCTGGTCGTTGATATCGGGATGGTAGGGCGTCCCCTTGCCCGGATCGGCTTCGCTTTCGAACACCGTGATGTCGAGCGGCTGCAGGGAGGAGACGAGGCCGTGCAGCGTGTAGATGCCGGTCGGCCCAGACCCGATAATCGCAATTTTGATTGTCATGAAAACACCGGAACTCGACGGTTGTGAAAGAAGGACGTCCGACGGGCGATGAGGCCCGATGTCACGGCCGAGGTCCGGGACGACAGCTAACCAGACGCCGCAGGGAATGTTCCAGAAGAGGTGGCGCCCTGCCGTACGGTGCGCATCCTCCACAAGATAGGGCGGGTGGACAGAAAGGAAGGGATGCCTATGTCCGGCGTGAACGCAAGGAGACTGCACATGCAAAACAAGGCTTTGATCGTAGGCGCCAGCGGCGTGGTCGGAAGCGCCACGGCGAAGGTCCTGGCCGAGGCCGGCTGGACGGTCACCGGGCTCGCCCGCAAACCCGGCCGCCAGCAAAACGTCACCCCGCTTGCCGCCGATCTTCTCGATCCGGCCTCGCTGGCTGCTGCTCTGGCCGATGTCGCCCCGACCCATGTCTTCATCGCCAGCTGGCTGCGCCAGCCGACGGAGGCCGAGAACATCCGGATGAACGCGGCCATGGTGCGCAACCTTCTCGATGCCGTGCGGCCGGCAAAAAGCGTGCGCCACGTCGCGCTCGTCACCGGGCTCAAGCACTATCTCGGGCCGTTCGAGGCCTATGGAAAAGGCACGCTGCCGCAGACGCCGTTTCGAGAGGAGCAGGACCGGCTCGATATCGAGAACTTCTATTATGCGCAGGAGGACGAGGTGTTTTCGGCCGCCGGCCGCGACGGCTTCAACTGGAGCGTCCACCGCCCCCACACCATCATCGGCAAAGCGGTCGGCAATGCGATGAACATGGGAACGACGCTGGCCGTCTATGCCGCGATCTGCCGCGAGACCGGGCGCCCGTTCCGCTTCCCGGGCGTGGAAACCCAGTGGAACGGCCTCACCGACATGACGAGCGCGACCGTGCTCGCCCGCCACATGCTCTGGGCCTCCACGACGCCGGAAGCGGCTAACGAGGCCTTCAACGTCGTCAACGGCGACGTCTTCCGCTGGAGCTGGATGTGGCAGCGCATCGCCGGCTCCTTCGGCATCGAGGCCGCGCCGTTCGACGGCACGGTCCAACCGCTGGAGACGCAGATGGCCGATGACGCGGCGATCTGGCGCAGGATCGCCGAGCGGGAGAACCTCGTGGAGCACGACATCGACCGGCTGATTTCGCCCTGGCACACGGATGCCGACCTCGGCCGGCCGATCGAGGTCGTCACCGACATGTCGAAGAGCCGCCGCATGGGGTTCACCGTCTACCAGCCGACGGACGATGCCTTCGTCAGCCTGTTCGACGAATTGCGCAGCGAGCGCCTGATCCCCTGAACGCGCAGAACGCTCGACAAACAGCACCAGGGCAGCACCAGGGCAGCACCGGGCGTCGAGCATTGTCCGCGCCGCCCGGTGCTGCTAGGGAAAACATGAGGCATCCCTGATGGAGGGATGGCGGAGGTCTGGGAGGACCGACATGAACCAGCAGAAACCGCGTCTCTTTCTGGACGATCTCGCGATCGGCATGGCGTTTACGAGCGAGACCGTCGCGGTCACGGCAGAGGAGATCCGCAGCTTTGCCGGCCAGTTCGATCCGCAGCCCTTCCATCTGGATGACGCGGCCGCGCGGTTGACGCTGTTCGGCGGTCTCGCCGCCAGCGGCTGGCACACAGCGGCGCTGACCATGCGGCTCATCGTGGAAAGCCTGCCCTTCGACGGCGGCCTCATCGGCACCCGCTGCGAGCTGGCCTGGCCGCTGCCGACCCGCCCGGGCGACCGGCTGCGCGTCGAAGGCGAGATCGTCGAGATCACCCCGTCCCGCTCGAAGCCCGACCGCGGCACCGTCGTCACGCACAGCCGGACGCTGAACCAGGATGGTGGTGTCGTGCAGACCCTGACGGCAAGCCTCCTCGTCTTCCGCCGCCCGGCGACGGAGACGCATATGGAAACGAACTAGGCCGTGGACTCGTTATGGCGAAGAGTGAGGCGAACACAAGCCAGCTTGGCCATGGCAAGAAAGGTGACGCCTAACTTGTCATAGCGGGTTGCGATCCGTCGGTAACATTTCAGCTTATTGAAGAAGCGCTCGATAAGGTTTCGTTTTTTGTAAAGCCACGGGCTGAAGACGACTGGTCTCTTTCGGTTAGATTTTGGCGGAATGTTTCCCCAAGAGTGCCTGCTTCTCAACTCTGCGCGTAGCCAATCTGCATCATAGGCTTTGTCAGCAAGCAGCATCCCGCCAGCGGGAATATCATTGAGTAGCTCCCTAGCTACCGTTAGGTCGTGGGCCTGATCAGGTGTAATGGCAATCTTGATTGGCAGTCCTTTGCCGTCCGTAACGGCATGGATTTTCGTTGTAAGGCCACCCCGACTTCGTCCAAGACAGCGATCTTGATGATCCTCTTTCAGCGTTGCCGCCAAATGATGAACCCGAATCGAAGTTCCGTCGATCATCCTGATACTATCATTTCGCGGGCTCGTGACCGCATCCATCAACTTGTCCCAGATTCCAGCCTTCATCCAGCGTCGAAAGCGATTGTAGCAGGTGGTATAGGGGCCATATCGTTCTGGCACATCGCGCCAAGGGACACCGGATCGCAACACCCAGAAAATCCCATTCAATACACGCCTATCATCAACGCGAGGCACACCCCTCGGTTTATTGGGCAGGATCGGCTCTATCGCTCGCCATTCAAAATCGGTAAGGTCATATCGGCTCATGCCTCGTTGAATCATCTTACTGGCGCGACACAAAGCGCAGATTTCATGATCTGGAATGTTATCGATTACCGGACGCGCCCGTATAGATGGAAGCGGGTGAACGCCATCATTGAAGCCACAGAGCACGATAATAGCTGTATCGATGCCGATCAGGCGGAGGAGATATCCCCGCTTGCCGTGATCGATTATGACCGGCGAGACAATGTGTCTGTTCAAGAGGCCATCAACTGGGCGAACGAAGCCCGGTGCCCCGTAACCCTCTACATCTACGACGTGACCGACAGCACAACCGCACAACACTTCGATTCAACGGGAAAACGGTTCCCAGAAACCGATAGCAAAGCGGGTTAATGAGTTCACGGCCTAGCTCTTCTTCGCCGGAGCGGGATGGCACGTCCTGCCCCTGCCCAATGGTGACATCGCGCCTTAAGCGGCAAAGCTCCTCTGCCCGGGCCTTGCCTCCGTCTGCGGATGACGCGACAAGTCCGATGCGTCCGGCGCGCGCTGGGCGGTGCGTCGGTTGAGCTTGAAGACGCTCACCAGCGCGGCCAGGGCGTCGGCCCCGTCGGCCAGGGCCCGGCTGATATCGGTGGTCCGCTCGCTCATGGCCGCATTTTCCTGCGTCATCCGGTCGAGATCGTTGACCGCCCTGTTGATCTCGCGCAGGCCGACCGACTGTTCCTTCGCCGCGGTGGCGATCGCGTCGACATTCTGGTCGATCCGGCGCACGAAGACGTCGATCTCCTTCAGCGCGTCGCCGGTCTTGCCGACGAGACGGACGCCTTCCAGCACCTCCTTGCCGGAATTGGTGATCAGCACCTTGATCTCCTTGGCCGCCTTGGCCGAGCGCTGGGCAAGCTCGCGCACCTCCTGAGCGACGACGGCAAAACCCTTGCCGGCCTCGCCGGCGCGGGCTGCCTCGACGCCGGCATTCAGCGCCAGAAGATTGGTCTGGAAGGCGATCTCGTCGATCACGCCGATGATCTGGCTGATCTCGCGCGAGGCCTGCTCGATCCGCTGCATGGCCGTCACCGTTTCCTCGACCACCGCCGCCGACGCACCGGTCGAAACGCGCGCATTCTGCACCAGCGTGCGCGTCTCCTGCGTATTCTCGGTCGAGGAGTTTACCGTTGCCGTAACCTCGTCCAGCGCGGCCGACGTCTCTTCCAGGGCCGCCGCCTGCTGCTGCGACCGCTCGGCAAGGCTCTCGGCCGCCTGGCGCATCTCCTGGCTGCTGTCGTTCAGCGCGCGGGTCTGGCCGAGCACGTTCGTCAGCGTCTTCTGGAACTCGCCGATCGACGTGTTGAAGTCGCGGCGCAGGCTGTCGAACTCGCCGACGAAGGGCTCGTCGAGCGTGATGCGGATATTGCACTGGGACAGGCGCTCCAGCGCCGCGCCGAGTTCCTCGACGGCATGCATGCGGTCCGTGACGTCGATCGCGAACTTCACCACCTTGAAGACCCGTCCGGCATCGTCGAAGATCGGATTGTAGGAGGCCTGAATGAAGACCCGCTTGCCACCCTTGCCGATGCGCAGGAACTGGTCCGTCACGAAGGTGCCGCGGCGCAGGTCCTCCCAGAACGCCTTGTATTCGGGCGATGCGGCATAGGCCGGATCGCAGAACATCGCGTGATGCCGCCCCGCGATCTCGGACAGGTCGTAGCCGAGGGCGGACAGGAAATTGTCGTTCGCGCGCAGGATCTCGCCCTGCGGCGTGAATTCGATGATGGCCTGCGCCCGCGACAGCGCCATGAGCTTGCCGCCATCCTCCGCGCTCTGTATCTTGGATGCCGTGATCTCGGTCGCGATCTTCACCACCTTGTAGGGCCTGCCGTTCCGCTTGACCGGATTGTACGACGCCTCGATCCAGACCTCGCGGCCGCCCTTGGCCAGGCGCTTGTATTGCTGCCGCTGGAACATCCCGCCGGCAAGCGCGGCCCAGAAGTCCCGATACGCGGCGGACGCGGCTTCCTCCGGGGAGACGAACATGCTGTGATGGCGGCCGACGATCTCGGAGAGGCCATAGCCCAGCGCCTGGCAGAAATTGTCGTTCGCGCTCAGAATCCGGCCCGTCAGGTCGAACTCGATGATCGCCTGCGACTGGCTGATGGCATGAAGAACCGACTTCGCATCGAAGCCGAGAGACTGGGACAGGGGACGCATGGGCTTCTCCGAAGTGCTGCCGGCCAAACCGGCGCGGTGAATTGTCAAAATCCGACATAATCGTAAAGAAAGCTTTGCCTAACATACCGGAATAGGGAAACTTCGCTACCTGCCGCCCCATTGTGCCGGTGGAAAGAGCAAGATTTTCGCATTTGCCCGTTTCATTCGCAGTTTTCTTTCAATCCATCGCGCCTATTTCCTGCGATGAGAGAGCTTGGCCGGCCATCGTGCCGAGACGACCGACATCGCTTCAGAAGGATGCAAGACACCATGAACTGGCTCAAGACCATCGCCACCGCCGCCATTCTCCAGGCCGCTGCCCTTGCACCGGCGCTGGCCGGCGAGAACCTTTCGGCCATCAAGACGGCCGGCGTGCTGAAGATCGGCACGGAAGGAACCTACGCGCCCTTCACCTTCCACGATGCCGGCGGCAAGCTTGTGGGCTTCGACGTCGAGATCGGCGAGGCCGTGGCCGCCAAGCTCGGCGTCAAGGCGGAGTTCATCGAAGGCAAATGGGACGGGCTGATCGCCGGCATCGACGCCGGGCGCTATGATACCGTCATCAACCAGGTCGGCATCACCGACGCGCGCAAGCAGAAGTACGACTTCTCCGAGCCCTATATCGCCTCCAAGGCCGTGCTGATCGTCCGTCAGGACAATGACGACATCAAGGGTTTCGCCGACCTGAAGGGCAAGACCTCGGCACAGTCGCTGAGCAGCAATTTTGGCAAGATCGCCCAGAGCGCCGGCGCCGAACTGGTCGGCACCGACGGTTTCGACCAGTCGATCCAGCTGGTGCTGACGCGCCGGGCCGACGCGACGGTCAATGACAGCCTGTCCTTCCTCGACTTCAAGAAGCAGAAGCCGGACGCGCCGGTGAAGATTGCCGCGGAACAGGAAAATGCCGATTACTCCGGCATCATCATCCGCAAGGGCGAGCCGGAACTTCTCGCCGCAATCAACAAGGCCCTGGCCGACATCAAGGCCGACGGGACCTACAAGACGATCTCCGACAAATATTTCGGCCAGGACGTCTCGCGCTAAACACCGCCTTTTCCGGCAAAGCCTCTTTGCTTCGCCGGCCGGCAATGCGATCTTACACACGGAAAGCATGTCCGGCGAACCCTTGGGGGTTCGCCGGACATGCTTGTTTCGGCATGGCGCCGTTGAGGAGATAACGTGCCGCACTGGCTGCAACTCATGATCGATTCGCTCCCCACGCTTCTGTGGGCGGGTGCGAAGTTTACGGTCCCCCTCACCCTCCTTTCCTTTCTCCTCGGCGCGATCCTCGGGCTGATCACGGCCGTGACGCGCCTGTTCGCGCCGACGCCGCTCGCCCTGATCGCCCGCTTCTATGTCTGGGTCATCCGGGGAACGCCGCTCCTCGTCCAGCTGTTCGTGATCTTCTACGGCCTGCCAAGCATCGGCATCCTGCTCGATGCCTTTCCCGCAGCACTGATCGGCTTCACGCTGAATGTCGGCGCCTATAGTTCCGAAATCATCCGGGCTGTCATCTCCTCGGTTCCCAAGGGCCAGTGGGAAGCGGCCTATTCGATCGGCATGACCTGGAACCAGGCGATGCGTCGCACCATCCTGCCGCAGGCGGCGCGCGTGGCGGTGCCGCCGCTGTCGAACACGTTCATTTCGCTGGTCAAGGACACCTCTCTCGCGGCGGCGATCACCGTGCCCGAACTGTTCCAGTCGGCCCAGCGGATCGTCGCCACGACCTACGAACCCCTGATCCTCTATATCGAGGCGGCGCTGATCTACCTCGCGCTGAGTTCGGTTCTGTCCTCGCTGCAGGTGCGGCTGGAGCGGCGGTTCGCGCGCTATGGCGGCATGATGGAGTCCAACCGATGATCGAGCTTCGCCACATCGAAAAGCGCTTCGGCGATGCCGTGATCCTGAAGGACATCAACCTGACGATCCCCGAAGGCAGCGTGACCGCGCTGATCGGCCCCTCGGGCGGCGGCAAGAGCACCCTGCTGCGCTGTATCAACCTGCTCGAAATCCCGAGCGCCGGCGCCATTCGCATCGGCAGCGAGGAAACGCGTTTCGAAAAGGGCAAGAAGCCGGGCTGGCACGACATCCAGAAGATCCGCCAGCAGACCGGCATGGTGTTCCAGAATTTCCAGCTCTTCCCGCATCGCACCGCCATCGAAAACGTGATGGAGAGCCTGACCACCGTGCTGAAATGGCCGGCCGACAAAGCCCGCACCCGCGCGATGGAGCTTCTGACGAAAGTCGGCATGGCGGAAAAGGCGGAGGCCTGGCCGGCCACGCTTTCGGGCGGGCAACAGCAGCGCGTGGCGATCGCCCGGGCGCTCGCCCCCTCGCCGCGCGTCCTGCTCTGCGACGAGCCGACCTCGGCACTCGATCCGGAGCTTGCGGCCGAAGTGGTGGACGTGCTGGGAACGCTGGCACGCGAAGGCACCACCATGGTCATGGCAACGCATGATCTGCGCCTCGCCTCCCGGCTTGCCGATCAGGTCATCTTCCTCCAGGCCGGCGATATCGTCGAGGCGGGCCCGGCGCGGACGGTCTTCGACACGCCGCAACACCAGCGCACCCGCCAGTTCGTCTCGTCGATCAGCGCGGCCCAGGTTCTGTAAGACCCGAATCCATGCCCGGCGCGCCCTCCATGGCGCGTCGAACCTGCCGGCTGTTGAGATGGAATGCGCGGGTCGTTTCCGATGGCGCAGACGCGATGCGCGCGGCGGCGGCCGCGAGAAACGCATCCCCATGCGCCTCGGCGAACGCGACGCAGACATCCCCGGCCGCAGACGATCCGCGCAGCGTTCGAAACACGTTGCGATGCACGACGAAGCGGTAGCCGCCATCGACATGAAATTCGACGGCGTCGATCTCCCCCCGCCAAAGCGCGCCCAATGCAGGCATGTTTCCCGTGTCTCCCGTACATCCCGTGCCCAAGGTAGCACGCGGACAGAGCCCGGTGGGAGGTCTTCCCTTCGCAAGGCGCGGCGTCTACGGTCCCGCAACCCATCTCTCATGGAGGCGCGCATGCCGGATATCAACAGCCTGATCGGCTTCGCGCTCATCGCTCTGGGCATGGCTCTGACGCCGGGGCCGAACATGGTCTATCTCGTCTCCCGGTCGATCTGCCAGGGCCCCGCGGCCGGCCTGATCTCGCTTGGCGGCGTCGCGCTCGGCTTCGTCGTCTATCTCCTCTGCGCCGCTTTCGGCCTCACGGCCCTGATGCTCGCCGTGCCCTATGCCTATGACGCCTTGCGCTTTGCCGGCGCCATCTACCTGCTCTGGCTCGCATGGCAGGCCGTGCGTCCCGGTGGAGGGTCCCCTTTTCAGGTCCGGAACCTGCCGAAGGACAGCCCGCGAAAGCTTTTTCTCATGGGCTTCGCCACCAGCGTTCTCAATCCGAAGATCGCCGTCATGTACCTCTCGCTGCTGCCGCAATTCATTCATCCCGGCAATGGCAGCGTGCTCGTTCAGGCGCTTGTCCTTGGATCGGTGCAGATCGTCGTCAGCGTTGCGGTGAACGCCACGATGTCCTTCTCCGCCGGCTCGATCTCGAAATTCCTCATCGCCAAGCCGGGTTTCGCCACCGTCCAGCGCTGGATCATGGGAACGGTGCTGGCCGGTCTCGCCGTGCGCATGGCGACCGAAGCCCGGCGCTGAGCTGCGTCCGGAACGCTTATGACGACGTCGCTCTCCAAACCGCGCTCGCAGGCCCTGCTGGACGAGGGCCGCAAAGGCCCGAACGGAACGACGTCCGGACCCCATTCCTGAGCGATATCGCGGACGCCGGCGTCGTCTACCGCTCGGCTGCCACCAGCGAGAAGAACGCGCCCTGCGGATCGACGGCGTTGACGATATAAGCCGGGCCCGGAACCTCCATCGGTCCGTTGAGGACGCTGCCGCCGCCGGACACGAGGCGGGAGACGGCCGCGTCGAGCCTGTCGACGGTGATATAGGAGGCCCAGAATGCCTTCTGCATTTGCGGCATGCGGGTCATCATGCCGCCGACGACCTGCCCGTCATGGGCAAAGATCCTGTAGATGCCAAGCTCGCCCATATCCATGTCGTGATCGACCGTCCAGCCGAAGACCTCCGCATAGAAGGCAAAGGCGGCTTCGCAAACATCGGCATAGAGCTCGTACCAACCGAACTGCCCGGGCGACGTCGGCGGGATCGGCCGCGGCGGAACGTCCATCGGCACCGGCGTCATGATACAGAGCACGGCCCCGTGCGGATCGGCGATGACGGCGAAACGCCCGATCTCGGGGATATCTTCCGGTGGCCGCCGGATCGTGCCACCGAGCGCCGCAACCTTCGCCACCGTGGCATCGCAGTCGGAAACGGACACATAGGCCGTCCAGTTCGGCGGAACGTTTTCCGCCAGCAGCTCCGGCGGTATGCGCATCATGCCGGCAATGCCGGCCCGCCCATCGCCATCCGGCCGGGCCGCCTCGAAAACCGTGTAATCATAATCCGACATTTCGACCGTGGTCCAGCCGACGACCGTGCGGTAGAACGCACCCGCCGCCTCCCGATCGTTCGTCATCAGTTCCGTCCAGATGAATTTTCCATGCTCTTCCGACATTCTGCCCTCTTCGCATTCATCGTGCTTCGCACGGGCATGATGGCATCCTTCTGTGTCACGATCAAATCCACACGCAGGACGAGAATTATGTAAGTGATTCAGAACGTATAAACCGAAAAAGGGTGGAAACGGACGCGCCGTCTCCACCCTCTCGATCTGGTCTCGCCTGTCGGCGCTCGCCTCAGCCGGCCTGTCAGGCCACCTTGACCGGCACTTCCGTCGATGTGCGCATGGCATGGCTGTAGGGGCAGACGATGTGGGCGGCAGCGACCAGCCGTTCCGCGGTTTCGCGGTCGAGGCCGGGGATGTCGACGAGCAGGGAGACGTCGATGCCGAAGCCGGTACCATCGTCGCGCGGGCCGATGCCGACCGTCGCCGTGACCTTGGTTTCTTCCGGAACCTTGATCTTTTCCTTGCCCGCTACATTCTTGAGAGCACCGAGGAAGCAGGCGGAATAGCCGGCCGCGAAGAGCTGCTCGGGGTTCGTGCCCGTGGCGCCATCGCCACCGAGTTCCTTCGGAACGGTCAGGACGACGTCGAGCACGCCGTTTTCGGACACGGCGCGACCTGCACGGCCGCCGGTCGCAGAAGCTTTGGTGGTGTAGAGAATAGCCATTGGGGTCTCCTGTCGTCGCTTTCGACGCGTTTCGTGAAGAAGAACTTCCGTCTTCCCGGCCTTTATAACGCACAATTCAATTGCACGCAATCCAATTTTGCAAATTGCAATTTTCCGTCGCTTCCTGTAGGTTCACGGCATGAAAAAGCGGACGGCAGACGGGACGGAAAAGGCGGCACAGGCGGTGTCTTTCAGCATTCCCTTGCCGCTCGAAGACCAGCTTTGCTTCGCGGTCTATTCGCTGTCCCACGCCTTCAACCGGACCTACAAGCCGCTGCTCGACCGCTTCGGCCTGACCTACCCGCAATATCTCGTGCTTCTGGCATTGTGGGAGCACAGGGTTATGACGGTGAAGCAGATCGGGGAGCAGCTGGGGCTCGATTCCGGCACGCTGTCCCCGCTCCTCAAGCGGCTCGACGCCGCCGGCCTCGTTAGCCGCACGCGCGACCGCAAGGACGAGCGGCAGGTCAACATCGCGCTCACCGGGAAGGGTGAAGCCCTGCAGGCGGAGGCCGGCCATGTGCAGACGGCCATCGGCAGCGCGATCGGATGCAGCACCGGCGAGGCCGAGGCGCTGCGAACCGTCCTGGAAGCGCTGACCGACCGCCTGTCCCGGCCGAGCGACCCCGCGATATCGGCCGACGACGCGCTTTAGAGTAAGGATGCGTTGACGACGCCCGCCCGCCGTGATCTCTGGTGGTGCAAGGGAAAGCGGAGGGTGACCTGGGGGGATGGTTCGCGCGCACGCGATGGATGAGCACGGGTCGTTGCGGCCGATTGGCGCGCAAGACCGCGACGTGAACCGGAAACGGTCCTCGTCGGTCGATCCCGTCGCGCTGCCACCGCGGAAGCGAGGCTGGCACATGGCCGGGATGGCGGCAGCCTGGTTCTGCGTCGCCGTCGGCCTCGGCATCGGCACTCTCTGGCTCCTGAAGGTCGGCTTCCTCGCCGACACCCTCCCCATTCTCTTCCGCATGCAGTTCAACACCGCCGTCAGTTTCGTTCTGATCGGCTTTGCCGTTGTCGCACTCCTGCACGAGAAGGGCCGGGTTGCGGCCATCCTGTCGATCGTCGTGGTGCTCATCGGCCTCGTCTTCCTGCTGGAGCCGATCCTCTTGACGGGGCACCCGCTCGATCGGCTGATGCTCGATCCCTTCCGCCAGACATCGCCCTATCCCGGACATCTGGCGAGCGGCACGGCGCTCTCCTTCGCCCTTCTCGGCATCTGCATCCTCGTCAGCGCCCTCACCGGCAAGCCGACGCTCCTGCGCATCGTCTTCGCCGCGACCGTCTTCATGACGGCTGCCGCGACGCTGCTCGGCTACGGGCTCCAGCTGGTGACCGAAAGCGACTGGCCCCGCTACGGCCATATGTCGCCGCACACCGCGCTCTGTTTTGCAGCCCTCGCCCTGCCCATGATCTTCCTGCGGGTCGAGGAGCTCGACTACGACGCCGCGACCATCGCCGCCATGCTCGGCGCGGCGAGCTATCTCCTCCTCCTGCTTCTGACCTTGCTCGACCTGCAGGATGCCTTCGAGGGAACGGGCGCGACGATCAGCATCGATGCCCAGGGCAAACCGGCCTCCCAGGCGATCCTCGCCGGGCTTCTGGTCGTTTCCGGCATCGTCTATGCCGGCCTGATCGTCTATGCCTTTCGCAACGCGCAGAGCTATCGCGGCATCGCCCTGAAGCTGCGCGAAAGCCAGGAACGCCTGAGCGCGATCATCGATACCGCCGCAGACGGGATCGTCACCATCGATGCAGGCGGCCAGATCCTCTCGACCAACCATGCCATGGAAACGATCTTCGGCTATCGCACCGAGGACATGCTCGGCCATGACGTCCGCGCCCTCATTCCCGGCTTCCTGCCGGCATCAGGCGGCGACGTCGAGAGCAGCGACATCGCCTGCTCCGCCCGGGAGACCGAGGGCACGCGCCGCAGCGGCACCCGCTTCCCGCTCGACCTTTCGGTCGCCCGCATCGAGCTCGATCGCACGGTGCTCTACAGCGGCATCATCCGCGATATCTCCCAGCGGAAACGGCATGAACAGGAAATCCTCGAAGCCAATGCCGAGCTTGAGGAATTCGCCTACCGCACTTCCCACGATCTGCGGGCGCCGATCGCCTCCTCCATCGGCCTCACCACCATCATGCGCGACATGATCGGCCTCAAGACCCCGACGGCACAGATGACGCCGGTTATCGAGCGGATCGAGCGCGGCCTTCAGAAACTCGACGGACTGATCGAGAACATCATCCAGCTGAAGCGCAGCCGCCTGCTGGACGAGCCCGTGACGGCGGTTCCCCTGCTGTCTGCCGTCGAGGAAACGATCGAGCGCCTGCGCTTCATCGATCCCGCCCGGCAGGTGTCGTTTACGGTCGATGTCGCAGACGACCTCACCATCCGCACCAAGCCTGCGCGCCTGCGCATGATCCTCGACAATCTCATCTCGAACGCCATCAAATATGCCGACCCCGACGAGAGCGCGCGCCGCGTCGCGATCGACGCCGCCATGGCGCGCGACGGATGGCTGGACCTGCGCATTTCCGACAACGGCCTCGGGCTTGACCCCGGGGACGAGACGAGCCTGTTCCAGATGTTCAAGCGCTTCCACCCCTCCCGCGCCGACGGCAGCGGTCTCGGCCTCTACATCGTCAGAAAGAGCGCCGAGCATCTCGGCGGCACCGTGGCCTACGTCCGGCTCGACAAAGGCAGCCGATTTGTCATACGATTGCCCCAGAGGAACGACGCATGACCATAGGCTCCCTCCTGATCATCGACGACGATGAGACGGATCTCTTCATCTGCGGCTATACGATCCAGCGCTTCGACCCGACGATCAAGGTCGTGCAGGCGCTCAACGGCCGCGAGGGGCTGGAGATGCTGCGCCGGGAACAGCCGGACGCGATCATTCTCGACATCAACATGCCGGTTATGAACGGTTTCGAGTTTCTGGAGACCTATGCGCGCGATTTCGCCCGAGGGCTCGACGGCCCTGCACCGCTCGTGGTGATGCTGACCAGCTCTCACCTCGGCACGGACCGGAACAAGGCGCTGCAATACGACTTCGTGAAGCGGTATTTCGAAAAGCCGCTGACCTCGGACAATCTCAAGGCGCTGGCCGACATCATCGAGACAGGCCGGCCCTGACGCCGTGCCGCCAAGAAAAAACCGGCGAAGCCGCCGGTCTTGTGCCAGGTCGAGAAATTTACAATATCCGGACGGACGCCGACGATCAGACGACGAGGATCGGCGATTTCGTCCGCACGCGATCGTAGAGATCGATGACGTCCTGGTTGATCAGGCGAACGCAGCCGGACGAGACGGCCTTGCCGATCGACTGCCATTCCGGCGAGCCGTGCAGGCGGTAGAGCGTATCCTGCCCATCCTTGAAGATGTACATGGCGCGCGCGCCCAGCGGATTGGAGAGGCCGGGCTCCATGCCGCCGTTCTCGATCGAATAGGCGGCGAGATGCGGCTGGCGCGCGACCATTTCGTTCGGCGGCTTCCAGCGCGGCCATTTCTGCTTCCACTGGATGACGCCGCGGCCGGACCAGGCAAAGCCCTCGCGCCCGATGCCGACGCCGTAGCGCATCGCCCGTCCGCCCGGCTCGGTCAGGTAGAGAAACCGATCCTGCGTATCGACGATGATCGTGCCCGGCGCCTCGCCGAAGGGATCGGCCACTTCCTGGCGGTAGAAGCGCGGATCGATCTCCTGATAGGGCACGGCGGGAATGGCGAAGCCGTCATCGACCACGGGGCCGTAGATGCTGGCGGCATAGGCGGACTGCGGCGGCAGGCCCGTCATATAGGCGGCATTCTGGGGCTGGCCGAAGGTCGCATAGCCGCCATTGGCCGGAGCGAAACGATTGTCGAATTCCGGATTGCGGAAATACGGCCGGGTCTCGGCATTGAAGCTGGCGGTGTTGGACGTGTAGTTGCAGGCCGACAGGGCAGCCGTGGCAGCAGCCACGCCGCTCAGGTTCAGAAACTGCCGGCGGGACAGAGGGGACATCGGAGGCTTGAGCGGGCTCATGGGGGCGGACTTCCGGTTGACGCGACGATCATGGTCCGTTTGGCCGACCGCACCGGACCGCTGGGAGAACGGAACCGTGCCTTCGGCTTCAAGGAGCACAACAGCCTAGCTAGTGCGCGACAAACGGAGGAACAGCAGGCCCTGCAGGGTTTTTTAGGACCGTTGCAACTTTGCATCCATCCGCTGCCGGCGGTTGTCGCCCTTTATGGCAGGGAGGTGCTGGCGCGAGGCTTGCCAAGCGAAGCTTAGAAGACACCGAGTTCGCCGTATCAGACGCTCGGAGCCTCCAGCGCCGTGTCCCGGCAAAGCTGCGAGACGAAGGCGGTCGGCGGCAGCGGCCGGCTGACCCAGTAGCCCTGGATTTCGTTGCAGCCGGAAGCGCGCAGGAAATCGAGCTGCTCCTGCGTTTCGACGCCCTCGGCGATCACGTCGAGCTTGAGCTTCTGCGCGAGCGAGATGATCGCCGCCGTGATCGCCATGTCGTCCTCGTCGTCGGGAATGTCCTTCACGAAGGACCGATCGATCTTCAGGCGGCTGACGGGAAAGCGCTTGAGCGCGCTGAGGCTGGAATAGCCGGTGCCGAAATCGTCGATGGCGAGACGCACGCCGAGCGCTTCCAGCTCGTGCATGGTGGCGATCGCCTGGGGCACGTCCTGCATGATCAGGCTTTCGGTCAGCTCGAGCTCCAAAAATCGCGGGTCGAGCCCGGTTTCGGCCAGCGTCCGGGCGACGCGGGAGACCCAGGCCTTTTCCGCGAACTGGCGGGCCGAGACGTTGACGCTGACGATGAGGTTTGGGAGCCCCGCATCCTGCCAGGCCCGGTTCTGGCGACAGGCGGCATCGAGAACCCATTCGCCGATCTCGACGATCAGCCCGGTTTCCTCGGCCAGCGGCACGAATTCGGCCGGCGAGATCAGGCCGTGTTCCGGATGGTCCCAGCGCAGAAGCGCTTCGGCCGCAAAGATGCGGCCCGAGGCGAGATCGAGCTGCGGCTGGTAGTGCAGCACGAATTCGCTTTGCTCCAGCGCCTGCCGCAGGGCTTCGACGCGCACCAGCTTCGCAAGCGCCGCATCCGCCATCTCCGACGAGAAGAGCTTGAGGTTGTTTCGCCCGAAGGCTTTTGCCCGATACATGGCGGCATCCGCATTGGCCAGCAGCTCGCCCGTGCTCTCGCCCTGCTCCGGATAACACACGACGCCCATGCTGCAGGTGACCTGCAGGGTCTGCCCGGCCAGCGTCATCGGACGGGCGATCGCGCCGCGAATACCCTCGAAACGCGCAAGAACCAGCTCCCGGTCGGCCTGCAGGCCGGTGAGCAGAATGATGAACTCGTCGCCGCCGACACGGATGATCATGTCGCCCTGGCGCACGCAGAGGCTCATCCGCTGCGCGACGGTGCGCAGCAGCTCGTCGCCGGCCGTATGGCCGAGGCTGTCATTGACGAGCTTGAAATTGTCGAGATCGAGGAAGGCCAGCGCGACCCACTCGCCCTTCTGGCGCGCATCCAGCATCGCCCGTTCCATCTGTCCGTCGAGCATGACGCGGTTGGGCAGGCCGGTGAGCGCGTCGTGATGCGCCATGAAATGGATGCGCTCGGCCGCCTCCCGCCGCTCGATGGCGATCGCCGCGAGGCGCGCGGCCATGGCGATCAGGTCGCGAACCGGGTCTGCCGGCAAGCCGGCGGTCTTGGAGTAGAGCGCGAAGGTGCCGAGCACCTTGCCGTGAAAGGACAGGAGCGGCGCGGCCCAGCAGGCCCGGAACGCGAAAGGCCGCACGAAATCGACATAGGGCGCCCAAAGCGGATCGGTGAGGATATCGCCGACGAAGACCGGCTCGCCGCGATAGGCCGCCGTGCCGCAGGAGCCGCTGTTCGGACCGATCGGAAAACCTTCCAGCGCCGCCGTATAGGCCGGGTCGAGACCCGGGGCGACACCCTTCAGCAGCCGCTGCCCGTCCTCCGTCAGCATGTAGATGGACCCCTGGACGCCCGGCACATGCGCTTCGATCATCAGGATCAGTTCGTGGAAGAGATCCTCGAGAGGCGTGTCCTTGGCGATCATCTCCAGAACGCGCGTCTGGCCGATCATCAGCTGCTCGGCCCGCTTGCGGTCGGTGATGTCCCGGGAGACGCCGACGGTGCCGATCGTCCGGCCGAGCTTGTCGCGCAGCGGCACCTTCGACGTCATCAGCCAGCGTTCGTTGCCCTTGTCGACGGCTGCCCGTTCCTCCAGGCCGATGATCGGCTCGCCGCTGGCGATAACCTGCCGCTCGCCATCGGCGATCCGGGCCGCGACGTCTTCGGCGTGCAGGTCGAAATCGGTGAGACCCACGATCTGGTGCATCTCGGCAAAGCCGTTGTCGCGCACGGTCGCCTCGTTGGCGATGAGAAAGCGGCCCTGCAGATCCTTGGCATAGATGTAATCGGGAATATGGTTGACCATCGTCTCCAGCCAGTAATGGCGTTCGGCGATGTCGGTGCGCGGGCCGTAGAGACGGGCCGCCTCATTGGCCAGCCGGCGCGTCGCCTCGATCAGGCGCTGCGTATCCTCGTCACCCGGAGGACTTCCGGGGATCATGCCGCGTCCGCGAAGGTTCGTTTTGGTCAAGGCCATCTCCCGCCAGTCATTGGCGCGCGCTGTCGATACGAAGTGCTAAAGGAAAGAAGTTATTCTTCCCTAAACAAGCCCTGTAACAGGCTAGATCTTCCGGAGAGACATGACCACCCGCCGCACCCTGTTTTTTGCTCTCGCCGGCCTGCCGGTCGCGCTCGCAGGCCGGCGCGCGGGCGCTTCCTCGCTGCCCGACGGTTTTCGCGGCGCGCTCGATGCTACCGACTTCGGCGTTCGGCCCGGCCGGCGCGCCGACCAGTCCAAGGCGTTCCGGGCCCTTCTCGCCGAAGCCGCAGAGCGCCGCTTGCCCGTCCTGCTGCCGCCGGGCGACTACCGGCTCTCCCGGATCACGCTTCCGGACGGCCTCACGCTTGCCGGCACGCCGGGTGCCACGCGTCTGATCGCGTCGGGGGCCGGCCCCGTTCTGATCGCCGAGAACCTCGCCCGCCTCACGCTAACGGGCCTGACGCTGACGGGATTGACGATCGCAGCCGAAGACCTGTCGGGCGACCCCGGCAGCGGCCTCGTGGACCTCGCCGGCATTGCGCGGCTGACGATCGACAATTGTGCGATCTCGGGCCGCACGCGCGGTCACGGCCTCAACCTCCGACGCTGCGGCGGGCGCATTCGCGACAACGATATCGCAGGCCCCCAGGGCGTCGGCATCTTCGCCACCGACAGCACCGGCCTGTCGATCACCGGCAATACCGTCGCCGACTGCGGCAATGGCGGCATTCTCGTCCACCGGTCGCAAACAGGTCCGGACGGAACGCTCGTTTCGGGCAACCGCGTCGCGCGCATCGCGTCGCTCGCTGGCGGCACCGGGCAGACTGGCAACGGCATCAACATCTTCCGTGCAGGCGACGTCGTCGTCTCCGGCAACCACGTGTCCGACTGCGCCCTCTCCGCCATTCGCGCCAACGCGGCCAACAATGTGCTGATCTCGGCCAACCAGTGCCTGCGCTCCGGGGAAACCGCGATCTATTCCGAATTCGGGTTCGAGGGCGCCATCGTGACCGGCAACGTCGTCGACACCGCCGCCAACGGCATCGCGATCGTCAACTTCGACGCCGGCGGCCGGCTCGCGACCGTCGGGCAGAACATCATCCGCGACATCACCGGCATCGGCCCCTACGTCTCCGACGGCGCCGGCTTCGGCTACGGCATTTCGGCGGAGGCGGACACCGTGATCACCGGCAACGTCATCGAGAAGGTGGCGCGCTGGGCGCTGATGATCGGCTGGGGGCCCTACCTGCGCAATGTCTCGGTGACCGGCAACATCGTCCGTGTCGCGCCGCTCGGCTGCGGCGTCACGGTTGCGGACGGCGCCGGCACGGCGCTCATCGCCGACAATCTGTTCGAAAGCGTCGGAGATGCCGTCCTCGGCTATCGCTGGACCGAGAAGGCCAGCGCGGAACTGGTGGACGGGGCAGCCAAAACCTTCCCGCATCTGACGCTCTCGGGAAACCGCCGGGTCTGAGGCGCGACCCATCAGCAACAATCATGTTCGTATCAGCGCGCCCGTCTTCCTTCGCCCGGCCAAAAGCTTACCGTGACGCGAGACCAAACACGGGAGAGCGCCATGCTGACCATCTACGGAGTGTACCGATCGCGGGCCTCGCGCAACTACTGGATGGCCGGCGAACTCGGCATCCCGTTCCGCTCCGTGCCTGTGGTGCAGGCGCGACGGCTGATCGACCCGCTGTCGGAAACGGCCCCGATCAACACCCAGTCGCCCGCCTATCTCGCCATCAACCCCAGAGGCATGATCCCCGCCATCGAGGATAACGGGCTGGTGCTGGCCGAATCGCTTGCCAACAACCTCTATCTCGCGCGCAAACATGGCGGACCGCTCGCAGCCGCGAATGCCGCTGAGGAGGCGGAGATCCTCGACTGGACACTGTGGGCCGCGACCGAAATCGAGCCGCATGCGGTCAAGATCGTGCTGGCTTATGACGCCGAGCCGAACGGTCCCGCGCGGGGCCGGGCGATCGTGGATGCCGCAGCGCAGGCACTGGACACGCGTTTCGGCATGCTGGAACGTCGCCTGTCGCAGCATGCCTACATCGTTGGCGACCGCTTCACGGTGGCGGATCTCAATCTCGCGGAGGTGTTTCGCTACGCCCAGAGCCAGACGGACCTGTTCGACAGGCATCCCGGCATCAAGGCCTGGATCGAACGCTGTCAAGCGCGCGCCGCCTTCCGCGAGATGATGACGGTGCGCGAAGCCGAGCCCGCCTGACGGGCCGGCACCGCAGCGTCGATCCGGCCTGTATCGCCCGCTACGCCGAGGCTTTACAGCCCGGCACATCCTCCAGCCTGTCATAGACCGGAATGCCGCGTTCGCGCGCGATCCGCACATCGTTGTCGGCCCCCTTCGAGGCGCCGGGCAGGCGGAGGACGGCGTCGCAGAGCGCCAGCAGCCGGCCGGCGACCGGGTGGAAAATCTCTTCATAGAGCGCATCCCCGACTGTCTTTCCGCCGGCGGCATGCCAGATCGGCAGCGCCACCCATTCCCCGATCATCGGCACATGCCCTGCCTCGAACAAAGCATGCGACGGCGCCTCCAGCACCTTCAGATTGGCTGCCATCTTCGCGGGATCGTCATTCGTGCCGGAACGATAAGGGCCGGCAATCAGAATCAACATGAGAACTCCTTCACGGTTTTGCGGTTATTTTCTTGATAATTCTCATTTGATCATGCAATATCCTGAAGAGTCAAGACGGAGATTTCGATGCTGACCAGCCAGCGCCACGCCCTCATTCTCGATCGCCTGCGCCGCGACGGGCAGCTCGTCGCGACAGCCCTTGCCGGCGAGCTCGGCCTGTCGGAGGACACGATCCGGCGCGACCTCCGGGAGCTCGCGGGCGCCGGCAAGCTGCAGCGCGTCCATGGCGGCGCCCTGCCGGTCGCCCCGCCGCTCCCGGATCTCGGCGCGCGAACGCAGATCGCCAAGGCGACCAAACAGGCCTTGGCGCTGCGGGCGGTCGCGCGGATCGCGCCCGGACAGCTCGTCTTCCTCGACGGCGGCAGCACCAACGAGGCGCTCGCCCGGGCCCTGCCGCGCGATCTCAGCATCACCATCGCCACGCACAGCCCGACCATCGCCGCAGCGCTTTCCGGCCACGATGCCGAGGTGATCCTGATCGGCGGGCGGCTCTACAAGCATTCGATGGTGGCGACGGGATCGGCTGCCCTGGCCGCCATCGAGACGATGCGCTTCGACCTGTTCTTTCTCGGCGCGACCGCCCTTCACCCGGCCCACGGCGCCACCACGGGCGATTTCGAGGAGGCCGCGATCAAGCGCGCCATCGCGGGCCAGTCCGCCGAAACCTTCATTCTCGCCGCAGGCGACAAGCTCGGCGCCGTCTCGCCGCACCGCATCCTGCCGCTTGCCCAACTGACCGGTCTTGTGGTTTCCGCCGATATCGAGGACACGACACTCTCGCTCTATCGCGAAGCCGGGCTGGAAATCCTTCAGGCCTGAGCCCCATGTCACGCGGCGCCGGAAAGGTCTTATCGATGCGATCCCTGTTCCTCTCCTGGCAGGCCTGGGCCCTGCTCTCGGCCGTCTTCGCGGCGCTGACCGCCATCTTCGCCAAGATCGGCATCGAGAACGTCAATTCGGACTTCGCCACCTTCGTGCGCACCGTGGTTATCCTCGCGGCGCTCGGGCTCCTGCTTTCGCTGACGGGACACTGGCAGTCGCCGGCTACGGTCTCCCCGAAGAGCTGGCTGTTCCTCGTCCTCTCGGGTCTTGCGACCGGCGCGTCCTGGCTCTGCTATTTTCGCGCCTTGAAGATCGGCGACGCCGCGCGCGTGGCACCGGTCGACAAGATGAGCGTCGTCCTCGTCGCCCTCTTTGCCGTCGCCTTCCTCGGCGAAAAGCTGTCGGCCCTGCACACGCTCGGCATCGGCCTGATCGCCATCGGCGGCGTGCTTCTGGTTCTCTGAGCGGCCTTGGCCTTTGACCCGGCCGTCGGACGCACTAGCTCTGGCCTCAACCCAGCACAGGAGTTCCCATGCCGCTGCCCACGGAAATGACGTTCATCGACCTGCCCTCCCCCGGCGGGCCGGAAGCCATGGTGCTCGCCAGGGGCCCTCTTCCGGAGCTCGAAGCCGGCCACCTGCTCGTGCGCGTGGAGGCCGCCGGCATCAACCGGCCGGATGTCATGCAGCGCAAGGGCCTCTATCCCGCCCCATCCGGCGCAAGCCCGATCCTCGGTCTGGAAGTCGCCGGCGAGATCGTCGCGATCGGTGACGGCGCGGAGGGCTTCGTTGTTGGAGACCGGGTGACCGCGCTTTCCAATGGCGGCGGCTATGCCGAATATTGCAGCGTACCCGCGACGCAGGCCCTGCGCTGGCCGACCGGCTACGACGCGGCCCGGGCGGCCGCCCTGCCGGAAACCTTCTTCACCGTCTGGGCGAACGTGTTCCAGATGGCCGATCTGGTGGAGGGCGAGTCCATCCTCATCCATGGCGGATCGAGCGGCATCGGCACCACGGCGATCCAGCTCGCCGGCGCCTTCGGGGCGCAGGTCTTCGTCACCGCCGGCAGCGGCCCCAAATGCGAGGCCTGCCTGTCGCTCGGCGCGGTCAGGGCCATCAACTACAGGCAGGAAGACTTCAAGGAGGTCATCCTGTCGGAAACCGGCGGGCGCGGCGTCGATGTCATCCTCGACATGATCGGCGCCGCCTATTTCGAGCGCAATCTGCAGTGCCTGGCCACCGACGGACGGCTGTCCATCATCGCGTTCCTCGGCGGCGCAAAGGTCGAGAGCGCCAATATCGCCCCGATCCTCTCCAAGCGCCTGCGCGTCATGGGCTCGGCGCTGCGTCCCCGCACGGCGGTGGAAAAGCAGGCCATCCGCGACGATCTGGAGGACAATGTCTGGCCGCTGCTCGACGACGGCACCGTCGCCCCGGTCATGAGCGCCGTTCTGCCCTTCGCCAATGTCGCAGAGGCCCACCGGCTGATGGAGGAGAGCGATCACATCGGCAAGATCGTTCTGACGCTCTGAAGAGCGTCTCCGGCGTCCCTCACGTCGTAACAATCGAACGTTACTCTTCGTGATCGGGAAGACGGACGTTTTGTCGGAGAAGGACTTGCGCTTCCCCGAAAATCGCCTATCTTTTCCTCATGTTCAACGTAGTGAAAGGAAGGTGGTCCAATGTCTAATGAGATTTCGGTACTCGTAACGGACAAGGGAAGCATGGTTGCGGAAACGAGGCAGCCCTCGCTCTGAGCCTTCCTTCTACGGACTGAGCCAGCAGCCAGTCCGGGCCGTTTACGGGCCGTATTTCGTGGAAAGGGTCGCTAACGCGGCCCTTTTTCCGTTTCAGGGATCTGGTTTTGTGGGAGCCAATGCGCGGAGACCCGCCGGCCCTGATCGAACGGTCAATTCGATATCAGACACCCAAGCGGCCGAAGGCGGGGATCTTGAGTGCGGGCCGCGCGAAATCCACGCCGGCGACCAGCCCCAGGAAGTGCAGCTCGAACCCGCTTCGAACGCCGGCGGAAATGCCGAGCAGGCCATAGAGCGTCGCGTGCAGATCGCGGCCATCGGCATCGATCGAAAAGAGCTTGCCCTCCGGCAGATAGTCCCGCCCGACCGCATCGGGCGGCAGCACGGCACCGAGATCCGGCACGGTGCGCAGCACATGCGCGACGAAGGTGTTGGAGTTGGGTCCCGGCCAGATGCGATAGGCGCCGGGCTGGGCGTAGGGATAGCTTTGGATCGCCGCCTCGACCTGCGGGATCAGCCGCTCTGCCTCCGCGCCGGTTATGGCGACGACGATGTTCGGCCGGTTGGAATACCAGGCGCCATCGGCCTCACGCATGTTGCGGCGAATGGGCGTGCCCCAACCGACCTTGTCATAGCGGTTGTAGACCCGGTCTCCCGCACCCTTCGTGACGATCCAGGCATGGCTCGCCACCGCACCCTTCAGGCCGCCGGTGGCCGCCGAGAGCACATAGACCGCAGCCTCCCGGTCCGCCGTCGCCTTGGGCAGCACGCCGGACGACGACCAGTCGGCATTGCGCCAGCTTTCCGGCCGCTCCTTGACGTACCAGAACCCGGCAGAGGCAAGTGCGGGAAGAAGATAGACGACGAGGATGGCGAGCAGGAGAATGCGGATCAGATTCATGCAATGTCCGGGTTTGACGCGGAAGCGCGATCGGTTATGGCAGGGTACGGAAGGCACAGGCTTTCAGGACAGAGATCGTCGTGACGGAAAGGGTTCGCAAGGCCCGCACCGAAATGTGATGACGAGCAGCGACGGCAAGAGGTTTTGGACATGACGAACCCGGTACTGGTCGAGGTGACGCGCGGCGCGCTCGTGGAAAGCCGCCATCGCGGCATGGTGATCGCGGTGGATGGCGACGGCCGCACCGTCTTCTCCCTCGGCGACGTCGATGCCGCCATCTTCCCGCGCTCGGCCTGCAAGGCGATGCAGGCCCTGCCCCTCATCGAGACCGGCGCCGCCGACGCCTACGGGCTCGATCAGCGGATGCTGGCCCTCGCCTGCTCCTCCCACAATGGCGAGCCGGAACATGCAGCCCTTGCCGCCGAGATGCTCGCGCGGGCCGGTCGCGATGTCTCGACGCTCGAATGCGGCGCGCACTGGTCCTTTGCCCAGCCGGTCCTGATCGATCAGGTGCGCGCGATGGACAGACCGAACGCGCTGCACAACAACTGCTCCGGCAAGCACTCCGGCTTCATCTGCGCCGCCTGCCATGCCGGCGTCGAGCCGGAAGGCTATATCGGCTACGACCACTTCATCCAGCGCGAGATCCGCGACGCGATGGAAAGCCTGACCGGTGCGGCCCTCGGCCACGACACTTGCGGCATCGACGGCTGCGCCATCCCGACCTATGCCGTGCCGCTCAAAGGTCTTGCCCACGGCTTTGCCAGAATGGCGACCGGAACGGGCCTCGGACCCGAGCGGGCGAACGCGTCTCGCCGCCTGATCGACGCCTGCATGGCCGAGCCCTTCTATGTCGCGGGAACGAAGCGCGCCTGCACCCGCCTCATGCAGATCGCCCCGGGCCGGATCTTCGCAAAGACCGGCGCGGAAGGCGTCTTCTGTGCCGCCATTCCCGAGCAGGGCATCGCCATCGCGCTGAAATGCGAAGACGGCACCACCCGCGCGGCCGAAGCCATGATCGCGGCCACGCTCGCCCGCTTCTTCCGCGACGCGCCGGAGATCGAGGCCGCGCTGCTGGCGGAAGCGACGACCTCCATGCACAACTGGAACGGCATGCCTGTCGGCGATGTCAGGGTGACCGAGGCTTTCGGCCGGGGCTGACGGCCACTTAGGTCGGCAGTCAGCAGGGTCGTCGGTGGCGGAGCGTCATCGGCAAGATCGACGTCCAAAAATCGCATCCTCTTTTTTCTTGATTGACGGCTCAATCAAAATTAAGCTGCCTCTCGACGGTGGGAGATGCGGATGCCGAAGGTTGGAATGGAGCCGGTGCGCCGAAAGGCTTTGGTCGATGCCGCCATCAGCGCCATCGGAGACCAGGGCACGCTCTCCGTGACCATGTCGGACATTGCCCGCCGCGCCGGCGTCTCGCCTGCTCTCGCCCATCATTATTTCGGCAGCAAGGACCAGTTGCTGACCGAGACGATGCGTTCGCTGCTGCGCGACCTGCGCCGCGATACGGTGTCGGCGCTGGCCGGGGCCGGTGATCCGCGCGCGCGCGTTTCGGCCATCATCCGCGTCAGTTTTCACGCCGGCCAGTTCGCGCCGGAAACGGTCGCCGCCTGGCTCGCCTTCTACACCGAGGCACAGCGTTCGGAGGCCGTCCGGCGATTGCTGGTGCTTTACGCCCGCCGCCTGCACTCCAATTTGTCGGCGAGCCTGTCGCAGCTCTGCCCGAAGACCGAGGCGGCCCGCATCGCGGAGGCGACCGCCGCACTGATCGACGGGCTTTACATCCGTCGCGCCCTGGGCGCCGCACCATTGACGACCGAGCGATCGATCGCGCTTGCGGAAGACGCGGTCGATGCGGCTCTTGCCCGCATCGCGTTTCGCAGAGAAGGCATCGCGTTTCGCCGAGAAGAAGGAGCCGCCGCGTGAGCCCCGCCGAGAGCAGCAAGCCGAACATCCTGATCATCATGGTCGACCAGCTCAACGGAAAATTCTTTCCCGATGGGCCGGCGGAATGGCTGCACGCCCCGCATCTCAAGGCGCTCGCCGCCCGCTCGGCCCGCTTCGCCAACAACTACACCTCGTCGCCGCTCTGCGCGCCGGCCCGGGCGTCCTTCATGGCGGGACAATTGCCGAGCCGTACCGGCGTCTATGACAATGCGGCAGAATTCATCTCCTCCATCCCCACCTTCGCCCATCATCTGCGCCGCGCCGGCTACTACACGGCGCTCTCCGGCAAGATGCATTTCGTCGGGCCGGATCAGTTGCACGGCTTCGAGGAACGGCTGACGACGGATATCTACCCCGCGGATTTCGGCTGGACGCCCGACTATCGAAAGCCCGGCGAGCGGATCGACTGGTGGTACCACAATCTCGGCTCGGTCACCGGTGCCGGCGTCGCCGAGATTACCAACCAGATGGAATATGACGACGAGGTCGCCTTCCTGGCCGAGCAGAAGATCTATCATCTCGCGCGCGACATCGGCAGCGCGGATCGCCGTCCCTGGTGCCTCACGGCATCCTTCACCCATCCGCACGACCCCTATGTGGCCCGCCGCCAGTTCTGGGATCTCTACACCGACTGCGACCATCTCCTCCCCGAGGTCGGCATGCTGGACACCCAGGACCCGCATTCCGAACGCCTGATCGCCGCCTGCGACTATGCCAGCTCCACTGTCACGGAGACGGATGTCAGGCGCTCGCGTCAGGCCTATTTCGCCAACATCTCCTATATCGACGAGAAGGTCGGCCGGCTTGTCGATACGCTGGAGCGGACGCGCCAGCTGGAGAGCACGCTGATCCTGTTCTGCTCCGACCATGGCGACATGCTGGGCGAGCGCGGCCTCTGGTTCAAGATGAACTTTTTCGAGGGCTCCGCCCGCGTGCCGCTGATGATCGCCGGTCCCGGCGTGACGCCCGGCCTGCATGTCCGTCCCGTCTCCAATCTCGACGTCACCCCCACGCTCTGCGACCTCGCCGGCATCTCGATGGACGAGATCATGCCGTGGACGGATGGCGAGAGCCTGCTGCCGGTGATCGACGGCACCGAGCGCGTCTCGCCCGTGCTGATGGAATATGCGGCGGAAGGATCGATCTCCCCGCTCATCGCCGTTCGCGAGGGCAAGTGGAAATACGTCCACTGCGCCGACGATCCCGACCAGCTCTACGATCTGGAGGCCGACCCGCTCGAACGTGACAATCTCGCAGCCTCTCCGCCGACCACCGCGATCGCCGCCACGCTGGACGCCTTTCGCCAGATGCGCGACGCCCGCTGGGACATGGCAGGTTTCGACGGCGCCGTCCGCGAAAGCCAGGCCCGCCGCTGGGTGGTCTACGAGGCGCTGCGCAACGGCGCCTACTATCCCTGGGACCACCAGCCTCTGCAGAAAGCGTCCGAACGCTACATGCGCAACCACATGAACCTCGATAATCTCGAAGACTCCAAGCGGTTTCCAAGAGGGGAATGAGGCATGGCGCGAGCGAAATCCAAGGCAAGGACACCGAACGGCATGCGCAAGGCCGTCTTTTCCGACGACATGTTCGGTCCCGGCATCGACAGTCCGGCCGACGAGGTCGTTAACGACGCCGGCTGGTGGGGTTTCCTCGGCACACGCCCCTGGATGCGCGCCCAGCACAATCTCGGGCTCGCGCTGATCGCGGCGGGAGACCACAGCGACGCCACCCCATCCAAGACCGCCACGAAGGACACGTCTCCATGAGAGCCCAGCCGAAAGCCTCCCACTTCATCGATGGCGCCTATGTCGAGGATACCGCCGGCACCCCGTTCGACAGCCTCTATCCCGCCACCGGCGAGGTCATCGCGACGCTCCATGCCGCAACGCCTGCCATCGTCGAGCAGGCCGTGGCCGCGGCGAAGCGCGCGCAGCCGGAATGGGCGGCGATGAGCCCGACGGCGCGCGGTCGCATTCTGAAGAAGGCGGCCGATATCATGCGGACGCGCAACCGGGAACTGTCGGAGCTGGAAACGCTCGATACCGGCAAGCCGATCCAGGAAACGATCGTCGCGGACCCCACCTCCGGCGCCGACAGCTTCGAGTTCTTCGGCGGGGTGGCGGCGGCCGCGCTCAACGGCGAGCACATCCCGCTCGGAGCCGATTTCGCCTACACCAAACGCGTGCCCATCGGCGTCTGCGTCGGCATCGGCGCCTGGAACTACCCGCAGCAGATCGCCTGCTGGAAGGCGGCGCCCGCCCTCGTCTCCGGCAATGCCATGGTGTTCAAGCCATCCGAAAACACGCCGCTCGGCGCCCTGAAGATTGCCGAGATCCTCATCGAGGCGGGCCTGCCCAAGGGGCTGTTCAACGTCATCCAGGGCGACCGGGACACAGGTCCCCTGCTCGTCGGCCACCCCGATGTCGGCAAGGTCTCCCTGACTGGCTCGGTGCCGACGGGGCGCAAGGTTGCCGCCGCCGCCGCCGGCCAGCTGAAGCATGTCACCATGGAGCTCGGCGGCAAGTCGCCGCTGATCGTGTTCGAGGATGCCGACCTCGACAGCGCCATCGGTGGCGCGATGCTCGGCAATTTCTATTCCACCGGCCAGGTCTGCTCCAACGGCACGCGCGTCTTCGTCCAGAAGAGCGTCAAGGAACGCTTCCTGTCGGGCCTCAAGGCCCGCACGGAGAAAATCGTGATCGGCGACCCCATGGACGAGGCGACCCAGCTCGGACCCATGGTCTCCCGGCCCCAGCGCGACAAGGTGCTCGCCTATATCAAGACCGGCAAGGGGGAAGGCGCAACGCTCGTCACCGGCGGCGCGATCCCCAACGACGTCCCGGCCGAGGGCACCTACATCCAGCCGACCGTCTTTGCCGACGTCACCGATACGATGACGATCGCCCGCGAGGAGATTTTCGGCCCGGTCATGTGTGTGCTGGATTTCGACGACGAGGACGAGGTGATCGCGCGCGCCAATGCGACCGAATTCGGTCTCTCCGCCGGTGTCTTCACGAGCGATATCGCCCGCGCCCATCGCGTGGTGGATCGGCTGGAAGCCGGGACGCTGTGGATCAACACGTACAATCTCTGCCCGGTCGAAATCCCCTTCGGCGGCTCGAAGCAATCGGGCTTCGGCCGCGAGAACTCGGTGGCCGCGCTCCAGCATTATACCGAGCTGAAGACGGTCTATGTCGCGATGGGCAAAGTCGAGGCGCCTTATTGATGGGCCTCGCGCTCCACCACGAGATCGTCGAGATCGACCTTCAAGGCCGTGGCGATGCGCTTGAGCACATCGACCGACCCGGTCTTCTTGCCGCCCTCGATCTCCGAGAGATAAGGCTGCGAGATGCCGGCCGCCGCTGCAAGATCGGAGACCGAGAGGCCACGATACTTGCGGAAGACGCCAATGGCGTTTTCGCCGTTGGCGCGCGCCTCGACGATCTCCAGCGGCCACGTTTCCTCGCCGGCGGCGATGCGGGCGAGAACGATCTGCGCCTCCAGACTGTCGATCAGATCCTCGTAGTCTTCTTCACTGAGAAGAACGTAGCCCTTGCCGTCGATCGTGAGTTTCTGAATGTCGCCCATCGTGTTTCAATCCCTGTAGACACTGCCTCTTGGCCCGGCGCCGACGACAAGAACGATCTGTCCCTGATCGTCGACGATCACACGATCCTGGCCGACGCGGATACGGTACAAATCCTCGCCCTTCAGCTTCTTGATATCGACCCGCTCGCCACGCGCGTAAGCTTTGACTTTCTCGATGATCGCAGTCCTGCGTTTAGGCTGCATCGCTTGCAGCGTTTTGTCCGCCTGCTTCGAGATCACCACCGTTTTCATCCGAAAAGTATAGCCGAGAGCTATGAAGCAGACAAGCATGCAGCCCGAGCGGAGCAGCACTGACATGATCAGAGAAGCAGACTTCATCATCGTCGGCTCCGGCTCCGCCGGCTCGGCGCTCGCCTATCGGCTGTCCGAGGATGGCAGGAACACGGTGATCGTCATCGAGGCCGGAGGCTCGGATATCGGGCCGTTCATCCAGATGCCGGCAGCGCTCGCGTGGCCGATGAGCATGAAGCGATACAATTGGGGCTATTATTCCGAGCCCGAGCCGAACCTCAACAATCGCCGCATCAGCGCCCCGCGCGGCAAGGTGCTCGGCGGCTCCTCCTCGATCAACGGGCTCGTCTATGTGCGCGGCCATGCCGAGGACTTCAATCGCTGGGAAGCGCTCGGCGCCCGCGGCTGGGCCTATGCCGACGTGCTGCCCTACTTCAAGCGGATGGAGCATTCCCATGGCGGCGAAGAGGGATGGCGGGGCACGGAGGGCCCCCTGCATGTGCGGCGCGGACCGGTCAGGAACCCCCTCTTCCACGCCTTCATCAAGGCCGGAGCCGAGACCGGCTTCGAGATGACGGAAGACTATAACGGCTCGAAGCAGGAGGGCTTCGGCCTGATGGAGCAGACGATCCACAAGGGTCGCCGCTGGTCGGCGGCCAATGCCTATCTCCGCCCGGCCATGAAGCGCGACAACGTCTCGCTCGTCCGTGGCTTCGCACGCCGCATCGTCATCGAAAACGGCCGGGCGACCGGGGTCGAGATCGAGCGCGGCGGCGCGATCGAGATCGTCAGGGCGAAGCGCGAGGTCATCGTTTCCGCCTCCTCGTTCAATTCGCCGAAATTGCTGATGCTCTCCGGCATCGGCCCGGCGGAGCATCTCCAGTCGATGGGCATCGCGGTCAAGGCGGATCGCCCCGGCGTCGGCACCAATCTCCAGGACCATATGGAGTTCTATTTCCAGCAGGTCTCCACCAAGCCCGTCTCGCTCTATTCCTGGCTGCCCTGGTTCTGGCAGGGGGTCGCGGGTGCGCAATGGCTGATGACGCGGACGGGGCTCGGCAGCTCCAACCAGTTCGAGGCCTGCGCCTTCCTGCGCTCCGCACCGGGGCTGAAGCAGCCGGACATCCAGTATCATTTCCTGCCGGTCGCCATCTCCTATGACGGCAAGGCGGCCGCCAAGAGCCACGGCTTTCAGGTTCATGTCGGCTACAACCTGTCGAAATCGCGCGGCGCCGTCACCCTGAGATCCGCAGACCCGAAAGCCGATCCCGTCATCCGCTTCAACTATATGAGCCACCCCGAGGACTGGGAGAAATTCCGCCACTGCGTCCGTCTCACCCGCGAGATCTTCCGCCAGCCGGCCTTCGACACCTATCGCGGACCCGAAATCCAGCCGGGCGAGGCCGTGACCAGCGACGAGGATATCGACGCGTTCCTGCGCGAGCATCTGGAAAGCGCCTATCACCCCTGCGGCACCTGCCGCATGGGCGATGCGAGCGATCCCATGGCGGTCGTGGATCCCGAGACCCGTGTGATCGGCGTTAAGGGCCTGCGCGTCGCCGACAGCTCGATTTTCCCGCACGTCACCTATGGCAACCTCAACGGTCCCTCGATCATGACCGGCGAGAAAGCGGCCGATCATATCCTCGGCAAGCAGCCTTTGCCCCGCTCGAACCAGGAACCCTGGGTCAACCCACAGGCCGCCTTTAGCGACCGTCGGTCCTGAGACCGGCCTGACGGAGCCGCGCGACAGCCTTTTCCCACATCTCGCGGGATCGGAGTGATATTTGCTCCGATCTCCTGTCATTGGAAATCCGTTTTTCTGTCTTTCATGACGAAGGGCTGCGATAAAGGCTGTAATCACACAGGATAACCCATGACATCCATGTCCCTTGAAACAACTGCTGCGGCGCTGGCCCGGCAGCTGGAATGTCTCACCCTTGGCGAGCGGCTGGCTCTGGTCGCCTCGCTGGATGGTCGTGCCGTGTTCACCACCAGCCTCGGTATCGAGGATCAGGTCATTACGGCTGCCATCGGCACCGCAAAGCTCGGCATCGAGGTCTCCACGCTCGAAACCGGACGGCTGTTCAACGAGACCGTCGCGCTGATCGATGCGACCGAGGAGGCCTACGGCATCCTGATCAAGCGGTTCCATCCCGAGCAGGCCGATATCGATGCCTATGCCGCGACCTATGGCCTGAACGGCTTCTACGAGAGCATCGAGGCGCGCCATGCCTGTTGCGGCGTGCGCAAGGTCAAGCCGCTGGCGCGTGCGCTGGCCGGCGCCACCTACTGGGTCACCGGCCTACGCCGCGGCCAGTCCGGCAACCGTGCCGATACGCCTTTTGCAGAAGCCGATCTCGAGCGCGGCCTGATCAAGATCAATCCGCTGGCGGACTGGGATATCGACACCATCCGCGCCTATGTCGTGGCCGAAGCGATTCCCGTCAATCCGCTGCATGCCCGCGGCTACCCATCGATCGGCTGCGAGCCCTGTACGCGGGCCATCAAGCCTGGCGAGCCCGAGCGCGCCGGCCGCTGGTGGTGGGAGAACGACGAGACCCGCGAATGCGGCCTGCACGTGGCGGAAGCCGCTTCACAGCCGATACCCGACACCAAGGCCTTGGCCGGCAGCGCCGCCTGACGCGCGCCCCGCCCGAGAACGAGACTGGAGACGACCCGATGTCCCTCACGCTTCCGGAAACGGAACTTCACAATCCGCAAAGCGCCCGCCCGCCGCTCGATCCGCATCTGAAGGCGCTCGAAAACGAAGCCATCCACATCTTCCGCGAAGTGGCAGGCGAGTTCGAAAAGCCCGTCATGCTCTACTCGGTCGGCAAAGATAGTTCCGTCCTGCTGCACCTCGCGCGCAAGGCGTTCTACCCCGGCCGCATCCCCTTTCCGCTGCTGCATGTGAACACCGGCTGGAAGTTCGCCGAGATGATCGCGTTTCGCAACGAGATCGTCGAGCGCTACGACCTCGACCTGATCGAACACATCAATCCGCGTGGTGCGGCCGAGAACGTCACGCCGTTCACCCATGGCTCGGCGCTCTACACCGACATTATGAAGACCGAGGGTCTGCGCCAGGCGCTGGACGCCGGCGGCTTCGATGCGGCCTTCGGCGGCGCACGCCGCGACGAGGAGGCGAGCCGCGCCAAGGAGCGCATTTACTCGTTCCGCACGCCCGACCACCGCTGGGACCCGCGCAACCAGCGCCCCGAGCTCTGGAACGTCTATAACGGCATGATCCGCAAGGGCGAGAGCGTGCGCGCCTTCCCGCTCTCCAACTGGACCGAAGTCGATATCTGGCGCTACATCCAGGCCGAGGAAATCCCGATCGTGCCCCTCTATTTCGCAGCGGACCGCCCGATCGTCGAGCGCGACGGCATGATGATCCTTGCCGAAGATCCACGGCTGGAGCTGCAGCCCGGCGAGACCAAGCGTCAGGAGCGCATCCGCTTCCGCACGCTCGGCTGTTTCCCACTGACCGGCGCCATCCGCTCGAGCGCCACCACGCTCGACGATATCATCACGGAACTTGAGACCGCGACCGTCTCCGAACGTCAGGGCCGCGCCATCGACCGGGACCAGTCCGGCTCGATGGAGAAGAAAAAACGCGAAGGATATTTCTGATGACCGTTTCCGCTTCCACCGGCAGCCAGACGACCTTGCACACGGCGGCCCGCACGACCGGCGACATCAAGGCGCCGACCGGCAACGTCACGGCCTTTGCCGGAGCCGAAGCCCGCGCGCCGCGCGACAGCCGCCCTTTGCGCCTCATCACCTGCGGCAGCGTGGATGACGGCAAGTCCACGCTGATCGGCCGGCTGCTCTGGGATACCAAGGCCGTCAAAGAGGACCAGGCGGCGACGCTCGCCCGCGATTCGAGCGGCAAGCAGAACGATCTCGGCCTGCCGGATTTCGCCCTCCTCCTCGACGGTCTCCAGGCCGAGCGCGAGCAGGGCATCACCATCGACGTGGCCTACCGCTATTTTGCGACCGAGAACCGCTCCTTCATCGTCGCCGACACGCCCGGCCACGAGCAGTACACACGCAACATGGCGACCGGCGCCTCCACCGCCGATCTCGCCATCCTGCTGGTCGATGCCCGCGTCGGCCTTCTGGAACAGACGCGCCGCCATGCGACGATCGCCACGCTGATGGGCATTCGCCAGTTCGTGCTCGCGGTCAACAAGATCGACCTGACCGGCTACGATCGCGCGCGCTTCGACGCGATCAGCCACGACTTCAAGGAACTGGCACTGTCGCTCGGCGTCCGCCAGGTCACGGCCATCCCGGTTTCGGCGCTGAAGGGCGAGAACGTCGTCTATGACGGTCGTGCTTCCATGCCCTGGTACGAGGGCCCGACGCTGGTCGAGGTTCTGGAGCTGGCGACCGTCCGCTCCGGCCAGACGACCGGCTTCCGTCTTCCGGTCCAGCGCGTCTCGCGCCCGGGCGAAAGCTTCCGCGGCTATCAGGGCACCGTGGCCGGCGGTTCGGTCAAGCCGGGCGACAGCGTCGTCGTCCTGCCCTCGGGCATGGTGGCCAACGTCACCAAGATCGTCACCTTCGACCTCGTCCGCAATGCAGCGGTGACCGGCGACGCGATCACGCTCGTGCTCGATCGTCAGGTCGATGTTTCGCGCGGCGACATGATCGTCGCCATCGACAGCCAGCCCCAGACCGGCGTCGCCTTCGACGCGCAGATCGTCGCCTTGCAGCCGGACGGCATCCAGCCGAACAAGCGCTACTGGCTGAAGAGCGGCTCGCGCCGCCAGCGCGTCAGCGTCGAACCAGTCAGCCAGCTCGACCTGAAGAGCGGCAAATGGGGCCCGTCCGACGCGCTGTCGATGAACGCCATCGGCAAGGTCCATCTCGCGTTCGACGAGCAGGCCATGTTCGACGCCTACGAGCAGAACCGCACGACGGGCGCCTTCATCCTGATCGACCCCGACACCAACAACACGGTGGCCGGCGGCATGATCACGGGCAAGCGCTCGTCCCTCGGTGGCATCCACACCGATGAAACGCGCGTCCTCCTGTCCCTGCCCGCCGATCTGGCCGACCGGATTCTAGCAAGCGACCTCCTCGCCGGACGTCGCGACGAACTGGAAGTTCGCCGCATCTCGGCCGCCCGCGCACAGGATCTGCTCGACACGCTCGACGGCTGATGCCGCTGCAGGCGCATCTGACGCCTTGACCTTCCCACGGTTGGAAGCCCTATCATGGGGACGTCTCTGAAAGGAAACGTCCCCATGATTGCGTTCGACATACCCGACATGACCTGCTGCCACTGCAATAGCACGGTGGAAAGCGCCATCCATCTGGTGGATGCACGCGCCGCGATCCGCATCGACCTCGCCGCAAAGACCGCCGATGTGGAAACCGAGGCAAGCGCCGACAGGATCGCCGAGGCGCTCGCGGCGGCCGGCTACACGCCCCATCTCCGCCGGCCGCTCTGATCGCCACGTGGGCTCCCCGTTCCGATCGCGGGCCGCCCGGCCGCCAAGGCGTCCGAGGCGCATGTCCGGTCTCCCGCACGGACCATTCAGGTTTGCCCCTTGACCTTCCCATGATGGGAAGGTCTATCTCTACCGGCAGATGACAACAGGGACGCTTCCCGATGACCGTGCATACGCCTCTCCGGCCCCCCAATTCCGCCTCCGCGACGACGACGCTTGCCGTCGACGGCATGAACTGCGCCTCCTGCGTGGGGCGGGTCGAGAGGGTGCTCGCCGCCCTCCCCGGCGTCATCGATGCCAGCGTCAATCTCGCGACCGAGCGGGCCACCGTGACCCATGCCGCAGACCTTCAGAACGGGGCGATTGTCGCAGCGATCGAAGCCGCCGGCTATGCGCCACGGCGCGTCACGCAGACGTTTCCGATCGAGGGCATGAGCTGCGCCTCCTGTGTCGCCCGGGTGGAAAAGGCGCTTGCAGCCGTGCCCGGCGTCATCGAGGCAAGCGTCAACCTCGCGAGCGAGACAGCGACCGTCCAACGATTGGACGGCACGGATGTCGCGACGATCGAGGCGGCCGTGGCCAAGGCCGGCTACAGCGTCAGACCAGAGGCGGAGGGCGAACCCGCAAGCGATGCCGACGAGACCGGCGATCGCCGATCGCGCGAGGCAAAACGGCTTGCGCGCGCCTTCAGCCTGGCTGCCGTGCTCACCCTTCCGCTTTTCCTTCTCGAAATGGGCTCGCACCTCGTGCCGGCCATCCATGACGGGATCATCTCGACGCTCGGCATGGAGGGCAGCCGCCGCCTGCAATTCGTGCTGGCAACGCTGGTCCTCTTCGGTCCCGGCCTCACCTTCTTCCGCAAAGGCGTGCCGAACCTGCTTCGGCTCGCGCCCGACATGAATGCTCTCGTCGTGCTCGGCACCTCGGCCGCCTGGTCCTATTCCGTCCTTTCGACCTTCCTGCCGTCCGCGCTGCCGCCGGGCACCGACAACGTCTACTTCGAGGCGGCCGCCGTCATCGTCACGCTGATCCTGCTTGGCCGGATGCTCGAAGCCCGTGCGAAAGGCCGCACCGGCCAGGCGATCCGCCGGCTGATGGGTCTTCAGGCAAGGACCGCGCGCGTGATCCGGGCGGAGGGGATCGTCGAGGTTCCGATCGGCACGGTGAAAAAAGGCGATCGCGTGCTCATCCGCCCCGGCGAGAAAATTCCGGTCGATGGCGAGGTCGTGGAAGGCCGGTCGCTGGTCGATCAGTCGATGATCACCGGCGAACCTCTGCCCGTTTCCGTCGCGAAAGGCGCCTCCGTCGTCGGCGGCACGATCAACGGCACGGGCACGTTCAATGTCGTCGTAACGAAGACGGGGTCGGAGACGCTTCTGTCGCAGATCATCCGCATGGTCGAGACGGCACAGGGTGCGAAACTGCCGATCCAGGCGACGGTCGATCGCATCACCGCGCGTTTCGTGCCCGCTGTTCTCGCCGCCGCCCTGCTGACATTTGCGGTCTGGCTCGTCTTCGGGCCGACGCCGTCGCTCGGCCTCGCGACGATCAATGCCGTTGCCGTTCTCATCATCGCCTGCCCCTGCGCCATGGGTCTGGCAACGCCGACCTCCATCATGGTCGGCACCGGACGCGCTGCCGAGCTCGGCATCCTCTTCCGCAAGGGCGATGCCTTGCAGGGCCTGCGCGATGTCGACATCGTCGCCTTCGACAAGACGGGAACGCTGACGGAAGGCAAGCCGGAACTGACCGCTTTCGTGCTGATGCCCGGCTTCGAACGCGCGGATGTCCTGCGCCGTGTCGCAAGCCTCGAAGCCCGCTCGGAGCATCCGATCGCCGCCACCATCGTCTCCGCAGCGCGTGGAGACGAGGTCGTGCTTGCGGATGTCACCGATTTCGAAGCCCTTCCCGGTTCCGGCGTCAGGGGCATGATCGAGGGTGAAGCCGTTCTGGTCGGCTCCGACCGCGCGATGCGCGACAGCGGCATCGACGTTTCCGGATTTGCGCCGCAGGCGGTCGCATTCGGCGATGCCGGGACGTCGCCGATCTATGCGGCCGTTGCCGGCAGGCTCGCCGCCATGATCGCCGTCACGGATCCGGTCAAGCCGGGCAGCGCCGCCGCCATCGCGGCATTGAAGGCCGCGGGCCTCAAGGTCGTGATGATCACCGGCGACAACGGCCGCACGGCGAACGCCGTCGCCCGTGTGCTCGGCATCGACACGGTGGTGGCCGATGTCCTGCCCGGCGGCAAGGTCGCGGCGGTGCAGGCCCTGCGGCGCGAGGGCCGCCTTGCCTTTGTCGGTGACGGCATCAACGATGCGCCGGCGCTGTCGGAAGCCGATATCGGCATCGCGCTCGGCACCGGCACCGACATCGCCATGGAAAGCGCCGATATCGTGCTGATCGCGGGCGATCTGGGCGGCGTGCCCCGCGCGATCGCGATCAGCAGGGCGACGATCCGCAACATCCGCCAGAATCTGTTCTGGGCCTTCGCCTATAATGTCAGCCTCGTGCCGGTGGCCGCGGGTCTCCTCTATCCCGTGAACGGCACGCTCCTGTCTCCGATCCTCGCGGCCGGCGCCATGAGCCTCTCCAGCGTGTTCGTCCTCGGCAATGCGCTGCGCCTGCGCCGCATCTCCCCCTCCGCTCCCCTGGAAAGGATGGCATCGTGAACATCGGCCAAGCCGCAAAAGCCTCCGGCGTATCCTCCAAGATGATTCGCTATTACGAGCAGATCGGCCTGATCGCACCCGCCCATCGCAGCGAGGCGCAGTACCGGACCTATGAGGACGCCGACATTCATACGCTGCGCTTTATCCGCCGCGCCCGCGATCTCGGCTTCTCGGTCGAGCAGATGAAGACGCTGCTGGCGCTCTGGCACGATCGCGGGCGGGCCAGCGGCGACGTGAAGGCGATCGCGCTCGAGCATATCGCCGAACTCGACCGCAAGGCTGCCGCCATCGCGGCGATGACGGCAACGCTGCGGCATCTCGCAAGCAACTGCCACGGAGACGATCGCCCGGATTGCCCGATCCTCGCCGATTTCGCCGACGCCCCACCCGAGACGGACCTGCCGGAGGTCTCCGCCCGCTTCGGGCGCGCCAATCTCGGCTAGGGCATAACCAGCAGAAGCGCGATGGCTGACGCGCCGGAAAATACGGTGGATGCCCGAGGCGGAAGCATTGTCGCGTCGCTTTCCCGCGATAAGATGGCGCCGCATCGAGCGGAAGGGCCTGCATGTTTCTCGACCAGAACGACCTCGCCGCCCTCGTGGCGTTCCGGCACGACCTGCACCGCCACCCGGAAATTTCGGGCGAGGAGCGCGAAACCGCAGCGCGGGTGCAGGCGCATCTCGAAGCCCTGAAACCGGACCGTGTTCTCACTGGCCTTGGCGGACATGGCGTGGCGGCGGTGTTTGCCGGCAGCGCACCGGGGCCGACGCTGCTGTTTCGCTGCGAACTCGATGCCCTGCCGATCCCGGAAATCTCCGACGCGCCGCACCGGTCCGAATATCCCGGCAAGGGGCATCTCTGCGGGCATGACGGGCATATGGCGATCGTCGCGGCGCTCGGTCGCGGCCTGGCCCGGAAGAGGCCCTTGCGCGGACGCGTGGTGCTGATGTTCCAGCCGGCCGAGGAAACCGGCGCCGGGGCCGCCGCCGTGATCGCCGATCCCGCTTTCGAAGACATTCGCCCGGACATATCCTTCTCGCTGCACAACCTGCCCGGCCTGCCGCTCGGACATGTCGCGCTTGCCTCCGGTCCCGTCAACTGCGCCTCGCGCGGGCTGCGCGTCATCCTCGACGGCAAGACGGCGCATGCCTCCATGCCGGAAACGGGCATCTCGCCCATGCTCGCCGTCTCCCGCCTGATGCCGCAACTGACCGCCCTGACGACCGGCAGCTTCCCGGCTGCGGATTTCGCCATGGTCACGCTGACCCATGCCGTTCTGGGCGAGCCCGCCTTCGGCATTGCCCCCGGCCGGGCGGAAATCTGGGCGACGCTGCGCACGTTGACCGATGCCGGCATGGCCGATCTCTGCGCCCGCGCCGAAGCGCTGATCGCGCAGACGGCCGGGGAAGAGCGATTGCGCCTTTCCCACTCTTACGAGGATATCTTTCAGCATTGCGAGAACGCGCCGGAAGCGGTCGCGCATCTCCGGCAGGCGCTCGACCAAGAGGGCATCGACCATGACGCGGCGGGACTGCCGATGCGGGGGTCGGAGGATTTCGGACGGTTCGGCGCCTGCGGCCCCTCGGCCATGCTGTTTCTGGGCAGCGGCGAAGCGCATCCCGCGCTCCACAATCCCGACTATGATTTTCCGGATGCGCTGATCGAGCGCGGGTCACGCGTTTTTCTGCGGGTCGTCGCGAATATTCTAGAATTGCAGCAATGACAGCCCCGGAGCCTGCCTTGCCCTTGTCTCGCCATGATGGCACCCCATCTGTTGTGCACTGCACCATGCGCCACCCGATATTCCCAGGGGTCCGGCCCAGAGCCCGGAGACGGCCATGAGAAAACTATCCGACACGATCGAACGTCTGGCACGCCTGCGCACCCGGCCGGACGGTCTCCAGCCCGCAACGTCGGCCTTGCGCGCCCTCGACATCACCGGCAGCAACCCCGGCGAGCTCACCGGCTGGTACAGCATGCCTGAGAAGCCGAAAGGCGCGCCGCCGCTGGTCGTCGTGCTCCACGGCTGTACGCAGAACGCGGCCGGCTACGATCGCGGCTCCGGCTGGTCGGCTCTGGCGGAGGAATACGGCTTTGCCGTGCTCTACCCGGAGCAGAGCCGCAGCAACAACGGCAATCTCTGTTTCAACTGGTTTTCAAAGCCCGACGTCACCCGCGGTTCCGGCGAGGTGCTTTCGATCCGGGAGATGATCGCGACGATGATCGCCGATCACGGGATCGATCGGCGCCGCGTCTACGTGACCGGCCTGTCGGCCGGCGGGGCGATGGCGAATTCGCTGCTGGCCACCTACCCCGAAATCTTCGCCGGCGGCGCCATCATCGCCGGCCTGCCGCATGGCGCGGCCAGAACCGTGCCGGAAGCCTTCGACCGCATGCGCGGCCACGGCCTGCCCGACGCAGACAGGCTGCAGGCGCTGCTGTCCGCCGCCTCGCCGCACAAGGGCCCCTGGCCGACCATCTCCATCTGGCAAGGCACGGCCGACAGCACCGTCGCCGACAAGAATGCCGGCGCGCTGATCGACCAGTGGCGTGACGCGCTCGGCGTCGCGGCCCGTCCCGAACGCGTCGAGACGGTGGACGGTCAGGAACGGCATATCTGGGTGGACAGTGCCGGGCGCGAGGTTCTCGACCTCTTTCTGGTGCGCGGCATGGGCCATGGGACGCCGCTCGATACGGCGAGCGGCTATGGCGAGGCGGCACCCTACATGCTGGATGTCGGGATCTCCTCCACCCTCCACATCGCCCGCAGCTGGGGCCTCACGGCCTCGTTCGAGAAGAGGGCGCACCGCCCGCAGCCGGCATCGGCCCGTGCCGAGGCAGCCGGCAACAGCGCTGGCAACAGCGCTGGCACTGGCGCTGGCACTGGCGCTGCAGCCGCCTCGATCTTCTCTGCCGCCTGGCCGGGCAAGGCCAAGCCGGAAGGCGTCAAGGACGTCATCGAAGCGGCCCTGCGCGCCGCCGGCCTGATGAAATAAGGCCAGGCGCTTCGGCGCAGGGTCCGAAAGCCCTTTTCGGCCGCTCCCGCTCTGGACCGACGTCCACGGCTGAGGCACAGTCGTGGGACGACGAAGCCGCCATCGGCCTTGAGGGAATGAAGCGCGATCGATGAACTTCTTTGAGAGCCTCCTCGTTCTTCTTCTCGTGGCCATCGCCCTTCTTCAGGTGTCGCGGCGCCTGTCGGTGCCCTATCCCTCCATGCTGGCCATGGCCGGCGTTGCCGCAGCGCTCGTGCCGGGCGTGCCCTATATCGCGCTGGAACCGGAAACGGCGCTCGCGCTCTTCATCGCCCCGGCCCTCATGGATGCCGCCTTCGACTTCCCGGTCAACACGGCGCGGCGCTACTGGGCAGCGCTGATCGTCTTTGCCATCGGCGGCGTGGTCGCCACCGCCCTCGCCGTCGCCTTCATCGGCGCCTCCTATGCCGGTCTGCCGATCGCAGCGGCGCTCGTTCTCGGCGCGATCGTCGCGCCGCCGGATGCTGCGGCCGCGACCGCCGTCCTGTCCGGCATGTCCATTCCCCGCAGCACGGATGCGATCCTGCGCGGCGAAAGCCTGTTCAACGATGCCGCCGCGCTCCTGATCTTCGGCGCGGCGCTGTCGGTGCAGACCTCGGGCGGGCTCGGGCCGGCGGTCGCGCTGCACTTCGCCGTCGCCGCGCCGGGCGGCATCCTCCTCGGCATGGCCGCGGCCTGGGCCACGTCGCGCGTCACCGGTTATGTCGCCGGCACGCTCGGCGGCAACCTGCTGCAATTCGTCCAGACGTTCCTGCTGTGGATCATCGCCGAACATCTCGGCCTGTCCGCGGTGCTCGCCATCGTCGCCTTCGCCATGACCATCGCCGCCAGCAGCACGAGCCGCTCCTCTGCCCGCATGCGCGTCCAGTCCTATGCGGTGTGGAGCGCCGTCGTCTTCGTGCTCAACGTCATGGCCTTCCTGCTGATGGGCATGCAGGTGCGCGACATCATCGGCGGCATGACGACCCAGCGGCTGATCCATGCATCCGGCTTCATTGCCGCCGTGGTCGCGACCGTCGTCATCGTCCGCTTCGTCGTCTTCATCGGCTTCAACCGCCTGCGCAACGCTTTGCTGAGCAGCGAAGAACAGACGAATATGCGCCAGTCGGTTCTCGCGGCCTGGTGCGGCATGCGCGGCCTCGTCACCCTGGCCACCGCCTTCGCGCTGCCCGCCGATTTCCCGCAGCGCGATCTCGTTCTGCTTGCGGCCTTCGCCGTGGTTCTCGCCACGCTCGTCCTGCAGGGGCTGACGCTCGCGCCGCTCATCCGGCTGCTCGGCCTCGACCAGCGCGAACAGGGCGCCCGCGACATGACCGATTTCCGGCTCGAGATCGCCTCCGCCGGGCTCGAACGGATCGGCGATCGCGCGGGACCCGAGGCAGAGCAGGTGCGCAGCAAGTTCGCCATCGAGCGTGCCGCATTGGCGGATACGGCGGGCGCCGATGCGCTCCAGACCTACCGCGCCCTCGCGCTGGAGGCGATCGACGCCCAGCGCAAGACCCTGGAGCGGCTGCGAACCGGCAACCGGCTGAATGTCGACGAATACAACCAGCTTCTCGAAGAGATCGACTGGCGCGAACTGGCCGTCCTCCCCGACGACGAGCGGCGCATCGAGGAGACCTAGCCTCTCGACCCCACCCTACGCCTCGGGAAAGAACCTGTTGTCCGGCCGCGGCAGGCCGAGATGATCGCGTAGCGTCGTTCCTTCGTATTCCCTCCGGAAGCGACCGCGTCGCTGCAACGCGGGCACGAGCCGCTGCGCCACATCGTCGAGACCTTGCGGCAGATAGGGGAAGACCACGTTGAAGCCGTCCGATCCCTCCGAATCGATCCAGGTTTCCATCTCGTCGGCCACGCTTTCCGGCGTGCCGACGAAGGCAAGGCCCGAATAGCCGCCATAGCGCTGCGCCAGCTGCCGCACCGTCAGCTTCTCGGTCTCGGCCAGCCGCAACACCTGCTGCCGGCCCGTCTTGCTGGCATTCGTGTCGGCAAGATCGCGCGGCAGCGGCGCATCGAGCGGAAAATGCGAGGCGTCGAGGCCGAGCGCGATCGACAGCGATGCGATTCCGCTTTCGAAATGCACCAGACTGTCGAGCAGCGCGCGCTTCTCCCGCGCCTCCTCGATCGTATCGCCGATGACGATGAAGGCGGCCGGCAGGATCTTCAGATGATCGCGCGACCGACCGAGCGCGCCGAGCCGCCCCTTGATGTCGGCATAAAGCTCCTGCCCGCCGGCCAGATCGCGCGGGGCGGCGAAGATCACTTCGGCCGTTTCCGCGGCCAGCTGACGGCCGGGCTCGGATTGCCCAGCCTGCACGATGACGGGCCAGCCCTGCGGCGGGCGGGCGATGTTCAGCGGCCCGCGCACGGTAAGGCTCGGGCCCTGATGGTCGAGCACATGCATGCGCTCGGGGTCGAAGAACAACCCGCTCTGCTGGTCGCGCAGGAAGGCATCGTCGGCAAAACTGTCCCAGAGGCCTGTGACGACATCGAAGAACTCGCGCGCCCGACGATAGCGCTCGCCATGCTCCACATGCTCGTCGAGGCCGAAATTGAGCGCGGCATCCGGGTTCGAGGTGGTGACGATGTTCCACCCGGCCCGGCCCTCGCTGATGTGATCGAGCGAGGCGAAGCGCCTCGCGATGTGATAGGGCGCATCGAACGTGGTGGAGGCCGTGGCGACGAGGCCGATCCGCTCGGTGACGGCCGCGAGCGCCGAGAGCAGCGTGAAGGGCTCGAACGAGGTCACCGTATGGCTGCGCTTCAGGGCCTCCACCGGCATATTGAGCACGGCCAGGTGATCGGCCATGAAGAAGGCATCGAACTTGGCGGCCTCCAGCGTCTGCGCGAAGCGCTTCAGATGCGGGAAGCTGAAGTTCGCGTCCGGTGCCGCGCCGGGATAGCGCCAAGCGCCGGTGTGCAGGCTGACAGGCCGCATGAAGGCACCGAGATGCATCTGCTTGGACATGGGCACTTCCTTGGGTTCCCCGGCACGACAGGCCGGGCCTGATGCGGAAACGGCGCGGCGATCACCGATGGTCGAGGCGATCGACCAGACGGTCGCCGATCCACTGGATGGCACAGACCAGCACGATGAGCACGACGACGACCGCGATCATGACCGATGTCTCGAAGCGCTGATAGCCATAGCGGATGGCGAGATCGCCGAGCCCGCCCGCGCCGATGGCGCCGGCCATGGCCGAGGCACCGATCAGCGTGACGAGCGTGACGGTGAAGCCGGCGACGATCCCCGGCAGCGCCTCGGGCAGCAGCACCTCCCGCACGATCGTCCAGCGATTGCCGCCCATGGAGCGCACCGCCTCGATCAGCCCGCGATCCACCTCGCGCAGCGACACCTCCGCGATGCGCGCGTAATAGGGCGTGGCGGCGATGGAGAGCGGCACGATCGCCGCCCATGTTCCGATCGAACTGCCGACGATGACGCGCGTGACGGGAATGAGCGCCACGAGGAGAATGATGAACGGCACCGAACGGAACCCGTTGACGACAGCGCCGAGCACGCGGTTGACCCAGAGGTTCTCCGAAATGCCGCCCTTGCCGGTCATCACCAGGGCAAGGCCGAGCGGCAGGCCGGCGACCAGCGAGATGATGCCGGAGGCGAGCGTCATCAGGACGGTCTCCCAGAGAGACCGCAGCAGAAGATCAAACAGGATCGGCGACATGACCGGTGGTCTCCACATGGGCGCCGTGGCGCGTCAGGAAGGCGATCGCCTGCGGCAGCGAGGCGCCGGGGGCAAGCGTGATGAAGAAGCGGCCGACCGACTGCCCCTGGATATGATCGATGCCGCCATGCACGAGGCGCACCGGCGCGCCGAGCGCGATGGACAGCGCGGGAAGAAGCGTCGAGGCCTCCGGGCCGACCAGATCGACGCTGAGCACCTGTTCGCCGCGCGCCGCAAGGTCTGCGGCGATGGCCGGCGGCAGGCCGGGGCGGATCGCGCCGAGGAGGCTCTTCGTGGTCGCCGCCTTCGGATCGGAGAACACCGACCAGACCGGGCCGTCCTCGACGATCCTCCCGGCATCGATCACCGCGACCCGATCGGCCACGCCGCGCACGACCTCCATCTCATGGGTGATGAGGAGAATGGTCAGGCCGAGGCGCGTGTTGATATCTTTCAGAAGAGACAGGATCGACGCCGTCGTTTCCGGATCGAGCGCGGAGGTCGCTTCGTCGGAAAGCAGCAGCGCCGGCCGCGCGGCCAGCGCCCGGGCGATCCCCACCCGCTGTTTCTGCCCGCCGGAGAGCGCCGAGGGGTAGGCATCGGCCTTGGAGGACAGGCCGACCAGATCGAGCAGTTCGGCCGCCCGGACGCGCCGCTGCGCCCGCGGCATGCCCTCGATCTTGAGCGGCAGCATGACGTTTTCCGCCACGGTCTTTGCCGAGAGAAGATTGAAGTGCTGGAAGATCATTCCGATGCGGCGGCGCAGGGGCTGGAGTTCGGCTTCGGAAAGCCCGGTGATATCACGGCCCTCGATCTCGATTGTGCCGCGGTCCGGGCGCTCCAGACCGTTCAGGCAACGGATCAGTGTCGATTTGCCGGCGCCGCTGCGACCGATGATGCCGAGCACCTCGCCCTTGCGCACCGAAAGGGAAATTCCGTCCAGCGCGGCGGTCTCGCCGAAATGCCGGAAGACGCCGTCGAGCCGCACGACGGGCGTCTCGGCAGCTTGCGCCACACCGGAAACCGGCCGGGTATCCGCGTCGGTCGGGGCGCCTCTCGTTTCCGCGCTCGCAGTCATCGTCATTCTCTCGTCCTTCCTCGCCGCAACGGCGAACGGCTCGCGGCAACCATGCCGCGAGCCGTTTTCTATCTTCGACGCCTGTCGGATCAGTAGGCGCTGATGCCCGTGCCCTTGTACACCCGATCGAACTCGGCCTTCACCGCCTCGTTCTGGTAGGACGAGACGAGCGTCTTGACCCAGGGCGCATCCTTCTGGTCTTCCTTGACCGCGATGAAATTCCGGTACGGATTGCCGTCCACCGGCTCCTGCGCGATCCGGTTGTCCGGCGTCAGGCCGCTCTTCAGCGCCCAGTCCGTGTTGACGACGGCCGCGTCGAGATCGTCGATGGAGCGGCCGACGATGCCGGCGTCCAGCTCCTTGATCTCGAGCTTCTTGGGGTTTTCCTCGATATCGGTGATCGTCGCGAGGATGCCCGTGCCCTCCTTGAGCTTGATCAGACCCTCGTTCTGCAGCACGCGCAGGGCACGCCCCTCGTTCGACGGATCGTTCGGCACGCCGACGACGGCGCCTTCCGGCAGATCCGCAATCTTGGACGTCTTGCGGGAATAGACCCCGATCGGCCAGACGCCGGTATAGCCCGCAGGCACGATCTTGTAGCCGTGCTGCTTGATCTGGTTTTCGAGATAGGGAAGATGCTGGAAGGCATTGGCGTCGATCTCGCCGCGCTCCAGCGCCTCGTTCGGCTGGGTATAGTCGTTGAAGACGACCGTCTCGACCGAAAGCCCCTTCTTGCCGGCTTCCGCCACGACGACGCGCCAGACGTCCTCGTCCTCGCCGCTCATGATCCCGACCTTCACGGATGTCTTGTCCTGTGCCAGAGCCGGTGCCGGCCCGATGGAGACGAAAGCGGCGACGGCTGCAGACGCGGCAAGCGCAAGGCCGGCGCGACGGGTAAAGGCGGTCTTCTCGATAAGGCGGCTCAAGGTTTTCGTCATGACGGGTCTGCTTTCGGTCTGGATTCGGTCTCGGGAGGAGAACGTCTGTTCGATGCCCTGAAAAATGGCAAATGGCACCTTATGAAGCAACGAAGGATGGCCTGCCGATCCGCGTTGCCGTAGAAATTCGGTCCAAATCCGCGGCAGGTCACGCAATCTCATTCTGGAGCCCCGGCTCGTTCTGGACGCTTCATCCGTCGAACCCGCGATATCGGGCGGTCGGTCCTCTTCGCAATCCGTTCGGGCGCTCGGCGATCAGAACGGCGCGATGTCGAAGCGGTCCGTCATCGTCACCGAGGTGAAATCATCCACCAGCACCGTGACGCGCACGGTCCAGGCGCCGCCGACGGACAGCACGAACCCATCTGCCTGAAAGCGCCCGTCCTCGCCCAGCCGGGCTTCGCGCACGAAGGGCCCGATGTCGCTGCCGGACTGCGCGAGTTCGACCGTGACCGAGAGGGGATCGACCGGCTGCCCGTCGAGCATCAACCCTGCGACAGACACGCGAACCGGACCCGGCCGCGCCGGCGTGAGCGAGAGCGTCGCCATCAACCCCTGTTCCTCAAGCACGTGATCCTGAACGGTCGGCACCGACATGGCCAGGGCCCGGGGCGGCGGGGTGAAGCGCCAGAGGCCGAGGACGGCCAGCACCATCGTGCCGATCACGACCTCCGCCACGATGCTGCGCCTCAAAAGACGCAAGGCCCCAAGCAACCCCTCTGCGGCAGGGCGGGTCCAAAGAAACCGATTGGCCGCGGCCAGCACGACCAGAAGCAGGACGAGTGCGAGCTTGGCGAGCAGCACCCGCCCATAGGCCGTGGTCCACAGGTTCGACACCGCCTGCACCTGAACGATCGCCAGCAGCAGGCCCGAGGCGACGAGCGCAGCCAGCACGAAGGGGATAAGGCGCGAGAACAGCCGAAGCGCCGCGCCATCGGGATCAGCCCGGAAAGACGCGCCCCGCGCTGCGCCGAGCGCTGCCCGAAGGGGCAGAAGACCGCCGATCCAGGCCATCGCGCCGAGCATGTGCAGCATGATCGCGGGAACGCTGACGATCCGCGGCGGCGCGGTGGCCGCATGTCCCGCAACGCCTGCGGAAACGCCCGCCAGCCCGAAGGCCAGCGCAGCAAGCGAGAGCCGGAGGGATATGCGGCGCGCGCGCAGCGACACGATCGCCGCGACGATGGCCCCGGCGCAGAGGAGCGCGGCGCGACCATAGGACGTGCCCTGAAGGCCGGCGGACCAGACCGCGGACGACGCCCATCCCCGGGCCGCCTCCCCCAGCGCATCGAAGCCCTGAAAGGCGATCCACACCGGCGTGGCGGCAAGACCGAGCCAAAGCGAAGCCGCCACAAGGGCCGGAGCCGGGAACGGCAGAGTCGCGGAAGACGAATCCGGCGCAGGCTGCAGCCGGGAAAATAGCGCCACCCACCCCGCGCCGCCGACCCCGAGGACAAGGCCGGCCATCACCAACAGGCGCGAGACGAACAGGCCGACCGCGGTCACGCTATCGCCCGAGGTCGCGCCGCCATCGCCGAGGGACGCGGTCGCTTTGCCGATGGAGAAGAAAAGCCCGCCGCCGATCGGATGTCCATCCGCCGAGGTCACCCGCCACGACAGGCTGTGCGTCCCCGAAGCGAGCGCTGGCGGCAGTGTCACGACGAGCCGCGTCACGGCCGTTCCTATCCCTGCCCCGGCCGCCGGCAGCGCCTCTATCCCCCCGGCCGGATCGCTCAGCCGGAAGACCAGCGGGACGACCGGCTCGGAAAACAGGAGCACGATCTCCCGCGGCGGCGCGGCAAGCACCGCCCCATCGGCAGGATCGGACGAAACGAGCTGCGCATGGGCAAAGGCCACGCCGGCGCTCGCCAGCAGGAGCAGCGGCAGGATCGACAGCACGCACAGGCTTTTTTGCCAAAGCCAATGTCGATGCCAGTGCGAGTACCGGCGCCAGTGCGAGTACCGGCGCCAGTGCGAGTACCGGCACCCGCCAAGACCTCGCCCGACCGCCTTCACACTGATGATGCCAAGCAGCACGGCGCGGTCAGGGCGTCACGTCGAAGGCAGGCGCCGGCTTGTCCGGCTCGCCCGCATCCGCACCCGAGGGGATCTTGATCCAGCGTTCCGCGGCGTCGCCGCATTGCTGAACGATCGGCACGTAGATCCGGCCCTTGGCATCGGCCGCGACTTTCGCCTTGAACGCGAATTCCGCATGGTCGGACGCCGCAATCGTGCCGCCCGTCCAGCCGATCTGCGCCTGTTTGGCCTTTGAGCCGCCGGCAGCAACTGTGGCCGGCGTCACCACGGCGGTCCAGCCGGCTTTCTCCTGTGGCTCGATATCGGACAGCACGGCGGGCACCGCGACCCGCAGCCCGGTCGTCGCGGCACCGCCGCAACCATGCGGTATCTTGAGCACGAACGTGCTCGTCTTCCCGGCCTCGACCGCCTTCGCGGCAATGGTGACATGCGCACCGGCCGGCCCCGAGACGAGGGAAAGGAAGATGGCAAAGCCGGAGAAAAGCACCCGGCGGGCGCGCGCGGCGCGGAAGAAAGGAACGGAATGGCGCATGCTCTGCCTCTTTTGCGTCTCTCGCACCGCAGGACCAGGCCATGCTCACGCCCGAGACAGTGACGTCGGATAGGCGCAGATCTAGCGCGCGCGCTCTCGCGAGGAAAGCCGGGCATTGGCCCATGCCCTGCGGCGAAGCGGCGCGGCGGCGCCCGTCTCGCAAGGCGCGCAACGGCCGCAGGGCGCGACACGACCCAGCAGGCGGCGACATCGCCCAAGTGTCATTGCTCCTCGAATGCGAACGCACCGTGCTGCGAATGCAAGATTGTCTCCATGCCAGGGACTGTGCGAAAACGCCGGCACCACATCGAGACGGACAGGACAATATCATGAAAAAGATCGGCTTCCTCTCCTTCGGCCACTGGACGCCCTCGACGCAATCGCAGACGCGAAGTGCCGCCGATACGCTGCTGCAGTCGATCGACCTTGCCGTCGCGGCGGAAGCGCTGGGCGCCGACGGCGCCTATTTCCGCGTGCACCATTTCGCCCGCCAGCTGGCATCGCCCTTTCCCCTCCTGGCCGCCGTCGGTGCGCGCACCAGCCGGATCGAGATCGGCACGGCGGTCATCGACATGCGCTACGAAAATCCGCTCTACATGGCCGAGGATGCGGGTGCTGCCGACATCATCTCCGGCGGCCGCCTGCAGCTCGGCATCAGCCGCGGTTCGCCGGAACAGGTGATCGACGGATGGCGGCACTTCGGCTACGCGCCGGCAGACGGCGAAACGAGCGGCGACATGGCCCGGCGCCACGCCGAGGTCTTCTATGACGTGCTGCGCGGCGAAGGCTTTGCCGAGCCGAACCCGAACCCGATGTTTCCGAACCCGCCCGGCCTCCTGCGCCTGGAACCACACGCGCCGGGCCTTCGCGACCGGATCTGGTGGGGCGCAAGCTCCAACGCAACGGCGATTTGGGCCGCGAAACTGGGCATGAACCTGCAGAGCTCGACGCTGAAGGACGACGAGACCGGCGAGCCCTTCCATGTGCAGCAGGCCGACCAGATCCGCGCCTACCGCGCCGCCTTCAAGGCTGCGGGCCACGCCCGCACGCCGCGCGTCTCCGTCAGCCGCAGCATCTTCGCCCTCACCAACGATCTCGATCGCGCCTATTTCGGCCGCTCGGGCGAGGCCCGCGACAAGATCGGCTTCATCGACGCCGACACCCGCGCCATCTTCGGTCGCGGCTACGCCGCCGAGCCCGACGTCCTGATCGATCAGCTGCGCACCGACGAAGCCATCGCCGAAGCCGACACGCTCCTCCTCACGGTCCCCAACCAGCTCGGCGTCGACTACAACACCCACGTCATCGAAACCATCCTGACCCAGATCGCACCGGCGCTCGGCTGGCGGTAGAACTAGAAACGAGACGCAGAAAAGCGACGGTTGCAGTCAGCGGGCGGCGGGCGTTGGCAGGCGTTCTCTGCCAGCCCCTCTCCTCACCGCTCCGCCAGCATCGCCACGAGCACGTCCGATTGCGAGACGATGCCGACGAGGCGGTTCTGGGGGTCGGTGACGGGGAGATGGTGGAGGCCGCCTTCGGCAAAGAGGAGGATGGCTTCGGAGAGGGAATCGTCGGGCGATACCGTTCGCACGGGGCTGGTCATGATGTCCTTCACGGTGCCGTTCGGCGCCGTCGAGCCGGAGACGGCCAATTGGTAGCGGCGGCGGAAGCCGATGGTCGGGCGGCCGCGTGTCCAGTCGGCGCGATCGAGAATATCGGTCTGGGTCAGGATGCCGATGACGCGGGCATTGTCGTCGGTCACCGGCAGGGCCTTGATATGGTGGGCCCGCAGGAGCGCATGCGCCTCCGACAGCGAGGCATCCGGCGCGATGGCGATCACGTCGCGCGACATGATCTGCCCGCACGGCGTCTGCCCGGACTGGCGCTGGAGCGCGCGCAGCTCCGTGCGCTTGAGGATGGTCGCAAGCTCGTCGCGCTGGATGTCGAGAACCCGGTCGTAATCCTTCAGAACGGCATCGAGATCCTCGGCGGCAAAGCCGATGCGGGTCGCCGGCGACGGGTCCTTCGTCTGGTGCGAACCGAGCGCGGGAGCTGCGATATGCGGATAGCGGCGGCCGGTCAGGTTGTTGAAGAGCAGCGCCGCGGCCAGGAGCAACAGCGAGTTTCCGAGCACCGGCCACAGCAGAAAACCATAGCCGAGCGCATGGATCGACGGGCCTCCGAGAACGGCGGTCAGCGCGATCGCCCCGCTCGGCGGATGCAGGCAGCGCAGGCTCATCATCGCGCCGATGGCGATCGCGCCCGCCAGGGCGGCGCCGAGCATCGGATCGGGCACGAACGTCACCACCGTGACCCCGACGAAGGCCGCCACCAGATTGCCGCCGATCAACGACCAGGGCTGGGCAAGCGGGCTGGACGGAACGGCGAACAGAAGGACGGCCGAAGCCCCCATCGGCGCGACCAGTGCCGGCGAGAGGGGGAAGGTCGCGATCAGGACGGCACCGAGGAGGCCGGTGACCAGCAGGCCGAACAGCGCGCCCGCTGCCGAGCGAAGCCGCTCCTTCGGGCTGACGGGCGACGCCGGCCAGGGCATGAAGCGGGCGGCACGCGAAAATGGGGTCGATGGCATGCAGTCGTCTCCCGCAGGGTCGGTATGCGTCAGCGGCGAACCGCCTCGAAATTGCGAGCGCCTTACCCCTCGCCCTGTCCATCCAAATCCCGTTCGGCAATATCCCGTTCGGCAATATCCCGTTTGCCGAGATCGTGCCCGCCCTGATCATGGCTATCAGAGTCATGGTTGCGCGCCGCGATATCCGGCGGGGTCCAGCCGCGCTCGGTCCGGTCGTGCAGCGCGCTGCGGTCGCCCATCATGGCCTGTTCCAGGATCTCCGAGATCTCGCGGGCGCGGGCGATATACGCCTTGTTTTCGAACACGGGCACATCGTGCTTCCAGAGCGGCGCGAGCTGGCGCAGACCCCAATTGTCCTGCCGGACGAACACGGCCTTGCTCTTTTCCACGTCGAAAGGATGCATGCCGAGGCTCTGCAGCGCATATCCCGCAGCCCGGACGGAGCTGTCGAAAACCTCGCGCACGATGTCGTCGGCGCCCGCCTCGTAAAGCTGGTAGACATGGTTGCGATCATAGGCGCGCGCGATGATGTGGATCGCCGGGTTTTCATGCCGGGCATGGCGGACGATGCTCGTGGCCCGTTCGATATCATCGATGGCGACGACCAGCAGGCGCGCCTTGCGCAATCCGGCGGAGTGCAGCAGATCCGGACGACCGGCATCGCCGAAGAAGGAGCGCACGCCGAATTTGCGCAGCCCGTCGATGACATCCGAGCGGCTGTCGAGCACGATCGTCTTGTAGCCGTTGGCGAGCAGCATGCGGTTGATGATCTGCCCGAAGCGGCCGAGACCGGCGATGATGACGGAGGCCTCCTCCCCGATCTCGTCGGCCTCGTCCACCTGCCCCCGGTCGAGGCGCGGCACGATCACCTTGTCGAACAGGATGAAGAGCGCCGGCGTCAGGAGCATGGAAAAGGCGATCACGAGCATGATGATGGCGGCAAGCTCGGACGGCAGAACGGCATTCTGCACCGTGAAAGAGACGAGAACGAAGCCGAACTCGCCGGCCTGCGCCAGTCCCAGCGCCAAAAGCCAACGGTCGGAGCCGCGCAATTTGTAGAGATGCCCGATCAGCCACAGCACCGCGGCCTTGACGGTGATGACGCCGACCGTGAGCAGGAGAACGAGGCCGAGATTGGCCGTGAGCAGCGAGAAATCGATGCCGGCGCCGACCGTGATGAAGAACAGGCCGAGCAGGAGGCCCTTGAACGGTTCGATATCGCTTTCGAGCTCGTGGCGGAATTCGCTGTTGGCCAGAACCACGCCGGCCAGAAACGTACCGAGCGCCGGGGACAGGCCGACCATGCTCATCAGCAAGGCGGTGGAAACGACGAGCAGCAGGGCGGCGGCCGTAAACATCTCGCGCAGCCGGGACGCCGCGATCAGCCGGAAAACGGGGCGCGAGAGAAAATGCCCGGCCACCACGACGAAGGCGACGGCAAGAAGGGTCACCAGCGCCACCTGCCAGCCCGGAAGGTCCGAGACGAGCGTCGCCGCTGTGCTCGCGCCATGAGCGGCGTGATCCCCACCCTGCAGCGCCGGAAGGGCGAGAAGCGGCAGGACGGCCAGCATGGGAATGACCGCGATATCCTGGAAGAGCAGCACGGAAAAGCTCGATCGCCCGCCTTGCGACTTCAAGAGACCCTTTTCGCTTAGCGTCTGCAGCACGATGGCGGTGGAGGAAAGCGACAGGATGAGCCCGATCGCGACCGCGGTCTGCCACGGCAAGCCGGCGGCAAGACCGATGCCCGCGACCACCGCGGCCGAGCCCACGACCTGCAGGCCGCCGAGACCGAGCAGCCGGGCCCGCATGTCCCAGAGCGCCTGCGGCTGAAGCTCCAGCCCGACCAGGAACAGCATCATCACGACGCCGAACTCGGCGAAATGCTGGAGATCCTGCGTTTCGTTGCCGACCAGATGAAAGACCGGGCCGATGACGATGCCGGCGATGAGATAGCCGAGCACCGAACCGAGACCGAGGCGGGCGGCGATGATGACGGAGGTGATCGCGGCCGCGAGGTAGACGAAGGCCTGGAACATGAAGCCGCTCATCCGGATATCCTCGCGCTGCTGGGGCCGACAGGCGGCACAGGTCTGGTGGGCCTCGGCTCTCCCGGTGCCACGATCAGCGACAGGGCGTCGTCGTCGAGGAGCTCGACCTTCGAGACCGCCTCCAGATCCAGCGTCTCGTCGCGCAGCGCGGCCAGCAGCCGGAGATAGGCGGCGATATGGGTCTCCGCCCGCCCGTCGGCGGCCGAATCATGCGCGGAAAACAGCACCGCCGGCGGAAGAAAGCGCATGCCGCAGAGCAAGGCGGTCTGTTCCAGCGGCGACAGCAGCGTGCGCAGCCGGAAATGATTGGAGCCTTCCTCGCGATAGGCATCCCGCGCACCGCCGGTGGTGACGACCGGCAGGAACAGCTTGCCCGCAAGCTTGGAGCCGCTCTGCCCGTAGGCAAAGCCGTATTCCAGCACGAGATCCTGCCACTCCTTGAGAAGGGCCGGCACGGAATACCAGTAGATGGGAAACTGGAAGAGGATGACGTCGTGGGCGACCAGCCGTGCCTGCTCCGCATCGATATCGATGTTGAAGCGGGGATATTCGGCATAAAGATCGACAAAGGTCACCCCGTCGAGCTGCGCTGCCTCTCGCGCCATGCGCACATTGAGGCGCGAATGCCGCTGGCCGGGATGGGCAAACAGAATAAGGACGCGGGCCATGATCTCTTTCTCGGGCAGTCTTCTTTTGGAGCCGTTTGCTCCGGGAGAGACGAGCCGGCTGGAAGAAGCGACGCGACGGAGGCAAGAATCGGCCAGAACGGGGCATGGCCATCGCAATGGCCACCGCGACAATCGGGGTTGCGGGAAGATCTTGTCAAGCGGCAAGACGAATGCGATGGTAAAGCCGAGCGTTACGCTCCCGATGTGCACATCTCATTGCCGGCCGGCACCCTTGCGGGCGCCGTCAGTTGCCGGAGAGAATGAGATTTGGCACTTTTCTTCGCTCTTTTTTCGAGCCAACCCCTTTTCATGACGGACGTGTGGTGAGATAAGGAGCGCCGAAGTCACCATACCACCGCCCCAGCGGGCGACAGAGATCAAGGTTCGAGATGCAGGTTCTGGTTCGAGACAACAATGTTGAGCAGGCACTGCGCGTGCTCAAGAAGAAGCTTCAGCGCGAAGGCGTCTTCCGCGAAATGCGCATGCGCGAAGCCTATGAAAAGCCGTCCGTGAAGCGTGCTCGCCAGAAGGCTGAAGCTGTTTCCCGCCAGCGCAAGAACGCCCGCAAGCAGATGCAGCGCGAAGGCCTCCTGCCCGGCCCGAAGAAAAAAGTTGCGACCCGCTAAGATCTGACGGGCGCCCGTCGGACGGTATCCGACACGGCGCGGCTGGTCTTCGAAAACACCCCGGAACGACGGTCACCGTCGCGCCGGGGTTTTCTGTGTTTATCGGAGAGTCCCAGCGACTTGTTTCAGTCGCATCGTGCAACGTCGATGCGATCCGGCTTTCAGCTCGACAGTCCCTCGTTTCGTCATGTGCAGCAGCATTTCCAACGTCGGCAACGGCGCGATCCTCCCCGATGCGGGCCGTCGAAGCATATATTTACAAAATCTAAATTTATGACATCGTCTTGAAGAGAAGGCACCCGTAGAGGGACGTATCGATCCGATCTTTGAAAGATTGAGGCTCATGTCAAAGCTATCGCGATTGTTGCCCGGAGATCCAGCTCCAGAGCTGAGACTATCCCGTGGGCTTGTCGAGGATGTGCTCCAGCCGGTCGTCTCCGACCAGCTGAGGCTGGTCGTTCTCTGGAACGGCGGTTGCCCCGGCTGCCTTCCTTTTATTCGCGATCTTGCGGAGATCAGCGCCAGCCATGGCGTTCCGTGCTATGGGGTGGCCGTCATGGTGATCCACGTGGACAGGACGGCGGTGAAAGCCAAATCCATCCCGTCCAAGGCGGTGCTCGCTCTTGAGGAGCCGACACCGGAAGCCTCTGTCCTGTCTCGGGGCTGGGTAACGCGCCATTGGCTTGAGGCGAGCGGACAGGACGGCGTGCCGGCCGGTTTCATCGTCGATCGGACGAACCGGATTGCCTGGATGGGACCTGCAACCCATATCGAGCCGATCCTAAAGCGCATCTTGCGGGGTGAGTGGAACATTGATGCCGCGCGCACCGAATGGCAAGCAAAGGTCAGCGACGACAGCGTCCGCCTGCTACAATACAGACGGGATATTCTGGAGGCGACGATAACGGGCGATGTCGCAACGGCGTCCTCGCTGGTCAAACAGGCGGAGACGGAACTTCCATCCGCTCTGGGGGACGCGGAGTTCAACATCCTGAAGCTGCAGACGATTGTCGATGGTCCGGACCCGGACGACCATGCAACACGATTTTACATCGAGGCATCCGATCGGTTCCCAACCGATGTCGATGCACAAATGCGGTTGGCCGCCGTCATCGTCCGTGACATGCCTTTAAACATGGAAGCCCTGAAGGCGATCCTGGATCGCCTCCAGCGCGTGGAGCGACAGTGGCGGAGCAGCACCGAAGCCGACCGCCCGTTCCTCATATTTCAAGTGAGACTGCACCTGACCATTGCCGAAGCCGCCCAACGCATAGGCGAGACGGCCGAATGCGAACGGCAGATCGAGCGCGCCTCCCTGCTGGGACATGACACGCGTCTTGATGACGCCCATCGGAATGTTGCCGCCGACGAAAGCGCGAGGATCAGGCGCTTGAGGCACGAGGCGCGTATCGCCAGCCGAAGCGGAATGGCGCCGGCTGATGATCCCTCAGAAACAGAGGGTGAGAACAGAGCCGGCATCAGCTGTCGAACAGGGTCTTGTACTGTCGTGGCTGGCAACGGAGATATTGCGGCGCCGCTTTGACGGTCGCGCCGAGATGGGCGGCGGCGTGCCAGGGCCAGCGGGGGTCGTAGAGAATGGTGCGGGCAAGCGCGATCATGTCGGCATCGCCGGTTCCGATGATGGATTCGGCCTGTTCGAACTCGGTGATCAGCCCCACGGCGACGACCGGGATCGAGACGGCCTGCTTCACGTCGCGGGCAAGCGGCACCTGATAGCTAGGGCCGACGGGGATGGCCTGCGCATCGCTGAGGCCGCCGCTCGACACGTGGATCGCAGCGCAACCGCGCTTTTCGAGCGCCTGCGCGAAAGCGACTGTCTGGGCGCTGTCCCAGCCACCCTCGACCCAGTCCGTCCCCGAAACGCGCATGGTCACCGGTCGCTCAGCGGGAAACGCCTCCCGCACCGCCTCGAACACCTCGAGCGGAAAGCGCATGCGGTTTTCGAGCGATCCGCCATAGGCGTCGGTGCGCGTATTGGAGAGCGGCGAGAGAAACTGGTGCAGGAGATAGCCGTGGGCTCCATGGATCTGCACCGCATCGATGCCGAGACGCGCGGCCCTGCGGGCGGCGTCCGCGAAGGCGTTTCTGATGCGCTCAAGGCCTTCGGCATCCAGGGCTTCCGGCGCGTCATAGGACGGCTTGAAAGGGGTCGCGGACGGCGCCACGGTCTTCCAGCCCTGTGCATGATGGGGGGCGAGTTGCGCGCCGCCCAACCAGGGCAGATCGGTGGAGGCCTTGCGCCCGGCATGACCGAGCTGGATGGCGATCGGCATGTCCGACCAGCGGCGGATGCCCTTGAGCACGCGGTCCATGGCGGCTTCGCAGGCATCGTTCCAAAGCCCGACATCGCCGAAGCTGATCCGGCCCTCGGGCGTGACCGCCGTCGCCTCGATGGTCAGGAGCCCTGCACCCGACTGGGCAAGCATGCCGAGATGCGTCAGGTGCCAGTCGGACATCTCGCCATTCTCGGCGGAATACTGGCACATCGGCGCGATGACGATGCGGTTCTGCAACGTCAGGCCGCCGACCTCGATGGGCGAGAAGAGTTTGGGGGACGTCATGTCGATCTCCTGAATGCCTCAGCGCGGCCCGGGAACGGCCGCGCGGCACGGCACATATAGGGCGGCACCCCGCCTGTTGCATGCCGATGCGGGCAAACGGGTTGGTCCCGGAATGTCGTCGCCTGCTTCCGCTTGCGAAACGCGATCGGGCGGGCGACAACATCACCGAAAACCGCGCCGCTTGCCTCAGAGGGAAGCGGGAGCGGACATGACAAGCCAAGACAGAAGGGAGTGCGCATGTTCGACCACGTTTCCATCGGCGTCCGGGATATCGATCGGTCCCGCATCTTTTACGATGCCGCCCTCACCCCGCTCGGCTATGGACGGCTCACCAGCGGCGCGAAGATGCTCGGCTATGGCGACGAACAGGTCGGTCTCTGGGTGACGCAGGCCGAGCATCCGGTTCGCCCGGATCTGCGCTCCGGGCTTCACTTCTGCTTCAAGGCCTTCAGCGAGGAGGCGGTCGATGCGTTCCACGCCGCCGCGGTCGCCCATGGCGGAGAAGACAATGGCGCCCCCGGCCTGCGACCGGAATATGCCACCTTCTACTATGCCGCCTTTATCATCGATCCCGACGGCTACCGGCTGGAAGCCTTCTTCCACAAGCCGGATCTCTAGCGCTCGGCCAGCGGGCGTTCCGGGTGATCGATCAGACGGAGATCTGGTCGGCCACATCCCGGTCCGAGGATCGCTCGCTTTCCGAAAGCCCTTGCGCGACACCGAGGCGATCGGCTTCATTGCGGTTCTGGCTCATCTTGCGCTTGCCTTCGAGATGCGTGATCGGCATGCGCAGTCCGACTATCCCACGTAGCTGCGAGGCAATGAATTCCGCCGGCGCATCCCCGACGGCCCAGGGCAACGCCCTCGGCGCTTCATGCAGATCCGTCAGCCGCGTGACCACCTCCAGCAGGCGCTCCGGATCCTCGAAGAATTCCACGGGACCGCGCGCCTGCACCGTCACATAGTTCCAGGTCGGAACGACCTTTCCCGTCTCCCGCTTCGTCGCGTACCAGGCCGGCGTCACATAGGCATCCGCCCCCATGAAGAGCGCCAGACCATCGCCGAGCGGCGGGGTCCGCCATTGCGGATTGGCCCGGGCAAAATGCCCGTAGAGAACACCGTGCTCGCCCTCGGCCTCGTCCAGAAAGAGCGGCAGCGGCGTCGCGAACGGCCCGTCTGCCGTGGCCGTGACGACCGTCGCCAATCGCGCCGCCCGCACCGTCGCCAGCAGGGCGGTACGATCCTCGATGCGGAATGCGGGCGGCGTATACATGGCGGATATCCTCGTTGGGCGCGGGATGTTATCGCACAACCGGCGTCGAACACCAGCCGCCTGCGGGCCAGGCCCGCTGGCTCTCAGGCGACTTTCACGACCAGCTTGCCGAAGTTCCGGCCTTCCAGCAGGCCTCTGAAAGCTTCGGGTGCTGCTTCCAGCCCCTCCACGACGTCCTCCCGGTAGCGCAGCCGTCCGTCCGCGATCCAGCCGGCGGCCTCTTTCAGGAAGGCGTCTCGCTGGTCGCTGAACTCGAGCTGGATGAAGCCGCGGATCTGCAGGCTGCGGGTCAGCACCTGCCGCATGAAGCCCGGCAGCCGGTCCGGGCCCGCATTGGCCTCACCCTCCTGGTTGTAGTGGGCGATCAGGCCGCAAACCGGCACCCGCGCATAGGTGTTCAGCAGCGGAAACACGGCCTCGAAGACATGACCGCCGACATTTTCGAAATAGACGTCGATGCCGTCGGGGCATGCGGCCTTCAACTGCTCGGCGAAATCGGGTGCCCGGTGATCGAGCGCCACGTCGAAGCCGAGCTCGTCGCGCAGGAAGGCACATTTTTCAGGCCCACCGGCAATGCCGACGGCGCGCGCGCCCTTGATCCGGGCGATCTGCCCGACGACGGAGCCGACCGCGCCGCTGGCCGCCGCCACGACCACCGTCTCGCCCGGCTTCGGCTGGCCGATCGTCAGCAATCCGGCATAGGCGGTAAAGCCCGGCATGCCGAGAACGCCGAGCGCCGTGGAGACAGGCGCAGCCTTCGGATCGAGCTTTCGCAGGCCCCGGCCATCGGAGATCGCATAGGCCTGCCAGCCGGAATGCGAGAGCACGATGTCGCCGGGCTTGAAATCGGGATGGTGCGAGGTGACCACCTCCGCCACCGTGCCGCCCTCCATCACATCGCCGATCTCGACCGGCTTGGCATAGGACTTTGCCGTGCTCATCCGGCCGCGCATATAGGGGTCGAGCGAGAGATAGAGGATCTTCAGGAGCACCTCGCCTTGAGCTGGCTCGGGAACCGGCACCGGCTCGATGTGAAAATCCTCGACGACCGGCGCGCCCTGCGGCCGGCGGGCAAGCGTGATCCGCGTGTTCTGGAGGTCTGTCATACCGTCTTCCTTGCTGTCTTCGTCTTCAGGCATCTCACGTCTGAGATAGGCACGGAAACCACAGCGGCAAATTTTCAGTCCGCATCGGGCGTGGCTCAACGACAGAGAAGAGCGAGACGGCGATGAACAAACCGCGCCCGGCTGAGTTCGCATCGTGACCACTGGACGTTCAAGAAAAGGCCATCCCCATGAACGATATCCCCGCCTTCAACCGGCGCGGCCTGCTGAAACTCGGCGGTGTCGGCGTAACCGGCATGCTGCTGTCACCCTCCGTACAGGCAGAGGCGCAAGGGGGTCCTTTGCCGCCGCCGTCGCCGGTCGACACGGGCGCCGTCAAGGACGGCAAGGTCACCTTTCAGGAATGGCGCGGCCCATCGGAGGCACCGAGCGGCAACCCGAAGGCGCCTCTGCCGCCGGAAGACCGGGTCGGCTTCGCCGTCGTGGCGCTCGGGCGGCTCAGCCTCGAGGAGATCCTGCCGGCCTTCGGTGAAACGAAAAATGCAAGGCTGGTCGCCCTCGTTTCCGGCTCGCCCGAAAAGATGAAGACGGTTGCAGCGCGATACGGCATCAAGCCGGAGGCCTGCTACGATTATGAAGGGTTCGACGCGATCAAGGACAATCCGGCGATCAAGGCCGTCTATGTCGTGACCCCGAACGGGCTGCATCGCGACTTCGTTGAGCGGGCGGCAAAGGCTGGAAAGCATGTTCTCTGCGAAAAGCCGATGTCGGTGAATTCGACCGAAGCCCGGGCCATGCTCGACGCCTGCAACGTCGCCGGCGTCAAGCTGATGATCGCCTATCGCATCCAGTACGAGGCCTTCAACCTGCATCTCGCCGAGAAGGTGCGCACGAAAGCCTATGGACGGCTGGTCGGCATGTCGGCCATCAATGTCCAGACCGTCGCGGAAAACGGCGCCGAGCAATGGCGCCACAAGAAGGCGCTCGCCGGCGGCGGGGCGCTGCCGGATATCGGGCTCTATTGCCTCAACACCGCGCGCTTCCTGACCGGCGAGGAACCGGTGGAGATCATGGCGACCCAGTACAGCCCGGCCGGCGATCCCCGCTTTGCCGAGGTCGAGGAAACCGTGTCCTTCACGCTGCGCTTCCCGTCCCACACCATCGTCAATTGCTTGACGAGCTACGGTGCCCGCGACGACAAGCATCAGCGCCTGAACTTCGAGCGGGCCAGCGTCGATATGCCCAATGCCTACAAGTATAAGGGTCAGAGCCTGACGGTGATCGAACGCGAGGGCGACCAGACCGTGCAGAAGACGATCGACCTTTCGGCCAACAACCAGTTCGCCGCCGAGATCGACCATCTCGCCGACTGCATCCTGCATGACAGAAAACCACGCACGCCGGGCGAGGAAGGCGTGCAGGATCACGTGCTGATGGAGGCGATCTACCGCTCGGCCGCAACCGGCGCACCCGTCCGTCTCGACCCCGTCCAAGGCCTCGACGCCTTCCGAGGTCCTCCCGCAAAGGTTGATCTCTAGGCCAGGCACTGGGCCAGCCACTTGGCCAGCCACTGGGCCAAACAAAAGTGCGCGCCAGGCGGCGGGCCTCTACATCCGCCCTCTCGAGCGGTGCAACCTGCGACGGCCCGGAAACCTTAACCCCCGCCTGCGCGTTAACAGGGCAGACATCCACAAGGCGCGTGCAGGAAGCAAGGCATGAACGAGCAGCAGAAAACGTCCTTCGACGCCAGCCTCCTCAAGATCGTCATCGTCACCGGTGCAGCCCTTCTCACGGTCTCCTTTCCGGTGCTCCTGCTCGTCTGACGATCCGCCTGCTTAGGGACGAACGGGCGGGAGGCCAGCCGGGAGCGCAACGGGCAATCCCCCATTCGATGACGTCTCAGGAGAGACTGTGGATACCGGCACCGTTTGCGAACGACGTCTCCTCCACGTCTGCGGACGCAACGGCCTGTGCGCGTGCGAGGTCGGCCGTGATATCGTCGCTTCGCCTTGGGAAACTCGTCACGAAGGCGCCCTCCGCGTCGATGATCCAGATCTTCGATCCGCCGATGATTTCCGCCCTGAAGGGCCGCCTCAAACTCACGCCGAACTCCTTCGGTTTTCAGGAATACATTGCGCACGTTGTGGTGTCGCTGCCCCGCGCTGTCCTTAAAAAGCAAACTCTGTCGAACGGCTGTCCAAGGTTGAAGCCTGGCGACGAACGCGCACGGGTGGTTGCGGTCCTGTCCGACGTTACAATGTTGGACAGACCCATGCGGTTCCGTGCGGCAAGACAGGGTTCCGATATCGAGACCTGTCCCGGAACAATGCATCGACCTTTACGGCCTTCACGATATTTTAGCGATCCTGGTTTTAGACTTCGCTCCGATGAGATTGGAGGACCTCCTCCGATCAGCGGAGAGGCATCGCGTGAAAAACCTTACGATTTCCCGGCTGCTCGTTCTGTTCGGGCTCGTCGTCACCCTGGGCCTGGTCATGTCGATCGGCATCCAGACGCAGGCCCTCGGCACCTTGAAGGTGGGAGGGCCGGTCTATGACGAGATCGCCAATGGCAAGGATCTGATCGCGGATATCCTGCCGCCGCCCCTCTACGTCATCGAAGCCTATATGCTGGTCAACGAGGCGGTCGTGCATCCCGGGCGCCTGCGGGAAAACGACGAGAAGATGAAGGCGCTTCGCGCCTCGTTCGAGGAGCGGCGCGTCTTCTGGAAGACGGCGCAGCTCGACGAGGGCTTGCGCGGCAAGCTCGCAACCGAGGTGATCGCGTCCGGAGACGCGTTCTGGACCGCCGTCTCCGACTATCAGGTTCAGGCCGGCGCGAGCGATGCGGCAGCGCTCGATCGCGTTCAACAGGCCTTCTATGTGCACGACGCCAGCGTCCGGGCCCTTGCGGCGCTCGCGACATCGACCCTCGAAAGCTCCGTCGCCAAGGCGAACGGGGAAAGCCGGAAATACACGGTGATCGCAGCCGGTGGCAGCCTGCTTTCGGTCGTTCTCTTCCTCGGGGGCCTGTGGCTCCTGCGTCATCGCGCCATCGTGCCCCTCGTGAAGATCGGGCGCTACATGAACGTTCTCGCACGCGGCGACTATTCGCAGGACGTGCCGCTGGCCGCACGACATGACGAAATCGGTTCGATGATCGAGAGCGTCTCAATCTTCCGCAACGCGGCGATCGAACGCCAGCAGATGCGCCTTGCGGCCGAGCAGGAGCGGTCCCTGTCGGATGCGGAACGCGCCGACCAGCAACGCCGCCGCGAACGCGAAGCGGAAGAGCTCAAGGTCGTCGTCGAGGCGCTGGGTGCGGGACTGGCCCGCCTCGCCGATTGCAATATTCGCGAAACGCTCGACGAGCCCTTCGCAGATCGGTTCGACAGCCTGCGCTGCGATTTCAACAACTCGATCGCCACCTTCCAGGAAACGCTGGAGCAGGTGCTCGGAAAGACCAACGAACTGTCCGGCAGCGCCGCCGAGATGCATGAAGCCGCCGACCAGCTCTGCAAGCGCACCGAGCAGCAGGCGGCCGCTCTCGAACAGACCTCCACCGCGCTGGAACAGGTCGCCGCGACGGTCAGGTCCTCGGCCGAACGGGCGACCGAGACGCGCGACCTCGTGCGCGCGGCAAACGACTGTGCCACCCTCTCGGGAACGGTCGTCGGCGACGCCGTCAACGCCATGCGCCGCATCGAGGCGTCCTCGACCCAGATCGGGCAGATCATCCATGTCATCGACGAGATCGCCTTCCAGACCAACCTCCTGGCCCTGAATGCCGGCGTGGAAGCGGCCCGCGCGGGAGAGGCCGGCAAGGGCTTTGCGGTCGTGGCGCAGGAGGTGCGGGAACTTGCCCAACGCTCCGCCAAGGCCGCCAAGGACATCACCGCGCTCGTCAAGACATCGAGCGCCGACGTCTCCGACGGCGTTCGCCTCGTGGATCAGACCGGAAAAGCCTTGGATCAGATCACGCTCTATGTCGCCGATATCGACGACAAGGTCGATGCCATGACCACGGCCTCGCGCGAACAATCCGTCGGCCTCCAGGAAATCAGCACCGCGGTCAATGCGATCGACCAGATGACGCAGGCGAACGCGGCGATGGTGGAGGAAACGACGGCGATAAGCGCCAACCTGTCCGAAGACGCCTCGGTGCTCACCGACCTCGTCGGCGGCTTCAAACTGAACCGTCGAAAATCCGTCCGCCAGCCGGGCGCAGCCGTCGGGCGGCAGAGGGCCGCCTGATCGCGGCGGCACATTCGACAGAACCACGAACACCGAATGAAACGGCGCACGACCGTGCGGATCCTGTAGAGATTGAAGGTCGGCTTCGGGAAAGCCAAAGACTAAGCTGGTCGGAGTGGCAGGATTTGAACCTGCGACCCCCACGTCCCGAACGTGGTGCGCTACCAGGCTGCGCTACACTCCGTTACCAGCGGCGCTTCTATAGAACAGGGGGGTTCATTCCACAAGCGGCAAATCACAGGTTCGGCAGAGTTTTTGACAGGAAGATGGCGCCGTGCGGAATGGGATGGCGGCAGGTAGAGATTTTCGGCAACGCTTGGAATTTATTGCGTATCGGCAGGTTGCGACCGATTTTCATTCGAGGCGATTGGCGCTAGAGGCGTGGGAGAACGGGCGGGACGCCTCGATGCCGGCATGGGGCTGGCGGCAGGCGGCAGAGCGTCCGGTTTCAGGATCTTTCGAAGGGGACGATATATGACCTTGCGGGTTTTCGCCGCTGCCGGCCTTGCGCTGGCGCTTGCCGGATGCACCACCATTGCGCCACAGCAGCAGAATGCGGTCGAGGCCCGCTGGGCCGGACAGCCGGCCGGCGTCTTCTTCGCGCAGTTCGGCCCGCCGACCGCCGACGTGCAGAGCGGCGGCAACACGCTCTATTCCTGGAAGGGCGGCTACCGCAACCGCAAGGTTCCCGCGACCTATGCCAAGAAGCCGGACGGCTCGCGCGGCAAGCAGACATCTCCCGCCCGCACCGACTATCTCAGCTGCTCGGTGCAGCTCACCGTATCCTCGGACTACGTCATCCGCTCCGTGCGCCTCGTCGGCGACCGCCGCCAGCCGGGTGGCCCGAGCTGGTGCGAGGAAGTACTGGCCGGCGCCAAGGCGTCCTGAGCCGAGACCGTCCCATCCTATGACGACACGACACCGGGGCGCTTCCGCGCTCCGGTGTTTTTCGTTGCGGGTACGGGACTGCGCCGGATCGGCTCAGGCTTTCGCCCGTCCCCGGCGCCCGTCCAGCACCACCAGCAGAACCACGCCCGCCAGGCCGACCAAGCCGCCGAGGATCGACGTGAAGCCGTAATCGCCGATCCGCGTTCCCGCTGCAAAGACCACGGCACTGATGCCGGCACTCAGGAACATGTTGACCGCGATCAGCGAGCTTCCGAGGCCGGGGCGGTCGGCAATCAGGTCCTGGAGGTACGTGATCGGCAGGCTGATGATGGCGGCGGCGGCTATGCCGCTGAGGAGCGTCTGTGCGTAGATGTGCCAGGTCTGCGTCGCCATGCCCTGCAGCGCGAGATAGACGGCATAGAGCGTGCCGCCGATGACCAGCGAGCGCAGCGATGTGATCCGCCGCTCGGCCGCGCTCCAGAACAGGATGAAGACGATTTCGAGCAGCGCGACCACGCCGACGACGATGCCGATATCGCGGACCGTGCCGCCGACCTTGCCGATGATGATCAGCGAGCGCACCGCATCGTTGACGAACAGCATGGAGCAGATGAGCGCGATCGCAAGTATCCGCAGCGCGACGCGCGGCGATGCGACTTCGGCGAGCGACGAGAGGATGCGGTAGCGCGCGGCATCGTCGCGGTTGTCGAGGGGAAGCGGCCGCGGGAGATAGAAGGCCGCGAGGATGAAGCAGACGCCGGCGGCGAGCGCCGCGATCAGATAGGCCGGCAGCATGGATTGCGAGCCCGCCAGCGCGATGCCGACGAGGCCGGGCACCAGCACCCAGGACAGCGAGATCGTGGCCCGCATCGTCGCGTTGACCGCAACGAGCTGCGATTGCGCCAGCCCGCCGGACGCCGCGCGCACATTGGCGAAGATGAGCGAGTTCAGCGCTCCGAAGACGGGCAGCAGAACGAGCTTAGCGATGACGAAGGCGGTGATCGTCGCGGAGAGATAGACCAGCCCGAACCCGGTAATGCCGAACAGCGCGACATAGAGGATGGAGGTCCTGTAATCGCCGAGCCGATCGGCGAAGATGCCCATCAGCACGCTCGCGGTGACGCTGACGGCGGCGGCCGCAAACATCAGGCTGGCATAGCCGCTATCGCTCAGGCCCAGTTCGCGGATGCCGATGATCGACTGATAGGGCTGCGTCGCAGCACCCGAGAAACCGAAGAAGAAGATGGCAAGCGCGCTGACGCGCAGCGATGGATCCCGCAGGGCGGTCGCGATCGATAGGCTCATGGAGACACCAGGGCGCGGATCGGCCCAGTTGGAGAGACGGCGGATCGCCGGATGTGAGGATACGGCCGACACGAGAGTTTTTACCGCTTTGTCCGACGCCGAAGCGACCCCGCTTCGGCTGGGAATGATGTAGACGCCGACACCCCGAGTGCAACGGTGCGAAGCGCGCCGCTGCCTGTTTTTCAGCCATGACGTCGTGCAAGATACGCTTATATCCAGCGGGCAGAGGATTGCGGCTCCGGCACATAGTCGAAATCCCGGTCGAAGGGAAATGACGGGCGCTGGCGCCGGGCATTGGTCAGGCGCTCGATATCCTGGTTGATGACGCCGTCCGTCAGCGCCATGAGGTTCGGCCGTGCGATCGGCGCAAGCCCGGGCGAGAGGTATCCGGACTTGACGACGAGCAGCCGCACGCCGTCGGGATCGATGCCATGGCGCGTGAAGTCGGCGATGTTGTGGTAGGGCCGCCGGCGCGCCGCGAGAATGACCGTGATGCCACCGACGGTGACCACCGCCTGCCGCTCCTGCGGACCGGCGGGATCATCGAGACGGACCACGATCGCGGAGACGTCCGCCGAGGGGCTTGCGGGATCGAGCGCCCCGCCGATCGTCAGCGACAGGGTCGCGCCCTCGCCGGCCGCAAAGCAGGCCTCCACGGCCGGCGGATCGGTGATGCCCCCGATGACGGCACCCTGAAAATCGCGCGCGACGAGAGCGTTGAGCACGTCGGCCCGGTCGCCGACGCCCCCGCCCGTCGGATTGTCGCCGGAATCGGCAAGAATGACCGGCCGCGTTTCCGTCCGCTCGGCAATATCAAGCATGTCTGCGAGCGCTCCGGTGACGGGGCCGAAACGGAAGGCCTCGCGGGCGTTCCAGTAGGACATCGCGATCTCCGCCGCGGCAGCCTCTGCCGCTGCCTTGTCCGTTCCCGTGACGACGGCGCAGGCGGTGCCGCGCGGCTCGTCCGCCCAGACATAGCCGACCAGGAGGTTGGCGTCCCAGATCCCGGGAACCGCATCGTGGCGTGACAGCGCGTCGTAGAGGCTCCTTGCCGGCTCGTCCTCGGTGGAGGTGCGTTCGCCCGGCAGCAGCACCGGCACCGGCGCCCAGGCGACGCCGGGTTTGGCGCTCGTCTGCAGCGTCTGCACCAGCATGGACCAGGCCCGCACCATGGTGTCGCGCACGTCGATATGCGGCGCGGTGCGATAGGCAGCGAAGATATCGAGCTGGTCGATGATGCGCTGCGTCACGTTGCCGTGCAGGTCGTAGCTGGCGGCAACGGGGATGTCGGGACCGACCACGCTGCGCGCCGCCGAGATCCAGTCGCCCTCCGCATCGTCCATGCCTTCGACGTTCATCGCGCCATGCATGGCGAGGTAGAGGCCGTCGAGCGGCAGCGCCGCTTTCAGGAGATCGAGAAATTCGGCCTTGAAGCCCTCATAGGTCGCCCGCGCGAGCGGCCCGCCGGGCACGGCACGGGCGTGAAGCAGCGGCTGAATATCGGCATCGTCCAGAAACGAGAAGGAATCGGCCGACAGCAGGTCGGAACCGCGCAGCACGCGGAAATCCTCCGGCCGCATCAGGACCGGGGACGAGGTGCTGCATTCGGTATGGATGCCGCCGACGGCGATACGGAAGGTCATGATGTCTGGCCCTTGATCGGGTTTCGGGTTGAGCGGGAGAGAAAGACGAAAGAGGACGAGGCCCCCTTCCGCCCTGCCCCTAGAGTTTCGGGCTCAACGGCGCCAGCGCGGCAAACCGCTGCCAGTCCTTGCGCTCCCGCGGTGTCCACGCCGCCTCGGCGATCGCGGCGAGCCTCGGGAAGACGAGGTGGTTGAAATAGTCGCGGTTGAGGAAATGCTCCGACCAGATGCACGCCTGCACGCCGCGCATGCGGGCCTGCAGCGCTTCGGGGAAATCGCCGACCGCCTCGTACGTATAGGTATGCTGCGGCGGCACGGTGCCGGCCCAGCTCGCGCCCGGCTCCTGAAAGGCCTCGTCCTGCACCATATCGAGATAGTAGGCCTGCCCTGGCGTCATCACGACATCATAGCCTTGACGTGCCAGCTCCACGCCGACCTCGGGCTTCTGCCACGCCATCAGCAGCGTCCCCGCGGGATCGACACCGCCGCCATGGGACACCTCGTCCCAGCCGGCGAGCCTGCGGCCGCGCTCGGACAGCATCTGCTGGATGCGCTTCATGAAATAGCTCTGCAGCCCGAACGTGCCCTCGACGCCCTCGTCCGCCATCAGCTTGCGCGCCAGCGGCGACGCCATCCAGGTGTTCGACGCGACTTCGTCGCCGCCGATATGGAGAAGCTTCGAGGGGAACAGCGTCACCATCTCGTCGAACACCTTGCCGAGAAACACGTAGGTCTCCTCGACCGCAGGGTTCAGCGCATTGTTGGGAAAACCCTGGACCGAGCGATAGCTGTCGGGCGCTTCCTGCCCGTCGGCAAGCTCCGGCAGGGCGACCAGCGTCGCCGTGCTGTGGCCGGGAATATCGATCTCCGGCACGACCTCGACCTGCAGCGCCAGCGCATGCGCGACGATCGCCTTCACATCGTCCTGGGAATAGAAGCCGCCGACCGGCTCCGCCCCGTTGCCGAGCTGCGGCAGCATCGGCTCGTCCGGTCCGCGCAGCACGCCCAGCGTCGTCAGCGTCGGATAGGCCTTGATCTCCAGCCGCCAAGCCTCGTCGTCGGAGAGGTGCCAGTGGAACACGTTCATGCGGTACCAGGCGAGGATATCGATCAACCGGATGACATCGGCAACCGGATAGAACTGACGCGACACATCGAGATGACAACCGCGCCAGACATAGCGCGGCGCGTCCGCGATCTCGCCGGAGGCGGGAAACCGGAACACGGCCTTTTCCGTACGGGCGCCATGCAGCATCTGCGCGAGCGCGGTCAGACCATATTGCCGCCCGGCCGCGCCGCCGTAAGCGAGCATGACCCGATCGGCGAAATCCAGCCGATAGGCTTCGGCACCGAGGTCGTCCGCCTGTCGAAAGTCGAGCGCGCGCCCTTCATGCACCGGCGCAAGCGACAATGGCACATGCCCGACGCTGAAAAGCCGCCGGTAAAGCGCGATGACGGTGCTCACCGCCTTCAGGTCCTCGCCGCCCGTGCCCTCGGCGGGATAGAGCGCCACGGGCACGGCATCCCCGGCCGTCAGGCTGGCGGCCTTCGGCCAGGGCAGCAGATAGAAGGGTTCCGTCACCCGGCCCTTCGGCAGCAGGTCCGGGGCAGGCTCCGCCGGGCGCCCGTCGAGAAGCAGGTCGTCCACATCGACCGGGACATGGCGGCCGTCAGGAAGCGTCAGATAGGCCGATTTCGCGCCGTCCGTCCGGTGTTTGGCCGGACGCCAGAGACCCGACACGGTGAAACGCCAGCTGCCGCCCGGCGCGAGCACCAGGCCCTCAGGCGGGGCGAACTGGTGGAAATTGGCATTGCGCAGGAGGAAGGTGGCATTGTCGCAGGCCGGATCGTCCATCACGCGCGTCAGCGACGTATAGGCCAGCTTGAAGCCGGAAATCGGCGCGTCCGACAGGTTGAACAGCGTGAAGACGAAGCCGCCGCACGCGTCTCCATCGATCGGGTGCCAGCTGTTCTCGAGCCGGAAATCCTGTGCGTTTGCCATGGTGGTTTCCCTTCTGGACGGTCGTGATGTCAGTAATGGTCGGATTGCGAAAAGGTCCGCGCCAGCTCGGCCTGGCCCGCGGTCAGCCCGCAATCCACCGCAAGGCAGACGCCGGTGATGGCGCGGGCCTGCTCGCTGGCGAGGAAGAACACGGCATTGGCAACGTCTTCGGCGGTTGCGATCCGGCGCAGCGCGTACCAGCGCTTCACATCCTCGAACACCTGCGGATTGGCGCTGGCGCGCGCTTCCCAGGCCTGCGTGCGCACCGTGCCCGGCGCGACCGCATTGGCGCGGATGCCGAACTTGCCGTATTCGACCGCGATCGACTGCGTCAGATGAATGAGCCCGGCCTTGGCCGCGCTGTAGGCCGGGTGGCCGAACACGGCGAGGCCGTTGACGGAAGCGATGTTGACGACCGCGCCCTGCGCTTCTTTCAGCGCGGTTTCCAGCGCGCGGAACACCAGAAACGGCGCTTCCAGATTGAGCGCGGCATCGGCCCGCCAGATCGCACCGTCCGTATCGTGCAGGCTCACGGCGCGCGCGGCACCGGCATTGTTGACCAGCGTGCGCACGCGGCCGAGCCCGGCCGCGACCTCCGCCATCGCACTTATGCTCGCCTCGTCCGTGATGTCGCAGACGACGGAGATGAAACGCTCGGAAGAACCGAGTTCACGGGCGGCAAGCTCCAGCGCCGCGGCATCGATATCGACCAGCGCGACGATATCGTGGCTGTCCGACAAGCGGGCTGCAATCGCGCGGCCGATATCGCCGGCCGCACCCGTGACGACGGCAATCGAACGGGTCATCGGCATTTCGCACGCCCGTAGGCAGAGGTGCACGGCATGGTCAGTCTCCGAGAATCTGGCGGTCGTCACCGTCGCGGTGTTCGACCAGCTGTTGCTTGATGTGGCGCAGCGTCACGGTCGAGAGCTTGCGGTTGCGATAGGCAACGAGGCTCGCGATCACATCCACCACCGCGAGGAAGGCGAAGCGGGTGGAGGTCGGCCGGAAAATGTTCACCCCCTCCGGCAGATCGATGCCGATGACGAGTTCCGCCGCCTGCGCCACCGGACTGTCCGATTGCGTGAGCGCGATGGTGGTGATGCCGCTTTCGCGGGCGAGCGCGAAGCAGCGGGCGAGTTCCTGGTTGCGGCCCGAAAAGGAAGAGCCGACGATCACGTCGTTGGTGCGCGCGGCAGCCGTCAGCATCAGCTGCATATTGTGATCGTTGCTGGCGGTGACGCGGGAGCCGAGGCGAAACAGCCGGTTCTGCAGCTCGGTCGCGATCATCGAGGAGTTGCCGCCCGAGCCGAACGTATAGACCATTTCGGCGCGCGACAGCCGGTCGGCCACCTTGTCGAGAAGCACGGGATCGAGCGCGCGATGCATCATGAACAGCGCGTTCTGCGCTTTGGTGATCACGTCTTCCGCCACATCGGCCGGCTCGGTGCTTTTCGCCTCGGGGTTGAGATAGCGCACGCCGATGAAGGCGGTCTTGGCGAGATTGACCTTGAAGTCGGAAAAGCTCTGGCAGCCGACATTGCGGCAGAAGCGCGTGACCGTCGGCGGCGAGACCTCCGCCCGTTCGGCAAGCTCGATGATGGAGGCATTGACCGCGAATTCGAAGTCGCCGAGGAGAATATCGGCGATCCGCTGCTCGGACGGCGAAAACTGCGCCCGGCCTTCCTGGATCGTCGTGAAGATATCCATTCCGCCTCCCCGAAGCTTGCCCGCCCGGCGCCTGAAGCCGTCAGACCGGCGCCTTGTAGGCGACGCAGTCGATCTCGACCTTGCAATCCACCATCATGGACGCCTGAACGCAGGCGCGCGCCGGCGGGTGCTCGCCGAAATAGGTCTGGTAGATCTTGTTGAAAGTCCAGAAGTCGCGCGGATCGTCCAGCCAGACGCCGCAGCGCACGACATGCTCGACGCCGTAGCCGGCCTCGTCCAGAATAGCGAGGAGATTGGCGATGGTCTTGTGCGTCTGCTCGACGATGCCGCCCGAAATGATCTCGCCGTCTTCCATGGCCACCTGGCCGGACACGTGCAGCCAGCCGGCAGCCTCCACGGCGCGGGCGAAAGGCAGTCTCTGGCCACCGGCACCGGCTTTCTCCGTGCCATATCGCGTGATGGTCATCCCGGCCCTCTTGCAAATTATTTTCGTCAATTGTTGACAATGGACCATAGAAAACCGAACTTGACCAGAGTTTTCGAGCCTCCATGAAAATAATTTAGACCCGAGGTCGTCCCATGCGTGATCCCCATGCCAATCCCTTTCCGGCAAGCGACGTGGCGCGCCACGCTATCTGGGACATGCTGGTTCCCCGCGATATCGATGCCTTTCTGGCGGCGGACTGGTCGATGGTCGCGGGCGACTTCGTCGAGGACGGCTTTCTGGCCATCAGCGGCAATCACAAGCCGGACCCGGACGACTGGACCCTCGCCTTTCCCTCCCTCGCCGCCTATCGCGACGAGTGGCTGAAGCAGGCCCGCGATTTTCAGGGCCAGACCTATGGCGAGGACCCGCGCCAGGCGATCTTTGCCACGACGACGCTGGAGGCGATCGAGGTGATGGGCGAGACGGCGCTTGCCCGCAAGAAATTCCAGGGCGGCATCCGCAAGACCGATGGCAGCCTCGACGTGATGCAGTGGCAGACGCTCTACACCTGCCGTCTGCACGAGGGGCGCTGGAAGATCTGCGGCTTCACCGGCTACCTGCCGAACCCCGCCCGGTAGCGATGACGGACGGCGCGCGATCGGCGCCTGCCATGCCCACTCCTGACCCCGCCAACCTGTGGAAGGCCGAACACCGTGCGTCTCTTTACCGCCGCCCTTGCCACGGAAACCAATACCTTCGCGCCGATCTGCATCGACCGCCGCGCCTTCGAGGAGTCCCTCTACGCGCCTCCGGGCGAGCATCCGGAAACGCCGACGCTCTGCACCGCACCGATCACGGTGGGGCGAAAGGTCTGTGCGGAAAAAGGCTGGGCGCTGATCGAGGGCACGGCCGCCTGGGCGGACCCGGCGGGCCTGATCAACCGGCAGGCCTATGAGAGCCTGCGCGACGAGATCCTCGACCAGTTGAAGGCCGCGATGCCCGTCGATGGCGTGGTCATGGGCCTGCACGGCGCGATGGTGGCCGATGGCTATCTCGATCCGGAAGGCGATCTGCTCGCCCGCATCCGCGAGATCGTCGGGCCTGATAGGCTCGTCTGCGCCGAAATCGATCCGCACAGCCACCTCACCGCCAAGCGCGTTGCGGCCGTCGATTTCTTCGTCGCGTTCAAGGAGTTCCCCCATACCGACTTCGTCGCGCGCGCCGAGGACCTCTGGCGGATCGCGGTGGATGCGCTGGAGGGGCGCGTGAAGCCTGTCATGTCCGTGTTCGACTGCCGGATGATCGACGTCTTCCCGACCTCGCGCGATCCGATGCGCTCCTTTGTCGATCGGCTGATGCGGATGGAGGCCGACGATCCAGAGATCCTCTCCCTCTCCGTCATCCACGGCTTTATGGCCGGCGACGTGCCGGAGATGGGCACGAAGACGATCGCGATCACCGACGGACAGAAAGAGAAAGGCGAGCGGCTGGCGCGCGACCTCGGTCTGGAGCTGTTTTCCCGGCGCGGAACCTTCATGATGCCGCAGATCGATGAGGCGGAAGCGATCGACCGGGCGCTGGCGAACCCGCTCGGGCCTGTCGTCATCGCCGATATGTGGGACAATCCCGGTGGCGGCACGGCGGGCGATGCGACGGTCATCCTTGCGGCCCTCCTTGCCCGCGGCGTGACAAATGTGGCTGTCGGCATGATCTGGGACCCGATCGCCGTGCAGATCTGCATGGCGGCCGGCGAAGGCGCGGAAATCCCCCTCCGCTTCGGCGCGAAATCCGCGCCCGGTACCGGCAACCCGATCGACGGGCAGGTTACGATCCGACGCGTCGTCCGCAACGCCGAAATGCGCTTCGGCGAAAGCGTCGCGCCCTTCGGCGATGCCGCGCATATCCATCTTAACGGCATCGACATCATCCTCAGTTCGGTGCGGGTCCAGAGCTACGATCCCTCGCTCTTCACCGCGCTCGGCATCGACCCGATGACAAAGCATCTGCTGGTGATCAAGTCCACCAACCACTTCTATGCCGCCTTTTCCAAGATCGCCTCCGAGATCCTCTATTGCGCGGCCGGCTCGCCCTATCCGAACAACCCGGCCAAGACAGCCTATCGCCGCGCCTCCCGAAACATCTGGCCCATTGTCGAGGATCCGCATGGACTTGCCACGATGACACGGGATGCGGGATAGGAATGGCGCCTGCGCCTGTGCAAAGCTCGCGCAAGCCGCAGACGAGGAACCACTGTGAAGACGACGAAACCAACGGGAGAGACGCCGATGACAACCCCGCTGCGGCCGCAGGTCGGCCAGCCCATCCTGTCGCTGTCGACGCCCCTGCCCCTCATCGACGAGGACAGGCTGGCCGCGAACATCGCCCGCGTGCAGACCTATCTCGACGGCCATGGCCTCGCCTTTCGCCCGCATATCAAGACCCACAAGATCCCGGCCATCGCCAAGGCGCAGGAAGCGGCCGGCGCGCGCGGCATCAATTGCCAGAAGATCACGGAAGCCGAGGTTTTCGCGGACGCCGGTTTTGAGGACATCCTCATCACCTTCAATATTCTCGGGCCCGAAAAGCTCGACCGGCTGAGGGCGCTGAACGAACGCATCGCAGGCCTGAAAGTCGTCGCCGACAGCGGGGTGACGGTCAAAGGCCTCGCAGCGCGTTTCGCCGGCGCCAGGCCGCTGACGGTGCTGGTCGAATGCGACACCGGCGCTGGACGCTGCGGCGTGCAGGATCCGGCGGCGGCCGTGGCTCTCGGCCAGAGGATCGCGGCGGCCGATGGCCTCGTCTTCGGCGGCTTGATGACCTATCCGAAGGCCCATGACGAAGCGGCGGTGGAGGCGTTCTTCGCAAGCGCGATCGCCAGCCTTGCCGCTCTCGGCATCCCCTGCCCGATCGTCAGCAACGGCGGCACACCGAGCCTGTTCTCGGCCCATCGGGTTCCGTCCGCCACCGAGCACCGTGCCGGCACCTATGTTTACAACGACCGTGCCATGGCCCGCTCCGGCCATTGCTCGCTGGAGGACTGCGCCATGCAGGTGCTGGCAACCGTCGTCGCGCGCCCCACGCCCGACCGCGCCGTGCTCGACGCCGGTTCCAAGGCGCTGACATCGGACCTTCTCGGATTTTCGGATTATGGCATGCTCGTCGATTATCCCGACGCCGTCATCTCGGGCCTGTCCGAGGAGCACGGCGTGGTGGACCTGTCGTGGGTCTCCGGCGCGCGGCCCGAGATCGGCGACAAGGTGCTGATCGTGCCGAACCACACCTGCGTGGTGTCGAACCTGTTCGACATCATGACGTTTCATCGAAACGGCGTGGTGACGCGCATCGAGGACGTCGCCGCGCGCGGCCTTGTGTGGTGAGAGACTGCGAGACTGCGGAAGGGCGCCCGGCCCTTCCACCCTTCGTTTAGGCCCTTAAGCCGCCGTCATAGCTGCGGGTATCTCGAGCGTCTGCCAGTCCACGGTGCGCTCCAGCGCTACGCCATCGGCCTCGAACAGATGGCAATCGGCCGCCATGATGCCGGTGGAAACAGGCTGTTCGACGGCAAGCGGCGCGGAACCGGGCAGCAGCACGCAATAGGGCGTGCCGTCCGACAGGCTGGAATAGGCGACGGTATTGATGCCCAGACGCTCGATCACCGAGGGGATGATCGGAATGTTGAGGTCGCCGGGCGTCAGCATCGTATGTTCGGGACGAATGCCGAGCGTCAAAACCTGCCCGACGAGATCTGCGCGACTTGCGACCGGGATCGTGACCGTCTGGCCCTGATAGTCGACGGTGACGCCGGCGGGGCCGACGGCGGTGCAGGTGACCGGCACGAAGTTCATTTTCGGATTGCCGATGAAACCGGCGACGAACAGGTTTTTCGGCTTGTGGTACAGCTCCAGCGGCGCGCCGACCTGCGAGATATCGCCGGCATTCAGCACGACGATGCGGTCGGCCATGGTCATGGCTTCCACCTGGTCATGCGTCACGTAGATCATCGTCGCCTTGAGTTCGCGATGGAGCTTCGCAAGCTCGATGCGCATGTCGGCCCGCAGCGCCGCATCGAGGTTGGACAGCGGCTCGTCGAACAGGAAGATCTTCGGCTCGCGCACGATGGCGCGGCCGATGGCGACGCGCTGGCGCTGGCCGCCGGACAGCATGCCTGGCTTCTGCTGCAGGCGCTGATCGAGATGCAGGATGCGCGCGGCGTTCTCGACCTTGGCCTTGAGCTTGCTCTCCTCCATCTTTTCCACGCGCAGGGGAAAGGCGATGTTCTCGAACACCGTCATATGCGGATAGAGCGCATAGGACTGGAAGACCATGGCGATGCCGCGCTTGACCGGCGGCAGATCGTTGACGCGAACGCCGTCGATGACGATGTCGCCGCTCGTGGTGGAGTCGAGACCCGCGATCATGCGCAAGAGCGTGGACTTGCCGCAGCCGGACGGGCCGACGAAGACGACGAACTCGCCGGTCGTCACCTCGAGCTGGACGCCCTTGAGCACTTCGAAGTCGCCGTAGGACTTCTGCACCTTGTTGAGGAAGAGCTGTATCACGATCGGTCTCCGGTCGCCGAAGCGGGCGGCGTTGGTCTGGACGAAAAAGGGAAACGGGTCGGCAGGCAGGCCGGTCCTACGCCCCGGGAAGGGACTGTCGCGACGGCAAGGGCCGCCGCGACAGCAGGCTGGACAAGCTTATTTGTACTCTTCGATCGCGGCCGAAGCCTTCTTCAGAGCATCTGCCGGCTCGGCCTTGCCGGTGACGACCGACTGGACCATTTCGATGACAGCATTCTGGAAGCCCTTGTAATCCTTGAACAGGGGCTCCGGACCACCGAAGGCGATACCGTCGATAAACGGCTTCCACGACGGATCGGCCTTGACGAATTCGTCAACCTTGGCCGAAGGGCGCAGCGGGGTCAGGCCAGCGCCGCCCTGCAGTTCGTATTCGCCCTGCGGGCCCGGCGAGGTGATGAACTTGGCGAATTCGATCGCCTTGTCCTCGACGCCCGTGCCCTTGAAGATCGCCAGGCTGTCGGTGATGAGCAGCGTGCCCTCACCCTTGGCCGAGGGACCGAGCGGCAGCGGCGCAACGCCCCACTTCATGTCGGTCTTCTTCAGCAGCGCTGCGGCGCCCGATGCGGACTGGATCATGCCGGCCTTGCCATCGAGGAAGATGGCGCGGATTTCGTTCTGTTCGTAGGCGGTCGCACCTTCGACGGAATAGGGCGTGATGTCCTTGACGGCCTGCAGGGCTGCCAGCACTTCTGGGCTATCCATGACGATCTTGTCGCCATCGATGACCTTGCCATTATTGGTGTAAACCCAATGCATGAACTGGTGCATGGTGTTGTCGAAGGTCTTGGCCGGAAGGCCGTAGCCGGCAATGCCGGTCTTTTCCTTGATCTGCTTGGCGAAGGCGATCTCTTCGGCCCAGGTCTTCGGCGGCGTTTCGGGATCGAGCCCGGCCTTCGCGAAGAGGTCCTTGTTCCAGTAGAGCGCCTTGGTCGAGAAGGCGATCGGCACGCCCCACTGGTTGTCGTCGAAGGTGACGGTGTCGACGATGTTGGGGTAGTAGGTCTTCTTTTCCGCGTCGGTCATCGGCACGGGAACGATCAGGTCGTTCTCGGCGAATTCCTTCAGCGTGCGCGAGCCGACATAGGCCATGCCAACCGGGTTGCCGGCAGCGGCCAGCGTCGTCGCCTTGTCCTGGCACTGTTCCCAGCCGACGAGCTCGGGCTTCACGGTCCAGCCGGCGTTCTTGCCTTCCCACTCCTTGATGTACTTTTCATGGATCGGGTCGATCTTGTCGCCGCAATAGATCCAGCTGATTTCCTGGTCTGCGGCCTGTGCGACTGTGGCAGTCATCGTGCCGAGTGCGGTCGAGCCGAGCAATGCAAGGGCCATGAGGCCGGTCTTGAATTGGATTGTCACGTTTAAGCTCCCGTTGTTCTCTGGTGGTTGGTCTTATTGTTTCACCGCGCCGGCGGTCAGGCCGCTGACGAGATAGCGTTGCAGGAAGAAGATCACGATCATGGCCGGGGCGATGCCGACGAAGCTCGCCGCCATGAGTTCGTTCCAGACGACTTCCTGACGTCCGAAATAGGCGAACAACCCGACCGGGAGCGGCGCATATTCGGACTTTGAATTGAAGGTGAGCGCATAGATGAACTGCTGCGCATAGGACCCGATGAAGGTCGTGATGGCGACCACCACGATACCGGGCATGGCGATCGGCAGGATGACGCGGCGCAACGTGTAGAAGTGGCTGGCGCCGTCCATGAAGGCGGCTTCGTCCAGCTCTCGTGGGATCCGCATCATATAGGTGCGCAGGAGCCAGATGGCCGTAGGGATCAGGAACGCGACGCCCGGCACGATCATCGCAAAATAGGTGTTCAGCACGCCGAGCGAGCGCATCAGCCGGAAGAGCGGGATGAGCAGCACGGCGCCCGAGAACATGTTGACCGCGAGAAAGGCGCCGAGCAGCTGGCCCGAGCCCTTGAACTCGAACCGGGCAAAGGCGTAGGCCGCGGGCACGACGAGGATCAGCACCGCGATGGTGACGACGCTGGAGATGAACAGCGAATTGAAGATGTAGCGCGCAAAGCCGGGCACGCTGACCCACATGGTCCGGTAGGCCTCGAACGATCCGTTCTTCGGAATGAAGCGATAGGGCGACGAGAACAGCTGGCTGAGTGGCTTCAGCGAGACCAGGAAACCTTCCACGAAAGGCGCCAGAAGGAAGGTGAGAAAGACGAAGATGCCCGCATAGATGCCGACGATCTCGTACCAGGCATAGCGGTTGATGAGGATGGACGGTTCTTTCATCGCTTGTCTCCGGCAGAAAGGCGGCTGGTCATGCGGAAATAGAAGACGCAGAAGATCGACAGGAAGATGCAGATCAGAACCGCCCGCGCCGCGCCCTCCCCGTACTTGTTGGAGCCGATCGCCGTCTTGTAGGTGTCGATGATCATGGTCGTCGTCTCGCCGGTCGGCCCGCCGCGCGTCAGAATCCAGATGATGTCGAAGGAGTTGAAGGTGGAGATCAGCGAGATCATCGACATCGTGATCATCGACGGCACGAGCAGCGGCAGCGTGATGCGGCGGAAACGGTAGAGCCGGCCGGCGCCATCCGTCCAGGCGGCCTCGTAGAGGTCCTGCGGGATCGATTGCATCGCGGCCAGCATGTAGAGCGTGACCATGGGAACGCCGATCCACACATCGGTAATGACCGTCGCCCAGAAGGCGGTCGACCCCTGTGCCAGGAAGGCGATCGGGCTGTCGACGAAGCCGAAGCGCTGGAGCAGGCCCGAAATCATGCCGAACTGGCCGTTATACATCCAGCCCCACATGAAGATGCCGATCGCCATGGGCACGATCCAGGGCGGCATGGTCAGCACGCGGAACAGCGCCCGGCCGGGCACCGCCGCGTTCAGCATGGACGCGCCGAACGTGCCGATGATCATTTTCAGCGACACCGAGAAGAACGTCCAGATGAAGGTCCGGATGATGACTTCGGCGAAGGTGGCGTTGAAGATCTTGCTGTAGTTCGCCCAGCCGACCCAGTTCGTCGTCTTTTTCAGGGAGGCATCCGTAAACGACAGGATGAACGTATCGACAAGGGGATAGGCGACGATGACGGTGACGTAGAGAATGGCCGGCGCCATGAGGAGCCAGGCGAAGAGGACGGTGCTTCGTTTGGCTTCCATGACGGGCCCTCTCAAGCAGACTTGGTCTGCGGTGCGGATGACGCGGCTGTCGTGCCGTGCAGGCAGGCATCGTACTCGGCCCAGACGGGCGCGAGATCGACGACCTTGCGGGCAAACCGGGCCTCGTCCATCGCCAGCGCCAGGATACCGGCCTCGATGGCGTTCAGCGCCGACACCGGCAGCGCCTGCCCCTCGGTGATGAACTTGAAGACGTCCTCGGCCATCTGCTCGTCGGCACCATAATGGTGGGAGGTCTCGGACGGCGCCTGGTACGTCTTGGCGACGACCTTTTCATTGTTGCGCGCATTGTGCACGTCGAGATAGCCGCGCACGAAGTCGCCTTCCGCCATGCCCTTGGAGCCGATCACGCAGAAGCGGCGGAACTGGTCGGGAACGTTCAGATTGGTATGGAACGTCATCGCGGCGCCGTTCTCATATTCGACAATCGCCGTCTGGTAGTCGATCAGGTCGCCATCGCTGTCGAACACCTTGTCGGAGCCCTCCCAGCCGCTCGGTTTGCGGTGATAGAGTTCCATGTCGTTCGCGCCGTCAGTGCGCGGATCGTTGGCGGGAACGAAGCTCTTGCGGCCGCCGAAGGACGACACGTAGCGCGGACGCGCGCCGACCACGCCATTGTAAAGGTCGAGGTCGTGGCAGCACTTTTCCAGCATGAAGCCGCCGGCATAGCGGCCATAGCGGCGCCAGTCGCGCATGAAGAAGGCGCCGTGATAGGGCTCGATATGCTCGGACGCCTCGATCGAGACGATCTCGCCGAGCCGACCCTCCGCCTGCGCCTGACGCAGGTCGCGATAGAGCGGCGAGTAGCGCAGCACGAGGCCGACCAGCAGCCTGTCATGGCCATGACGGTTGAGCAGACGCGCCAGTTCGAGGCTTTCCTCGATGGTCACGACGATCGGCTTCTCGGTGAAGACGGTCAGCCCGGCCTCGAGCCCGATGCGGATATGATCGAGATGCATGTGGTTGGGAGAACCGACCATCAGGAGATCGAACGTCTCCGAGGCGATCATCTCCTGCGGCGTCGCATAGGCCTTTCCGGCGGAAATCCCGGCTTCGGCAAGGCCCGGCAGGCCTGCCGGCGCGGGATCGACATGACCGACGATCTCGAACGTCGGATCCATGTCCCTGAAAATACGGCCGAGATACCCCAGCCGAAACCCAAGCCCGATCATGGCGACCTTCATATCGGCCTGCTCCCCGTCTTTTCGTAATTAATTTTCGCAGCCTGTGTCAGATCAGCGATCTCGTCAACATAAAAACCGTTTCCACGAACAGCCATGAAATTCATTTTCACAAAGTGAAAATCCACGGAGTCCCGATCTCGCCTATCGACCGCACTGACCCTATCCGCCGAGCCCCGGAGCTTTCTTCGCCCCGGTTATGCGGACAGCACACGGAACGGCGAGCGCCTTCATTCGTCAATGACCATACCAAAAACAGGCCAATCGTCCAGCCCTTTAGGAAGGGAATTTTAACGAACGGCATAAGTCACTGTAGTCAATGATATTATAATGCAATGCCTTCCTGGTTCTGCTCTCCGCATGCCCGGCAAATTGGTTTTTTTTGGTATTGCCAGCCTTGAGGTTGCCCGAACGACACTCCTCCATTTCGCGAGCGGAGGGCGCACCGTCGCGCGCTCGACCTGCACGTCTCCTGGCATTCCGGTCATTTTTACTTTCGCAAGGCGTGAATTAGGCGTAAATCAGATTCCGTTAACGTACACGTCAACGGGAGGAACCGATGGCACTCTTTGATTACAAGGGAAGAGACGCAGGCGCAGAGGTATCGGAGGCATTCAACCTCGCACGCTATGGACAACTACGTGCGTTCGGAGCCCTGGGAGAGCTCGGAACGACGCTGACGGGGACCACGGGCAACTTTTCGCCTCCGTCAGGCTGGCATGATCTGACAGCCAGCGACGTCGGTCTTCCCGCAAACACCGTCGACAGCTTCGGCTTCTTCCACGGCGCGACGTCCGCCAGCGCGCAGGTCAAGATCCTCGCCTATACCGGCGCCGGCGGAGCGATCGAGCGGATCGGCGTCAGCTTTGCCGGAACCAGCGATATCGGCGACCTCCCCGCTTACTTCGCCCTGGCGAAGGGGGAATATCTCGATCAGTTCGTCTATGTTCTCGAAGCCGCCGCGCGCTTCGCGAAGGCAAACGGTCTGACGGGCGAGGATGTCGTCGTCACGGGCTACAGCCTCGGCGGCGGCGCCGCCAATATCCTGGCGGAGCGCTCCGACGTCGTCGCCGACGGCTTCTACGACACGGCGAACTATTTCGGGTTCGACTCGCCCAACATTTACGACAACAGCGAGAAGATCTTGAACCTCGGCGGCGAGAACGACCTCGTCTACCGCTCGCTCGGCACATCGACGGACAGCATTCCAGAGGGATTGACCGAAGCGTTTCTGCACAAGGACCGCAACTTCGGCAGCTCCGCCGACAATATCGTCCTCTTCAATGACCTCTACGCCAATCCGCTGTCGCCCTTCGGGCCGACAACCGTCTTCAACATCCCGGGCGGCTGGAGTTCGCATATCGGCAATCTGTTCAACGACGCCTTCGCAACGATCGTCCGCTCGAGCTTCGCGTCGATCATGGAGAAGGACAGCGCGATCATCGTCTCGCAAATGAGCGATCTCCTGCGTCCGGTCGTCTGGGTGGAGGATGTCGCGCGCAGTACGTCCAGCCATTTCGGCCAGCCCGCCTTCATCCTCGGCTCCGATCAGGCCGACCGGCTGCGGGACGGCAAGGCAAGCGACTTCCTGGAAGGTTTTGGCGGAAACGATCGGTTCAGCGTTTCCAAAGGCAATGATACGATCGCGGGTGGCGACGGCACGGATACGGTCCAGATGCCTGGCGCGATCGGCAGCTACGAGGCCATCCGCCTCTCGGACGGAACGCTCGTGATGCGTGATCTGTCAGGACAATACGGGCTGAAGGAAATGACCTCGGTCGAGCGGATCGAGTTCGGCACGCTCCTTCCGACGAGCTACACCGTGACGACCACCAAGCTCGACACCTTGCTGTTCGCAGACAAGACCTATGTCGCCCATGTCGAAGGCACGGCGGGGGACAACAGTCTCGGCGGCACGGCAGGCGTCGACCGCATCTTCGGTCTCGCCGGCAAAGATGTCCTTCGCGGCGGTGCGGGCAACGACCTCCTGCACGGCGGCACCGGCAATGATCAACTTTTTGGCGATACGGGCGATGACGATCTCCATGGCGGGATCGGCAATGACGTACTGACAGGGGGGCCCGGCAACGACCGACTGTCCGGCGGCATCGGCAACGATGTCTTCGACTTCTCGAAGGTCGCTTCCGGCCGCGATGTCATAACCGACTTCAACGACGGCGTGGAGGGCCACGATATGCTCCTCTTCGGCGCCTCGCTCTTCAAAACGGCGGATGCGGCACTCTCGCATTTCGTCCAGATCGGCGCGGATGCCGTTCTGTCCTGGGTCGGTGGCAGCGTGGTTCTCGCGGATACGAAGGTGTCGGATCTTCATCATGGCGACATCCTGATCGTCTGACGGGCGCCCGCCGTCGAAGATCTGGCGGCGGAACCGTGCGGGCCTCATCGGTCTCGCCTGGCCTCCGCCGCCTGCCCCCTCTGTCATGCCGGACATCGGCCGTCAGTGCGTCGTTTCCGAGCCGGCCTTCTGCTCGTGGGGCCGCGCCTGCCGGGCAATGCCGCGGGCACCCACGACGCCGCGCGGGAAACCGGATCGATCACTGTAGTCCTTGACGGTTTTCGGCCGTGCTTGCTTCGCGGTCACCGCACTTGCCGCCAGAAGATCGATCGCCGCGATCCCGACGGCCATGAAAAGCGCCGTCTTCACCGTCTGGCGTCGCGGATTGCCGGTCGAGAGCAGCGCCAGCAGCGTCACGATGTCGAGGCCATCGCCCGCGACGCGGCTCGCAAGCCCTGCCCGCTTGTCGGTCGAGAGCGTGAGCATGCCGCTTGCGATTTCCCGGGCCCCATAGGCCCGCACCACATGCTCGCCGCCGCGCAGCCCAAAAGCCCGGGTGATGCGCTGCGGCGCGACCATCTGGAACAAGCCGAGGCCGAGGCTGAACCATCCGAGCCCGCGCGTCAGCCCGTCGGTCGCATCGTGCAGGCGCGGGCCGGACGACAGGATTTTCGGATCGCTCTCGTTGCGCGTCAGTCTGGAGAGAAGGGACATGATTGCCTCCTGTCAGGGTTTGAGGACGACCTTGATGCAGCTGTCCTGCTTGTTGCGGAAAACCTTGTACATCTCGGGGCCTTCCTCGAGCGTCGCGGTGTGTGTGATGACGAAGGAGGGATCGATCTGCCCCTCCTCGATCCGGCGCACCAGATCCGGCGTCCAGCGGTTGACATGCGTCTGTCCCATGCGGAACGTCAGCCCCTTGTTCATCGCCTGCCCCAACGGAATCTTGTCGACAAGGCCCGAATAGACGCCGGGAATGGAGATGATGCCGCCGGGACGGCAGACATAGATCATCTCCCGCAGCACATGCGGCCGGTCGTTCTCCAGCAGCATCATCTGCTTGGCGCGATCGAGCAGCGTATCCGGCTGGTTCATGGAGACGTGGCTCTCCAGCCCCACCGCGTCGATACACTTCTCCGGCCCCTTGCCGTCGGTCAGCTCGTTCAGCCGCTCCACGACGCTTTCCGCGCTGAAGTCGATGGTCAAGGCGCCGCCGGCTTGGGCCATGCCCAGGCGCTCGGGAATGCAGTCGATCGCCACGACGAGCTTGGCGCCGAGCAGCACCGCGCTGCGGATGGCCATCTGGCCGACAGGCCCGCAACCCCAAACGACCACCGTATCCGTGGGCTCGATGTCGCAATGCACGGCGGCCTGCCAGCCGGTCGGAAAGATATCGCCGAGGAACAGAACCTGCTCGTCGGTCAGGCTGTCCGGCACCTTGATATGGGTCGAGTCCGCAAAGGGAACGCGCAGATATTCGGCCTGGCCGCCGGGATACCCGCCGGTCAGGTGGGTATAGCCGAACAGGCCCGCCGTCGCATGGCCGAAGGCCTTGTCGGCCAGAGCCTTGTTGCGGTTGGAGCGTTCACAGACCGAAAAATTGCCGCGCCGGCACTGGTCGCATTCGCCGCATTGAATGGTGAAGGGCACGACGATCCGGTCGCCCTTCTTCAGTTTGCCGTTCATTCCGGACCCGGTCTCCACGACCTCGCCCATCATCTCGTGGCCCATGATGTCGCCCGGCATCATCGCCGGTATGAAATTGTGAAACAGATGCAGGTCCGATCCGCAGATCGCGCAGCTGGTCACCTTGATGATCGCATCGCGGGGATCCTCGATTTCGGGATCGGTGACGGTGTCGCACCGGATATCTTCTTTGCCATGCCAGACGAGCGCGCGCATAAAGGCCTCCGTTGTTCAAAGGGTACTCCGGCTGGACGCAAAACAGGGCCGACAGAACACGTGTTCGCCAACCGGACCGGACTTTCGGAACCGGTCCTCTCCCGAAAGGTTCCAGAAAAGCTCGCATTCCCACGTCCGCAAGAACGTCAGGCGCCTGCGCGATGCGGCGATCATACGGCCATGGCCCGGTTGCATACGAACGGAAAAAAACCGCGACGTCAGCGATGCCTTCCCTCGGCTTCCAGGCCGATGGCCCCCGCCGGTGGACAGGCGACGCTCGGACAGACGCCGGTGCCTGGGCCCGCAAAGCCCGGCGGCGGCGCTCAGCGCGATCGGAGGCCCGGCCATGAGGCACACGGCCGTTGACGACCGTGAGGTCTTGATCAGAGAAGCGGAACCCGGATCAGGCAACGGATGCCGTTATCCAGAAACTGCAACTCGGTCTTCGCATTCAGCTGGTAAGGCAGCGCGCGCTCGATCAGCTCGCGGCCATAGCCCTTGCGGCGCGGCGTCTCACCTTGCGGCATGCGGACGCCCGTCTCCCGCCATTCGAGCCGCACGGCTCTTTCTCCGTCGGCCTCCTCGACCGTCCAGGAAACGCGCAGCACGCCGCTCTCCTGGCTCAGCGCACCATATTTGATCGCATTCGTCGCAAGCTCGTGCAGCGCAAGGCCGAGCGCCTGCGCGCCGAGCGTGGGAACCGTCACCGGCGGCCCTTCGGCCTGCACGGCCTCCATGCGCGAGGCGGCCCCGTGCGCGCTGAGTTCGCCCTCGATCAGGTCACGCAGCGCGATGGATTCCGCCGCCCGCGCCACGAGCCCCTGAACCCGGCTCAGCGCGCGCAGGCGGCTCGAAAATTCGGGCCCGAAACTTTCCAGCGACGAACTGCTGCGCAGCGTCTGGGTGGCGACCGACTGGACGACGGCCAGGAGATTGCGCGTCCGGTGCTGAAGTTCGGCGACCAGCACGTCCTGGCGGTCTTTCAACTCCCGAAGCTCGTGAATATCAGTCATGGTGCCGATCCAGTCGCCGGTCTCTTCGCCATACGCGCTCATGACCGGCAGCGCCCGCGTCTGGTGCCAGCGATAGGCGCCGTCGGCCGCACGGCAAACGCGATGCTCGACATAGCATTCGCCGGTACTGGCTGCCGCCTGCCAGGCCGCCAGTGTCAGCGCGCGATCCTCCGGGTGGACCGCGTTCAGCCAGCCGAGCCCAAGGCTCTGCGGCTGGTCGAGGCCGGAATATTCGACCCATTGCGGACTGCCCCAGGTGCGGGACCCATCCGCCACGCAGCGGAACACGAGCTGGGGAATGTTGGTGGCCAGCAGGCGAAAACGCTCCTCGTTCTCGCTCAGCCTCTGGCCCGCAAGGTGCGATTCCGTCCGGTCGCGCAGGATTTTCACGAAACCGGATCCGTCGCTGAGCGGCATGGTCAGCCCCGATGCCCAGAAGCGGGTGCCGTCCTTGCGCATCTGCCAGCGCTCGTCCTCCGCCCGCCCGTGCGTTCGGGCATCCCCCCGCTCCAGCGCCGGCAAGCCGGCCGTCCTGTCTTCCGGCGTGAAGATCACGTCGCCGGACTGCCCGAGAATATCGGTTTCCGTATAGCCCAGCACGCGCTCGGCGCCAGCGTTCCAGCTCGTCACGCGCCCCTCGGCGTCGAGGGAGAAGATGGCAAAATCGATCGCGCTCTCGAAGACGACCCGCAGGAGATCATCGCTTTTCGGAGCGAGAAGTGGAGGGTGAGGCGCATCATGAAAGGTCATGGCCCGGATCCTCTGTCTGTCGGCCGAATTATAACCGGCTCAGGAGCTGTAGAAGTTCGTCGGGATCGGCCGGTTTCTGGAGAAAGGGCGACTGGCGAAACCGCTCGGGCAGATCGCGCCGGTCATAGGCCGTCAGGAAGGCGAAAGGCACCTTGCGCAGGGACAGCGCATCCGCCACCGGATAGACCTCCGCGCCGCGCAGATGAATGTCGAGAACCGCGGCATCGATCTGTTCCGCCTCGTCCACCAGCTTCAAGGCGCCTTCCAGCGACGACACGGGTCCGATCACGTCGGCTCCGGCGCGGCCCAGCACATCCATAATATCCGCCGCCACCAGATATTCGTCTTCGACGACGAGAAAGACCTTGTCGAAAAGTTCCGCTTCCTCGCTCACAACCCGTACCTCGTCATCCTGTCGTTTCCTCTTTGCGCCGATCCGATGCCCTTGCGTTTCGGTCCTGTCGTTGCAGGCGGGCATCCGGCTTTCGTAACGGTGCCGAACCCCGCATCGGTCGGTTCGGTTCCGCGGACGAAGGCGATAGAATCAATCGCCTCCCTTGCGCAAGATCCTCGGTGATGCGGCTGTCCGGTATCGGCGCGCTTTGCGGCGCGAAGACGACGGGCCGGCAGGGCAAGCATGTCCGCAGACGGTCATTCATGGCGAAAATCGATAGGTCCATGCGGTTTTCGAGGGCTAATCCAGGCGCTTAAAGCACCTATCTGCATGGTGCCGCACGCCACCTCCCATTCACCGGGTGCGGACCAACGACCGGAGGTCCTCATGAAGACCATAGCCACCACCATTGCCCTTTCGGCACTCGCCGCCACAGGCGCTGCCGCCGAAACCACCGGCACCGAAGCCGGGGAAAACCGGCGAACCCGCATCGCGCCCGCAGCCGTCTACGATGTCGCGCCGGGGCTCGGCCATTTTACCGACGACGTCCTCTTCGGCGACGTCTGGCGCCGCCCGCAGCTTGCCGCCCGTGATCGCAGCCTCGTGACCGTCGCGGCCCTTGTCGCCACCGGCCGAACGGCGCAAATCGGCGGTCATGTCGGGCGGGCGCTCGACAATGGCGTGAAGCCGCAGGAAATCGGCGAACTCATCACCCATCTCGCCTTCTATACCGGCTGGCCGAATGCCATGTCCGCCGTGACCGAGACGAAGACCGTGTTCGAGGCTCGCAAGATCGCAGCCGTCGGCGAAAGCGACGCGGGACGGATCGTGCTGGAGCCCGGAGCGGAAGCCGCACGCCGCCGCACGGTCGATGCGTCGGTCGCGCCGACCGCGCCGGCCCTTGCAGAGCTGACGAACGAGGTTCTCTTCGGCGATCTCTGGCAGCGCCCGGATCTCAGCGCGCGGGACCGCAGCCTTGTCACCATGGCCGCGCTCGTTGCCATCGGCCAGCCCGAACAGTTGCCATTTCATTTGAACCGGGCCATGGACAACGGGTTGACGGCGACGGAAGCTGCAGAGGTCGTGACCCATCTCGGCTTCTATGCCGGCTGGCCGCGGGCCATGTCGGCGGTTCCCGTCCTGGAGAAGGTCCTTGCTGCCCGTGATGAAGGGGCCGCCCGTCAGGAAAAGAAAGCCGAAGCCATGTCCGAACCGTCCGAGACCGCAAACCCCGACATCACCCTGACCCGTGCCGGCGCTGACGCCAAGCCGGGTCCGGACGCTTACTTCACCGGAGATGTGCAGATTTCCGCGCCCTACAAGGGCACGGACCCCGCCCGCATCAGCGGCGCGACCGTGTCCTTTCCGGCGGGGGCGCGCACCGCCTGGCACACGCATCCGCTCGGGCAGACGCTCTACATCGTCTCCGGCCGGGGCTGGGTGCAGAAGGAGGGCGGCCCGCGCGAGGCCTTCGGCCCCGGAGACGTCGTGTGGATTCCGCCGCTGGTCAAGCACTGGCACGGCGCCGCCGCCGATACGCCCATGGTCCACTTCGCGGTGGCCGAAGCCCTTGACGGCAGCGTCGTCACCTGGCTCGACAAGGTGACCGACGCGCAATACGCGGCCGGCCCCGCGATCGACTGAGACCGACAGCCCTGCGGGCCGTCCGGGAATGGTCGCCCCGCCCCCCAGGACCAACGGGCTGAAAGGCGCCGGGCGACGACACGGTCGCCCGGAACGCGGTGTGCGGGCCGGGCTCTCTGCCCCAAGGTCTTTTTGCCCGCAAGAAAGTCCAGTCCCGCATCGCCGTCGTATGCTACACCAGACCCTGTCCTCATCCTCACAGCCGGCGGCGCATGTTTCATCTCATCTTCGGCCTCCCCTGGCTGGTCGTCCTCGTCCGCTTCATCCAGCCTCTTCCCTGGCTCTGGTCGGCAAAGGCGGTGCTGGCCATCCTGCTTCTGCTGGCCTCCCAGTATCACCTGTTCAGCCGCATCTCCTCGGGCTCCGTCTTCTCGCCGGAGTTTCCGCGCTGGCTGGTGATCGGCTTCAACCTGCTGTTCGGTGCCATCATTCTTCTGGCCGTTCTCCAGATCGCACTCGATCTGGTGTCGATCGGGCTCGCCCTCGTGAAAGGTCACTGGATCGCCGTGCCGCCTGTGGTCCGATACGCCATGGGCGTTACGGCGCTGGTCACGGCAGGCATCGGCGTTGCCAATGCCATCCGCGTTCCCCCGCTGAAATCGATCGAGATCGCCATTCCCGACCTGCCGCCGTCCTTCGACGGCTATCGGATGCTGCAGCTGACCGACATGCATATCAGCCGGCTCTTTCCACGAGCCTGGGCCGAAGCGGTCGTCGAGAAGGCCAACGCGCTCGCGCCGGACGTGATCGTCATCACCGGCGACCTGATCGACGGAAGTCTGGAAAACCGCCGCGACGATGTGGCGCCGCTCGCCGGTCTCAGCGCCCGCGACGGCGTGATCGCCATTCCCGGCAACCACGAATATTTCTTCGGCTATACCGGATGGATGGCCCATTTCGCCTCGCTCGGCATGACGGTGCTCGAAAACGCGCATGTGTCGGTCGCCCGGGACGGTGGCTCGATCACCATTGCGGGCGTGACCGATCTTTCCGCGCGCGCCAACGGCCTGCCCGGCCCCGATCTGGCGCAAGCCCTGAAGGGCGCGCGGTCCGACGCGCCGATCATCCTTCTCGACCACCAGCCGCGCGAGGCGCAGACGGCCGCGGCAGCCGGGGTCGCGTTGCAGCTTTCGGGCCACACCCATGGCGGCATGGTGATGGGCCTCGACCGCCTCGTTTCCGGCCCGAACAACGGTTTCGTCTCCGGCCTCTACACGGTCGGCGGCCTGCAGCTTTACGTCAACAACGGCACGGGCCTCTGGCCCGGCTTCGCGCTCCGCCTCGGCCGCCCTTCGGAACTCACGGTCATCACCTTCCGCCGCAAGGGTTAGAAGACGTCACCTACCCTCGCGCCCGGAGAGCCGCCGTCAGCGGCAGGCGCGTGGCGGCGAACGCCGGGACGAGACCGCCGAGCGCGCCGATCGCCAGGCCGAGTAGCCCGGCGACGACAGCGACATCCGGCGTCACCGACAGCTGGAAGGCGAGCCGCGCATTGTTGGCCCCGATGGTGCTGGCTTGCCAGCCATTGAAGGCGAGCCAGGACACGACGAGGCCAAGGGCCACGCCGACAGCGGCCAGGCACAACGCCTCCACCCAGGTTCCGACGAAGGCAGCAGATCGTCGGAAACCGAGCGCCCGGACCGTGGCGATCTCGACCGTCCTGTCGGACACCGAACTCATCATCGTGTTCAGCGCCCCCGCCGTCGCGCCGATCGCCATCAGCAAGGCCAGCGGCCAGGCGAAAAGGCGGATGAGCCGCGTCGTGTGGCCCGATTGCGCCGCATAGAGATCCGCCTCCGACAGCGCAGACAAAGGCACCGTTCCGACCGTCGCCAATCGGGCCTGCAGACGCCCGAGCCCGGCCGGGTCCATCAATCGCAGGCGCAGGCTCTGCACCGCATTTTCCCGATCGAAGGCCGCACGCACCGCATCGAGATCGGCCCAGATCTCGGACTCGAACGCGCTGCCATGGGCCGAAAACTGCCCGACCACCATCCAGTCCACCGCGCCAAGCCGGACGCTGCGGCCGACCGTCATGCCGAGCGTGGCGGCAAGCTGGTCGCCGACGACGATCTCCCGCGCACCCGGCACGAAGAGCCGCCCAGCCGATAGCGCAACCTGATCGCGCATGGCGGCTCCCGCGCGATCCATGCCACGGACCGCAATGGTGCGGGCCGCCTCGTCGCCCACCGTCTCGTCGCCCGCCGTCTCGACGTCCACCGCGACCACGATCTCCCGCGAGGCGACCAGTTGTCCTGCCGCATCCCGGACGACGCCGATATCGTCCGTCGTCGCCTGCAGGGTGCGGACGGCCTCGGCCGGAATATCCGAGCCGCTTTCCTGCTGCGTGCCGCCGCCGAGGACCACGGCCACCCGGGGCGACCCCGCTCCGGCAAGCGCGCGCTCGAAACCCTTGGCCAAAGCCAGAAAACCGGCAAGCACGCAAACGACGAGGGCGATGGACAAGGCCATCGACAGGGAGATTGCGAGACGACGCGGCAGGCTGAGAAGATTGACACGGATGAGGATGCCGGTCTGTCTGAGAAGCATGGACATGGAGATCACCGTGTTCTGAAGGCGTTGATGACGGGAATGCGAAGCGCCGCGATGGCCGGAAGCGCGCCGGTCGCAAGACTGAGCGCGACCATGATCGCCACACCCTTGGCGAGCACCGCAGCCGAAAAGACGAGCCCGAGCTCGGCTCCGGCAAGCTGCGCGGCAAGCCATGCCAGAGACAACCCGACGCTCCCGCCAAGCAGGACGACGAAGGCGGTCTCCACCAGAACGAGCGCGACGATATGGCCCCGCGAGAAGCCGAGCGTCTTCAAGACGCCGATCTCGAAGGTCCGCTCCCGGATCGCGAAGATCATCGTGTTGATCACGATCATCAGAAGCGTGACGAAAGCAGCGCCGACGACGAGGTTCACGATCAGCCCGACATCGGCATATTGCCGGAGGAACGCCTCCAGGAACTGCTTCTCCGACTGGGTCTGCGTGGGCGTGGCGGAGCTGGAAAACCGCGCATCGATCCGGGCGGCGAGAACGGCTGGAGACACGGCCGGCGATGGCAGGACGACGAAGGCATCGACCATATCCCGTCCGCGCGCCCGGACCGCGTTCACATAGTCGAAGCGGGCAATCATGAAATAGGTATCGGTCGAGGCCGTCTCGCCGTCAAAAATGCCGGCAATCTCGAACCGCCAGTCGCGACCGCCTGCCTGCGGGAACACATCGAACGCCGTGATCGTCACGCGCTGACCGACCACCCAGCCCTGTGCCTCGGCCAGCGCCCGGCCGACGAGCACGCGGTCACGCGCGCCGTCCATGGCCGAGAGCAGCGCCGGCGTCAGACCCAGGCCCTTGCCGTTGACCTGCATCAACCGCGGCATATCCGCCGCGCTGACGGCAATCCTGTTCTTCTCGACACCCGCATAGCCCCGCAGGCGCGCGACATAGCCAACGGCGGCGACGTCGGGAATGTCGGCAAGTCTGGACAGAAAATGGATCGGCAACGCCTGTGCCCGCCCGCCGGCACTGGTGATACCGAGGATATCCTCGCTCGCCGCCGAAGCGCTCTGGGCACCCCTAAGGAAACTCGTCGTCAGGCCATAGATCAGGAACGCGATGGCGATACAGATGATGAGGAGAACGGCGCGCAGGGGTTTTCGCAGCGCGTTGCGTTTCGCGAGAGAATAAAAGCTCATCGAGGCGCCCTCGCTTCTTCGACGAAGACGCCCTTGTCGAGATGCAGCGTCCGCTTCGCAAGCCGGGCCGCCTGCGGATCGTGCGTCGCCATGAGGATCGTCTTGCCGAGCACCTGATTGAGCGTCTGCAACATCTCCAGAATGTCATCGGCGGACGTGCGATCGAGATCGCCGGTCGGCTCGTCGCAAAGCAGAAGGCCCGGATCGGCGACGATGGCCCGGGCGATGCCGACGCGCTGTTGCTGACCGCCGGACATCATGCCGGGATATTGCCGCTCGCGTCCGGAGAGCCCGACGAGATCGAGCACGCGCTCGACCCGCAGACGCCGCTCCCGCGCCGAAAGAGGCTTCAGAAGAAGCGGAAGCTCGACATTCTCCGCGGCAGTCAGCATGGGCAGAAGATTGTAGAACTGAAAGACGATGCCCATGTGATGCGCCCGCCAGGCGCCACGGGCCGCCTCGCCCATCTGGTCGAGCTGATGCGTGCCGATGCGCACGCGCCCGGCATCCGGTCGGTCGATCCCGGCCAGCATGTTGAGAAGCGTCGATTTTCCGGAGCCGGAAGGCCCCATGACGGCCACGAAGTCGCCGCGGGGGATCGCCAGATCGAGGCCGGAAAAGATCGGGATCGCCTGCCCGGCAATATGATAGGCTTTGCTGACGCTCTGAAGTTGAATGTAGATGTCCGGCGTGTCCGTCATGGCGCGATATCTCCTGTCGGGTGGATGGGAATGCGAATGCGCGCCGCCATGTTGGGCCGCAGCCCTTGCGGCGGATCGACGAGGTCGAGGCGGAGCGCCACCGTTCCCTTCTCGGCCGAGGCGACCGGCGCAAGACGCCGGATTGCAACCCGGAACGGCTTGTCCGGAAACGCATCGAGCACGGCCTCGCCGGCAAGCCCCGGCGTCAGCGCCGCGACCGTGGTCTCCGCCACATCCGCATCGATCGCGAGGCGGTTCATATCGGTCAGCATCATCAGGCTCTGGTCTTCGCGCACGCTGTCGGCGCGCGACAGAACCGTATCGCCGACATGCACGGAGAGGCCGGTCACCCTTCCCGAGAAGGGTGCGGAAATCGTCTGCTCCTCGAGACGCTCCTGCGCGATGCGAAGCGAAATTCCCGCACTTTCGACCGCCTGGCGCGCCTGCGCCGCGGCATTCTCGGCCTGATCCCGCCGAAGACGGGCCTGATCGAGCGCCTGTCTGGACACGGCGTCGCTCGCAAAGAGCCGCTCCGTCCGGTCGCGTTCGGCCTCGGCTTGCGAAAGGTCGATGCGCCGTGCGGCCTCTTGCAGCTGCGCGGCGGCCTGTGCGGCTTGTGCCTGCTCGAGCGCGAACCTGGCATCGCGATCTTCCAGCACGACGAGCACCTGCCCGCGCCGCACGAGATCGCCAACATCGACGGCAACCGTGATGACCCGGCCTTCATATCGCGAAAAAATGCGGGTTCCCTGCTCCGCAACGACGAAGCCCGAGCCGGTGATTTCGCGGACGGCCAAGGGCACGGCCGGCGACGGGGCAAGCGCATCGGGTGCAGACGATGGCAATGACTGGGGCGCGGCCATCTGGTCCCGCGATGGCGATGCCGTCGGTCCCGAAAAGACGTCTGCACCGTGCGAAAACAGCAAGGCCACACCGGCGCCAGCCATGAGAACAAGGACGCCGATGGCGATGATGGGCCGACGCGGAGGATCACGCGTCGGGATGGAAGCTGGCCTTGCCTCGGACGAGAAGGATTGAAGCGTCTCGACGAGGGAGAGGGCGTGAGGTGTGGGATGGTCGATCTGGTGTTTCATGCCCCCAGACTGACGATCGCCGGTCTCAGTCGAGACCCGAAACAGGATCGAGGTCGTGCTCGATCGCGTTCGAGGACGCTCTCTCCCGCCACTGCAGCGGCGTCATCTCGGTTACGCGCTTGAACTCGCGGTTGAAATTCGATTTCGTCTGAAAGCCGACATCGAACATGATCTCGGTGACCGAACGCCCGGTGTCCGTCAGCAGCCGGCAGGCGTCCGCGATGCGCTGCTCGTTGACATATTGCGAGACATTCTTTCCGGTTGCGCGGTTGATGGCGGCGGAGATCTGGCGGGCGGGTATTCCGGCCTTGCGGGCCAGGCGGTCGAGGTTGAGATCGACGTCACGATAGACGCGCTTTGTCTGCATGAGGCGTTCGATGGCGTCCATCGTCCCGGCCTCTTCGGCCGTTGCCGCCTCGGGGGCCGGCCTGTTCGAAGACGACACATCGGGAGCCGGAACGTCCAGAGCGGACGGCATGACCGGGACCCGTTCCGGCGGCGCACCGGTCGATGCGGCTGCGATCGCCAGGATCACGAGCAGGCAGAGATTGGCGATTGCGATCACCGGTCGGATATTGGCGCCTTGCGCCCAGGCGAGATCCAGAACGACGAACAGATCGACGGCTGCCGAGAGAAGAAGGCAAAGTGCCGTGAACAGACTGGCGCGATAGGCCGGCGCCGCCCCCTCGAACGGCGCCAATCGCAAGGCATCCGTGCCGGGCCGCATGAGACGGAGGATGGCAAGGGCATAGCCGACGAAGATCGCGATCAGAGCCACATCGATCGCCTCCCGCTCGAGAACGAGGAGCAGCACGATCGTCAGGGTGGGAAGCCCATGAACTCCATATCGCCACCACCCCCACGGCCTCTTCCCCCGCACGAGATTTTCAACACCGGCATAGGCAAGCGGCGGAACGAGCGCCGGCCCGACAGGCGCCAGAAACATCATCGCCTGCACGTCATAGCCCCAGCGCAGCCCGGAGAGGACCGATTGCCAGATGCTGATGACGATCAAGATGATCAGCGCAAGACGCCGCGACACCCCCTCGTCCCGTCGAAGCACGGTGACGAGAAGCACGAGAAGCAGGAGGGCAACGACGAAGGGCAGCGGAATGAAGGGCATCGGGAGCGCGACGATCTGGATGAAGACGAAAGCGCCATCATGGCAAATTCCGATGCCCCCCGCGACCTCGATCAGGATCGAGGTCTCCCGGCGACGATGGTTTGACCACCGTCGCCCCCGCCTTATCGATCCCGGCGATGCCGATCACGTCCTCCACAATTCGGATCGCTCAGCACCCAGCACCATCGGACGCGCCCCCAGCACCCAGCACCATCGGACGCGCCACTACCGGCCGAGCATTCGGTGCTGCACTGAGCCAGATGGCACGCGATCCCCTCCCCCGCGTCACGCATCCCAGAAACGCCAAAACCCCCGGCCTTTACGGCGCGGGGGTATTGGTATGTTTGTTTTAATCTGTGGTGTGTTTTGGTTGCGGGGGCAGGATTTGAACCTGCGGCCTTCAGGTTATGAGCCTGACGAGCTACCGGGCTGCTCCACCCCGCGGAAGGTTATGGGGTACTG